>NZ_JBKFAI010000009.1:0-67618 GCF_053345555.1 Brevundimonas sp. M1A4_2e | reverse complement strand
CACCGGCGACGGCGTGCGCGAGCCGCTGAACCGCCGCGCCACCGTCGACATCAACTTCTAAGGCTCAAGGGGGCCGGTTCATCCCGGCCCCCGCGACCATAGAAGCGTCGATAAGAACCTTCCGCCGAGCTCAGGTTGCTGAGTTCGGCGGTTGTGTTTGAGCTTCAGGCGGCGCACAGGCCTTATCGGCTTGTCCATCGGGGTCTGAAGTTTAATAAGGCTCTGTCGCTAGAGAGATATCAGCGTTTGCTCGCGCCCTTCGATCCAGACCAGCCGGTCGCCGGCCTAAAGGCTCCTGTCGACCTGACCGGAAGGCGGTTCCTCATGGTGTCCGCGCCCTTCGGGTGGTTCGGGCGCAGGCTGGCGCGCGCCATCGAGAGCCGGGGCGGCGAAGTGCGCCGCATGCTGTTTAACGCCGGCGACCTTTCGAACTGGGCGCGGACCGGCGGACTCGCCTATCGCCGTCCCGCCAGCGAGTGGCCGCAGGACGTCGCGCGTCTGGCTGAAGAGTTCACCGACATCATCCTTTTTGGAGAGGGCGGCCCCTATAATCAGGGCGTGCTGACCCAGGCCAAGCAGCTTCCGGCCCGTGTCTGGGTCCTGGAAAACGGCTACTTCCGCCCCGATTGGATCACTCTGGAGCGCAACGGGGTCAACGCGTCGAGCGGACTGCCGCGCTCGGGCGCCGGCTATCCCCCGCCGCCCCCGGAACTGCCGATTTCACAGCCCGTCGGCAAGATCCTGCCGCATCACGTGCTCAACATCAGCTTCTATCATGCGGTCCAGCCCTTCGGCCGTTTGATGTTCCCGCACTATCGCCACTACTACAGCGCTTCGCCTTGGCGACAGTGCGTGGGCCACGTGCGGCGATATCTGGCCCTGGCGGTCTCGGGTGCGAAGAGCCGGGATGTCGAGCGTCTTCAGGCCAAGGGCGACTTCTTCATCGCCTGCCTGCAGCGGGACGGCGACGCCCAACTGCTGCGCTACTCCGAGATTCACGACAATCTGTCGTTTCTTGATCGGGTGATGGCCAGCTTCGCCCGCTCGGCGCCTGCGTCGACGCGGCTGCTTGTCAAAAATCATCCGTTGGATCCCGGCGTGATCAACCTGGGCCGCGAGACGCGGCGCCTGGCGGCCAAGCATGGCCTGACCGGCCGGGTCGACTTCCTCGACGGCGGCAACCTGGCCCAATTGTGCCGCGCGTCACAGGGCATGGTGGTCAATAACTCCAGCGCGGCCTTGTCGGCGCTTGGTTTCGGCACGCCGGTCAAGGTCCTCGGCCAGGCCTTCTTTGATTTCGAGGGGCTGACCGACCAGAAGCCCCTGGACGCCTTCTGGCGCGCGCCCACTCCCGCGGACCGCAACCTGTTCACGGCCTTCCGCGCCTATGTGATCAACCGGACCCAGATCAACGGCAACTATCACGAGCCGCGCGCTCTGGATGCGACCGCCGAGCGCGTGGCCGACGCCCTGGCGACACGCCTGACCTAGGGTCGCCGAACGGCTCTCGGTATGGTGTGGCTCTCAGGACACCCTTGAGCGCTGTCATCGTTCTGTCATCCAGTTGTCGTCCGAGCGTCTGATGGGGGGCCTAAAGCCGCCCCATCAATGACCGCGCTGATTGTCGTTCTGGCAACTGCGTCGAAAAGGATCACAGCACCCATGTTGAACCGCAACCTCGCCTATGGGGTTTCCGCCGCAGCCATCCTGTTGGCGACCTCCAGCGCCGCCTTCGCCCAGGAAACCACGGGCGGCATCCGGGGCGTGATCACGGACGCGGCTGGCGCGCCGGTGGCCAACACGGCTGTCGTCGTCACCCACATTCCGTCGGGCACCAGCACCACGACGGTCACCAATGAAGAAGGCCTGTACACCGCGCGCAACCTGCGCGTCGGCGGCCCGTACTCGGTGACGGTGATGGTCGACGGCCAGACCGAGACGGCTCAACTGGGCAGCGTCGGCATCGGCGCTCCGACCGTGTTCGACGTGACCGTTTCGGCCATGGCCGCCGACGCCGGCGCCACCGAAGTGGCCGAAGTGGTCGTGCGCGGCGTGCGTGCTGTGCGCACCTCGCCGACCGCTCGCCTGAACCTGGAAGACATCGAGACGCTGCCGTCGATCAGCCGCGACATCAAGGACATCGTGCGCACGACCCCGTTCGCCACGGTGGACCCGACGAACAACGACGCCCTGTCGATCGGCGGCCAGAACACCCGCTACAACGCCATGCTGATCGACGGGATCAAGCAGGGCGACGACTTCGGCCTGAACGGCAACGGCTATCCGACCCTGCGTTCGCCGATCTCGCGTTCGGTGCTGCAAGCGGTCAGCGTCGACGTCGCCCCCTACGGCGTCCAGTACGGCAGCTTCACCGGCGGCGTGATCAACTCGGTCACCAAGTCGGGCGGCAACGAGTTCCACGGCGAAGCCTTCTGGGAAGTCACCAACGACAGCCTGCGCGGCGACAGCTTCAGCTATAAGGACTTCGTCTCGGGCGAGCGTCAGAACCGCTCGCTGACCGGCGAGTTCGAAGAGACGACCTGGGGCGCGACCCTCAGCGGTCCGATCATCAAGGACCGCCTGTTCTTCCTGGTGAACTACGAAAAGTATGAATCGACCCAGCCGGTCCTGTCGGGTCCGGAAGGTTCGGGCGCCGTCAACCAGGCGCCGGGCATCACCCAGGCCCAGGTCGACCAGGTCCGCGACATCGCCAAGCGCATCTACGGCTACGACCCGCTCGACTGGTCGGCCGACGCCCTGACGGTCCAGGACGAGAAATACTTCGCCAAGCTGGACTGGAACATCAACGACCAGCACCGCGCCGTCGTCTCGTACCAGCAGACCAAGGGCAGCGATCTGCGCCTGAACAACACGGTCACCAACGGCGCCTACGTCAGCGTCGGCCTGCTGTCCTCGGCCTATCAGATCGACCAGAACCTGACGGCCTACAAGGCTCAGCTCTTCTCGGACTGGACCGACACCTTCTCGACCGAGTTCTCGATCAGCCGCAAGGAAACCGAGAACCTGTCGAACGGCCTGGGCGGCAACGACTTCGCCGCCATGCAGGTCTATCTGGACGCGCCGATCGGCACGAACACCGGCGTGCGTCGTTCGATCCGCTTCGGGCCTGAGCGTTCGCGTCACGCCAACATGCTGACGGTCGACACGATGCAGTACCGCCTGGTCGGCAACTGGGAAGCCGGCTTCGGTCACCGCCTGACCGGCGGTTATGAGCGCGAAGAGCAGGACATCTTCAACCTGTTCGTTCAGGTCGCCAACGCCGAGTACGAGTTCGCGTCGCTGGCCGATTTCGAGGCCCGCAAGGCGTCGTCGGTCGGCTACACCAACGCCGCCAGCAACAACAAGAACGACGGCGGCGCCAGCTTCAGCTACGCCCTGAACACCCTGTTCCTGCAGGACGAATGGTCGGTCAGCCCGAACCTGACCCTGACGGCCGGCCTGCGCTACGACTGGTACACCTCGGACGACAAGCCGAAGTACAACAAAGCCTTCTATGACCGCTTTGGTTTCGGCAACGACACCAACCTGGACGGCATCAGCATCCTGCAGCCGCGCTTCGGCTTCAACTGGCGCCCGGACCCCACCCTGACCGTCTACGGCGGCTTCGGTCGCTTCCAGGGCGGTTCGCCCAACGTCTGGATTTCGAACTCCTACTCGAACCCGGGCAACCTGACGGGCTCGTTCCAGTGCAAGTCGGCGGCCAACTATCAGTCGCAGTTCGCCGGCGGCTTCGGCGTCTGCCCGAACGGTTCGTATCTGACCAACGTCGATGGTCTGAACCCGAACCAGCAGCTTAAGGACAAGGTCACCGAGAGCGCCCAACTGGGTACCGGCAACATCAACCTGATCAGCCCGGCCTTCAAGACGCCGTCGATCTGGAAGACCTCGCTGGGCGTCAACAAGATCTTCGATCTGAGCCGCTTCAACATGGGCTCGGGCTGGAGCCTGACGGCCGAGTACGTTCACTCGGAACTCGAAAACGCCATCGGCTGGGTCGACCTCAGCATGGCTCAGACCCAGAACGGCACGGCGCCGGACGGTCGTCCGATCTTTGGTCCGAACCCGGTCCGTCGCGGTCAGCAGGTGCTGATGCTGACCAACCTGAACGGCGGCAAGACCGACCAGTTCGCCATCGGCCTGGACAAGGCCTGGTACGACGGCTGGCTGGACGGCGCGGGCTTCAACCTGTCCTACACCTATCTGGACAGCACGGACCGTTCGCCGGCGACCTCGTCGACGGCCAGCTCCAACTTCGGCAACAACGCCCTGTCGGATCCGAACAACCCGGAACTGGCGGACTCGAACTATGAGATCGAGCACGCGCTGAAGCTGAACCTGACCTACTCGCGCGCCTTCTTCGGCGACTACCGCACGCGCTTCAACCTGTACGCCCAGCGTCGTTCGGGCCTGCCCTACAGCTACACCTTCGGCACCAGCCCGGCGAACCTGTACGGCGAACACGTCACGACCCAGCGTCAGCTGCTGTACGTGCCGGCGGCCGACTCGGCCGGCAACGTCACGGCGACCAGCGACCCGCGCGTCACCTACGGCCCGAACTTCAACGTCGGCGCCTTCAACGACTTCCTGCACTCGACGGGCCTGATCAAATACGCCGGTGAAATCTCGCCGCGTAACGCCTTCAAGTCGCCCTATGTGACGACGGTCGACCTGCACATCTCGCAGGAGCTGCCGGCCTTCTTCCCGGGCGGCGCCAAGCTGGAAGGCTATGTCGACGTCAAAAACCTGGGCAACCTGATCAACGACGAGTGGGGCACGATCCAACAGATCGGCTTCCCCTACACCTCGAACAACGTCGGGGCCTCGATCGTGGACGGCAAGTACAACTACACGCTGTTCACGCCTCGCAGCCCCAGCACCTTCGGCACCGAGTCGGTGTGGCAGGTGAAGGTCGGCGTCCGCTACCGCTTCTAAGCGACGCTGAACGAAGACTAGGGGAGGGCGGTCCGGAAACGGGCCGCCCTTTCTTTTTGGGGGCCTATCGCGCGTTCGCGCTGCTTGAGGCGAGTTGAGCAGGCCAGGTGCGCTGAGCGGCTGACCCGGCGAGGCCGGCCGCCATTGAACCCGAGGCTTTCAGGGCCTATCTCGCCCCCTTCGTGCTTCATTCCTTTTATGTGGACGTTTTCGGCCCATGACTTCGCCCATGACCCCGCCTATCCCCGCTGAGTGGACGCCGCATCGCGCGATGTGGGTCGGCTGGCCCAGCCACGCTGACCTGTGGGAGGACAACCTCGAACCGGCCCAGGCCGAGGTCGAGGCTCTGGTCCGCGCCCTGGTTGGGCCGGGCCGCGAGCAGGTCAAGCTGATGGTCGGCAATGACGAGGCCCTGGCCGACGCGCAGGCGCGCTTCGCCGATGTGGCGGGCGTGACCGTGGTGGCCGGGCGCTTCGGCGACATCTGGCTGCGCGACACCGGGCCGATCTTCGGCGCCGGATCGGCCTCGGCCCAGGCCTTCGTCTTCAACGGCTGGGGCGGCAAGTACGACCTGCCCCACGACGACGAGGTCGCCGACCAGATCGGCGAGCAGACGGGCGTCGCCCTGACCCGCCACGATTTCATCCTGGAAGGCGGCGCCGTGGACCACGACGGCGAGGGCACGGTGCTGACCACGCGCCAGTGCGTGCTGAATCCCAACCGCAACACCGGCTGGACCGAGGAAACGGCCGAAGCCGCCTTCGCCCAGGCCTTGGGCGCCCGGAAGGTGCTGTGGCTGGGGGACGGCCTGCTGAACGACCACACCGACGGCCACGTCGACAACCTGGCGCGCTTCGTCGCGCCGGGCGTCGTCGCCTGTCCGATCGCCTTCGGCCCCAAGGATCCCAACGCCGAGGTCTATGATGAGACGGCGCAGGCCCTGGCCGCCATGACCGACGCCGCCGGTCGTCCGATCCGGGTGCTGCGCATCCCCTCGCCGGGCCTGATCCTGGACGAGGACGAACGCCCGATCCCGGCCAGTCACATGAACTTCCTGATCGCCGACGGCGCCGTCATCGTGCCGACCTACGGCGACGACATGGCCGCCCGCCTGGCCTGCGAAGCCCTGGCGACCGTCTTCACCGACCGCGAGATCATCCCCCTGCCGTCGATCGCCACCCTGTCGGGCGGCGGTTCCTTCCACTGCATCAGCCAGCAGGAGCCCGCGTGATGACCCGTCAGATCACCGTCGCCGCCATCCAGACCTCCTACGGCGAGGACATGCAGGCGAACATCGACAAGACCATCGGCTTCATCCGCGAAGCGGCGGGCAAGGGCGCCCAGGTCATCCTGGCCCCGGAGCTGTTCCAGGGGCCGTACTTCTGCGTCTCGCAGGAGGAAAAGTGGTTCGGTGCCGCCTATCCGTGGCGCGAGCACCCGGCCGTGACCCAGCTGCAGCCCGTGGCCAAGGAACTGGGCGTCGTCCTGCCGGTCTCCATCTTCGAGCGCGAGGGGCCGCACTATTTCAACAGCCTGGTGATGATCGACGCCGACGGCGAGCTGATGGGCGTCTATCGCAAGAGCCACATCCCCGACGGGCCCGGCTATCAGGAGAAGTACTACTTCCGCCCCGGCGACACCGGCTTCAAGGTCTGGGACACGCGCTTCGGCCGCATCGGCGTCGGCATCTGCTGGGATCAGTGGTACCCGGAAACGGCGCGCGCCATGATGCTTCAGGGCGCCGAGGTGCTGCTGTACCCGACCGCCATCGGCACTGAGCCGCATGACGACACCCTGGACACCGCCGCTCCGTGGCGGCGCGCCATGCAGGGCCACGCCGTGTCCAACGTCGTGCCGGTCGTCGGCGCCAACCGCATCGGCCACGAGCAGGTGACCGAGGCGGGCCAGACCTATTACGGGCACTCCTTCATCGCCGACCATCGCGGCGACCTGGTCGAAAGCCTGGACCGGGAGGAGGGCGTGCTTGTGCACACCTTCGACCTGGACTTCTTGGATCGCCACCGCGCGGCCTGGGGCTTCTTCCGCGATCGTCGGACGGACCTGTACGGCGCCCTGGCGACGGGCCGCCCGGCCTGATCCGGCTTTTGTGAAAATCTGAGCCCAAAAGAAAAGAGGCGGAAGACCGGGGTCTTCCGCCTCTCTCATTTTATGCGTTGAACGCTATCAGAACTTCAGCGTGGCGCCGAAGGTGAAGTAGCGGCCGATCGCATCGTAGGTCTGCGGGAAGGTGTTCCCGTTGTTCGCAGAGGTGGTGCCGATCTGCGAGCCGACGATGGGCGGCGACTTGTCGAACAGGTTGTTGATCGTCGCCGTCAGACGCACCGTCTGGGTGATGTCCCAGCGGCCGCTCAGGTCGAAGTAGTCGTAGCTGTCGATCTGGGCGTAGTCCGGGAACCACTTTGTGTTGCTCGGCTCGACTTCGACGCCGGACAGATGACGCCAGTTCAGCGAGGCCGAATAGTCGCCCAGCGTCCAGGTCGCGCGGCTGTTCCAGCGTTGCTTGACCTTGGGCTCGCCGCACGAGACCGAGTAGTAGCCGACGCAGTCACGCAGCACGGAGGCCGGGGTGGCCTGGGTTTCGTGCTTGGTGAGGATGCTGCCGTTGACGCTCAGGTCGAGGCGGCCGATGTCGCCCCAGCCGAAGTCGGACAGCTCGACGCGGTAGTTGCCCGCGATGTCGAAGCCCGAGACGCGCTCGTTGCCGGCGTTGGTCGACGGACGGATCACGCCCTTGGCGTCGACGCCGTTCAGCGAGCCGTTGGCGGCGCTGCGCTGGATGGCCTTACAGCTGTCGTTGAACGCCAGCGTCGGGTTCAGAGCCTTGTCGTAGCAGCCGTTCATGACATCAGCCAGGCTGGGGCTGTTGATCGTCTTGTCGATCTTGATGTCGTAGTAGTCCAGGCTCAGGCGCAGGCTCGGCACGAAGGACGGTTGCCAGACGGCGCCGATGGTCCAGGTGTCGGCTTCTTCCGGCCCCAGATTCGGGTTGCCGCCCGTCTGCTGGTTGACCTGGCCGGAGTTCGGCGCAGCCACATAACCGATCGCGCCCAGCGGCACGCCGGTCAGACGGCACAGGTTGCTCAGCGTGCCGGCCGTGTTGGCGTCAGCCGAGTTGATCAGGTTCAACTGGCACGGATCGATCGCCATATTGCCCAGGCCGGTGACCTGCGGGTTGAACAGCTCGCCGATGTTCGGGGCGCGGGTGGCGCGCTGATACATGGCGCGGACGCGGACGTCCTCGATCGGCGACCAGTCGCCGCCGAACTTGTAGCTGCCATAGTTGGTCTTGGAGCTGCCGGCCTTGAACTCGGTCTGGCGGTAGCCGGCTTCCAGGTTCAGGCTGTGGATGAACGGCAGGTTCTCGATCACCGGCACCGCCAGTTCGGCGAAGGCTTCACGCAGTTCGAACTGACCGTTGCGATCCGGAACCGGCGCGCCGGTGCCCAGGACTTCGCCGTTGGTCTGAGACGCCGCATCGCCGCGCGTCGAGGCGCCCGACCGACGCCATTCGGCGCCGAAGGCCACGGCGACCTGGCGCTCGGTCCACGGGCTGGACAGGCGTTCCGGCAGCAGGCCCGAGATCGAGCCCGAGGCCACGTCCTGCTTGATCGTGGTTTTGCTCATCGACGACAGGTTGATGTAGTCGATCATTTCCTGCGTGATCGTGCCTTCCGGACCGAAGACGTTGATCGGCACGCAGCCCGCCACGGGGGTGGAGGCGCCCGGAACCAGACATTCGGTGGCCGAGACGGTGTTCAGGGCGTTGCGCAGCTTGGACAGCGAACCCCAGTTGCGACGCGTCAGCAGCTGCTGCGTCTCGCCGTGCGAAACATAGGCGTCGTAGTTCCAGTCGGCGTTGATGTCGCCGCGGACGCCGGCCAGCAGCTGGACCGTCTTGTTCTCGATGTCGACCGGACGGGTGCCCATCTCGGTGAAGCGACGGTTGATGGTCAGGTCCATCATGGTGTCGCCGCCAGCGCCGGCGACGCACTTGGCCGGATCGATCAGCAGGGCGCCGCAGAATTGCTGGCGCATGGCGTCCGGAATGAACGGGTTGCCGATCGGCACCTTATAGGTGTTGCCGAAGGTGCCGCTCGACGCGTTGTCCAGCGAGACGTTGCTCTGGACGTAGGTCAGGTGGCTGTAGACTTCAGCGGCCGAGTTGATCTTGAAGCTGCCCAGACCGTTGATCTGATAGCGGCTCAGCGGCGTCTGATACAGGTTGTACGGGTTGTAGTTGTAGCCGGCCGAGTTGTAGTTCGGGTGGTTCGAGCCGATCAGCGCGCCCGTGGTCGGGTCCAGCTCAGCGCCGGTCGGCAGGGCGACGCCGCCTTTGACCGGGGTCAGGTCGAAACGACCGGGGACCGAGGTGCCCGAGCCCAGCGGCTTGCCCGAGGTCGAGGAGAGAGCGACCTCGCCCCAAGGGCGACGGACTTGGTACAGCGGGTCGGTCTTGGTGTAGCCGAAGCTGACGACGGCGTTGCCGCGGTCATCGGCGAAGTTGCCGCCCATGGTGACGTCGAACTTGCGACGCACGGCGTCGTCTTCGCCCGAGAAGCCGTAGGAGGAGTTGACCTCGACGCCTTCGAAGTTGTTCTTCAGGATGAAGTTGACCACGCCGGCGACGGCGTCAGCGCCGTACACGGCCGAGGCGCCGCCGGTGACGGTGTCGACGCGCTCCACCAGGGCCAGCGGGATGGTGTTGGTGTCGACCACGCCTTCGAGGTTGAACGGCACCACGCGGCGGCCGTTGATCAGCACCAGCGTACGGTTGGTGCCCAGGCCGCGCAGGTTGATGGTCGCGCCGCCGCCCGAACCGTTGTTGGTGGCCGAACCGACGGCCGGCACGGCGGCCGGCAGGTCCTTGACCAGCTCTTCAACAGCCACCGGCTGCGACATAGCGATCGATTCAGAGCTCAGCGACGTGATGGGGCTGGACGCCTCATAGCCCGGCTGGCGGATGCGCGAGCCGGTAACGACGATGGAAGCGACTTCGGCGACTTCTTCATTCGCCGACTGGGCGAACGCCGGCGTGGCGGCCATGAAGCTGAGGGCGGCGCCCCCGATAATGGTCGAAGCGAGCAAGGACTCGCGAACAATTCTCTTTTTCAAAAAGAGACCCTCTCCTGAACAAAACAAGCCCCCGTCGCCCCCTTGAACGAAGGGACCGATCGACGGCTCGCGGCACATCAGGGCCGTTCGCCCTGCGCGGGGGACATTACGGCGAGGCCTGCCACAAGCAAGTCGGAATTACGTCAATAATGGCACAGAGCAGAAAAAAATACTGACAAATGAAGGAAATTCGGGATGAGGCGCAAAAAATACGCTCAATTCCCAAAACTGTAACGAACGACGTTGTGTGAGGCGCCGTCGCGATCATCGGCGCTGCTGCCCCAGGGGTAGCCATTATCGTCGCCGCAGTAGGACCGTCGGCCCTGGCGAGCGTTCTGCACCACCAGGCGCGGGCGCAGCCGGGCGGCGCCGCTGAAGAGGTTGTCGGTGATGGTGTTGTAGGACGGCGTCTGGTGGCGGATGACGCCGCGCTCGCCGCAGTTGCGATAGAGGAAGACGCCGGGCCGCCCGCCCAGTTCGAAACGGTTGCCGATGATGCGATTGCGGGCCGAACCGTCGATGGCGATCATCTCGCGCTGGGTCCGGGTGCGGAGCAGGTTGTCCTCGATCCGGTTGTCGGCGCTTTCGGCGTCCAGATAGATGGCGGTTGAGACGCTGCCGCCCTCCAGGGTCGAACCCAGCAGGCTCAGCCGGGTGACGCCCGGACCGACATAGAGTGGGATCGTCCCCGCCGCGCGGATCGTCACGTTCGCCAGCGTCACATGACTGGGCGCCGTCGCCTGCAGGCGGGCGGTGTGATCCTTTGTGCGCGAAGAGGCGCGCAGGTCGTCATAGCGTCCATCGGCGCCCATGCCCCAGACCCGCACGGCGCCGTTGATCCGGCAGTTGCGGATGCGGACATCGGTCGGACGGCTCCACAGGGCGGCATCGATGCGGCGCGACCAGATGGCGATGGTCGGCGCCGAGGCTGCGACCGGAACCTCCGGGCGGCCGACCGTCCCGCCGCCGCAGTCCAACTGGGCGCCTGAAGCTTCTGCGCCGATGATGCGCACGGGACGGACGATCGTCTGGTCCGGCGTCAGCGTTGCGCGGCAGGCCAGCAGGTAGGGGGTATCGGCCTCGGCGGTCAGGGCCGCGATGTCCTGCGCGTCGCAGGGGCGGGCGGCGGGCAGGGACCAGGCTTCGGCGGAGAGCAGCAGGAAGGTCGCCAGAATGCTCATCGCGTCGCCGTCAACAGGACGCGGCCGTCAGGGCAGGGGCGTGGCCAGGGCCTGCGCCTCGGCCGCGCAGCCGGGGTTGCGCGCGCCCGTCGCACGCACGGCGGCCAGTTCCGCTCGCGCGGCGATCAGGTCGGCCTGAAACGCGGGCTGGGCGGCGGCGGCCTGAAACACGGCGCGGCCCAGGGCGTCGCCGGCGGCCACGTCGCGCGGATAGTGCATGGCGCAGACCAGTCGGCTGCGGCCCAGTTCGTCGCCCATGCGGCGGGCGGCCTCGGCGCGGGCCGGATCGAGGGCGGCGAAGGCTTCGCCATAGACGGCGCCGACGGTCGAACTGCCGGATGGATAGGAGGCGCTGCGTCGGCCCGCCCCGGTCAGCCGCTGGCAGGCGTTGCGCTGAAGATCGTCGCCAACCGGGCGGGGGCGATGGGCGCGAGCCTTGACCCTTTCGGCGACGGTGTCGGCGTCATGAAACAGCCGCTGCATCATCCGGGTCAGCTGCGGAACAGCGGCCGGGTCCAGGCGCGCGTCCAGGGCGCAGTCGAAATGCTGCAGCGCCAGCGGCGGGCGCAACTCGGCGTGAGCCGTGGCCAGCAGCCAGCGGTCGGTGTCTTCCAGGGCGATGAAGCGGGCGGAACGGGCCTTGTCGTCCAGATCTTCGGCCGAACCGGGCGCAGGCGGCGGGGGGACGGCGTCGGCCAGGGCGGCCACGACGGTTTCGTCCAGATAGCCCGCCACGACAGGCGCGCGGGCGGCTTCGGGCCGCAGAGCGGCGGGCGTTCCGGCGCAGGCGCTTAACAAGACGGCCAGGACAACCGCCGTCGCCACGGCGCGCGGGCCGCCCGGTGCGCGCATCAGGCCCCGGCGCTCCAGGACAGCTGCACCGAGGTCAGGCCGTCTTCGCCCGGCGAGGCGACGACCTGGAGGCTGGCCCCGTTGTCGCCGGATGCGGCGGCGCCATAGGCGCGGGCCTCGCCCTGATTCATAGCCATGATCGAGGCCAGCCCCGCCTGCTCAGCCCGCTGGCGATAGAAGGCCACGACGGCTTCCGGGTCTGCATCGGTGCTGAAGGTGATCAGTCCGCCGGGCCCGCTTGGCCCATTGGCGGCGATCGGGGCGCCGTCAGCCTGGGCCCCGGGGTAGACGACGGCGAAAGCGGGGGCGCCGCGGATCGCCCCCGCCGAGGCCGGGGACGCGCCGCCAGTCGAAGCGGTGGCCGGGGCGTCTGAAGCGGCGGCCGAAGCGGCGTCCGGCTCGAACGAGCGGGCCGCAGCCTCTTCGCCTTGGGACGCAGCGGGACCGTCGCACGCCGCCAGCCCGATGCTGAACGCCAGGACCCCGATCGCCACGCAACGCCTCATTCCCACTACATCCTTAATGTCGCTAGTGGGGCGCACCGTGGCCTATCCGTGCGGCGGCAGCAAGGCGGTTCAACCGGTAGGGGCGTCGACGTCGTCGCCGGGCTGGCCGGTGGACTTGCGCGCCTGTTCAGGTCCGCCGGCAGGGCGCGTGGCGGCGTCGCGCGCGGCCACGCCTTCGCGAGCGAGCGCGTCGTTGATGACATCCTGGTCCGGATCAATCTCGGAGCCCGACGCCGAGCCGCCCCGCAGGGAGCCGGCGCGGGTGTCAGAGCCCGAATCAGTGCCCTCCAGCGCCTTGTTCAGCGCGTCGCGCAGGTGGCCGCGATCGGTCTTCTCGCCCATGGCGGCGGCTTCGCGGCTTTCGTCGTTTTCGGTCTTGGGGTCGGTCATGCAGATCTCCCGTGGCTGGACCAGAAACAAGCGGCCGGGAGGCGGAGCGGTTCCGTCGGGACTGCGCGCGCGAAGCGGGCAAGAAAAAAGGCCGGAAGCGTGCGCTTCCGGCCCTTGATGCATCCGGCGAGCCGGAGGCGTCTTCTTATTTGCCGAACAGCTTGGCCCACTGGCGCGGCTCGCGCTTCTTCCACGAGTCGCGGTGATAGGCGTCCGAACCAATCAGCGGCACGACAGTGGTGGCTTCGGCGTAGACCATCTGTTCGTAGGTGGTCGAAACCTTGCCCCACGAGGCGGCCTCCTGCAGCGTCGAGGACGAGCAGGCGCCGTCGCGCACGTCGGCGACCGTGATCTGCACGGCGTATTTGTGCATCTCGGCGTCTTCACCGAGGATCTCGGCGCAGACGACGGTGTCCTGGGCGAAGTTCTTGGGCACGCCGCCGCCGACCATGAACAGGGCCGTGGTGCCGGCCGCGATCTTGATGTCGGTCAGTTCGCGGAAGTCCGCGACGGCGTCGATCATCATGTACGGCTTGCCTTCCTTGGCGCGTTCCTTCTGGTGCTTGACCAGGCCGAAACCGGCCGAGCTATCGACGAAGGCCGGGCAGAAGATCGGCACGCCCTTCTCATAGGCGGTCTGGATCAGCGAGCCGGGCTTCTTGGCGTTGCCTTCCGACAGCCACTTGCCCATTTCCCAGATGAACTCGCGCGAGGAATAGCCGCGCGGCTCCAGGCGATTAGCGATCTCATAGATCGCGTTGTCGCAGTCCTGCAGCTCTTCTTCGTCGATGTAGGTGTCGTAGATGCGGTCGATGTAGTTGTCGCGCAGGATGTTGTCGTCGACCGGGCCCGCAGCCTGATAGTGCTTGTAGCCAAGGGCCTCGAAGAAATCCATGTCGACGATGGAGGCGCCGGTGGCGACCACGGCGTCGATCATGTTGAACTGCACCATGTCGCGATAGACGTGCATGCAGCCGCCGGCCGAGGTCGAACCGGCCAGGATCAGCCACGGCGAGCAGGTCTCGTCTTCCAGGGCCATGTTGAAGATGTCGGCCGCGCGGGCGGTGTCGCGCGAGCTGAACGACATCTTGCGCATGGAATCGATGATCGGGCGGGCGTCGAAACTGGTGATGTCGACGTGCTCGACGGTGGTGGCCAGCAGTTCGGCTTTTTTGTTCGACTGAACGGGAGCGTTCATTTCAGCGGTTTCCCTCGGATTTGAGCGCCCGTCGTCAATAAGGAACAGCGGCCCGGACGGAGCGACGGGCCGCTACTTGTACCAAAGCCTTGCGACATTTTTCAGTTCAAGGCGGGGTGTTGTGGATCAGCGCTTTCGTTTGCGCTGGCCGGCCTTGCCCTTGGGACGCGACAGGCGAACGATCTTGCGGGCGTTCTCCTCGGCCGTGGTGCGCACGGTCGGGATCGAGCGCGGCGCCAGGCCGTACATCGAACCCATCGGGGCGTCCTCGACCACGGCGATGTCATGTTCGCCATAGCCGTTGAAGCCCGTCGTCATGGCCACGCCATAGGCGCCCAGCATGCCGATCTCGATGAAGTCGCCTTCCTGCACATCGGCGGGCAGCCAGAACGGGCCGGGCATGTGGTCGATGCTGTCGCAGGTCGGGCCATAGAATCGGAAAGGCTTCAGCTCGGACGCAGCGTCGCCCCCATTCACGCTTTCTGGCCGGACCAGCTTGGTCGGGAAGGGCCAGCGCGAGTGGGTGGCGTCGAACAGCGAGCCGTACGACCCGTCGTTCAGATAAAGGGCGTCGCCCTTGCGCAGGTCCACGCGGCACAGCACCGACGACGATTCGGCCACCAGCGCCCGGCCGGGTTCGCACCACAGCTCCGTCGTTTCGGACACCGGCATCTCGTTAAAGCCGCGATGGATGGCGTCGGCGTATTCGCTCAGGTCCGGCGGGACCATGCCCGGATAGACCGACGGGAAACCGCCGCCGACGTCGACGATATCGACGAAGACGCCCGCCTTCTTGATGGCGCGGCCGACCTGGGTCATCGCCGCCTCATAGGCCGAGGGGCGCATGCACTGCGAGCCGACGTGGAACGACACGCCCATCAGCCCGTCTTGAACCGCCTGGCGCGTGGCCAGCAGCAGGGCGGGGGCCTGATCCGGGGTGACGCCGAACTTGCCCGACAGCGAATAGGCGGCGCCGTCGGCCGACACGCCCATGCGAACCACCAGATTCAGGTCCTCGGCGTGGCCGGTGGCATCGAGGATCTTGTTCAGTTCGTCATGGCTGTCGAGCACGAAGGTGCGCACGCCGTGGTCGGCGTAGGCCGCGCGGATGGCGCCGCGGCTCTTGACCGGGTGCATGAAGGCCAGACGCGCGTTCGGGCTGACCGATCGAACCAGTTCGATCTCGGCCAGGGACGCGACGTCAAACGCGTTGACGCCCTGTTCGACCAGAGTCTCGATGACCCACCGCGAAGGGTTCGCCTTCACCGCATAGAAGACGTCGGCTTTCAGATTATCCTGGAACCACTGCGCCGCTACGGCAACGGAGCGAGGACGCACGAGTGCGACCGGACGCTCCGGGGACCGCTGACGGACCAGGTCCAGGGGAAACTGGTACGTGTGCAACGCACGTAACCCCCTGATGATTGTTAAACCCAGACCCGGCGTTAGCGGCGCAAGTAGGACCTACGGGGTCCGCCGGAACGCGCGATATGGGGGCATTGGCGTGTCATGTAAAGCGGAAATATTGCGGCGCGGTTCCCCGATCCGCAGCGGCGATGGCGTCCCACGGTCTGCATCGGGCCGCCCGACGGCGGCTTGGCCGAGACGGGGCTGGCCCGCTTGCCCTTCTGCTTCTATATGGGGTTGCCCGGCCTGACGCGGCTTGGGCGCGGCGTCCCGAACAGGGGGCCGGTCGGGGCCGCGGGGCGGCGCTGCGCGGCCGGGGCGATCGGGTCGAACGGGCGGCTTCCAAGGCGGAGGCCCTGTGCTGAAAAGGCTCACCCACTGGACGTAATCGACGCAGACATGCCATTAAGACTTGCCCTTGCGCCCATCTCGCGTCATGCGGCGCCCCCTTTGTCGCAACCTCATCCATGGGTTCATGAGTTCTTCAACAGCCGCCGTCGCCTCTGTCCGCGACGTCTCGAAGACCTACGGGGCCAGAAAGGCGCTCGACGGCGTGTCCGTCGAGGTCGGCGCCGGTGAAATGGTCGCCCTGATCGGTCCTTCAGGGTCGGGCAAGTCCACCCTGCTGCGTTCGATCACGGGTCTGCACCCGATCGATCCCGGCGGGACCATCTCGGTTTTCGGCGATGTCGTTCAGCAGAACGGCCGCGTCACGGGCGCCGTGCGCCGTGCGCGCGGACGGCTGGGCATGATCTTCCAGCAGTTTAATCTGGTGGGTCGGCTGAGCCTGTTCTCCAACGTCATGCTGGGCGCGCTTGGCCGTCTGCCCGCCTGGCGCGGCCTGTTCGGCGTCTGGCCGGGCGCGGACAAGGACAAGGCCATGGCGGCCCTGCACCGCGTCGGCGTGTCCGAATACGCCGCCCAGCGCGCCAATACCCTGTCGGGCGGCCAGCAGCAGCGCGGCGCCATCGCCCGCGCCCTGGTTCAGGGCGCCAAGGCCATTCTGGCCGACGAGCCCGTCGCCTCGCTGGACCCGGTGTCGGCCCGCAAGGTGATGGAGCTGCTGGTCGAGCTGAACAAGCGCGACGGCCTGGGCGTCATCGTCACCCTGCACCAGGTGGACTACGCCATCCGCTATTGCGACCGCGTCGTCGCCCTGCAGAAGGGCAAGGTGGTTTACGACGGGCCCTCGACCGGCCTGGACACCAAGCGCCTGATTGAAATCTACGGTCCCGAATACGAGGACGCGTTCTGGGAAGCCAAGGCATGACCCATTCCAACTTGACCCGCCGGATGCTGGGCCTGGCCGCCGGCGCGGCCCTGGCCGTCAGCCTCGCGGCCTGCGGCCAGGGCGACAAGGCCGGCGCCGCCAAGGGCGCGCCGTCCGAGATCAGCTTCGCCATCCTTCCGGCCGAGGGACAGGCGTCCTCCGGTCCGCTGTGGCAGCCGCTGCTGGACGACATGACCAAGGCCGTCGGCGTGCCGGTGAAGCCCTATTTCGCGTCCAACTACACCGTGCTGGTCGAGGCCATGCGCGGCAATCAGATCCAGGCCGCCTGGTTCCCGGCCAAGACCGCCATCGAGGCGATCGAACGCTCCAAGGGCGAGGTCGTCGCCCGCATCGTCGACCCCGAAGGCCGCGATTCCTACCAGTCGACCCTGATCGTCAAAAAAGGCTCGGGCATCACGCTGGACGACGTGCTGGCCTGCGGCAAGAAATACGACTTCGGCATCGGCGACGCCCTGTCGACTTCGGGCACGCTGGCGCCGATGACCTTCCTGTTCAATCCGCACAATGTCGTGCCGAACGAGTGCTTCAAGACGGTGCGCACGGCCAACCATCAGGCCAACTCCTTCGCCGTGGCCAACGGCCTGGTGCAGGTGGCGACGTCGAACACCATCAACACCGTCTTCATCGGCCGCTCCAACCCGCAGATCGCCGCTCAGCTTGAGGAAATCTGGCGCTCGCCCCCGATCCCGGAGGCGGGCATCGTCATCCGCGAAGACCTGGATCCGGCGATCAAGGAAAAGATCCGCGGCTTCTTCCTGACCTATGGCCGGGGCGAGGGCGCCGAGGCCGAGCGCCAGCGCAAGATCCTGAAGGACCTGAACTATTCGGGCTTCAACCCGGCCGACGAATCCTATCTGAACCCGGTCCGCGAGATGATCGCAGACCAGACCCTGACCGAGGCCAAGGCCAAGGGCGACGCCGCCGGCGCCGCGCGCGCCGAGGCTGAACTGCAACGCCTGCGTCGCCTGCGCGAGGTCCAGCCTTGACCGACGCTTCGCTTACCGCCGCCGCCGGCATTCCCAAGGCGCCCGCCAAATCGGCCGGCGCCTGGGCGCTGGACGTCCTGATCTGGGGCGGTCTGGCCGTCCTGCTGCTGATCAGCATCGAGGCTGTGGATCTGGGCAATCTGTCGCGCCTGATCACCAACTCGTCCAATATCCAGACCTTCGCCGCCGACCTGCTGCGCCCGAACTTCGCCGACTGGCGCCTGTTCGTCGGCAAGATGTGGGAGACGATCCAGATCGCCCTGTGGGGCACCTTCCTGGCCATCTTCCTGGGCGTGCCCATGGGCCTGGCCGCCGCGCGCAACATCGCCCCGGTCTGGGTGGTGCAGCCGGTGCGCTGGATCATGAACATGCTGCGCTCCATTCCCGATCTGGTGATGGGCCTGCTGTTCGTCGTCGCTGTGGGCCTGGGCCCGCTGGCGGGCGTGCTGGCCATCGCGCTGAACACCGCGGGCGTTCTGGCCAAGCTGTTTTCCGAAGCGGTCGAGTCGATCGACAAGGGCCCGGTCGAAGGCGTGCGCGCCACCGGCGCGTCCAAGCTGCACGAGATCGTCTGGGGCGTGATCCCCCAGGTGGCGCCTCTGTGGACCTCCTTCGCCCTTTACCGTTTCGAATCGAACAGCCGCTCGGCCACCGTGCTGGGCCTGATCGGCGCGGGCGGCATCGGCCAGGTCCTGTTCGACCGCATGAACGGTTTCGCCTTCCGCGACGTTTCGGCCGTGGTCATCGTGGTCATCGTCGCGGTGACCCTAATCGACTTCCTTTCGCAGGCGATGCGTCGACGTTTGCTCTGACTGTCACAAAGGTCTGGCCGGACCGTCACACTCTCCTGCTTTAAGCGTCGCACACTGACGACTGGAGAAGGTCCGGCCATGATCCGCACACTGAAGTTTACGGCCTGCGCGGCCGCCCTGCTGGCCCTGGCGGCCTGCGGCGACAACGAGGGCGGCGCCCCCGGTTCGCAGAAGGCCCGCACGGGCATCTGGGCCGCCGGCTCCTCGACCGTCTTCCCCTTCTCCACCCGCGTGGCGGAAACCTTCTCTCGCAACGGCGGCGGATCGTCGCCCCGGGTCGAGGCCCTGGGCACCGGCGGCGGCATTCAGGCCTTCTGTTCGGGGATCGGCCCGTCGACCCCGGACATCGCCAACGCTTCGCGCCCGATGAAGGCCAGCGAGTTCGACCGTTGCGTCGCCAACGGCGTCACCGACATCGTCGAGCTCAAGATCGGCTATGACGGCATCGTCGTCGCCACGGCCCGCACCGGCCAGAGCTTCAACCTCGAACTGAACGACCTCTACGAGGCCCTGGGCAAGGACGTGCCGGGCGCCGACGGCCAGTTCGTCGCCAACCCCGCCAAGACCTGGAACGAGGTCAACAAGGCCCTGCCGGCCACCCGCATCCAGGTCTACGGCCCGCCGCCGACCTCGGGCACGCGCGACGCCTTCCTGGAGCTGGGCATGGCGCCGGGCGCCAAGCTGATCCCGGCCGTCGCCGCCATCGAGAAGCAGGACAAGACCCGCTTCGAGACCATCGCCCACACCCTGCGCGAAGACGGCGCCTGGGTCGACGCGGGCGAGAACGACAACGCCATCGTCCAGACCCTGACCCGCACGCCCGGCTCGCTGGGCGTGTTCGGCTTCTCCTTCCTTGAGCAGAACATGGACACGGTGAAGGCCGAGACCATCGACGGCGTGGCCCCCTCGGTCGCCACCATCGCCGACGGCTCTTATCCCCTGGCCCGCAGCCTCTACATCTACGTCAAGAAAGCCCACATCGGCGTGACGCCGGGCCTGGAACAGTTCGTACAGGAGTTCATGTCCGACGGCTCGGCCGGTCGCGGCGGCTATCTGCAGGACCGCGGCCTGGTGCCGCTGCCCGCCGACCAGCTGGCGGCCGAACGCGCCAAGGCGGCGGCCATGACCTCGATGTCGCGCCCGAACTAAAGAGCGCCCCATCCCAAAAAAATAGGCCCGGCGAGTCTCCTCGCCGGGCCTTTCATTTGCAGGCGACTGCTTAGAAGTCGGCGGTCAGGCCCACGAAGATGTAGCGACCCATCGCGTCGTAGGTTTGCGGATAGGTGTTGTTGTTGCCCGTCGTGCCGACGCTGTAGGACAGCGGCGGATCGCGATCGAGGATGTTGTTGACCCCGGCGCGCAGGCGCAGGTTCTCGCGAACCTGCCAGGTGCCTGCCAGGTCGAGGTAGTTCTGGGCGTCGAACGAGCCGTCCAGGCGATCGGTCCCGCCCAGATTGTCAACTCCGCCGTAGTAGCGCCAGGTCAGCGAGAGGTCGCTGCTCCACGGCGTCTGCCAGGTGACGCGAGCGCGGTGACGCCATTCGTTCTTGGGCGTGCCGCATTCATTGCCGAAGAAGCCGACGCAGTCATACGGGGTGACGCCTTCGCCCGGATCGGTCTCCAGCTTCTCCAACCACGAACCGACGAAGTTGAAGGCCAGCTTGCCGTATTCGCTGAGGTTGAAGCGCTCCAGCTCCAAGCCGTAGTTGACGTTCACATCGACGCCGGAGGTTTCCAGCCCGCCGATGTTGGTGTTGAACGCCTCAACATAGCCGCCGGTGGTCCACAAGGTGCCGATGTCGCTGCGGACGATGCGGGCGCAAGCGGTCGCGTCGTCGTTCTCATAGCAGCGTTCCAGCGTGACCAGAGGATCGATGATGTCGATCCGGTCCTTCAGCTTGATCGAGTAGTAGTCGACCGAGATGTTCAGCCCGGGGGCGAACGACGGCGTAAACACCGTGCCGATGGTGAAGGTGTCGGCGGTCTCCGGCGCCAGGTCGGGGTTGCCGGCCTGCAGGAAGTTGTACTGACCGGCCGGGCTTTCCAGCAGGCCGCCGTCGTCCGTGGCCAGACCGTACTGGGCCGCAGGCACGCCGGTGGCGACGCACTGCGCCAGGCTGGCCGTCGGGTTGGGGCCGCAAGGATCGCCGTCGGCGTCGAACAGGTTCAGGCCTTCCGGTCGGAACAGTTCGACCACGTTCGGCGCGCGGGTGGTGCGGGCGAAGCTGGCGCGGAAGCGGATATCCTGCACCGGCGCCCAGTCGAGGCCCAGACCATAGGCGTCCGAGTTGAACTTGTCGTAGGTCGACCGACGATAGGAACCGTTGATGGACACCTGCTCGGCCAGGGGCTGGCCCTCGATCAGCGGCATCCGGAACTCGCCGAACAGGTCGTAGACCTGAACCGAGCCGGAGACGTTCGGGGTCGGCCCGCCCTGACCGGCCAGGTCGCCGGTCTGGAAGGCCACGTCCGAAGCGGCGTCTAGCTTGTCGCGACGGTACTCGGCCCCGAAGGCCACCTGCAGACCCTGTTCGGCCCAGGGACTGGCCCAGCCGTACTTGGTCAGGTCGCCGGTCATGGCGGCCGTCAGAACCTGCTGCTCGGTCTTGCCGCGCTGAAGGCCGGCGACCTGGATGTAGTCCAGGGCTTCCTGCGTCACGCCGCCTGGCGAATAGAGGTTGTAGGGGACGCAGGCGGCGTCAACCGGCGCCAGCGGGCCGGTCGGGCCGTCCGGATCGATGGCCGAGACGCAGGCGGCCTGACCCGTGGCGGGGTCGATGGCGACGTCCAGGGCGCGGCCGATGCGGATGTTCGAGAACTCGTTGCGGTAGATACGGCTCAGCTGGACCTTCGAATAGGTCGCCGCGATGTCGTAGCTCCACGCGTCGTCCAGGGCGCCGCGGATGCCCACCACCCCGCGATAGTTCTGCGAGCTGATGTCGTCCTGACGGCCGCCGCCTTCGACGTTGCGTCGGCCCACCAGAACCTCGACGCTTTCAACGCCGGCGGCGCACCCGAGACCGGCCGCCTGAGCGGCGCTGAGCAAGGGGTTGTCGCAGCTGATGTTGTAGCCGCCGTTGGCCGAGGTGCCGCCGCCGAAGAAGATGCCCGACGGGGCGATCTGGGCGACCGTGCTGTAGTCGCTGAACGCCAGGCTGGTGAAGGCCTCGATCTTGTCGTTGACCTGATAGTTGCCGAAGGCCCCCAGGGTGTAGCGTTCATCGGGGCGCTGGAAGTGGTTCAGCGGCCCGAAGTTGTAGGCGTCGTTGCCCGTATAGTTGCGGAAGCCGCCGCCGTCGGCCACGGTCAGGTTCGCGCCGTTCTCCAGCGACAGGAAGCGGCCCGTGGCGTTGGTCGACGAGCCGCCGCAGGTGAAGTCGTCGCCGGCTTCGCCGCCCAGCGAACAGGACGAATAGTCGCGATCGCGGCCCAGAATCTTGTTGTTCTTCCGCCAACCGGCGTAGGCGGTCAGGTTGCCGCGGTCATCCGGGGCGTTGACGCCCATGGCGATGGTGATCTCGCGGCTGAAGCCGTCCATTACATTGTCGTCGGGCAGTCGGAACTGCGACGGGTTGCCGGCGGCGCGGCCCTCGATGACGCGGCGCAGGTTGCCGGGGCCGTCATAGTCGTTGTTGTGCTGGTTGAAGCCGTACTGCGCGTCGATCTGCAGACCTTGGAAGTTCTTGCGCATGATGAAGTTCACGACGCCGGCGATGGCGTCTGAACCGTAGACGGCGGCGGCCCCGCCCGTCAGGACTTCGACACGCTCGACCAACTGGCCGGGAATCTGGTTCAGGTCGGCGGCCGTGTCGTTCGGCGAGCCGTAGCCCATACGGCGCCCGTCGATCAGGACCAGCGTCCGGTCAGGCCCGAGGGCGCGCAGATCCACGCTGGCGGTGCCCGAGGCGCCGTTCGCGACGGTCGAGTTTTGCGCCGCGAAGGCTTGAGGCAGCTGATTCACCAGGTCTTCGACCCGAGTGACGCCCTGGACGTCGATGTCCTCGCCGGTGACTTGGGTCACGGGGCTGGTCGTGGTCAGGTTGGGCTGAGGAATGCGCGATCCGGTGACGATGATGTCGCCCACTCGGGCCGCTTCTTCCTGGGTCGACTGCGCGGCGGCCGGGCCCGCGAAGGCCGCGATCGTCATGCCTGTGATGATCGTTGATGCAAGCAAATGCTTGCGATTAATGAAGGTACTCAAAGGAAGCCTCCTCTTGTCTGCCCTGTCCTATGGGGTTCCCAAGGACTTTATCGATCAGGTCTTCGACATCGACATCGTGAGCATTGATAACGGATCAATCTCGATCAAATGTTAGGCGCGTTATGTCAGTCTTCGCTATGTCAAAGGCGATGGCGGATGTAACGAGGTCTTCTGTGTCTCTAATTGAGCACATATCAGCCGCATTGATGTCAGATTTGATTAGGTCGGCTAGGGAGGGTTTCGTGCCAAAATCTTTCAGAAATCTGCGGCTAAGGCGCCAGGAAACGGCTGCTTTTTCAGCAGTCGCGATAATGCTGGTCTGGGGGGCGGGAGGTTCCGTCGCGGCTCAGGCCCAGCCTGGGTCGGACCGGCTCACCCCCCTGCTGGACTGCCGACGGATCGAGGACAGGGTCGCGCGCGTCGATTGCTATGACGCCGTGACGGATCGGCTGGCGGCGGCGCAGACAGCCGGGGACCTCGTCGTGGTCGATCGCGGCAAGGTCACGGAGTTGAGGCGGCAACTGTTCGGCTTTGCAGCGCCGGCCATGGGCGCGCTGTTCGGCGCCGCAGACCATGATCGCGTCGAGGCTATCGAAACCACGCTGGATCGCGCCGTTCAGCAGGTCGACGGCAAGTGGCGGTTCCACTTGGGGGACGGCTCCCAATGGGGCCAGGTGGACTTCGATCCCGTCCGTTTTCAGAACAGGCCCGGTCAGGCCGTCAGGGTGCGCCGGGCGGCGCTGGGCAGCTATATGCTGACCACGGGCAACAGCCGCGCGGTCCGCGTCCAGCGCTACTAGCGCGCCTCTACGCCGCCGCGCGTCGCCTCAGGCGCGCCACCCGGCGCAGGCGGCGCCAGAAACGGCCGCGCGCGGGCTCGGGATAGGGCTGCAGGTTCTCGATGAACTGCTCGGCCGAGGCGCGCCAGCTGAACTTCTCCGCATAGGCGCGCACGTCCTTGCGGTCGAGCTCAAGGCACTTCAGGCAGGCGGTCTTCAGGTCGTCGTCGATGAAGCCGGCGCTCGAGCCGGGGATCAGGTCGATGGGGCCGTGCGCCGGGTAGGCGGCGACCGGCGTGCCCGTGCCCATCGCCTCCAGAATCACCAGGCCGAAGGTGTCGGTCCAGCTGGGGAAGACGAAGACGTCGGCGTCGGCGAAGCAGCGCGCCAGCTCCTCCCCGAACTTGGCCCCGAGGAATTTGGCGTCCGGGTATTTCTCTTCCAGATCGGCGCGGGCCGGGCCGTCGCCAACGACGATCTTGGTGCCCGGCAGGTCCAGGCCGAGAAAGGTCTCGATGTTCTTCTCGACCGCCACCCGGCCGACGTTGAGGAAGAAGGGGCGGGGCCACGCGTCGCCGCCCATCTCCTTGTAGATCGGTTCAAGGTCGGGGCGGAACAGCTCGGTGTCCACGCCGCGCGTCCACGGCGAGACGTTCTTGAAGCCGTGCTCGACCAGTTCGTCGCGCAGGGTCGGGGTGGCCACCATCAGCCGCCCCGACGGCTTGTGGAACCACTTCATATAGGCGTAGCCGACCTGCACCGGGATCGGGAAACGGGCCGAGACGTATTCGGGGAATTTGGTGTGATAGCTGGTCGTGAAGGGCAGCTTCCACTCCACGCAGATCCGCCGCGTGGCGATGCCCAGCGGACCTTCGGTGGCGATGTGGACGGCTTCGGGCTCGAAGGCGCGCAGGCGTTCGCGGATCTCTTCCTCGGCGCCCAGGGCCAGCCGGATCTCCGGATAGGTCGGGCAGGGAATGGTCTTGAACTGGCTGGGTTCGATGACCTCCACCTCATGACCCATGGCGCGGCATTCGGCCACGGTGCGGGTCAGAGTGCGGACGACGCCGTTGACCTGAGGCTCCCAAGCGTCGGTGACCAGAACAATGCGCATGAAGTCGATAGGGCCTTGAGCCGTTCGCGAAGGTGAAACTTCTAGACGCTCCGCATGACGAAGGCGAGACGGCATGATATTGCGCTGTGCAGAGGGTTTTCGTCTCGACAGATGAACATCTCCGCGCGCGCCCCCGTCCGGGCGCCGGTTTCCCCTGGAATGACGAGCGTGCCCCGAAGCTTACGCGGAGTTATGGGTGATCATGCGATGCACATTCGGGCGCACTGACCATATATCCAGAAATTCACAGGATGGATTTCATGACGCCGACCGATCTTCGCCATTGGGATGAGCTGGACCGGAACAAGTACCGGGACGAACGTGAGGTGGTGGCCGAGCTGCTAGCCGCCGAACCCCTGACGCCTGACGGTCGCGCGGCGGTCCTGAACGACGCCATCGGCCTGGTCGAAAGCGCCCGCAAGAGCCAGAAGCGCCAGGGCGTGGTCGAAAGCTTCCTGCAGGAGTTCTCCCTGGGCACCCGCGAAGGTCTGGCCCTGATGTGTCTGGCCGAGGCCCTGCTGCGCACGCCTGACGCCGACACCCGCGACCGCCTGATCGCCGAGAAGATCGGCTCGGCCGACTGGGCCTCGCACCTGGGTCAGTCGGACAGCCTGTTCGTCAACGCCTCGACCTGGGGCCTGATGCTGACCGGCAAGCTGGTCGACGTCGACGATGAAGCGCGCAGCGACCTGCCGAACTTCCTCAAGCGTCTGGTCGGGCGCCTGGGCGAGCCGGTCATCCGCCAGGCCGTCGCCACCGCCGTCAAGATCATGGGCGAGCAGTTCGTCGTCGGCCGCACCATCGAGGCGGCGCTGAAGCGTTCCGACCGCGAAAACTGGCTGTGCAGCTTCGACATGCTAGGCGAGGGCGCCCGCACCGCCGCCGACGCCGAACGCTATGAAAAGATCTACGCCGACGCCATCGAGGCGGTGGGCAAGACCGCCAAGGGCGAAGGCCCCGAGCGCGGCCACGGCGTCTCGGTCAAGCTGTCGGCCCTGTCGCCGCGCTATCAGGCGGTGCAGGAAGACCGGGTGTGGGAGGAGCTCTATCCCCGCATCCTGCGCCTGGCGCTGATCGCCGCCAAATACGACATCAACTACACCATCGACGCCGAAGAGGCCGACCGTCTGGCCCTGTCGCTGAAGCTGCTGGAGCGGCTGGCGCGCGAACCGGCGCTGGGCGACTGGCAGGGCCTGGGCCTGGCCGTTCAGGCCTATCAGAAACGCACCACCGAGACGGTGGCCAAGCTGGCTGAACTGGCCAAGTCGTCGGGCCGTCGCCTGATGGTGCGCCTGGTCAAGGGCGCCTATTGGGACACCGAGATCAAGCTGGCCCAGGTCAACGGCCGCACCGACTATCCGGTGTTCACGACCAAGCCGGCGACCGACCTGAACTATCTCGTCTGCGCCAAGGCGCTGATCGAGGCCTCGCCTTATATTTTCTCGCAGTTCGCCACCCACAACGCCCACACCCTGGCCGCCGTGCACCGCATGGCCGCCGATCGCGGCGTGACCATCGAGTTCCAACGCCTGCATGGCATGGGCGAGGCGCTTTATGACGGCGCCAAGGTCGAGTGGGGCGATGTCGTCGTGCGCGCCTACGCCCCCGTCGGCGGCCACGAGGAACTGCTGCCCTATCTGGTGCGCCGTCTGCTGGAAAACGGCGCCAACTCCTCCTTCGTCCACGCCCTGCTGGACGAGCGCGTGCCTGCGGCCGACGTGGCCGCCGATCCCATCACCTCGGTCGAGGCCCAGCCCGATCGCCATCCGAAGATCCCTGTGCCCATGAACATCTACGGTGACCGCAAGAACTCCCTCGGCCGCGACTATTCGCAGGCTTCCGACCGTGAGCGTCACGCGGCCGCTCTGGAGCGCGTCGACAGCGAGAAGCTGACCGCCGGTCCGATCATCGGCGGAAAGCTCCGGGCGGGAGTGAACCCGCAGGACGTCACCAACCCCTATGACCGCAGCCGCGTGCTGGGCCATGTCTCCGAAGCCTCGGTCGAGGACGTCGACGCCGCCGTCAACGCCGCCGCCGAGGCCCAGGTCGCCTGGGACCGTCTGGGCGGCGCGGGCCGCGCCCCGGTTCTGCGCGCCATGGCGGACGCTCTGGAAGCCGAACTCGACCGTCTGGTCGCCCTGCTGTCGCGCGAAGCGGGCAAGACGCTGAACGACGGCGTGGCCGAGGTGCGCGAAGCCGCCGACTTCTGCCGCTACTACGCCCTGCTGGCCGAGCGCGACTTCGGCGGCCGCCAGACCCTGAAGGGCCCGACCGGCGAGACCAACGAACTGGTCCTGCACGGCCGCGGCGTCTTCGCCGCCATCAGCCCGTGGAACTTCCCGCTGGCCATCTTCACCGGCCAGATCGCCGCTGCGCTCGCGGCCGGCAACGCCGTGGTGGCCAAGCCCGCCGAGCAGACGCCGCTGATCGCCGGCGAAGCCGTGCGTCTCTATTACAAGGCCGGCCTGAACCCTGACCTGCTGGCCCTGGTCCCGGGCCGCGGCGAGACCGTCGGCGTGGCCCTGACCAACCACCCGGGCATCGACGGCGTGGCCTTCACCGGCGGCACCGATACCGCCAACGCCATTAACCGCGGCCTGGCCGCGCGTCCGGGGGCCATCATCCCCTTCATCGCCGAGACGGGCGGGCTGAACGGCATGTTCGTCGACACCACGGCGCTGAAGGAACAGATCATCGACGACGTCATCCTGTCGGCCTTCGGCTCGGCGGGTCAGCGTTGCTCGGCCCTGCGCATCCTCTATGCGCCCAAGGATTCGGCCGACGCCCTGATCGAGGGCCTGAAGGGCGCGCTGGCCGCCCAGGTGCTGGGCGATCCGACCGACGCCAGGACCGACATCGGCCCGGTGATCGACGCCGAAAGCCGCGCCAACCTGGAAGCCCACGTCGAGCGTCTGTCCAGGGAAGCCAAGATCATCGCCCGCGCCGAACTGCCGGCCGGGGCCGACAAGGGCGACCTGTTCGCCCCGGTCATCGCCGAGATCCCGACCCCGGACTTCCTGGAACGCGAAGTCTTCGGCCCGATCCTGCACGTCTATCGCTACGACCCGAAGGATCTGGAGACGGTGGCCGGCAAGCTGGCGGCGCGCGGCTTCGGCCTGACGCTGGGCGTCCACAGCCGTATCGACGCCTTCGCCCGCGAAGTGATGGAGCTGGTCCCGGCGGGCAACGTCTACGTCAACCGCTCGATCATCGGCGCGGTGGTCGGCGTCCAGCCCTTCGGCGGCGAAGGCCTTTCCGGCACCGGCCCCAAGGCCGGCGGCCCCAACAGCCTGATCCGCTACGCCGCCGAGAAAGCCATCAGCATAAACATCGCCGCCCAGGGCGGGGACCCGGCGCTGCTGAACCTTTGAGTTAGCGGGCGAGACAGTTAGCTGTTCTGGTCTGCTCCTTGATCAGCAGTTACCCGACCAGCCAAAAACTAGATGGGGCTGAGGTTTTGATCCCAGCCCCCCCCCCGCTCTCTCCGTAGCGCGCCACTTCGATTTGGAATGTCGGACACTTGAAGTTGGAGCAAAAGCGGCCGGTGGTTGAGGCCACTTAGAGGGGCGTTTGAGGGGCCTTTAAGGCCCCTTTTTCACGTCTGCCGTCCGGTGGCCGGTGATCTTGGACGCGAAGCCAGCGCCCTCGAAATCAGCCGTATGTTCGGCGGTCTCAGTGATCCAGTCGCCGAACATTTCATCACGCAGGCCCAGAACCGTGAACGGCGTCTGCCCCAGGGTTTCGGGGCGGCCGGGCATAGTCAGGTCCACGCCCTTCTGGGCGCGTTGCGACTTCGCCAGTTCGGCCTCGGCCGCCGCCTTGGCCGTCTCCTCAGTCGGAAGATGCTTCGCAGGGTCTTCACCGGATCGCCGGACCCAGCCGTGGCGAACCGCGTCCGCCCCGCCCTGGCGTCGCGCCAGCGGGCGCGGACGGAGCCATGTTCGTCGCGGTCGGCCTCTAGCAGGCTCCAACGGATCAGGTCACCCTTCGCCCGGTCCAGGACGATGCCGGGGAGCGCCTTGGCCCGATACCGACTGGCCGGTGGTTGAGGGAGGGAAGACCAAGCGGCCGCCCTTGAACGCCGCCACCGCACCATGCAGGCGGCTCAAGCGCGTCAGGAAGTGCATGTCCAATTCATTATCCTGGTCGATATGGGCCACGGCGCGGCCGGCCAGGTCGGGCGCGACAGCGGGCGTCAGGCTCTGCTCGGCCGCGATCTTGGCGACGATGGCTCCGATGGTGGTGTCATGCCGCCTTCAGACCCGCCCGCATGTCGGCCGACTTGGCGCAAATGGTCAGGATATCGGGCGGCCCCTCGGGCTGCGTTTCATCTATAGTCGACTGACCCATATAGGCCAGCTCACCGCCCACATAGCCCAGCGACACGCCCAGAACGACCCTCCGCCTCGGCGGCTCGATGACATAGCCCGCATCGTCCAACACGATTTCCAACGTGTCGGCGTCGTCGCCCGAGTTGTCGGTGACGATCCGCATCAAGTGCGACCGGATCACGGCCGAACGATCATTCGCCCCCCACCATCAAGCGAAAGTCGGGCTTCAGTCCCGCAGTTTCAGCCTTCTGCGTTCGGGGGTAGTCGGCAGGTCCGGCAGGGTCACGAGAACACCGGCCGGAAGAACGGGGGCAGGTCCGCCAAGTGCGAGTTGGCGCCCAGGACTGCCTCGGTCGCCTTGCCGGGTGGTGATTTGACGGCTCATGCGGCGCCGCTCTGGGGCTGGGCCTGGTCGGGCGAGGTCTCTGGCGGGACCGCGCCCAGGGAGAGGCGGAAGTCTTCGCGGAGGGGAGCGCCCGAGGCGTCGAACGCACCCTCGCCCGTCCGCCGCTCGACGCGCTCGATCAGGGATTCGCCCCAGACGTTGCCCCGACCGTCCGTCAGCACCTGGGGCTTATGGGTGCGGGCGGCGGCCACAAAGCTATCCACGCGATCCATGGCGTGGCGTTGGCCCGGATAGCAAACGCCTTCAATGTCGATGGTCATGTCTTCGCCCAGCACTCGGCGGCCGGACTACCTCCCGCGCGGTCCATGCGAGCGACGCGGATTTCCAGCGTCTGCGAGAGCTGGCGATAGGAGCCCTCCTCCATGGAGAAGCGGATTTCGCCCAGGGTCATAAGAACGGTGATGGATCAGGCCGCGTCGTGCAGTCGGCGCCGCAGCTCGGCAGCGATGTCTCGGTCGATCCGGCGGCCCGTGGTCTGGTCGCCGCCGCTCTGGACCGAGACGTGGATGGTCAGGGTTTCGATATGGACGCCGCCCGTGCGCGGCCCGGCGGGAGCGGCCGAGGCGGCGGACATTGACGAGGCGGCCGGCTGGGCGATGGCGGGCAAGGCGGCGCCCGCCACAGGCATGGCGCCGACCACGGCCGCGCCGATGGCCGCGACGCGGCGAACCGCCGTCCGGCCGCCGCGATCCAGGCCGAGGGTCAGGCCCGCGATGGTGTCGGCGCCCAGACCCCATGAAGACCCGCGACGGCGACCGGATGCCAAGCCCCGACTTGAACCACCCCACGGCGGGACTGGCCGTCTCCATGACCGCGTTTTTCACGCTGCCTGTCATGGAGCGGATGCCGTTGATCAGGCTCTGAAGGATCATCCCGCCCCAGCCGCTGAACCGCGCCTGAAGGCCGCCGAAGAAACCCGTCAGGCCGGACCATGCGGCCCGGATCGTGTCCATGGGCCGCCACGCCAGGACCGCCCGAATATTGGGGATGCCCATGCGGATGCCCGCCACGAACAGGCCGACCGGCGATAGCTTGAAGGCGATGGCCAGCACCCGGCCAAACTTGCGCCCCGCCTCGGCGGCGCTGGTCACGCTCTTGTCGGCGGCGTCAACTGGCGTCAGCAGGCGGCCGAACCACCCGGCCACCTTGCCGACGCCATCCGCGAAGCCGTCCCATAGAGGCTTGAGCGGGGCGAGCATCGAGCCGATGGCGGACAGCGCCGGGGCGAACGCCTTGCCCAGGGCCTGACCCACGCCGCCGAAGAAGCCTTGATGGGCTCCCAATACTTGCGGACGACCAAGGCCGACGCCGACGACTGCGGCAACGGCGGCCGCCCCGATCAGCACAACAGGATTGGCCAGCGTCGACAGGTTGAAGCCGATGGCGGCGAGACGCATCCGGCCGAAGAGGCCGATGACCTGGGTCGCCCCCGTCTTGAACGCCGCACCGCCGAGGCCCCCAGGGCCGAGCATGGTTTTCGCCATGAACAAGGGTCCGAGGATGCCGACCACGGCGTTGCCAACCGCCCCGGCCAGCCCGGCCACTGCCCAAACGGCGGTCTTGGCCAGGAACGACTCGCTTTCTCCGGCGCGGCTCATCCAGTTGGAGACGGACTCCAGCACGGTCGCCGCCGCGCCAACAGCGGGCGCGAGGATTTTGCCTGCCTCCACGCCCAACTTGTGCGCATTGTTGTAGGTCAGCAGGGTGCGGACCAGGGCGCGGACGCCCATTTCCGGGGACACGTAGACGACGAATTCCGCGTCCGTCTGATCCTTGGCCTGGCCTTGCCAGGTGACGCCGGAGACGCGGCGGATATTGCCGGGATTGTTGTTGCGAACGCCGCGCGTCGGACGGCGAGCCGTTTGGCCCTGGGTCATTTTGGGTGTGGCCCCCGTGACGCGCCGCCCTAGCGCGAGCGCAGGGTCATCAGGCCAAAATGACGGGGGTGGCCACACTCCGAAGAACTTCGGTCCGGGGGCTCAATCCTCGAAAAGATCGAGCGTGTTCTGCTCTTTGAACGCCAGTCCGAGGCGGCGGTTAACCTGGTGGTACAGTTCGACGGTGCGGCGGTGGACGCCCAGCACCTTGGCCGTCTGGCCGTTCGACAGGCCGTCGCGGCGCATCTGGCGCATCGCCTGTTTGCGGCGCTCGACCGACGACAGCTGGCCGAGCGGGATGATGATTCGGTTCGCCACCGCCTTGGCCGGGCAGTTCGGCGACGAGTCCGACAATAAGCTGGCGCGCATGAATATCGAGGTGATGCACTCCATCATCCTGAAGCTCGCCATGGCCGCCGCGACCAGCGACGGCGCTGAAGGTGAAGAGGGCGGGAAGGCCGTCGTTCTGGACGCCGAGGTCATGTTCATGAGCCGGTCACTTCAGGCCGAGTTCAAGAAAGAGGCGATCAAGAAGCTGGACGAGGCCGTCCAGTCCGGCGACGCCGAAGCGGAGGCGATGCGTAGCCAAGCGCATCCTGTTCGGCTGATGGCGGCCGACCGTTGGGCCGACGCTGGCCCCCTGATCAACTTCCACCCGTATCAACGACGCTGGCTGGACGACAAGTCGAGGTTTGAATCCTGTCGCGCGGCGAGCGCCAGGCGAAGGAGGCGATGGAGGCGGCGGTGACCCACGCCTGGACCACGGCCACGGTGACGCGCCGACCCGGCCGCAGGACATGGGCTTGGTGCAACGCATCCTGGACGACGGCGAACTGATCGAACGGGGCCGACCGTCGCAGCGTCTATGTCTTGGAGACCGACGGCCGCCTGGCACCTGGCAGTGCGGACGACCGGCGCGGGAGAGCTGGCGGCGCTGACCCAGTTTGTTTCCAGCGCTCGCGCCACAGACGCCGTGCGTCGTCGCGGCCGGAAAAATCGGAAGTAGGGGGAGCGTGGACGGAGGGTCGCTAGCCCCTCTTGGTTTGACATCACTTGCCGTAATCGTCGGCTGTATCGCACTCCTGTCCATGGCGCCGGAACCGCCGCCCCGTAAGACAAGACCGCCGTCGTCGATGCAAACAATTCACCGACTCAGCCGTCAGCGCGCCTAACCAACGTCAAAGCTGAGGAGGTCCGCCACGACCTTCAACCGCTCCTCCCCCGGCTGGCGAATGGTGAACTTTACCCTGGTCTCCCGAACCCGAAAATCACCCACTGTGAAGACGGCGACACGCTCTGCCAGATGGATCAGTTGATGTTCCTGCGTGAATGGAAGGCCGCGCGCGAAGGCGACTACGCTGCACAGCGCAACGTCGCCTTTTGTTTCCGACGATCATCCACCTGCAGCGTCGTGCCGGATCGGATTCAGGGCTGCGCTTGGCGCGTCATCATCATCGATGCTGCCGACTCCTAAATGCATGAAGGTGATATCTCCAATTTCGAGCTTGAGTGTGGCCAACTCAGTCAGGCTGGACGGATCGCAGCGGACGCCCAAGCCTCCCGCATTAAAGGTTTGATCGAGCAGGCGAGTGGCGAGAATTTAGGTCCCAGTTCGCGCCAACCTGTGAGGGGGGCACCTCGGCCTGAAACCTAGACAGGGCGGGCATTCGCCCAGTTCGACGCGAACTGGGACCACAAGGTCCCGGTTCCGCCGCTTGCGTTTAGGTCCGTCGCGCTCGCTCACCAGCCAATCCAGCCCATCAATCAGGCTTCCCTCAAGCTTGCGTCATGCTGACCTTAGCCCGCCATTGCGGGCGTTTGGGTCGTCCAGGCGCTGGCCTAAGGGCGGCCTAAGGCTTCTTTGCGCCGCCGACCACCGCCGACAAATTGTCTAAGATCAAGTGAGCGAGGTCTGTCTAAATCGGCGTTTCCGTTAGACAACGATTGCGCGCCGACCGCCGACAAATTTTTGAGGGAAAGCCTTGGCCAGTAAAGGTTTGTCCCACGTTGTTCCGCACTGGCCCCCCTTTCTAAACCCTAGTGTCCCCTAACACTCTCCCTCCATGTTGACGTTCTGCAATAAGAGACCTGCCAGTTTATGTTAGCTCTTTACGAAGGGTTTTGCGGGATTTCCCACGACTGTCGTATATGGTGGTACATCTTTAGTTACCACTGCGCCCATGCCGATGACGGCTCCCTTGCCGATTACTAATGGTTTTGAGAGGCTGCCCTGCTTTATTACCACGTTTGTTCCGATGTAGGCGTGGTCATGTATGTGAACATTTCCGTTGCAGTGCACGCTCGGAGCGAATGTTACAAAATCTCCAATTACGCAGTCGTGCGCAACGTAAGAAAAGATGTTTGCGTGGAAAAATCTTCCGATCTTGGTGTTTGATGTAACAATAGTGTTATGACAAAGTATTGCGCCTTCTCCAATTTCATTGAATTCGTCAATTGTACATTTCTTTGAGTTTAGATTAATCGGCTTTGCGCCGTTCATTATGCATTTCGTTGCTATTTTTTCTCGAAGTTTTGAGTCGCCTATTGCGATGTTGAAGAATTTTTCTTTACACGGAATGCTAAAAAAGTGATCTTCGGAGATAACCTTGTAACCATTTATTTCACTGAACTCCGAGTGCATTTCAACGAAATAGAGCTCTATATCGTTATGTCCTGATCCCGGTAGTGAATCTTTATCAACTATAGGCATAACTTCTCGGGCGAATCCTCCCGCGCCGAAAAGACCAAAAATAACCTTGCTATTTTCATTGCCTGTGTCTGGTTGGTGTTTCATTTTTCTTTCCTTAGCAGCGAATCTGTTTGGATGTAATTGTGTAATTTCTTCACTCGTTAGTTGTTGTTGTGAGAATAAATATTCTCCGTTTTGAAGACTAAGATAGCGAACTGTTTGCGATCGAACAGCTAACCTGATTTTCTGGGAAATGGTCCAGAACGAACTACGGCGCTTTTAGTTGACCTATCGATCAGCTCGCTGATCCACCGGGCAGTGTCAATCAATTGGTTCAGATCGTAGCCGGTGGAAAAGCCCGCTCGCTCCAGCATGTAGACCAGATCTTCGGTGGCGATGTTGCCGGTCGCGCCGGGCGCGAAGGGGCAGCCGCCGATGCCGCCGACCGAGGCGTCCAGCACGTCGACGCCGGCCTCGACGCCGGCGTAGGCGTTGGCCAGGCCGGTGTTGCGGGTGTCGTGGAAATGCAGGCGCAGGGTCGCATCCGGCGCGGCCTTTCGGGCGGCCTCGACCTTTTTCGTCACGCTCCACGGATCGCCGACGCCGATGGTGTCGGCCAGGGCGATCTCCTCGACGCCGAGCGCGGCGATGCGGGCGACCAGGTCGCCCACCTGCTGGACTGAAACCTCGCCGTCGAAGGGGCAGCCCCAGACGCAGGACAGGGTGGCGGACAGCTTCGGCGTCGCGCCGGGCGCGCCGTCTGCATTGGCGCGGCCCGCCATGATGGCGGCCAGCATCTGCACCTGCTGGTCGACGGTCAGGCCCTGGTTCTTCAGGCCGAAGCCGTCGGTGGCCGACAGGGCGACGTTGACCTCGTCCACCGCCGTGCCGAGAGCGCGGTCGTAGCCCTTGCCGTTCAAGACGAGGCCGATGCGGCTGCGGCCCTCAAGGCGGGGCAGGGCGGCCATGACCTCTTCGGCGCCCGCCATCTGGGGCACGTATTTGGGGTGGACGAAGCTGACCGCCTCGATGCGTTTCGCCCCGGCCGCCTCCAGCCGCTGGACGAAGTCGGCGCGCACGGCGGGCTCCAGCACCGTCTTCTCGTTCTGCAGGCCGTCGCGCGGGCCGACCTCGACGATCTGGATGAAACGTCCCATCAGCGGGCCCTCCGTTCGCCTGAACCCGCCGGCGCGTAGACGGTCAGGCGCACGTCGTCGCCCGAGGAATAGTTGTGGCCGGTGACCACGCCGACGGCCCGCCCGGCGGCGCCCAGGTCGGCCAGGGCGCGGCGGAAGGCCTCGTCGTCGCGGGCCTCGACGATGGCAGGACGACCCTCGGCCAGGGCGCGAGCGGCGCCGGCGCCGTCGGTGAGCTGGGTGTCCTTGCCGGTCAGGAAGACGAAGCTGGGCTCATGGAAGGTGGTGATGGCCACCGGCCCCGGATAGCGGCCCTGGGCGGGGTTCAGCTCGGCCGAGTCCAGCGTCTGTACCAGGCGGGGCGCGATCGACAGCGGGCGCAGCTGGCGGATGGTCCCTGCCAGGCCCGCATGGGCCAGAATGCCGAAGACGACGGCGATCAGCACCCCGGTGATCGCCGCGCGGTTGACCAGCAGGAAGCCTCCGACCGCCGCGGCCATGACGGCGAAGACGATGGTGACGGTGGCCCAAGTCTGGGCGGTCGAGCGGCCGAACTCGGTCAGGCCGTAGACGGTGATCAGGCAGATGACCACGGCCGCGAACAGGCCCAGCAAGGCGCCAGTCACCCGCGACACCTTGCCAATCGGCTGGGTCAGGGCGGCGGCGGCCAGCAGGGCGATCGCGCCGAAGGTGGGCAGGGTGTAGTGCCACAGCTTGGTCGGGGCCAGTTCGAACATCAGCCAGGCCGGGACCAGCCAGCAGACGGCGAAGCGGATCGCCGGCTCGGCCCGGCGATGCCAGCCCGTCGCCAGGGCGGCGGGCAGCATCAGGGTGACGGGGAACAGCAGCAGCGGCGACAACAGCACATACATGCCGGGGAAGCCGCCGTGGCTTTCGTGCGCGCCCGCGATCTTGGGCGCCAGGTCGCCGCCGATGGCTTCGCGCCAGAAGCCGCCGTCGGTGGCGATGGTGATGGCGATGGCCCAGGGCCCGACCAGCAGGGCCGTCAGCGGCAGGCCCCAGCCCCATCCCAACTGCCCCAGCCATTTGATGTTGCGGTCCCAGATCGACAGGGCGATGACGGCCAGCGCCACGACCAGAAGGCCGATCGGTCCCTTGATCAGGATGGACAGGCCGATCCCGACCCAGAAAAGCAGCTTGTGCAGCCGGTTCGACTTCTCGCCCGCCCGCGTGGACATGTAGATGCGCGCCAGCGCCGCCATCGACAGGGTGGTCAGACCCGCCAGCATGGCGTCGGTCTTGGCGATGCCCGCCTCGGTCGACAGCAGGAAGGTCGCGCCCAGCATCACGCCGGCCAGGAAGCCCGCCCTGTTGCCGAACAGGGCGGCGCCCGCCCAGGCCACGGCCCAGGCCGCCAGCATGGCGCCCAGCAGCGACGGCAGGCGATAGGGCTGGATGGTGCGGTCCTCGACGTCCGAAGTCACGGCCACGGCGGCGGCCTGCATCCAGTAGATGCCGATGGGCTTCTTCCAGCGCGGATCGTCCTGGAAGCGGATGTCGACATAGTCGCCGCCTTCCAGCATCTGGGCCGTCGCCTGGGCGAAGCGGCTCTCGTCCCGGTCCAGCGGCGGCAGCAGCAGCAGGCCGGGCAGGCCGGCGATCAGGGCCAGCAGGGCCGCAAGGACAGGGCCGCGCCAGCCGGCGATGTAATGATCCAGGTTCGGGCGGTTCATGGCGCACTCGTATCACGCCGGACGCGGCGTCCGGAAGCTTCGCCTTGTGCGACGGCTGTGGACGCGCCGTTTCGCCGAGGCGCGGCCTGCGCTAAGGAAGGCCGATGACCGACCGCTCCGCTTCCTCGCCCGACATTTCCGTCGTCGTGCCCGTGCATGATGAATCCGGCGCCGCCGTGCCGCTGGCGCGCGAAATCGCCGAGGCCTTCGCCGGGCGGTCCTATGAGATGATCTTCGTCAACGACGCCAGCCGGGACTCCACCCTGGCCGAGCTGCAGGCGGCGATGGCCGAACTGCCCGCCCTGCGGGTGCTGTCGCACGGAACCAACGCGGGGCAGAGCCGGGCGGTGCGCACCGGCGTCCTGGCCGCGCGGGCGCCGATCATCGTCACCCTGGACGGCGACGGCCAGAACCCGCCCGCCGACGCCCCGCGCCTGGTCGACGCCCTGATCGCCGCCCCGCCCAGCGTCGCCCTGGTCGGCGGCGTGCGCGCCAAGCGTCAGGACAGCAACGCCAAGCGCCAGGCGTCGCTTTGGGCCAACCGCATCCGCAGGAAACTGCTGGGCGACGACGCCGATGACACCGGCTGCGGGCTGAAGGCCTTCCGCCGCGACGTCTTCCTGCGCCTGCCCTACTTCGATCACATCCACCGCTACCTGCCGGCGCTGATGATCCGCGAGGGGTATGAGAACCGCTACCTGGAGGTCGATCACCGCCACCGCGAGACGGGCCGGTCGAAATACACCAACTGGGGCCGGCTGCGGGCGTCCTTCTCGGACCTGCTGGGCGTGATGTGGCTGAAGTCCCGCTCTCGTCGCCCGGGGGCGGTGACGGAGTTCTGAAGCGGCGGCCGGCTCGCTCATGAGCGGCCTGCTCCCACGCCCTTCCCTCCAGCACCCCGTCATCCTCGGGCTTGACCCGAGGATCCAGTTGTCTGCCTACTCAACGGTCGGCCGTGAGCACGCCGCTGTGCTCGATCCTCGGGTCAAGCCCGAGGGTGACGGCGGAGTGTAGGGGACAGTGGGGAGGATGCAGGGACAGTGGGCGGGGGCGCCATCGCCCCCTAGCTGAACGCCAGGAAGATCACCGCCACCACGGTGGCGTCGAACAGGCGGGCGGCGAGGCTGAGAGCGGCGGGCATGGCGCGATCCGAGGACGGTTGAGCCTGGGTCCTCGCAAGTCAGGCGCCAGTCGCCGTCAGATCTCGGTCTTGCGCGCCCGACCCGGCGAGGGGCGCCGGTCGTGCCGTCCTGAATATTCCCGGCCCAGATAGGTGGTGCGCGCCGCGTCCAGCACCTGAGCGCCGCCCTTCAGCCCGCGCTTCTGCCCTGACTGGCCCAGCACCTGAGCGGCGAAGGCGGCGGGCGGCGGGGGCGGGGTGACGGCAGGCTTTGCCGGGGAGGCGGCAGGATCGGCCGCCTGATCCGCCGCTTCGGCCTCGGTCGGGACCAGGGCGCGCGCGCGACGCCGTTCGCGACGGCGACGGTCCTTGTCGCCCCGCTCATCGACCACGGGGTCGTTCATCGGACCCGCCGCGCCGATCGGACGGATCTCGTCCGTCATGCCGGTTCAGTCCTTGGACTGGGCGAGGCGGTCGATCTGAGCCCGCATCTCGTCCATCTGGCGGCGCATCTCGTCCAACGCGGCGTCATCCTTGGCCGGCGCCGGCCTGGCTTCGGCGGGCGACGCCTCCGCCGCTTCGTCTTCGGCGCGGGCGTGGGCGAAGCCGGGGAACATCCGCATGGCGCGCTCGAACATGGCCATGTTCTGGCGCACGGCTTCTTCCATCAGATTGCCGCCGGGCGCGGCGGAGAAGGCGCGGGTGAACTGGCCGCGCAACTGCTCCTGCTGGCGGGTGAAGCTGTCCAGCGACATCTCCAGATAGGACGGCAGCACCCCTTGCATGGAGTTGCCGTAAAAGCCGATCAGCTGACGCAGGAACTGCACCGGCAGCAGGGCCTCGCCCCGGCTCTCTTCCTCGAAGATGATCTGGGTCAGGATCTGGCGCGTCAGATCGTCGTTGGTCTTGGCGTCATGGACGGTGAATTCCACGCCTTCGCGCACCATCCGCGCCAGATCGTCCAGCGTCACATAGGCGCTGGTGGCGGTGTTATAGAGCCGCCGGTTCGCATATTTCTTGATGACGACCATGCCGTCACGGGTTTTTCCGCCCTCGGATTTCTTGTCGGCCACGCTTGTTCTCGCGATGTTGCATCGCCGCACTATCACGCGTTGTGGCCGCGAAGGCGAGTCCCGCAGCGCCAGGCGCGGCAAGGAGGCGTAGCGGCGGCGAAATCCCGCTTGCGGCGAACGGATCCATCGTAGGAAAGAGGCCGGACCCGGCGGCTTGCTGTTCGACCTGAGGAGGCGGCCATCTTTCGTGGTGCGATACTGGTGGCTGGCGGCGCTGGATATATTGGCTCGTACGTCTGCAAGGCTTTTGCGGCCGAGGGCTACCTGCCGGCGGCCCTGGACAATCTCTCCAGCGGCCACGCCAGTGCGGTTCGTTTGGGGCCTCTGGTTCAGGCGGATATCGCCGATCGCGACGCCGTCGCCCGCGCCGTTCAGGCGCACAATACCGTTGGGGCGCTGCATTTCGCAGTCAAGAGCCTGGTCGGCGAGTTCGTGCGGGATCCTCTGAAGTATTATCGAGAGAATGTAGGCAAGGGCGTCGCCCTGCTTGAGTTTCTGCAAGCGACGAGCGTCGGGACCATCCTGTTTTCTTCGACCGCGGCGGTCTACGGCAGTCCCGCCGAGCTTGCGCCGATTAGGGACGACGACTCGACGCGACCGATCACCCCCTATGGGGCCAGCAAGCTGGCGTTCGAGGAGGTGCTGCGCAGCAGCGCGCGCGTCGGGCGGGCGTTGCGCCGCCCTGCGCTATTTCAACGCGGCGGGTACCGACAGCGAAGGCGAGCTGGGCGAGGATCATGATCCCGAAACCCATCTGATCCCGCTGCTCGTCAGGGCCTCGCGGGGCGAGGCGCCGCCTCTGACGGCTTTCGGGGGAAGATTTCACAATACGCGCAACGGCACCCCGATCCGGGACTACGTGCATGTCGAAGACCTAGCTGCGGCGTATCTTCTGGTGCTGGAGCAGTTGTTCCAGGGGCAGACCGACCTAGTGTTAAACGCGGGCGCCGGCGGGCGCGTCTCTGTGCGCGCAGTGCTTCAGGCCGCACAGAATTGCCTGGGCCGTCGCGTTCCAGCGGTGGTCGGCGCACGACGCGAGGGCGATCCGCCGATGCTGGTGGCGGACACCAGCCGTCTGACAAGGCAGGGGTGGGCGCCGCGCAAGAGCCTCCAGGACATGATCATCAGCGCGGCCCTGTGGCGTGAAAAGACTCCGCCGGTCGTCTCGCCTAGGACCCGACCAGAACCACGCCGATCAAGATGGCGGCCCAGTGGACGCCCGCGCCCGTCACCACAAAGCCATGCCAGATGGCGCGGCGGAACTTCACCTTCTGGCTGACGAAGACCAAGACGCCGGACGTGTAGATCAGCCCGCCCACGACCAGCAGGCTCAGTGCCAGCGGGTGCACCGTCTCGATCATCGGCTTGAGCGCGAACACCGCCACCCAGCCGAACAGGACGTAGATCACGCTCCAGAAGGCGTCCGACAGGCGCGGCGCCAGCATCTTCACCGCTGCGCCGACCAAAGCCATCGTCCAGACGGCGGCGGTGAACCCGACCGACCAGGCCCCCTCGAAGCGCACCGCCGTGAACGGCGTGTAGCTGCCCGCGATCATCAGGAAGATGGCCGCCTCGTCCAGCCGCCGCAGCACGGGCCGCGCCGCGCAGGGATGGGTCAGGTTGTAGACGGTCGAGGCCGTCAGCATGGCCACCAGGCAAAGAGCGTAGATCGCCGTTGAAACCGCGGCGCCGACGCCTGCATAGACGCTGGCCAGCACCGCCAGCACCACGCCGCCCGCCACCGCCAGGGCCAGCCCGATCAGGTGAACCCACAGGTCGGCCATGCGCTCGGCGCGCGTCTGATAATGCTCGATCATGTCGAGTTCGTCGGGGGTGCAGATGCGGCGGGCCAGATGTTTCAGCATGGACGAACTCTCAACAGGGCGACGTCTCCTTCCCTGTTTCAAAGCGCGGCTGCCGCCATCGTTCCCGGCTCTTGCTGCGGCGCGGCGATGACGTTTTGCTGATTGCTGCATCGCAACAGGTGACGGCCGCGGCCGAATGCGGCACGACCCGGCCAAGATTTCTCCAGGGAGTGAATAAAAATGACCGACGTCGTCGTCGTCTCCGCCGCCCGCACGCCGGTCGGCTCCTTCCTCGGCGCCTTGTCGACCCTGCCGGCCTCCAAGCTGGGCGAGGTCGCCATCAAGGCGGCGCTGGAGCGCGCGGGCGTGGCCGCCGCTGATGTGGATGAGGTGATCCTGGGCCAGGTGCTGCAGGCCGGCGCGGGCCAGGGCCCGGCGCGTCAGGCCGCCATCGGCGCCGGTCTGGCCAATGAGACTCCGGCCTGGAGCCTGAACCAGCTGTGCGGGTCGGGCCTGCGCGCCGTCGCCTTGGCCTATCAGCAGATCGTGCAGGGCGACGCGAAGATCGTCGTCGCCGGCGGTCAGGAGAGCATGAGCCAGTCGCCGCACGCCCAGCACCTGCGCACGGGTCAGAAGATGGGCGACCTGGCGCTCAAGGACACCATGATCCTGGACGGCCTGACCGACGCCTTCCACGGCTATCACATGGGCCAGACGGCCGAGAACATCGCCGAGAAATGGTCGATCGACCGCGCGGCTCAGGACAATTTCGCCGTCGCTTCCCAGAACAAGGCCGAGGCCGCGCAGAAGGCGGGCAAGTTCGTCGATGAAATCGCGCCCGTGACGATCTCCACGCGCAAGGGCGACGTGGTGGTCGATCAGGACGAGTACATCCGCCACGGCGCCACCCTCGAGGCGATGCAGAAGCTGAAGCCGGCCTTCGACAAGGACGGCACGGTGACGGCGGCCAACGCCTCGGGCATCAACGACGGCGCAGCGGCGCTGGTGCTGATGAGCGCCGATGAAGCCAAGGCGCGCGGTCTGGAGCCGCTGGCCCGCATCGCGTCGTGGGCCACGGCGGGCGTCGATCCGGCCCTCATGGGCACGGGCCCGATTCCGGCCTCGAAAAAGGCGCTGGAGAAGGCCGGTTGGACCGTCGCCGATCTGGACCTGATCGAATCCAACGAGGCCTTCGCCGCCCAGTCGCTGTGCGTGGTCAAGGAGCTGGGCCTCGACCCGGCCAAGGTCAACGTCAACGGCGGCGCCATCGCCATCGGCCACCCCATCGGCGCGTCGGGCGCCCGCGTGCTGACCACCCTGCTGCACGAGATGAAGCGGTCGGGCGCCAAGAAGGGTCTGGCCACCCTCTGCATCGGCGGCGGCATGGGCGTGGCCTTGTGTGTCGAACGCTGACGAGCGATGCTGTGTGTGTTGCGGAATTCGTTGGCGAATTTTCTCAAATGGGCTAATTGGTAAGTGCCTTTCTCGGAATCTAAGTACTGATGAAAATACTTGTTGCCGCCCACCAAGATAAATTTTTTCAGAAACCGATTGACAGGCTTTCAGATGCGCTGCGGGGGCTAGGGCATGAGGCTGAAGCATTCCTGTTCCCGTTTAATGTCGTAAGTCCCAATATAACGCCCCAATTTTTTGGCCTCCGCCTTATGGAATTAAATTGCTGGAGCGATGTATTTTTATCTCTTAGTCCCATTACTGATGTGGCGCTTCATAGGCAAAAGATAATCTGGCGAATAGGCGATGATCTTGTATCCAAGGCAGGCTCATCGCCTCTCAATTTTGCGGCCATGGATGCGGCGGTTGCGGAGGCGCGTGCTGTTTTCTGTGCGGCGAAAAGGACCCAGCGTGCGATGAAGGAAGTTGGCGTACCTGCGAGATTATTGCCGTTTCCCTCCGATGACGATGCTGCCTGGAGAAACGCCGCAAATAGCCTAGTGCAGGCGGCTGGGCTTATTTCGGGGGTCGCATGAAGGTCGCCGTCATCAACGGACAAGTGCCATTTGTTTGGGGCGGCGCTGAGGAGATGGCCGCTAATGTTGTTAAGGAAATGCGGCGCAGAGCAATTGATGCGGATCTTGTCCGGATTCCTATGCGATGGGAGCCGCCTGCGCGTCTGGCAACCGAAATGCAAATTAGCCAGATGCTGGACTTGGATCACTATGACATAGTGGTCGGTTCGAAGTTTCCGAACTACGGCATTCAGCATCGTAATATGCGTATATGGCTCGTTCATCAATATCGTCAGGCTTATGATCTCTGGGATGCCGGGCAAAGCAATATCCCAAATGACGATGCAGGCGTTGCTCTTCGCGATCAAATACGTCGGTTCGACGCCGAGGCTTTCGCTCGCGCGAAACAAATCGCGTGCATTGCTCGCCCGGTAAGTGAGCGTCTAAGCACGTATATGGGTATTGATGCCCCAATTAACCCCCTGCCTGTAAATGATGAACATCTATTTAGCGACAGCGGTAGTGAGGGGTATATTTTCGCGGGTGGCAGAGTAAATGGCGCTAAGCGCCAAGCGATGATAATCGATGCGATGGCGCACGTCAGATCTAATGTGAAGCTGATTGTTGCGGGTCCTCCTGAGAACGAGGCTGACGCAGTTGCCTTGATACGTAAGGTGGAAAGCCATGACCTGAAGGATCGAGTGAAGCTCGACTTTGGATTTCTTCCCAGGGAGACGATTGCGAGCTACGTTAACAACGCGCTAGCCTGCGTCTACATACCATTCCTTGAGGACTCTTATGGTTATGTAACGGTTGAGGCGTATCTTTCATCCAAACCGGTGATCACCACCACCGACTCGGGTGGGGTTCTGGAGATCGTGAAGCACGGGGTGACGGGGCACGTTGTCCACCCTGACCCGGAAAGCCTTGCCCATTCTTTCGATGAGATGTTCGCGAACGCCCAGACCGCGCGGGATCTGGGAGCAGCGGGTCGAGCGGCCTGGCGCTCGCTAGGCTTCAACTGGGATAATTCCATCGCCGCGATTTTGGGTTCCTGAGATATGCCGTTGATCGTTTGGGTTACGCCCGTAAGCAAAAAGTCGGCTATAGCGCAGTTTAGCCAGATAATCGTTGATGAACTTGTCCGTCGCAATCAGAATGTGGTGGTCGTATCTTCTGACATGGGGGCTATTGGGGAGTCTCTGTTTGACGACTGTGTTCATTACGGCGATTCTGAAACGCTCCGCGCATTAAGCGATAGTGGCGCGAAGTTTATATATAACGTGGGGAACAACTACGGCTATCACGGCGGCGTAATCGAGATTTGCGAAAAGTTTCCCGGCGTAGGTGTCTTCCACGACGTATACTATTATGATCTTTTTTATGGGTGGATCAGGTCGTTGAGCCTGGACGCTCATGATGAGTTCTTGGCCGATATCTATGGTGCCTCGGTGCCACTTGATTTGCGTTTGGTGGAGGATGTGCTTGCTCATCGCGCCGAACATTTCCCTATGCTCGAATGGGTCGCGCCTAAGTTCAGTTCTATTATTACGCATTCAAGATTCGCCGCTCATCGCATGAAGCGGCTCGTTCTCGGACCGGTGAGTTTCGTGCCTCTGGCGTATAAAGCGCCCATTCAAACAGCTGCGTCCGACGTCGACGAAAAATCATGCGTTAGCGACAAGATGATCGTTTCAACGTTCGGTGACGCAAATTCTAATAAGAGAATCGAATCCGTAATTCGCGGGATTGCTAGTTCGGATATTCTGAAAAGACGCATTCAATATAATCTTGTTGGCTCTATTTCCGATGCTTATAAAAGCAAGCTTATCGATTTCGCTACCGATCTCGGAGTGGATCTGATTGTTATGGGACGGGTTTCGCCGGACGATTACGCTCGGCATATGAACGCCACGGCGGTGGTGTGTTGTCTGAGGTACCCTCCGACGGAAAGTGCATCGGCGACTCTTGTGGAGTCTCTGCTATCCGAAAAGCTCACGCTGGTTACAGATATCGGATGCTATTCGGATGTACCAGACGATCTGGTAGTCAAGGTTTCTTGGGATGACGAGGTCCGAGGTCTTGCCCATGGAATGAGGCTGGCTCTCGAGAATCCTGAGTTTGCTGATCTAACTGGCCGGAATGCTCGCAAATGGGCGGAGCAGACCTATTCTGTCGATACTTATGTCGATGGTGTCGAGGCGCATCTAGGCGCTCAATCCGCTAGGCGTGAGAATCTCGTCATTTGGCAACGAACCAGAGACTTGCTGAAAGTCATCTGCGTGGGCGACCGCGATGAAGAGACCTTGTCATTGCTTGTGGAGAACATCAGGAATTTCGAAATCCTTGATGCATCATCATCGGTCGGCGTAGCCTAGAAGAACGCGCTAGAATATAGTTTGCTCTCGGAACCTGAAATATGCTCGGCCTTGATAAATCCGACACTAGGCAGACTGCCGTTAGGGCGGCGCTTACTTCCTATCAAGCCGAGAGGGGGCTCTTTAGGCCGGTCACGCTCGATGATGTCATCAAGTTCAAGTCTGGGCGTCTAAAGGGAATCTTCTTGCGAGAAGGTTGGTCCGACGTCGAACCAGACGGCGTGTGGTCGCTAGGAAAGCGAGCGACTCTGGATATTCTCTGTCCCCGGGATGTCGGAGTTGAGGTCGTGGTGGCAATCGCGTTCAGGGCGTTTGTAACTGCAGAGCATTCACAGCAGGTTGAAATTTCCGCTGGCGGAAAGCGTTTGAGGGTCGTCCAGATTTCACCGGGAGATCACAGGCTTCATGTCGTCTATCAGTCGGTGCCCGTACAGAATGAGCGTGTCAGCCTTGAGTTGTGCCTGCCGCGCGCATGTTCCCCGCAGTCCCTATTCGTGGGCGACGATAGTCGAGAGTTGGCGATAAAGCTGACCTCACTTCAAGCGCTGGCGCCTTCCAGAGATTGCGTCGTCGAAGCTGTGCCCGATGTTGTCTATCATGGCGCTTCGGTGTTCTCGTCGGTGCCCGTGCAGGTTTCCCATGATCTCGAACGTCCTCTGCCTGAGGCGAACGAAGGAATGTGTCGACGCGAGGATGATCGCGACGCCATAGATCTGAATTTGTCCAAAGCGGTGGGCATTGGTTTTGGCGCCTTGGGTTTCTGGGCTGAGGAGGCAGGGGGGCGCTGGACGCGATCTCACGAAGCTCGCCTTGTCTTGCCTCTTGACGGGTTGGCGAATTCTTCGGCCAAGCTTGACGTTTATTTCAGCCTGAGGCCCTACGCGCCGCTCGCCCGCGGGCAGTCGATCATGATTTCGGTAATGAACCGCTCGGCAAGGTACAAGTTCTCACAGGGGGACGGGAACCAGTATCTTGTCTGCCTGCCGGGCGTGAAGCGTGTGGGTTCGGAAACGCTGAAAATCCTGGTCCGTACGGAGACCCTGACGTCGCCTCACTCGCTGGCGGGAGAGGGCGATCCGCGGATGATCGGCGTGCAAGTGTCGCGTGTGCGCGTCCAGCCGGCACGGCACGGCCTGCCCTCTTGGTCTCGCCACCATAAATTGGCGCGGGCGCGTCCGAGTATCATGCATTCTGTCCGCACCAAATGGGATTGGCGACTATACGGAAGTAGCGATAAGATCGGGGATGCGGTTTCCAGTATCATTGAGCATTTTGATCGTCGCCTGCTGGATGTATCGGGCCGGATAAGCCGGTTTGTCGAAGACAGTTCTCTCACCAACCAAGATTTGTCCGACTCTATTGATGGAGTTCGTAGAGACAACATTCATTTGCATGAAGACCTATATAGTAGAGTTAATGCGGATATATCTGTAGCTATCAAGGATACATCCAAGATTCAGGGTGATATAAGAACGATCCATGACCTGGTCGGTATTCTAGACGCGCGACAACAATCTGAGCGGCTTGCTCTTGGAGCGTTGGGTGATGAGATTCGTGATCTTCGCTCTTACGCTTCGAGTGATCTTCAAAGGGCCATAATTTCCGCCGTATCCCAGTTGTTCGAAGAGTTGCGATCGATCAATTCGCAAGCTCTCGAAGCTTCGTCTGATAAAATCGTGAAAGATATAACAGACTACGGCAAGCAGGCGATTTCGACGCTCCTAAGTGAAAGTCATACAAAGCAGGAAGCATCGTTCAATTCCTTGCTCGATCGCATCATTGCCGGGTTTTCTGATCATAGCCGATCGGCGGTCTCTCATCTGTTTGATGAGTCCCAAGTCCGACATGAGGAAAATCTGAAGGGTATTCTAGACAGAATCCTTGGTGAAATTTCCGGACATACAAGTCGATCCGTGTCCACACTTCTTGAAGACGCGCGGCACAGGCAGAACGAGTCCTTCAGGGATCTGTCTGAGGAGATCCAGAAAACAATTGCTCTGCATAGTGAGCGGCAGGTGCAATGGGATGATCTGGCGCAGGCCGTGGCTGGGCGGATGAGTGCCGAGTTGGATGACCTCCAAGTCCACGAGGCGGAGATTCAGGCTCTCGTTGAAGGGCTCCATTCAAAGGTAGATGCGACCGTTCGACGTCATAGCATCCGATATAATGAAACGACGGAAGCTATAAGAACGGACTATGGTTATGTTCTCGTTCCAAATAACGATCTTCCTCTGATCCTCCATATCATGTCCATCGCCGTTCACGGTTACGAGTGGGGGACATCACAGGTGATGAAGACGGTTGTTGCGGAAGGCATGCATGTGGCCGACGTGGGGGCCAACGTCGGGATGCACACCCTCTTGTTAGCGCGTCTGGTAGGTGAAAACGGGAAAGTCTATGCCGTTGAGCCGTTGGCCGATCTTGCCGCCAACCTGAAGCTGGCTATGGCTCTTAATGGCTTCTATCGTCGTGTATCGGTCATCAACCTTGCTGCTGGCGACGTGGCGGGCCAAGCCCTAATAAATAGAGGCCTTACCTCCAGCCATTCGTCATTTTTTCCGCTTGATGACGAGTTAAAATCGGGCTCCGAGATGGTAGAAATCGCGACGCTCGACGATGCTATTCCTGGGCGTCTGGATTTTCTCAAGATTGATGCTGAGGGGTATGAGCTGAATATTTTGCAGGGCGCGAGCCGTCATCTTAGCAACCCCGACATCGTAGTGGTGGCGGAGTTCGCCAACAGTCATGTGGAACGAGCCGGGGGGGAGAGCGAAGCATGGTTCGCCGCGATGCATCGGCGAGGTTTTTCCTGCTTTTTGATAGCCACAGAGCCTGGCGGAAATGTACTTAGTCTTCTGACGGATGTTGCCTTCTTTGAGGATGGGAACTACCTGATGGTTCGTCGTGGCTCCCGGCATTGGAGCAATTTAATTTCCCTCTCGAGCGCCGCATTGCAATGAGCGAGACACAGTCGATGATACCTGTCTACAAGCCGAGCCTGTCGGGCAATGAAAAGGCTTATGTGAACGATTGCCTGGATACGACGTGGATTTCATCGGTCGGCAGTTATGTCGATCGTTTCGAGAGTGACTTGGCATGTTTTCTGGGCGTGAAGCACGCCATTGCCGTCTCCAACGGCACCGTTGCACTTCATTTGGCGGTGCATTGTCTTGGGATTGGACCTGGAGACGAGGTGCTTGTCCCCACGTTCACTTACATCGCGTCGGTAAACGCTATAGCGCAGACTGGTGCCGTGCCTGTGTTTGTCGATTGCCGTCTCAGCGATTGGCTATTGGATCCTGAGGCGCTGGAGGCCGCCATCACGCCGAGAACAAAGGCAATCATGGCGGTGCACCTGTACGGCGGCATTTGCGATATGGAGGCGATCAATCAAGTCGCGTCGCGGCATGGTCTCCATGTTATCGAAGATTGTGCTGAGGCTCTGGGATCGACGTCAAGCGGCCGACATTGTGGAGGACTGTCGTCGGTCGGAACTTTCAGCTTCTTCGGCAACAAGACTGTCACCACCGGAGAGGGCGGGGCGGTCACAACGAATGATGATGCGTTGGCCGCGAGAATGCGCCTGGTGAAAGGGCAGGGTCAGTCGCTGGAGCGGCGCTATTGGCATGTGGAGTTGGGATTCAACTATAGAATGACCAATATCTGTGCGGCCATTGGCGTTGCTCAGTTGGAGCGTGTTGAAGAACTTCTTAGCAAGAAGAGGAGTCTGGGGCGCGCCTACCGAGAAAGGCTGTCGGATATGCCTTTAACGTTCCAGGATCTCGATCCCAACACGTCAAGTTCCGATTGGCTGATTAGCGTTTTGCTACCCGACGGGATGGACCGTGATGCGTTCATGTCCCGATTGGCTTCCAGAGGCGTTGATAGCCGCCCTGTTTTCCACTGCGCACATGAAATGCCGATGTATTCTTCTCTTAGCTCTCCCCAAGCCTTCCCAATCTCGACGGAAATTTCGGCTCGCGGAGTAAGTCTCCCAAGTTACCCGACTATAACAGCGGAAGAATTTGAGCAAGTCATCGCTTCCGTGAGGCATTGCATATAGCGGGTTCACAACTTGTGAGGCTAATGTTGCATATTAAGGTCAAGTTATGAAAAATAAAACTGCACTGATAACGGGAATTACTGGTCAGGACGGTGCCTATCTGGCGCAGATGTTGCTGGCTAAAGGCTATAGAGTGGTTGGGGTGGTCCGGCGATTGAGCCACTTTGGGGTCGCGACGCAGCGCCTCGACTGGCTTGGGATCACGAGCCAGGTCGAGCTTGTGGATGGAGATCTGCTAGATGTTGGAGGCTTGGCGAGAATCATTCGCGAATACAAGCCGGATGAGGTTTATAATCTGGCCGCCCAGTCTTTTGTGAAGACATCGTGGGCGCAACCCACGCTGACTGCGCAAGTAACTGGTGTTGGGGTCGTGAATGTACTGGAAGCTGTGAGGCTCGAGAGGCCTGATGCTCGCTTCTACCAAGCTTCTTCATCTGAGATGTACGGTCTCATCCAGGAAGAGAAGCAGAGTGAGGCCACGCCCTTCTATCCGCGTTCGCCCTATGCTGTCGCGAAGCTCATGGGGCATTGGGCCACCGTAAACTATCGCGAAAGCTTTGATATTTTTGCCTGCTCCGGCATTCTGTTCAATCATGAGTCCCCGCTTCGCGGACTGGAGTTCGTAACGCGCAAGGTGACTGATGCTGCTGCGCGCATCAAGTTGGGCCAAGCCAATGAGTTGGTTATGGGCAACATGGACGCTAAGCGTGACTGGGGGCACGCTCGTGACTATGTCCGAGCTATGTGGTTGATGCTGCAGCAAGATAAGCCCGACGATTACGTCGTGGCGACTGGCCGTACGGTTACGGTTCGTGAGATGGTGAAGGTCGCGTTTGAGCACGTCGGCCTGAATCCCGAAGATTATGTCCGGGTAGACCAGGCCTTCTTCCGCCCGGCTGAGGTTGATGTTCTGTTGGGTAATCCGGCTAAGGCGAAGCGTGTCCTTGGCTGGGAGGCGGAAACGACCCTGGAAGACATGATACGCGAAATGGTAGACGCAGATCTCGCCCGCCATGCCCGTTAGGTAGAAGACGCGTTTGAAAGGGGCTGCGCCAGATATGGCCGATCTTATGCCGCGAGATGGCATATTCCCGTCCGACGGGGCCATCCTCGTTACGGGATCTTCGGGGTTTGTGGGGCGGCGGCTTGTCCGTCGCCTTCGAGCTAATGGTTATAGAGTATACGAAACTGCTCGATTTGATATCGAAGGCGACGGAGACCGGCTGTATTTTGACCTGTTTGATCAACAGTCTATCGTAAGGGCGCTAGATCAAGCCAAGCCAGCTGCTGTCATTCACCTTGCGGCACAATCCTCGGTTTCGGGCAGCAGTTCTTCGCCGTTAGCGGCGTGGGAAACAAACGCTGGCGGCGCGATGAATATCTGTTCCGCTGCTGTGGAGGTGGCGGCAGCCCCGGCTATGATGTTTGTTAGTTCTACTGAGGTGTACGGGCGCGCCTTCAATCGTGGCGTGGCTACAGAGCTCTCTTCTCCACAGCCTATGAACCCGTATGCGCGCTCAAAGCTGGCAGCTGAGCATGTATTTTTTGATACCTACCCATCCCATGCTCCTCTAGTCATCGCTCGTCCGGCCAATCATAGCGGGGCAGGCCAGGACGACAGATTCGCGCTTCCATCATTCGCCAAGCAGCTAAGGGATGGATCGGAGACGATCAAGGTTGGAAATATTGGCGTTTGTAGAGATTTTCTACATGTTGAAGACGTAGTTGACGCCTATGTTGCCCTTTTGCAATCTATACTGGCGTGTGGGCGAGGAGCGACGTTCAATGTAGCCTCTGGAAAAAGCCCCACGTTGCGACAGTTGCTCGAGCGAATGATAGAGCTGGCTGGCAGCGAAGCTCGCATCCTCGTCGATCCCGAGCGAGTTAGGCTTTCCGACATCCAGGAGGCGTTTGTTGATAATCGCAAGTTGACCACGGCAACTGCATGGCGGCCGAAACGGTCTCTCGACGAACTACTGAGGGAACTCCTCTTTTAGCCAGGCATTTCTCCAAGAAAGGCCAGACGCCTCGTTAAACTTTGTACTGGCCTACCGGTAAACTATTTGGGGCGGGCAACCTGTTGTTGCATCAGGGAGCGCCGCCAGAATCAGCCAATGATTCCGCTGGTGCTGGTTCCTAGCCACTAGGGCCCTCTTCGAGATAGGGCTACCTTTAGAGATCCAGCATCTTGTTGCGATCGGTAGACCTTAAGGTGCGATTTTTCGAATATCTGCTCGTACTCCCACAGAGCAAAACTCTGTTCGTTCACTCCCTTGCAAAGCTCAGCAAGGTATCCATCGTCAATGCCGTTGCGATGTACATGTCCAACGGGCTCGCACATCAGCAGTATTAAGCCGTTTTCTGAGAGTTTAGTCTCGAAATGCCTCAAAAGTTCGACTGGATCTGGGAAGTGGTGAAATGCCGAGAAAACACAGATAACGTCCGCCCACCCGTCTTTGATGGGTAGGTTGAGCCCGTCGGCCAGGACAAAGTCGACCGGATAGCTACCGCCTACTGTGACGTGATTGGCGTTTGCATATTTTCCGATCATAAGACCGTAAGGGTCAACATCGAAGTTGATGCGATTAATATAATCCAGACCGGCTATCATCGGGCTGGCGTTGCCTCCAACCTCGACGATGTTTAGCTCTCGCCCGGTGAAGCGATTGGATATCCATAGCTCGGCTAATCGTAACGCCTCAACGTGGTCTTCATTGTAAGATCTATGGACGTTAGTCTGCCGCCACGAAGATGGGGGGGGGAAAACTGCGTTGTCGCTCACCTGGACGTTGAACGAGATGCACGCGTCCGTGAACCATAGCGCATTTTCCTGAAGCGGCATTATATCCAGGCGATAGCTGCCCTCCACGCCCGGTGTCGCAATAGCGACTGGGATTGTCATCGAGTGGCCGGGTTTAATGGAACACAATAGTGGCGTTCTATGTCCTTCCAAGGTCTCCGGGTCTTGGCTGCCGCCGATGTCTCGGGACCAGCGATACCCGATGAGAAATGGATAGGCGCCGGATGAGTCTATCACCATGTCTCCGCCATTCCGCAGTGTTACATTCATAGAAAATTCGGCGGACGTAGGAACTCTTTCCAGATCGAAAATACAGCTTAAGCTGTGATCGCCCCGCACAACATCGAACATATCGATGTCGATCGTGTCGGCTGGAGTTCCGGACAGAACGACTTGGCTGCTATTGAACACCCGATCAATAAACTGGTCGGATTCTATCTGAATCCAACGTTCTCGAAAAACAAACCGAGTGCTAAGGACGGATCTAATCGCTTCGATATCGATCACATTATTATATTCTCTTGCGATCATTTCCGCAAGTTCTGAGCCTGGGGCCTGCCCGGATGAAGCGGCCTTCGTGCCGGGCACCAGCAAAGGAATCCCGTGCATAATGTCGTACTTCCGTCCGTGTCGCCTATCGACTAACACCGATCCGTTCGAGAGCAGGTCGTTCCCGGTTTCGGGGCAGATAAGAGGCGGGGATGTGGGCCTGAAGGCGGAGCTTCGCGCGCGAAGTTTGTTAACCAGGCGCAAAAAATACTGCCGAAGCGTATCCATTTCGTCCAATCTCCATCTTGAACTCTAGCAAGAGCTCCATGGCGTCATGGCTTATGGCCAATTCGGCACCGTTAGAAGCGACGCGTTGTTAGCGCGCCTTCGCTCGCGTCCTCATCTTCTTATCTATAGACCGAATCATTTGCGAACCCAGAGCTTTTAGAGTGAAATTCTGCAAATAAGCTCCTGCAGCTATGTCAAACTCCGCAAAGCTAAACGTGCCGGCCTGCACTTTTAGGTAAGGCTCGTGATCATCTGCTGGTCGATTCAGGAGCATGTGGCTGGCCTCCTCCAGGGCGGCTGCCAGCGCATTCGGGGTATCACTGTGGCTAAGCACGGCAAGGCCGCCTCCGATGTACTTGAGGTTGCTGTTTGAGTAGGTGACGGGGAGTGCTCCGGCGCTGAGAGCCTCCAGCACGGGGATGCAAAAACCCTCGTGAAGCGACGCTGTCGCAAATATGTCGCTTTCGCGATAGAGGCGGTCGAGGGCGGCTTGGGATAAATCGAGCCTGAGCTGAATGCGATATGATCCGGCCGCCCTGCTCGCCTGATCCCGGATCAGCTCCAGGATGGCGGCATCAGCATGACGGGATGAGCCTGCTAAAGTTAGCTGGACGGGAAATGCAACTGCGGCAGACAGAATTTCTACGGCAAGAAGAAGGTCCTTTACATTCTTCGATTTAACTAGACGTCCCACATAAATAACTTTAATTAGACGTTTTGCCGACCATCGTGTCGAAGACGGCTTTATGTTTCTAACAGGCAGAGGTATAACCTCAGCAGCGACGTTGTGGGCAATTACTGAGCGTTTATTAAACTCACTATCGCACCATATGACATCCGCGCTATTTATGAAGTATGGGTAGCTATTTTGTACTGACTCTGATGATGATTCTACAATATCATTTGCGATTACGTTGGGGGTAATGTTGTGGAACCGTACTATTTTCAATGCCCTTCCATTCCCCATCCACACTATATCGAATATCCGATGATCTATACCGACAAAGAAAATTATTATATCTGACTTTAGGTATGACTCGTTTACGGCAAGTGATAACGCAGTATCAAAAAGAACAATGTCGGCGTCCTCGAAGTCGGATTTTCGGCAGAATACGGTGACGTTGAAGCCGCTTTCCTTTAACGCCTGTCTTGTCGATAAAACAGCATGGCCAATTCCATCTCTATGGAAAAGAGACGGAACGACTAGCGCTACATTAGCGGGATTGGATGGGCTATCCATCGGGATTCGGCGTCTAGGGATTGGCCTGAGATTGGCGCTTAAGCTCGACTTCAAGTCTGACCTGTTGCTCTCTTAGAGACGCTACCTCGGCCTTTAGCTGCTCAACTTGGGCCATAGCTTCTATAAAGGACGGCAGATAACGCTGCCATCCTGCCTGGAGCGCGCGAAATTCCAGAACGTCCTGGCTGATGCTCGTCTCTCGGGTGACGCGGCTTTCCGCAGCGGCAGGGCGGAACAGCTTGGGCAGGCGGCCGCGCAGAACTCTTGTGCGGCGTGCTAGAATCCGCCGGAAACTCGTGGAGTTTTTCACAGGTCTCTCGTCGAGGTGGTTGCGACTTTAGGTATCATCGGTCTGTGAGGTTGAGTTGCGAGCGGAGCATTAGCATCGTGCATGATGCGGCGAATGATATGTTTTCCGGGGCATAAATGGCGCGGGAGCCAAAAAAATGTCTTAGCGGAGATGAATCTTCGCAGAAGATGGTGCCGGTGTGATGCCGATGAATTTCAATAAGGTATGAAACGGATAGTGCCACTGACGAAGAGATAAGAATCGTCGTTCCTTTCTTCGTGGAGACGGGATCGTCGGGTTCACCGGGCCTGTCGTATTTATCCCGATCCAGAATAATTCTTTCAAATTTGACGTTTAGCGATAATGAATGGATCGCCTGAGCTATCGCGTCATATTCTTCTGGCGATGTAACCGCCAGGAATCTTGCATTCACTTGCTCCGATTCTCGCGGAGTGGGGCGCCAGTCAGTCACGGAGCATGTTCTGCGAGGTCGACAGAACGCCTCGCTCTTTATGATTGCGCCATCGGTAGACAACGGAAGGATTTCGGGAGGCGCTCCATCGGGGGAGGGGATGCCAAATACGATGCCTCTGGGCGCCGCGCCCGTGTCCTGGAGGTGGTAAGCGATGCTTCTAAACGCCGCTGACCGAATTTCGGGATCGGCTATCTGGGCCAAATCAGTTGCGTCTATGCACAATGGCCCTCGACCACGCTCTACATCCTTGCTGTCTGGCTCAAAGGCAAATATGTTTCTAAGTTGGGAGCGGACGCTTGTTGCGCTGTGTCGTTTCTCCACGTAAGTGCGCGCGCGCTCGCCTAAGTGAAGTCGAAAATCCTTGTCGTTTCTGAGGGTCAGAATGGCGTCGCCAAGCTGTTTCTGATTGGGGCTCGCGGCGATCGCATATGTGCAATCGTCGGGAAACTCAGCCATAGATCCGACCGGGTTTGTTATGGTCGGAATCCCAGAAGACATGGTGTCCAAGGCAGCACGCGAGCTCTCACCTTTCGAGCTTCCTCGAAGTTGAATGGCGATGTCGGCGGCGGCGAGGTAGTCCTCGTACACGTCCTTGGAGATTCGCCCGGTTATGCGAAACTCATAGGGTGCATTTCGGGCGTGACGCCGCAGCGCCTGTCCGTACTTGCCCGGTGCATCTCCAACAAACGCGAGAACTAGCTCTCTGGCCCCCTTGCGGTAGGCAATGTCCGCAGCATGGGCGATCAGGTGGTGCAATTTTGTGGGGGAGACAATTCCAAACGAACAAACAAGTAGTTTGTCGCTAGAAATATCAAGAAAAGACCTCGAAACTTCTCGGTCTTTTCTAACTATATGGTGAATCTGAGGGACAAAATGTATTTTCTGTGAATCTACGGAGCTTGATATGAGTCTCTTTGCGTGATCGGAGTGGACAATTACGCTCTTGGCACGCTGCGTTATGAATTCAATGGAGTAGCCAGCCGTACCAGTAACGTCGTGGGGCACGCGCGCGTCTTTCATGGTGACATGATCGAGCTCTTCGCTCCCACAGAGCGCGGCAGTCAGAAGGTCGGAAAGAACGATGTCATGAAGAACGACATCACCCAGGACGCGATGAAGAAGTTCGCAAGCATATATGTGAAAACGAGAATTGCCGATCTGATACAGCACTCTGTCATAGTGATTACGCTGTTTTTGGAGAAAGTCCGCGGGAGACACCGCGCGAGAAAGGCTAGTGACGAAGGTCCCTGGCGGGACGGATTCGGTCACGATCTCCACCGCGTAATCGATCTCCAGGGCGGCGCAGAGATCGATTGCGTAGTCGGCCACTCCTGTCGGTGACGGAGGAACGGGAGAGACTAGTGCAAGCCGGGGACGTTCCATGGGCATGTATTTATATGTCGGCCATATATGTCGCTTTTATACTTCCCAATCGGCACCATCCATCGATGCGCGGTCGTTCAAGGATCAAGCGAAGGGTATTGACCTCACCCGACTTCCAGTGACGCCTCAGGGAAACGTGATGGATGCCTGCGGCGAGCGAAAAGTGCTTTCCTGCATCCGCCGCGTCGACAGGCGCCCAGTCGATCGAGAGAAGGACCGGATCATGGTCGGTGCGCAGCTCCAGGTCGAAGTCCAGCCGCCATAATCCACGGGGGAGGACGATGTTTGGCCCGAAGGTCAAGCATCGCCGGCGCCCGGTCAGAGGCCGAAATTCGCCACCATTCTGAGACTCCTCAAAAAGAGCACGTTCGGGCCAGTCGAATTGTGAGCCGGCCGGCACTGGCAGGACGCGAAACATATCGAGCACCTCGTGGCTCGGCACTTCTGTCGCCGCCAGGGATTGGATGGGAAACGACAGTTCGGTCTCTTCAGGCGAGTAATTTTTGTAGGGATCGAGCGTGGTCCAGCCAATGTCGGATCGCTCATGCAACGAAGAAAAATGCCTGCTGGTCCACTGTACCGCATACATGGGCTCGATCGAGGCAACAGTTTCTAGATAATCGGCGCAATGGTTCGGGGACGCCGAGACGAGAAAAATATTTGTGGTGTAGGGCAGCGCCTGTTCAATGCTCTCGCATGTGATCAGCATCCCGTGCGTGGCTGCCTGCTCCGGTGAGAGGGCCGATGCGTCGCGGACGGTCCATCCGTTGCTAGCTGCAGATTGATCTAGCTGTGCGCGCCATGTGTTGGCGTCTGGAAACGGCGAATAGACGATAGCGCACGTTCTACGAGAAGGGGTCAGGATCTCAGCCATGAATATATATCAACCGCCTCTTCAATATCAGCGAACATCTTGGCGCGGCCGCCCTCGACTATCAGAGCGCGATCGCAATTCTGCTTGATCATGGCGAGGTCGTGGGAAGCCATCAAAAATGCCCGGTGGGCGCGACGTTCAAAAAGCTCCTCTTGGCATTTTCGCTGAAATCTTGCGTCGCCCACCGCAACCAGCTCGTCGACTAGATAGCAGTCGAACTCAATGGCTAGCGACAGGCCGAATGCAAGGCGGGCGCGCATGCCGGCCGAATACTGCTTAACGGGCTTCTTTAGAGCAAGACCCAATTCAGCAAAATCATCGACTAGTTCAGTGAGCTCACGGTAGTCTTTCCGGTAGATGCGCGCCAGAAATCTAATGTTGTCGAGTCCGGTAAGGCTGCCTTGAAAGCCTCCTCCAAAGCCAATAGGCCAAGACGAGGTCATGTCCCATTTTATGTAGCCAGAACTTTGTTTAAGAGCTCCGCCCAAAATTTTGATGAGCGTCGACTTGCCTTGTCCGTTGCGGCCGAGAATGGCGAGGCGGCCATCTCGCTCAAGATTGAACGAGATGTCTGCGAACACTGGGCGGTTCGACTGCGGGTATTTTTTACCGAGCCCCTTTACCACAAGACCTGGCGAATTGGATTCGGCGGCCATTATTGACGGTGTTCCCGGATGCCCGCCCATATTAGCCACCCCAGCCCATAAACGCTGAGCGTGGACATGAGCACGATGAGGATGGAGATCAGCCGGCGGGGTTCGGTCGACTTGTCCGGGAGGTTGGGCTCGACGATCCGATCCAGGTAGAGTTGCTGGCGCCGGGCTTCGTTTCGAGCGGAAATATAGGCTGCGGTTGTCTGGGTGACTTCTCGGTCCGCAATTTCTCTTGCGAGAAGAAGGTCTTCGTATCCGCCAACCTGCGGCGCCAAGGAGCCCGCGGCGCCAGCCATTTTCGCACGCTCTATCGAAATCTGATTTTCATAGGCGCGTATGCGCGCATCGATAACCTCGATCTGTGGGCTGCTGGGCGTGAGTGACGCCACTTGCGCCTTCTCCGCTTTTAACACGGCTACCTGCTCCAGGAGCCCTCCAATGAGCTGGGTCATTTCGGACGCTGTGCGGCTCGGATCGATTATCCCGGAGCTGTTACGGAATGAGGTTAGCTTGCGTTGCGCCAGATCGCGCCGCGCTATGGCGTCATCACGCGATTGCAACGCCTCCTGGACGGCGTTTGACGCCGCGCGGTCGTTCAATTGGTTTACCAGCTGTTCGCTGCGGGCGAGCAGCGACGCGCTCATTCTCCGTGCGTCCTCAGGACGGAAAGCCCGGGCGCGAAGGGTGCTGATGCCCGTCGAGCTATCATACCCTACCTCCACAAATCTCAGGTAGGCCTTGAACAGATCTTCTTGCGACCGTCCCTCCCAGGGCCGGGGATATCGAGCAAGGGGGTCCGCATGGTTGGCGCGAAGAGCCTGCGGGAGGTCGATATCTTTAGCCAAGCCCTGCATGCCTGTGCGAGACAGAACGTACTCGTGCACGGCGAAAGCGTCCGTCTGTCCTGCCGGCAGGCCGATACCCTGGAGGGCGACGCCCAAGCCAGACGGCTGCGGCTGGGATGGCTGTCTGACGATAAAGCGAGCCTCGGAGACGTATTGGGGGGTGGCGACTAGGGTAAAGTAGACGGTAGCTGCCAGCGTCGGAGCCACGACAACGCCTAGGAAGCTAACAGGAAGCTTGCTCCACCACTGGCGAGACTTGGTTTTTGCTTCGTTATTGTCTGAGCTTGGGCCGCGATACTCAATCTCAACCTGCGTCATTGGTCGTATACTTTGCTTGAACGTTCATAATTATTCGACATCGATCCGGTCTCGGGATAGGGCGATGAGGATGATCCCGATGGTGTTCATGCCAAGTCCCCAGAAAAAGGCGTATGCTACATTGTAGTGAGTTTCCACAAACTCACCAAATATGCCAGCCCGTAACATTTCGATTGGGTGCGGGAAGGGGATATAAAGAAAAAGCTCCTGAAATTGATGCGGCATCCATGCAACCATGATGAATGCTCCGGAGAATGGAACGAGCAAGTAGGTCATGAGTCCCACAATACGCTCCAAAATCTCAAATCGCATTGATAGTCCGGTAAGCAAAAGTGCGAAACCTAGGCCGATCCAGGTTAAAAGAACCCATCCAGAATAAACCAAAATCATGTCTTTTGGCAGGCTCATCTCCCCCAAGGACATGAGTATGGCGTATACGAAGACAAAAGCGATGGTTGTGCCGCCGAATTCCAGAAGATTTCGAGCCGCGAATATATGAATGGGCGAGACGAATCTGTGGTGAAGAAGCCCCATATTCGCCTGCAATGCGGAAAGGCTATATGTCACCATGTGCCGCAGGAGGATTAGGCACATATATCCGCTCATCATGAATGCGGAAACTTTGATGCCGTTCGAGTAATCGGGTTTTGTCAAAGTCCATAGAACAAGGACGGCAAGGCAGAAGATAAGCGGCTCTAGGATTAACCAGGCGAAACCGATGCCTTCACGACCAAAGCGGGTGCTCGTCTCCCGCATCATCAGGGCGCCGATAATCCTAGCGTGATTTATCATTAGAGGTCGATCGCTCTAGAGGCCGATGGCGGGGAGTTCAGCGGGGCGCTTTCGTCTTCGGATAGACCATGGCGTCTACACGTTTTTTGTGGCGAGCGTCCATAAAGTCATTAGGGCGTGCGTAAGTGCGCGGCAGCTGGCGGGGCGAGCGCGACCGGCCCCCGCTATCGCCCGGCGCCAGGTGTTGCCCACTTTCGGCATTTTCAGAGACATGATCCTCTAGCTGTACGTCAGAATCCCCGCCGCCAGCTGCCCAGCAGGGCGTAGCCGGTGGGGGCACCCGCGCGGTGCTGCTCCTCGCGGCTGGCCACGGCCTCCAGCTGCAGCCACGACCCGCCGGGCAGGGCGTGCAGGCTGCGGACGCTGAAGTCGATCTGCCGCCCCGAGGGCGCGGCCGAGAAGCGCCGCTCCGAGAAGGTCACCGGGTCGAAATACTCCAGCGGGGCGTCGGCCAGGAAGGCGCTGAACGTCCCGTCCTCGATCCGCAGCGGCTGGGATATCTCCCAGCTCAGGCTGCTGCAGCCCAGCGCCTTGGCCAAGGACCAGGACGGGCAGGCCGACTGTAGGGCGATGCGCCAGGTCGAGCTGAGCGCCGGGGCCGACAGATGCAGGAACCGCCCCTCCAGCTCGGTGCGGCCCAGGCCCGCCTCGCCCGACACGATCAGACCGCGCCCCAGCGCCACATCCGCCCCGACCGCCGCGAAGCGGGTGCGCGACGGCAGGGCGAAGTCCGAGCGCGTCGGCAGATAGGCGCCCAGCGGCCCCATCCGTTCGTCCAGCGCCCCGACGCTGAACGACAGGCCCCCTCGGTCTTGGCCGCCGCGATCCTGCTCCTCGCCTGCAAAACGCCAGTCCAGCCCGGCGCGGGCGTAGGTCGAGGCGTCGCGCTCGACCGGACGCAGCGGCGCGCGGCGGTCGCCCGACCCGGTCTCGGCGCTGAAGGTCAGGGCGCCGAGCTTCAGCCCCCCGCGCAGGGCGTGGTCCGCCTGGGTCAGGGCGACGAAGCCGTCGCCGGACCCGCTGCGGAAGGGCGAACTGGCACCGCCCTGACCCTGCCAGGCGGTGAGGGACAGCCGACCCGCCTGCACGTCGAACAGAGCCTCGCTGCGCGTCTCGTCGCCCAGCCACGGCGCGTCGAACGGGGTGTAGCGGGCGACCACCGGCTCGGGCACGGCCACCTGCGTGGCGGCGGCCAGCGACAGACGCGTCCCGCCCGGCGCATCCAGCGTCACCTGCGACTGCTGCATCGGCGTCGGATTTCTGGGTTGATAGCTGCGGCGCGGCGCGGGGCCGTAGGCGGCGCCCAGGTCCACGCGGAACAGCCGCTCATATTCGTCATAGGCGATGGTGCTCAGCGCCCCCGTGCGGCCCAGGGCGTCGCCGAACGGTCCGCCGACATGGGCGCCGGGCTCCAGCGCGATATTCACCGCCGCCCCGGTCGCCATCGGCGCCGAGGTCGCGCCCACCGGCTGGAAGGCGCTGGCGATGTCCAGCAGGCCGCGGCCGTAGACGATGTCGGTTCCCGCATCGCCCGCCTCGCGCCCGGTGCGCAGCAGGATGTCGATGGCCTGCCGTCCGGTCAGGTTGGGGAAGGCCTCCAGCAGCAGGGCCAGCGCCCCCGCCATGGCGGGCGAGGCGAAGGAGGTGCCGTTCACCCGCCAGCAGCCCTCGTCCTCGCAGTCGACAATGACGTCGACGCCGGGCGCGGACAGGAAGGCGTTCTGCGACACGCCGGCGCGGTTGGAGAAGGCGGCGATCTGCTGGGCCTGGTCATGCGCCCCCGTGACGATGATGGCGCCGGCGAACCGGGGATCGCTGGCGTAGCGGCCGGGCCATTCGGGATTGGCGCCCTCCTCATTGCCCGAGGCGATGGCGAAGACCACGCCAGCATTGATCGCGCGCAGCAAGGCCGCCTCGAATTGGGCGCCCAGGGGGCTCTCGCCGCCGAGCGACAGATTGATCACCCGCGCTCCGTTCTGCACCGCATAGTCCAGGGCCCGCGCCAGGTCGCTGCTCTTGAAGCAGACCGTGTCGTCCGGATCGGTACAGTCGCTGACGTCGGCCCGGACCGACAGAATGGTCGAGTTGAAGGCCACTCCGACCGTGCCGTAATTGTTGAAGGGCGCGGCGATGACGCTCGCCACCCGCGTTCCGTGCCGGTCCTCACCCTCACGCTCGTTGCGTCCGGCCACGATGTCCGTGGATCGGGGCGAAATGTTCACGCCCAGATCTTGGTGATTCATGCGGATGCCGGAATCGACCACGCCCACCGTGATCCCGCGCCCGGTCGCGCCGGTGCGCCAGGCGGCGATGGCGTTGGTGTCGGCCACGCCCCAGTTGCGCTGATATTCCCGCGACGTCTCCGACGGGATCGGCGGAGGGGGCGGCGGCGGCGGCGACGGAGGAGGGGGGGGCGGTGGAGGCGGTGGAGGCGGTGGCGGCGGTGGCGGCGTTGGCGTGACGATCCCGCCTCCGGTCCCGCCTCCGCCTCCGCCGCAGGCCGCCAGCGGCGTCGCCAGCAGGCCCAGGATGCTGATCGAAATCGCGATGCGGCGCAGACGATGAACAGTCATGGTTCCCTCTCCCGAAACCCATTGAGCCATTAGGCCTGTTTCAGAGAGATTGACGAGCCTGTTTCGTCTGCGCGTTTTCGTGACCGACGGTCTGGAGATCAGTCGCGCAGCAGTTCGTTCACGCCGGTCTTGGCGCGGGTCTGGGCGTCGACGCGCTTGACGATGACGGCGCAATACAGGCTGGGGCCGCCGTTCGGGTCGGGCAGGGCGCCCGGCACCACGACCGAGTAGGCGGGCACCTCGCCGCGGAAGATCTCGCCGGTCGCCCGGTCGACGATCTTGGTCGAGCCCGACAGATAGACGCCCATGGCCAGGACCGCGCCTTCGCGGACGATCACGCCCTCGGCGACCTCGGCGCGGGCGCCGATGAAGCAGCCGTCCTCGATGATGGTCGGGTTGGCCTGCAGCGGCTCCAGCACGCCGCCGATGCCGGCGCCGCCCGACAGGTGGACGTTCTTGCCGATCTGGGCGCACGAGCCGACCGTGGCCCAGGCGTCGACCATCGAGCCTTCGTCGACATAGGCGCCGATGTTCACGAAGGAGGGCATCAGCACCACGTTCTTGCCGACATAGGCGCCGCGACGGACGATGGCGCCGGGCACCGAGCGGAAGCCGGCGGCCTGATAGTCGGCCGCGCTCCAGTCGCCGAACTTGTTGGGCACCTTGTCCCAGAAGGGGCCGACCGCGGCCGGGTGATCGGCCGACAGCGGCAGGGTCGGCGCGTGGCCGGCGCGCATGATGACGTTGTCGTTCAGGCGGAAGGACAGCAGCACCGCCTTCTTCAGCCATTGATGCGTGGTCCACACGCCGTCTTCGCCGCGCGAGGCCACGCGCGCCTGGCCGGAATCCAGCAGGGCCAGGGCGGTCTCGACGGCGTCGCGCACCTCGCCGCGCGTGGCCGAGGATACCTCGGCGCGATCTTCCCAGGCGGCTTCGATCACGGATTCCAGGCGGGTCAGGTCGGTCATTGCGGATCTCCGTCAAGCATGGCGGCAGCCAGGAAGGGGCCCAGGGAGGCGGCCCGGTGTTGGATGTGGTCGCCCTCGGCGGTGAAGGCCTTGGGCCCGACCAGGACGGTCGTCATGCCGATGGCGTGCGCCGGTTCGAGGTTCTTGGGCGTGTCCTCGAAGAAGCAGGCGGTCGCCGGATCGACGCCGAAGCGGGCCAGCATCTTGTCGAAGGTGCGCGGGTCCGGCTTGGGGATCAGGTCGGCGTCCTCCAGGGCGAAGACGCCGTCGAAGAAGCGCGTCAGCTCCAGCCGCTCCATCACCCGTCGGGCGTGGCCGATCGAGCCGTTGGTGAATATCAGGCGCGGGCCTTGCAGCCGCTCCAGCGCCGCGTGCAGGCCGGGATCGGGCGTCAGCACGTCCAACGGCACGTCGTGCACCTCGGCCAGGAAGTCGTGCGGGTCGATCTGATAGTGCAGCATCAGCCCGGCCAGGGAGGTGCCGTAGTCGTGCAGATAACCCTTCTGCACGCTCAAGGCCTCGGCCGACGGCAGGCCCGAGGTGCGCACCACATACTGGTTGATGCGCTGCTCGACCTGCGTCAGGAACTGGCTTTCCGGCGGGTAGAGGGTGTTGTCGAGGTCGAACACCCAGGACCGCACGTGGCGCAGGTCGGCGCCGATCTCGGTGCTCGCCGCGAGCGGCCCGCCCGAAGCGTCTGCCGTCACTTCGCCTTCACCAGGGTGCCGGCGCCGTGCTCGGTGAACAGTTCGACGAGCATGGCGTGCGGACGTCGCCCGTCCAGGATGACCACGGCCTCGACCCCGGCGCGGACGGCGGCCATGGCCGTCTCCAGCTTGGGGATCATGCCGCCGGTGGCGACGCCGTCGTCGATCAGGCCTTGCGCCTCTTCCAGCGTCATCTGGCGGATGATCTCCCCGTCGGCGCCCTTGACCCCCGGCACGTCGGTCAGCAGCAGCATCCGCTTGGCGTGTAGCGCGCCGGCGACGGCCCCGGCGACGGTGTCGGCGTTGACGTTATAGGTCAGGCCGTCTTCGGCCACCCCGATGGGGGCGATGACCGGCACCCAGTCCTCGGTCTCGGAGGCGATCAGCCCCTTGATCAGCTTGGGATCGACCTTGGTCGGCTCGCCGACGAAGCCCAGATCGACCTCATGCTCGATCATGCTGTCGGGGTCGCGCTTGGTGCGCTTGGTCTTCTCGACCGTCAGCAGGCCAGCGTCCTTGCCCGACAGGCCGACGCCGCGCACGTCGGCTTCCTTGCCGGCGACGGTGATCCAGTGGGCGATCTCTTTGTTCACGGCGCCGGACAGGACCATCTCGGCCACCGACATGGTGTCCTTGTCCGTTACGCGCAGGCCGTCGACGAAGGCCGACTTCACGCCCGCCTTGTCCAACATGGCGCTGATCTGCGGCCCGCCGCCGTGCACGACCACGGGGTTCACGCCCATCAGCTTCAGCAACACCACGTCGGCGGCGAACTGCCGGGCCACGGCGCTCTCGCCCATGGCGTGGCCGCCGTATTTGATGACCACGGTCTCGCGGTCATACACCTGGATATAGGGCAGGGCCTCAGCGAGCGTCTTCGCCGTCTCCCAGCCGCGTTCCTCGGATTGCCGATCAGTCTCTATCATGGTGCGCGCTCGATAGCGGGCAAGGGCGCGGGAGTCACGGGCAAGGTGCTGGTGAAGTGAGCGAGGTTGTCATTCTTTCGTAATTCTGTGATCGGGTACTTTCTTCGACGCGACTCAAATTAGGCATCCACGCATGAGATTATATCCTGTCATTATGTGCGGCGGTGCGGGAACCAGGCTTTGGCCGGCATCTCGCCCCTCAAGGCCTAAGCAGTTCATTCCGCTTTCAGGTAACCGCTCCCTTTTTCAGGAAGCAGTTTTACGAACTCAGCCGCTGGTTTCGGACGGTGGGCGCATAATTGTTATTGGCGGCCAGGCGCATCGAGGCGCCATTTTAGAACAGCTCCATGAAATCGATGTCGTTGCTCAAGTTCTCCTTGAGCCGGAGGCGCGAGATTCAGCAGCCGCGATGGCCGCGGCGGCCGCATGGACGGAACAGCACGACGCTGACGGCGTGAACATTTTTGTCGCGTCAGATCATCACATTCCGGACCATCGCGCCTTCTGCGATGCGGTACGGAAGGCAAGCGAATGCGCGTCGAAGGGGCATATCGTCACTCTAGGCGTCAAGCCGACAGAGCCCTCGACAGCTTATGGTTATATTCAGGCGGCGGCGGATGGCATTGCCCCAGTACGGCAGTTTGTAGAGAAGCCAGACCGAGTTGTAGCGCAGGAATACATTAAGAAAGGTTTTCTTTGGAACAGTGGCAACTTTATAATTTCTGCTAAAATTCTTCTCTCTGAGCTCGCCCATTATGCTCCCGATGTTCTTCAGGCGGCGATGGCGTCGGTTGAAGGCTGTTCGGGCGAAGTCGTCGAACTAGGCGTCGAATTTCGTTCGACGCCCAAGATTTCGATCGACTATGCCTTGATGGAGCGTACGCAGCGCGCTTGGGTCATGCCGGTGGATTTCCAATGGTCGGATCTGGGGGCCTGGGACGCGGTCGCCGCAACCGGCGAAGGGGAGTTCGGCGGCCATATCTTCGAAGACGCTGAGGGGTGTATGGCTCGCGCACCCGAAGGCGTGGTCGTCGCGGCGTTGGGGGTTCGAAACCTGGGCATTGTGGTCGAAGACGACGCGGTCTTGGTATGCGATCTGGCTCGAGCTCAAGACGTGAAGAGGGTGGTGGAAAGACTGCGAAAGTCTTCTCCACAGCACATGGATTTTGTTCAGCCGGAAGTAGAGACGCTCGAGGTTGGATCGCGCAGATTTAGTGAGTGGTTGCGCTTGCGCGCATTGCCGCTTTGGTCGTCCGTTGGGCAGTCTGAGAATGGAGCTTTTGCAGAGTTGCTCAATCTTGATGGGCGAACTGTAGCGGCGGAGAGACGTGCGCGCGTTCAAGCTCGACAGATTTATGTTTTCGCGCAGGCCGGCCTGCTTGGCTGGCAAGGAGCGTGGCGTCAGAATGTCATTGCGGGACTCTCATATTTGGAGCGGGCCTTCCTGCGTCCTGACGGCCTCATGCGAACGTTGGTGGCGCATGACGGCTCGCCTCTGGACAATGATTTCCGGGTCTACGATCAGGCTTTTCTTCTACTCGCGCTAGCGACCGCGCAGAAAGCGGGCGTCGATTGGGCGGGGCGGGGTGAAGCTATTGCCCGCGACGTGAGAATTCGTCTGCTCAAGATGGCAGACCAATCGGGTGCCATCGTGGAAGCGGGAGATCAGCCCTACCAGTCGAACGCCCACATGCACCTGCTGGAGGCGGCTCTGGCGTGGTCGGAAGTCAGCTACGATCCGGCATGGAAGGCGCTTGCTGAGCAGGTCGCAAGCTTGGCGGTCAATGTTTTTATGGATTCAAAGACAGGTCGATTGAGAGAGTTCTTTGAAGCTGACTGGATGCCAGCTTCGGGAGAATCCGGGCGTCTTGTCGAACCTGGACACCAATTCGAGTGGGCCTGGCTGCTGGGGCGGCTATACCGGCATGAAGGTGATCCGCGTTGGCTCGCAGCCGCAAAAACCTTGTTTTACCGCGGGCTTGAAGGCGTGGAGGTTTGGGGTCAAGTCGCCGTGGATGCCATGGACGAGGATGGGAACATTTGTAAGCGGCGTGCGCGGCTCTGGCCTCAGACAGAGTGGCTCAAGGCGTCTCTGCTTCTTGCAGCTTTATGCCCGGCCGATGAAGCTCGTTTTCTTTCCGAGGCTGCTCGCGCCCAGCGCGCCGTCTGGACGTATCTTACGGACGATGGGCTTTGGCGAGATAAGAGACTTGAAAGCGGCCGGTTCATTGAAGAGGCGTCGCCTGCTAGCTCTTTGTACCATATCGTCTCTGCTTTTACCCAGGTAGCTGAAGCAGCAACCTTGAAGGGCGACGCTGCCGCACTTTCTCTGAGTTAAGGAGCAAGTTAACTTGTTGTAGCTTTTAGAACACTGTGCGGTTGCATGATGCGGGAATCAACCGTTTCGTGCTCGACCGCATATGGCGACGCTGGTAAGGGTCACCCTAGGCGGTGACCCTGCAATATCGCCCAATTGTCAACAGATCTCGGAGGGCCGCATCACATGCGTGTCAAGAGTTTGATCCTGGCGTCGAGCGCGGCGGCCGCCCTGGCCCTGTCGGCCGGCGCAGCATCGGCTGAGCCCGATGGCTGGTACGGCGCGATCGACGCCGGCTACCACATCATCGACGACATCAATACGGAAGCCTCGGCGACC
>NZ_JBKFAI010000008.1:0-93443 GCF_053345555.1 Brevundimonas sp. M1A4_2e | reverse complement strand
ATGATCTGCTCTTCCGTGAACCTTGATCGCTTCATTCTGTCCGTCCTTCGTTAGGGCGGACTCTAGCTATTCCTGGAGGAGTTTCAGGGGGTCACGTCACTGCTTCTCTAGTTTGGGCGACACCGAAAACAAGGCAGCGACGGATAAGATGGCCATGATCATTGGGCGTTCCCCTTCTCCTTGTTAACATTTGTCGAAGCGCGCCAGTTCCGCCAGGCGATGACTTGAGGCGCGCGACGCGCCAGCCGAAATGGGGACATCCCCTAAGGATGACGCCTGTATCGCTCTCGGATATCGTCGGGACATGTCGCGCACGAACATCCAGAGTGAAACGGGGCCCCCCTGAGTTTCTGAGGCCTAGCAAGGAGCGCCGCAGTTCGCCTCAAGGGCTTTTTGGGAGCCGCCGCAATGAAACCGGTTCGTCAGCCGCCGGTTTCTGGAAGCTGGTTCTCAGCGTCGATCATGGTCGTGACCTTCGCCGCCAGATCCGTCATCAGGAACGGCTTGGTCATCACCTCCATGCCGGGCTCCAGCAGTCCGTTGCCGACTGCGGCGTTTTCGGCATAGCCGGTGATGAAAAGGACCTTGAGGTCCGGACGCCTCATGCGGGCGGCGTCCGCGACCTGGCGTCCGTTGAGGCCCCCGGGGAGACCGACATCGGTGACCAAGAGGTCGATGCGCCGCTCGCTATCCAGAATGCGCAGGCCCGAAGGCCCGTCCCCCGCTTCCACGGTGGCGTATCCCTGCTCGCGCAGGACCTCGGCGACAAGAGCGCGGACAGAGGCTTCGTCGTCGATGACCAGCACGGTTTCGCCATGACCGGATGCCGGACTCGAGCTCAAGACCACTCGTTCCGATTCGACAGCGCCGCCATGATAACGCGGCAGGTAGAGGCACATGGTGGTGCCCATTCCCGGTTCGGAATAGACGCGGATCTGTCCGCCCGACTGCCTCACGAAGCCATGTATCATGGACAGGCCCAGGCCGGTGCCCTGTCCGATAGGCTTGGTGGTGAAAAAGGGTTCGAAGATCCTCTCGATCACCTCGGGGGCCATCCCAGACCCCGTGTCGGTGACGCAGATGGAGATGTATTGGCCGGGGGGCAAGTCGCGCTCCCCGGCATGGCGATCGTCGAGCCACTTGTTCGCTGTTTCGATCGTTAACCGTCCTCCGCCGGGGGCCATGGCGTCCCGGGCGTTGATGCACAGATTGAGCAGGGCGTTCTCAAGCTGCGACTGATCAATCTCCGTCAACCAGAGGCCGCCTGCGCCGACGACCTCGACATCGATGTCGGGCCCTACTGTACGACGTACTAAATCCTCCAGGCCCCCGATCAGACGGTTGGCGTCTGTCGGGCGCGGGGCGAGGGTCTGGCGGCGGGAAAAGGCCAGAAGACGCTGGGTGAGCGTGGCCGCCCGTTGCGCGGCGCCCTGGGCCGCTTCGACATAGCGTCCGATTTCAGCTCCGCGGCCTTGCGAGATTCGTTTGGCGATCAATTCCAGGCTGCCGGAAATCCCAGCCAGAAGATTGTTGAAGTCGTGGGCTATGCTGCCCGTCAACTGACCGACAGCCTCCATCTTCTGGCTTTGACGCAGGGCGGCGTGAGCGGTCCGAAGTTCCTCGGTCCGCGCCTCGACGCGGGCCTCGAGCGAGGCGTTGAGCTCCGCCAGCGCCTTTTCCGCCCGTTTCTTTGAGGTCAGGTCCTTGAATAGAACGGCGACCTGACGCCCGGCGGCCGGTCCGACCTTAAAGGCGGCGAGCTCCAGCCATCGGCCGGTGGCTTCCAGCTCCTTTTCAAAGCGGATCGACCGGCCTGTCTCAAGCACGTTCCGATAGAGCGAAACCCAGCCGTCGGCCTCGGCTGGAACCACCTCGTCGCGCATTTCGCCAATGATGATTCGATCGGGCCTCAGGCGAAGGACGTCTCGCACCAGTTCGGCGATCCCGACCGGGTGGGGCTCAGGTCGTGTCAGAAGGGCCGCCTGATCCCAGGCCGAACACTGCAGCTCAGGCGTGTCCTCTATCATCACGACGCGATCGGCCGCGAAGGCGGGTTCGGCCAGAAGAGCGTTGGCCAAGGTGGTCTTGCCAGAGCCTGTTCCTCCGCCCCCCAACACCTAGCGGACCAGGACCCCCTCCCATGGGGCGACCCTATCCTGGGCTCGCCCAAGCCGGGTAGACGACCGTCCCCTCCGCGTCGACGCGGGCTCCGGTCGTAAGTCGAGCCGGTTCCAGCCGACCGCGCCCCATGATGTGCAGGACCGTCGCGCCGCGCGCGAGCAGGTTGTCGGCGATGAGCCTGCGATGGCACCGCCACCAGACCGCCTCGGCGCACATGAGGGCGCAGCGTTCACGGCGACCTGTCTCGATCAGGTCTTCCAGTCCCTCCGCAAAGGCCTGTGACAGGGCGTAGTCGGCGTAGTTATGAAAGCTCCTGTTGCGCCAGAGGCCGTTAACATTTTCCGCCAGCCCGCCGACTCGGCCGCGCCTGCCGGCGAGAGAAACGCTATGTTCATAGGAAATCTGAAACGCTTCCAGCGCGCCAGAAAGGGCGCCCTGATTGAACTGAGGATTGGCTCTGGACATGGGAATCTTGCGAACGTCCACCACCCGTCTGATCTGCGCCTCCTGCAAGAGGCCGACGAACTCCTCAAAGCTCCGGTTCGAATGTCCGATCGTGTAGAAGGTCTGCGTCATTCATCGTGTCGCGCGTGTTGCAGAAAGCCGTCGGTGTCGCCGTCGATATCGTCCGTTCCGCCGGTCGTGTTCTCACAGCAAGGCTTAGCGACTGAGGGGGAGTACGCCTGGCTCGTGAAAGCATAATCTCCAGTGTGCAGTCTTCGGATCCGGCCTGTCACTCGACCGCCTCCGGATCCCAGTTGACGTGATCGCCGCCGATTAGAGTTTTCGCCATTCCCTGATCTCCTTAAACGACAATCAGACCTTGCCGACTTCGTTCCCGGCGTTTCCCCAATCGCTCTGGAGATAGACCTCTGTGAAACCCGGCAGGCGCCGCCTTGATCAATCCGTCCCGGGGCTCCTGACCTTGGCGCCGGAATCCGGAGGCGAAACCGGGCGACGTGGACGGTTTCGAGGCTTTAACCTGCGGCGCGGCAGCGCCTAGCCGGCCTTGCGGCGCGGCGTCGTCCGACGCGCCTTCGGCGGCGCCGCGGAGCTCTTGGCGCCGACCCGACGGCGAGGCGAAGCGCCGCCTTCCAGGCTGGCGCGCAATGCGGCCATTAGGTCCGTCGCGTCCGTATCTTCAGGCTCAGATGCGCGGATCGGCTTGTGGCCCTTCTGCTTCGCAGCGATGAGCGCCTTGAGCGCTTCCTCGTAGCGATCGACGAACTGGTCTGGGTCGAAGGGGCCGGCTTTCTGTTCGATGATCCGACGAGCGATATCGACCATGGCTGGATCGGGCGCCTGATCTGCAATGGCGCCGAAAACGTCCCGCGACGGCCTGACCTCGTCGCGCGTGCGCAGGGAATAGGCCAAGATTCCCTGGTCGCGCGGCTCCAGCGCCAGCAGGCGTTCCCGGGTGGAAAGCACCACGCGTCCGAGGGCGATCTTGCCTTCCGACCTCATGGCTTCCCGGATGACGCCGAACGCCTCTTCGGCCAAGGCTCCCGCCGGCGCCAGATAGTAGGGGTTGTCCCAATAGAGGCGGTCGATCTCCTCCTCGGGGACGAAGCGCTCGATGTCGATCGTTTTGGTGCTCTCCAGCTTGACCGACTTGATCTCCTCGTCAGTCAGCAGAATGTACTCGTCCTTGGCGACAGCGTAGCCCTTGACCAGAGAAGAGCGTTCCACAGGCCCGGTGTCAGGGTCCGTCGTCACCATGCGAATGCGGTTGTTGGTCTCGGGGTTGATGAGGTTGAACCGCACATCGCCGCCGGAGCTTGTCGCCGTGTAAAGCGCCACCGGGCATGTCACGAGGGAAAGGCGCAGGTGTCCCTGCCAGGTGGGGCGATAAGCCATGTCGGACCTCCGGACGGCGCCGCATGCGCCGCCGACTCAACACCGGGCCCGGTGATTCGCTCCCTCAGGTCAGTCGCAGGGTTCCGCCTGACCGTCTCCGAGATCGATGACGAAGCAGTGCTCCTGGCCGCCCTCGAGGTCCGCCACAAAGATGCGGATCTCATCATCGACATCAACCGGAGGCGAATAGAGTTCAGTATAACCGACGGCCGCGGCTTCGAAGCTGCCGGCCTCCAGGACGTGGCCGTGCGCGCGGCCGAGGCCTTCGGCATAGGCGAAATAGCGATGCTGTTCGGGTTCGATCATTTCCGGCTCCTGATTGTTTGAATGCAGGAAGATGGAAAAGGATTCCATGATTCGGCCTCCGCTGGCGGACTGCAGCCTAGCGCTTGCGCTGTCTCAGCAGCTTGGCCGCCTCTTCCTTCCACAGCGCCTGGAAACGCGGCAGGATCGATGCCGGCAGGGTTGCCGCCGCACGGCAACGGCGATGGAGTTCCCCGGCTTCGGCTTCGAAACGGGCGGCCCTGTCGAGATCGGCTTCTGTCATGTGGTTTGTGGCCAGACCTGCTCTACGGCCAGCGTCCGGGCGGGGCAGGGCTGCAGGATAAGATCTTCCGGAGCGCTCAGGTTCAGCCAGTGGACGCCGGCGCCTGGCGGCAGCAGAACGATCTGGCGGTCATGGTAAGGCGCGACGTCCGGACCTGGCTCGGTCGTCAACATGGCGAACGCGCCGTCCTTGATGACCCCGGCGATCCAGAACCACGGATAGCCGGTCATGGTGAAGAGCCATTTCGTTTTCCTGCCCTGCGCCTTCGGCTCGGTGAACTCGTAGAAACCGTCGGCAGGGATCAGGCAGCGGATCGAGCCGCTGAAAGACCGGCCCTCGGACCGGAAGTTGAACACCGGTCTGCCCGCCGGGCTCTTCCAACCCCAGGGCGTCATAAGCAATTGCGCGGCATCCGCGCCCTGGACGACGACAGGGGCGGCGTCGCCGATGCGGTAATCCGCCGGCGCCAGGTTGGGCAGACCGCTCGGAAAGACGAGCGTCCGCCCCGCGTCGCGGAACGGCGCAGCCAGTTGATTGACGGGGACGTGCAGGCGGTAGTTGTTGCACATGGGCGAATCCTCTCACGGCCTCAGCCAGTTGTGGAGTCCGGCGTCCGTAGAACGCTATTCGACCTCGCAACTGCGCGAGCCATCCCTTCGTAGGGATAGCTCCAGCTGGAGCCTGTGCCGCTAAGATCAGTCCAGGCCGCTTTCACAGTGGCGGCGGCGGCCATCAGCGGGAAGCGCTGGGAAGACACCGGATTCAGCTGGCCGTGCAGCCTCTGAAGCCGGCGGTAGATGTCATCCAGCTCCGCCAGATCATTCGCGTTCAAAACCTGCTTGCTGGACATGCCCTTGTATCGCTTCATGGACGATCGTCGGCAGCGGCGCTTAGCGAAACGCCGCGCGCGCGCATGTCCTCAAAGGCGGTCTGCACCTTCTCGGCTGCGCCCGGAGCGATGCGGTTCAGGGTCGCGGCCTGGCGCGCCAGCATGTTGATCAAGACCGGGTCGTGTTTGGCGGCCTCCCCGAGGCGCCAGACGGCGACCATTTGGGCGGGTTGCAGCTCGGCGGGGGTTGCGGAGAAGTCGCTCACTGAGAACGCCCCACTAGCCGCAGGCCCGCCACCAGGCCGGCGATCAGATCGACCGTCGGCGCCGTGATCTCAGCGAGCTCGCGCTGTTCCAGATTGGGGTCCAGCTTCTCCATATCGCGAGCGAAGGCCTCATCGGGGCCAAGAGGTTTCGTTTCCATGTTCGTTCTCCTCAAACGCCGACCCGAGCCGGAGCCTTACACGAGAACAAAAAAGGAACAATGCGGCCCCGGATGGCGGGGTTCACGAGCGGTGGATAAATGAGGCGTCATGCGCGGTCTCCGACGCCCACGGAACGCGCCGGCTTTTCGACCGCAAACAAGCGCCTTCGATGCGCCAGTTTGGTCCAGCGTCGAGCTTCGGTTCTTGGTTGCGGCCCGCTCTCCCGGAGGGCGGGCCTTCTTTCATTTAGGCTGGCGCGTCCGCGCTACGCTTCAGCGCCGGTCGCGCCAGCAAGCTGCCGCCAACCAACAGCGGGCGGTCGTCATCTGAAATCGGCGGAAGACACACGAAGCGCGCGGCCAGCTGTCCATTGCGCAGACTCAAATGAAGCTCGACCTGATCCCCCGCTGCAGCCAGTCTCTCCGCAATCCTTTTTGCGACGTTCTCAGCCTCCCGCCCTCGCGCGAACAGTTGGGGCTGGGTATCGTCCACCCGGACGGACCAGACATCTCCAAAGGGTTCCACAAAGACAGTTCGCATCGAAACTTCTCCAGTGAAGGTTGAAGGCGAGCGCTATTTGGGAGGCGTAGGAAGAGGGTCAAGGGGACCGCATCTGCTCCCGCCTGTTGCCCTGATCGCAGTCTGTCCATCGCCGCCGGCTGTACTCTGCCGCCCTTCGACCCCCTGGCGGCTATGCGTTGGCGAGAGGTTCTTCAGCGTCTCGCCTCGCTCCTGCAGGCGTTGCCTGCGAGCGTCATCTTCACGTTCGCACGCATCGCCAGCACGGCTGCCTCGACGACGGTCCGTTTCGATGAGGATAGGCGGTAAGCCATGGTTCTTGGTCCGCGCCGTCGCGAGACTTGAGACTATCGAAGCCAGCATGACCGGCGGATGTAGTCGCCCACCGCTGAGGTCCATCGATAAGGCGAGAGCCTGCTTGCGCGACCAACGGTCCACGAAGCCGAGGTTCCCGCGTGTTGAAGCGTATGCGTCGATCCAACCAGAAACGACATGCGGCGTTGTTGAGCTATCTGCTTAATGACAAGGATTAACGAGATGAACGAGAGCGCTACAGCAGACGAGGGCGGTCTGCCCGGCTTACCGCCTGTCACACCAAAGATTCGCTTTCGAAAAGTCGAGGCCGTCGGCGTTTCGATTATCGCCGCCGTGGTTTTTCTAGGCGCTATCGGCGTCATCAAGCCCGAGGAAAGCAACGGCCTAGATCTGGTCGTGCGGGTCGCGATCATCTTCATCGCGCTGACCGCCGGCTTCCGCTTTATCGGCAAGCGTGAGCTGAGCCAAATGTCGCCGTTCGAAATCGTCACGCTGCTGCTCATAGCCGAAATCGTGTCCCCCTCTCTCACCGCCGGTGATGAATCGATCCCTGGGGCTTTGATCGGGGCGGCTACCCTCCTGCTCCTCACCTTCATTGACTCAGTCATGACTTACCGACTGAAGTGGTTTCAGACCGTAAGCGAAGCCCCGCCGACGATCGTGATCAATAGGGGGCGGCTTGTCGAAGACGTGTTGCAGAAGGATCGTGTCAGACCTGACGAAATCCTTTCGGAAATGCGCAAGGCGGGGATCGAGCGCCTGGAAATGGTCAAGTGGGGGTGTTGGAGCCCGTTGGCCGGATGTCGTTCGTCCGCTACGACGGCGAAGATACCGGTGCGGAAGACCCTTTGGTGAGCTAGCTTATGCAGATTGGCGACGCTGGAGGGCGAAGCGGCCGTTATAATGCGGGCGATCGCATTTCTCCTTTAATGTCTGGGAGGCGCTCTGGGACCGTTCCTGAAACGCCGCACCAAACGCCGTCTGTTCTGCGGGAACGCCTTGCCGCCGCTGGCCTTATCTCTGGAGGCGAAAGGAGAAAGCCATGGTCAGGACCCCTCGCAGTCCACCCGACTACCTCAATAATGAGAACGGCGCCCTCACGCCGATTAAAGCCGACACGGTATCTATGGGCGACCCAGCAGAGTTGCTCCGCGGCGTAGGCCAGGAGAATATCTCAGCTCGCCTGATCACGCCAAGGCCGTCAGACCCGCCGCCTTCTGCGCCAAAGCTGGACGATGACGACACGCAGATGAAGAAGATCGAGGATGCCGCCGGTACGGAGCCGTCGCCCCCGGGCGTCGCCGAGCCCGAGGGCGCGCGTGAGTTGCCCAGGCCGCCGCTCGCTGATCCGACCTGATGACTACAGCGGACTCGCGCCAAGGGGACGTCCCGATCGGTGTGAGCTTGTGGCGGGACATGAGAGCGCGGAGGAGAAGCAACACGGCTTAGGGCTCTACGGTCGTTTGGCCTCCGAGTCGCTGTCGGGCTTCGACCTTGTTCAGATGGAGGCGGCTATGGCGCCCAAATTAGATTTCGAATGCTGGATGCAGGGGCTGGGGCTGCCCTTGGGGGATGTTATGCGCGCGACCGGGCCCATCATGGAGCGTCGTTTGTCAGAGAGCGGTGTCTCCTGGACGGAACTCGACGAGCGACAGGTCATCGCTCTCTTTGTCTCAGCCTTCCGGGAGGCTGCCTCGGCTGCCTTTCCTCAACGAGATGAAGAGGTTCTCAACGAAGCCTTGGATAAGATGCTCGCAAATACCCAGATGGAAATGCTGGCCACGTCTCACGGAAACAACACCCTAAACTGAGGCATGATCCGAAGGGGGTGACGGCCGCCCGCATCAGGCAAGTCCCAGCTGAACGGCTTCAATGAGAGCTCCAACGGGCGCCTGCATGACCAGCTGCTGAACGATACGCTGTTTCCCTGCCGCGCGCGCGGTGCTCGAGGCCTGGCGGCGCGACTACAACGAGCGGCGACCGCACTCTAAGCTCGGCTGGAAAGCGGCGCGCCCCCCTATCCGCAGTACCGGTCGAACTCTTCTTTGTAGCGCTCCGTCAGACGCGCCTGATGTTCGGCCTTCTTGTGAAGCGTCAGGAACCAACCCGACTCCTCCTCGTACATGTGCGTCAGCACCGCGCCCTCTATGTGCTCCAGCTTGTCCGTCCAGTCCGGCGTCGAGGCCGCGATGTTCTCCAGCTCGGCCATCTGCATCTTGGCGGTCGTCTGTTCGGCATAGGCGTGGCCGGCCTGCATCTTCTCGCCCGCTTGGGCCAGGGCCGGATACAGCACCACCTCCTCCGCAAGAGAATGGCCGTTCAACACGACCGCTAGCTCCTTCATCGCGGCGGTGCGATCCGAAGCCGCCTGCGCGGTTTTGCAGGCGTCAAAGGCTGTGCGGATAGCCTCGTGGTGGTCCAAGACCATCCACAGCCAGTCGCCTTTTCGGGCCACGGCACGTGCGTTCGCGGTGGCCTCGGCGCGCTTCTCTTCGGAGACTGGGGGCGTGACGGCGGCGAGAACCTTGTCGATGACTGACATCAGCATTTTCCTGTTTAATCGGCTTCCAGCCAACCCGCGAACCGTCTGACCGTTCCGATGTGGGCGGACCGACGCGAGCGGGCCGGGACCAACCTCAACCCCAAGGCTTCTGATAGATGTCGCCCGAAATAGCGTCGCTGGCGAGGGCGGCGATCCGCGACAGAGCCCGACTCTCGGTGATTTCGCCGACGCGGGCGCGTTCAAGAAGGGTTTCGATCTCGGACAGGGGGGTGTTCAGGCCGCTTGCCGGGCATGTTCCTGCTTGCGTGTTTTCATCTATCATCGTCCTCTCCTTTCAGGCCAAAACGCCGGGCCGACCGAAAAGCTCCGCCGATGGACCCGACCAGGCTTCGCGGCGCGGCGGCGACGGAGGGAGGCGCGATGACGGGCTGTTAGCTGACTTCAAAGGTCGCGAAGGTCAATTAGCCACGGCGTTCTTCAGCCTCGCGTCTTCGGTGAAGGTGTGGCCAGGCGCCGCCAGATATTCGAACAGGGACAAGGCCACGCAGCGTCCCCCCACCGGTTCGTGGAGCACGACCGAGGGCGGATCCGTCTTCGCGGCGAAGCGCTTATAAGCCATCGCAACTCAGCGTCGGCGCCTAAGCAGCCGACGCCCCAAGACGGGGAGTCGCTCTTTGAGCAGAAGCGCCATTGATTGACCTGCAAATCATCTGGCCCGTAGCGGGCGCGATTGTCGCCGGCGCCTTGATCGGGCTGGAGCGTGAGTATCGCGCAAGCGCGGCGGGGTTCCGTACGCATATTCTGGTTTCTCTCTCCTCCTCGCTTCTCATGCTGGCGGCGGTGCACCAGATCCACTGGCTGACCGACACCCCGGCCGACGTCATCCGCATCGACCCCGTACGGATGGCCCATGGCATCCTCACAGGCATCGGCTTCCTCTGCGGCGGAGTGATCTTCCGCGAAGGCCTCACCGTGAGAGGACTTACGACCGCTGCGTCGTTATGGTTCACGTCCGCGATAGGCATCTTGTTCGGCGTGGGCTTTTTCGGCTTAGGAGCGCTCGGGACCTTCGCTACCTTGCTCGTGCTTGCAGCCGTCAGCCTGACCGGCGCGCTCCTCCCGCAACGGAGGTACGCGGAGATCAAGGTGCGCTATCGGCCTGATGCTGCGATCACTATGGCGGGCTTTCGTCTGGCGCTTTGTGCGCACGCCTTGAACCCTCGTAAGATTGACTTGGAAGCTGACGTTCAGGCCCTGACATTCACGACGATGGTGAGCGGCTATAGGGAGACGCGAATCGATGCGCTCGCGGCGACGCTGCGGAAAGACGAATCCGTCCTCGCTTTCGAGTGCCGCGCTAGATCGCCGTGAGGCCGCTGACCGCCAAGCGACTCGAATCGCCGAGGCAACCGAATACGGCAGCGGAGCGGCGCTCAACCACTCGGCGAAAGGTCGTGATAGGGGCGCCGCGTGAGACCGCCTCGGCCCTGGTTATCACGCAGGGCCCTTGCGGTGTTTTGAATAAATCACCGGGGAAGTGCAATGACGGCCCCGCGCATCGCCGCATGCGATCCGCGACCCAAGCTGTCCCGGACATCGCCTTTGACGAGAGGCGCGAACTGCACCGCCTGCGCGTGGCCGTTCCTAAGATTCAGCGGAGGCCGGGCCGCGACTATCGCTGCCGCTCATAGACCAGAGTTGTGCCCTGCCAGACTTCGACCCTCCGCCGTCCGGGCATGCATAGGAGCTCGGAAGCGCCGCGGCATCGCGCGGCGCTGAGCGATGGCAGGCTCAGAAACTCGGAAACAGGCTGGCCGCCCAAGGTGAAATATCGGAACTCATATATGTCGCCCATCCTGGCGGAAGCCGTGCTCATGCAGACCGTTGCGTATGTCTAGAGCAGGACCTCGGCCTGCCAAGCGCGCGGCTTGCGCATCCGGCCCGAGCCTGAGTGAACCGACGACGTGCCGGCGACCCTGGCCGCGAGGAGGGTGCGACATACGCACGGGAAACCGGGCGAGCGCCTTGGTCGGCATGGCGCTTCAGCGATCATCGCTGAACACGCGAGGCGCCTTAATTAGGGCGCGCCGATCGGCCGCCTTCAGCTGCGAACCAAACAACTGTCTCGATCATTGCGGAGACATGGACACAGCCTTCTTCGACCGCCCCGCAGAGACCGTCGCCCCAGACCTCATAGGCGCGCTCTTCCTGGTGAACGGCGTCGGCGGCCGTATCGTAGAGACGGAGGCCTACGATGCCGAGGATCCAGCGTCACACAGCTTCCGTGGCCCATCGGTTCGGAACGCCCCGATGTTCGGGCCGCCGGGGCGAGCCTATGTTTATCGCGTCTACGGCCGCCACTGGTGTTTCAATGTGGTGTGCGACGTCCGGCGACGGGGCAGCGCTGTCCTCGTGCGCGCTCTCGAGCCGACCGCTGGCCTCGGGCTGATGAGCGAGCGGCGGGGCGTCGGAGACGTCAGGCAGTTGTGCGCCGGTCCTGGTCGCCTGTGCCGGGCGCTCGCGATCGACGATCGGCTGAACGGAGCCTCGGTCTTCGCCTCGCCCTTCACCCTGCTCGACAAGACGATAGTCCGCCGGGTGTCTCACAGTCCTCGTATCGGCGTTTCAAAGGGCGTTGAGACGCCGTGGCGCTTTTTCGAAGACGGTTCGCGCTATCTTAGCCGGCGTGAGCCTGCGACCGCATGACCACGCTCGCCAACGCAGCGCCGATGGTGGCAGATCCAGCAAAGGGTCGCCGGAAGGCGACAGCTGGTGGTTCGAGCCCAAGTGGGTTTTCGCTGCCTCGCTGTCCGTCAGGCGGCCAGGCGGAGCTGGCGATCTTCGTCGCGAGCCGCTGAAGCTTGCCGCGACAACCGAACCGCGCAGCCGCGTCGAGATGAACGGCGCGCCGAGAATTACACAAGTCTGACCATGCACGTCATCGTCGGCCGCAAAGACACGCCCCCCGGAATCTTCCACAGGATCTGGTTCAGAGACGGGTCGCGCCGGAGGCGCACGCCCGCGGAGGCGCGGCCTTAAGGAGAGCGGTTCGTAGTTCCGTCGGGATGGGCGCCGAAGGCGGGACGTTTGCGCGCGAAGGAAATCGACTGGCGGTGGCGGCGGGCGTGCGCGTGTAGCTGGTTTCGGGCGATCGCAGTATGATGGGGCGGTGAAGTTCATGTCGCACAACGATCTAGGCATCTATCTCCATGACACGCCGTGGCCCAGTCTCCGCGCCGCCCAGCGCGCTCTCAGCGCGGGCGCCGAGCGGTGGGAAGACGCGCCTTCGGACAATGGATTGCAGGTCGAAACCGTGCAGAAACGGGCCGACAGTTCGGCGGAGCAGCCCGTGGACCTGTCTGAGCCGGTTCTGCCCTATCTGCTCTATCTGACGGCGGCGTCTCCTCTCTGCGGCGGGCTGATCCTGGGGCCGGATCCCTATGGGTGGGATGGGCTGTGAGCGTGTCGGGAAGCGGACCTTCGCCACCCACCGCCCCTGAACGCGTATCCTTGGGGAGCACCCAGGGAGAAGATCATGGCGGGACCGCAGGAACGATATGGAGACGAGGACGAAACAACGTCGGAGATCGCCCCCGACGACGTTGGCGCAAGCGCGACGGCGGAACGTTTAAACAAGGCCGTGGATCAGGGCGACGCGGCGTTATCCGACGGCGACCGGGCTATGGCCGCGATGGCCAGCCGGCATGAGCGTTTCGCAGGCTCGGCCGTCGGTGTGGGAAGCACCGGCTTCGGTGAACAAGGAGTGTACACCAGCGCAGACGGCGCCGTAGGCGACGACGAAGAGCTCTTGATCGACGGTCAAGAAGAGGTCTTCTCACGCACCGAAGTCGAGCAAGGCCGGATCGAGCATCATGCCGGGGAAGACGGGTCGCCCGCTCGAAGCGGTTCCCATGGAAGAGGTTAGATCCCCCCGCCTCGGGCCGGCGGCTCGATCATGAGCGAGACCATGCTTCTGAAGAGGCCCGCCGAAGAGTCCATGGCATCGGGGAACTGAAAACCGCGCTGGTGCCGGGATTGCTGCGGGGCACCATCACCGACCCGCATTGCGCCGAGTGTGGGCGTTATGGCGATCGTCTCGCCAACCCTTCGGCGGGAGAGCCATTACAAACGAGCTTCAGGAGACGATAGGCCGCTGAGCCCTGACGATTTGTCCGCCAGCGCAGTTCAGGAGCAGCGTCCTGTCAAAGCGCAACACGCTCGCCAAGGTTCATAACGACGGCGCCGAGCGTCGGCCGCAGGAAGCGGGCGCATCGGACGGGAAATGACCGTCCGCGGGGCTGGGCTCTACAAGGGCGGCGGTCCACAGCGGGGCGACATTGCCCGAGGCCGCTAAAAGTCCGACGCCGCCCGCTACCGCCGGCGAAGCCGCGGACGCCAGGGGGGCGACCGCCGCGTTATAACGCTGAAACGTCGGCTCGGCCGCAGTTGCGTATAGCCGTCCTTCCGGGCGGTTATGAATCGAGGGGGATCCAGCGAGGTGGTTTCACCGGCTGAGACTCCAGGACGCGCTGGGGCCGAAGGCTCATCTCTGCGAGCTCGACCTCGGGATCCCTAGGGCGGGACTAGAAGACCAAGACGGTTCAGCCTCACCATGACCTCGTTTCGCATAACCGCGCATCCGGATCGGTGGCGAAGGAGCGCCGTATGGGCGCTAGGATCGCGCCGCGCGGGGCCCATTGTTTCTGAAGCGCCACTTCATGACCAGCACGCCCGACGCCATGGCGAGGGCGCAGGCGTTCGCGATCGTCACGGGCCAGGCCTCTGTCATGACGCCGTAGATCACCCATAGGATGAAGCAGGTGACGGTCAGAGCATAGGTCTTCAGGCTTACCGACGAGGCGTCCTTCTCTTTCCAGATCTTCACGCCCTGGGGCGCGAAGCTGGTGACGGAGCAGATGGCGGCGGCTGAGCCGACGATATTGGCGACGAGTTCACTCATAGAGCCCCAACGTCAGGCATCATCTGCTGTTCCTGGGGTCGACGCACCTGCGGCGGCCTGGCGGCTAGGTCCGGCTCTGGAGCGTGGCCTGCTCCTGCTCGCGCAACCAGTTGTGGGCCCTGGTGCCCGCTAGGGCGCCGTGCCCCATGGCCACGCTGATCTGATCCAGGCCTTCGACAAGATCTCCTGCGGCGAAGACGCCCGCCACACCGCTTTCGAAGACAGCATCGGGCGTCACGCAGCCGGCCTCGGTGAGATCGAGCCCGAGCTGCTCCGCCAGGATTGAGCGCGGTCGACGCCCCAGAGCCGGGTAAATGACGTCGAACGCCAGCGAGGCGCCTGTGTCGAGACGCACGGTGATGTCATCGGCGCCGGGCTCGAGGGCGCGCAGGGCGCCGGCTTCCAGCCGGATCCCCGCATCGGCCAGAGCCCGCGCCTCGGCGGAGGAGAGTTCAGGACGGGTCAGCGGCATGAGAGTGACGGTCCGGGAATACCGGCGCAGAAAGAGGGCTTCAGCGGCGCCATTAGTGTCGCAGCCGATCACGCCTATGCGTTTGCCGATATGTTCATAGCCGTCGCACACCGGGCAGTAGCGCAGCACTCCCGCGCGGATGGCCGCCTCATGGACGGCTTCCGGCAGAGCAACCTGGTTAAGATCAACGCCGGTCGCCAGGATCACAGCGCGGCCCACCAGCGCGGAACCGTCTGCGAGATGAAGGTTGAACCCGCCCGCTACGGCCGTGATCGCTGAAACCTCCGCCTCCTGGATGTCCGCGCCGTACTGAACAGCGTGTCGGGTCATGCGGGCGATCAGATCCGGGCCGCGAACGCCTTCCGGGAACCCGGGAGCGTTATGGGTGAGAGGAATGCGCAGGGCCCGGCTCTTCCCGTCATGCAGCACGAGAACCCTCCGGCGATATCGCGCCAGATAGAGGGCCGCGGTTAGGCCTGCAGGCCCCGCGCCGATGACGACGACATCGGGTTCAGAGTTCGGTTCTGGATCTGCGGCCATGAGTTCATTTCGCGGCTTGGTCTCATGCCAACAGATGAGGAAGCGCGGCGTTCCGTTTCCGTCGCGCCGAAGGAAGCGCGCCGCCGCTCGGGGCTGAGCTGACTAAGGATTTGCTGGAGCGCTCACCCTCCAGACTGACGCGCTGCAGGACCTTAACGCCGGCGGCCGAGGAGGATCCAGCGGGTTCTGGCGATCAGGGCGCGGCAGTCGGCGCCCTCGGCCAGGCAGGATCGATGAAGCCCAGAAGGGCCTCGACCGTATTGACGAGCGGGCCAGGGCGCCGGTCAGACCGCCCTGCGTGGCAACTGCCGAGGCGTCCACGCCCAGGCGCGGGGGGCGGCGAGGAGGATCGTGCTTGGCGCCCAGACGCTCAGGAGGCGGGGCTTTTTGGGTTCGCCATCGATCCTGAGCTTCATGGCTCGGCGCCGAGGTCGATGGTCCCTGAGCCTTGCGCCGAACCCCATCCGTGTCGATCACCAGGGTGCGTGACGAGACGACGCCGTCGGCGACCTTGAAAATCGCATGTGTCCTTGGGGCTGCGCAACCTGCCCCCTGGTTTCGCCTCACGACGTGCGTCGGGTCAGGCGCAACGACCCTGACCAGCCGGGCGGGTGCGCGCTTCATCGCAGGCCATCCCCTTGGGCGCCCTGTGCAGAACGGGGCGACCGTCACGCGAGCGGGGCCCTCCAGATTGGGTCCAGCCGCCTCGCCAAACTGAAACACTCTGGACAGGGCGGTGAACCTTGCCGGCCAAGCTGGGATTAGGCGCGTACTGCCCATATCGCATCCTCAATCATCAAAAGGGAGGCGACATTCATGGCAGGCGGTTGGACTCGAGACGGCGCTGTGCTCGATCAGATTCACGACACCGTCGTCGACGGCGTCCTCAACGCTCGCGCGCGAATGCCCACGGGACCCGGCCGCGAATTCTGTCTTGAGTGCGGCGACGCCATCCCCGAAGCGCGCCGACGCGCCATGTCGGGGGCGGTGACCTGCGTATCCTGCCAATCCGGTCGGGATGGACGGATCGTGACCGGGGGCATCAACCGGCGTGGAAGCAAGGACAGTCAGTTGCGCTAGGCTCGCTCACGCCATCATGGCTTGGCGCACGATTAGGGCTGTGTCCGGTATCGGCCATTTGCGCCCCGGGCGGCCGCCCGGACGTAGATGTCGTCATGGCGACCTATGATTTCATTGTTAGCGGCGTTGATCCTGATATGGCCCTCCAGAGCGCAGCGCCGTCGGATGCTGACGCCTGGCGCGAAGCGGTGCTCTTTCTTTCCGAAATCCTGCGCGAAAGGCCTGTCCGGGAGGGCGGCGCCTTCTCGTTTGAGATCATCGTTCGCAACGAGGGTCGCGAAGTCTGCAGGGTCGGGGCGTCTTCCAGCTGGATCAGATAGGCGAAGGCTGGCGCAAGACCGGCGGTCACGCCAAAAAGGGGCGACCGCGAGCAGGGCGACCTGCACGGCGTTGCTTCGAAAGTGCAAGGACCAGAACCATGAGCACGCGCGAGCAGACTACCAGGACGCAGGAACTCCCGGCGCTGCCGGGAAAGCTGGGCGAAATCGAGGCCCTTCTTCAGGCGGCGAGATCGCTTGGCGGGACGAGCGGCGAACGAGCCGTCCTGGATAAAATCTCTCGGATCATCGCCCGGTCATCCGGCGACATTTACCAGAAGCCGCTAGGCTGAAGCTGATTCACGCCTGCTCGGGATGATGCGTGCGAGCGCCGGTCCGGTTGCGGCGACGTCTGCGGTCGGGCTGCGCGGCGCCAGTCGGACGCGCCGACCCCGGTGCATGTCCAGAGCGGGTCTGCCGCCTCCTCTTCGGGAAGGCGTCGCGCGCCTCCTCGCGGCCTTCCTTCGCCCGCCATCCCCAGTGTCGTCAAGACGACATTCTCGTCCAGAACGCCGCTCCTCGCGTTATGGCGCCGAAAGGTTGGAGACATGGGCGTCGTCGTTTCTTTTCCCACCAAAGCCCGCGCATCTCGCAAGCGCCGCGCCTGGCCCCTGCTGGCGGCTGGGGCAGGCGCCGTGGTTCTGGTCGCGGTCGGCATTTTGCTCGCTGGCCAGGATCTTCTTCGCGGAGCCCAGGGGGACTCATCGACCCAGGCGGCGGGACTCCTGCCGCATTCCCTCGCCGGCGTCCCCTGATCAGGCCGTGTTGCGCACGCGGACGTCGCGGGAGACCCAGCTGGCGGCTTCCGGCGGACGGAGCGACGCCGTTGTCGCGGCCGCTGCGGAAACCCTGGGATCGCCGCAACCGCAAGAAACGGCCCGTAGGCCGGCCAGATTCAGGATTTGGACCTTCCCACGACTGAAACGCACGAGTCCTTGGGCCTGGAGGCGTCCAGCGGCCGCGTTGACGCTGGTTCTCTGCACGCCGAGCATGGCGCCGAAATCGGACTGAGTCAGGCGCAGGGGAGCGCCATTGGCCCCGCAATGCAGCCGGACCAGCCATTTGGCCAGCCGCTCCTGAACGAGGTGGGAGGCGTTGCAGACCGCTTCGGCGGCCAGACCGGTCAGGCGACCCGATGACTGGCGGGCTACCAGACGAGTCAACCAGTCACGGCCGAGGTGCTCGACGACGCAGTCCGCGGGCACGCGGCAAAGAGTGGTGTCGATCAGCGCCCGAGCCGGAGGGCGGTCGCCGTCGGGCTCCAGGGCTTGATCCCAACCGTGGACAGATCCCGCGACGATGGTCGCAACGCAGACGCCGTCGCTTTTAGGGAAGAGGCCCAGGACGCCCGTCAGAACAAAGGAGAGGAAACCGTCTTCCTCCAAAGCCTGGCCGGCAGGCAAAGACGTCAGTCGGCGCCGAGCCAGAGCGGTCGATTGAAAGCGGTCGGGAAGCGCCTGGAAGACAGGGTGGTCGCCCAGGTCCAGGTGCGGCTGATGAAAGCCGCAGCCTGTATTGGTGAGGCTGATCATAGGTTGCATGTCGGACTCCTGAGCCCAGAGTGACGCCCTGGGCGCGAACCGCACTTACATAGGTTAGGAAAAAAGCGAGACGGCCGCGAGGCGCTTGTCGCGCGCCGCATGTTTCATCAGAGTCCGCCTTCGTACAGAAGGAACGAGGGCCCAGATGCCGGATTCAGCTTCCAGAGCAGGAGGCGATATGGCTCTCTACACTATCCGCTACAGCGCACGCGGGACCGGCGTGCTGAGAACCGAGCTCGTCGTCGCCGACGAGCCGCAGGGGACGATCGCCCAGGTGAAGCGTCGTCTGAGCGGCAGCCGGACCTTCCGGGAGGCCAGTGTCTTCGAGGACGGCGAGTTGCGCTTCACCATCTCGTCCGACGCCAAGGGCGTGGCGACGGCGGGGGGAGAGATCAACCCGAAATTATGAGCGAGAGCGGAGCGCGACGGAACGCGTCCCACACCGGGGGATTATCCAAGGCGCACCCTGGCTCGAGGAGACCGTCCTGATCAGCACCCTGATCCAGAAGCTGTCGCGTCGTGACGAACTTACCGCAGCCGAGACGCGGGTTCTGGAAGAACTGCTGCAACCCCCGATCGTCATACCGGCGGGGACGGATATCGTCAGTCAGCATTCGACGCCCGGGTTCAGCACCTTGGTCCTCGATGGGTTCGCCGCACGTTATGTCATGCTGACGAACGGCTCTAGGCAAATCACGCAACTGAACGTGCCAGGCGACTTCGTCGATCTTCACAGTCTGATGATGAGCCCGATGGATCATGGGGTGGTCGCCCTGACCCGCTGCACAGTCGCGCGGTCTCCTCATGAGGGCCTGCGCCGGCTGACGGAGTCTGAACCCCATCTCACCCGTCTGCTCTGGCTGGATACCCTGATCGACGCCGCCGTGCATCGGCAATGGATCGCGGGTCTTGGACGGCGGCCAGCGGTGGCGCGGCTCGCCCATCTCCTGTGCGAACTCTATCTCCGGCTGGAGATCGTCCATCGCGCGGGAAGCTGCAAGATGGAACTTCCTGTCAGCCAGGCCGTGCTTGCAGACGTCCTTGGACTGTCGGAAGTCCACGTTAATCGTTCCATAGCCCAGCTCCGGACCGCGGAACTGGTCAAATGGAAAGGACGCGCCATTAAGATTTGCGATTGGGACGGTTTGGTCAGGCAGGCGGAGTTCGACGCAACCTATCTGAGGCTGACAAGAGCGCCGGTCTAGGTTGGGTTCAGCTCGAGGCCGCGATCGCGAGCGCCGGGCGAGCATGTTCAGAACGTCCTTCTTTCTGAAAATAAGGTCGGAATGAACAAACTGCTGGCCGCCGACGCTCCGCCGGCCGAAGTCTGGTCACTGGCGGTTGAGAGGGGCCGGGCGAAAACCCGTTGGATGCGGGCCGGCGGGCGAGGCGCCGGACTTTTCGCGACCCCTGCAGGAAGCGGGGATTGTTTCAGGACGAGGAACCAGATCGTAATCGTGGGCGGCGAGGCTGGCGGACTTGATCCCGCCGCCCGTCTCGGGCGCCGGCTGGGGCCCCGCGACGGGCCTCGCCAGGTGCTTCTCATAGATCGCGCGGTCTTCCATTTGTGGAAGCCCTCCCTTCACGAGGTCGCGGCCGGCTCGCTGCATTCGAGACAGGAAGGTCTCGACGATCTGACGCTCGGGCGCCGCAATCATTTCAGGTTTGTGCTGGCGAGGTCGAAGGGCTCGACCTCGACGCACGCCGCCTTCGCCTGGCCAAAACCTATGGCGCGGCGGAGCACGCCTGCCTGCTGGAGGATGTCGCGGATGCAGAGGCCTTTCACCGACAGCTCGCCGCGCTCTTCCTGTCATCCGCCTATGACGGTCGCCATCTGCTGAGGATCGCCATCGTCGGCGCCGGGGCGACCGGGATCGAACTGGCCACAGAGCGTCTCGAAGGACATGCGGTCCTGTCGGCCGCGCTCGACCCGACCGAGCGGTTCATGCTTGAGGTGTGACGGTGGAGGCCGCGCCTCGCATATTCGGCGGTCTTCCCCAAACGGTCGCCGACAGGGCGGCACAGGCGCTGCAGGCGCGCGGCGTACGACTTGTCGTCGGGGCGCGCGTGACGCGAGTGCGCGCAGACGGGCTCGAGACCAGCGTCGGCGACATTGCGGCCGACCTGATCGTCTGGGCGGCCGGGGTGAAGGCGGCCGAGATCAACCTGGGCTTCGGCCTGGCCACGGGCCGCCTCAACCAGTTCGTCGTGGACGACCGCCTGCGCGCCTCCGCGCCGGGAGTCTACGCCATGGGCGACTGCGCCGAGGCGCCCGGCCCCGGTGGGCGTCCGGCGCCCGCCAGGGCCCAGGCCGCATCCCAGGAGGCGGCCTATCTGGCCAGAGCCTTGACGCAGGCGGGCGATCCCGGTCCCTATCGCTACCGCGACAGGGGGTCCCTCATCTCCCTCGGGCCGGGCCCTGGGCTGGGCTGCCTCATGGGCGGACTCGCGGGGCGGACTTCCTGATTGAGGGGCTTATAGCGCGCTAGGCCTATATGGCCCTCCACCTCCAGCACCATCGCGTTGTCGTGGGCTTGCCCAGGACGGTCCTGCTGGCCTTAGGCCGGTTGCTCCACCGTCGGGTCTCAGGAAGGCTCAAGCTTCACTGACGACAGGACGCCCAGACCACTGGACGCCCGCGCTCAGGCGCGCCGCGTCGGCGCGGGCGGCGGGGGCGCGCCCCGGCTTCGCAGGCCGCCAGAGCGGCGCATCAGCGGCGGTCGGCCGAAGAGGAAGGCCAGCAACCGGCCAAGAAGGCCGTCCCGTCTTGTCGATCTGGATCCCGCTGTGGACATCACGCCATCCTGACCCTGCTCGCAGGGGCGCCCAATAACATGGGTTAGGAAGGCGGATCTCCGTCAGGGCAGACGATGGGCTCGGCGGCGCCCGGCGTCAGGCCCGGACGCCCGGACTTGCGGCCAGGCCCGAGACGGCGGATGTCCTCGTCAAACGACGGAAGGCCGCCAGGGACTGTCCGGTCACCTGGTCCATGTTGTAGTAGCGATATGTGGCGAGGCGACCCACGAAGCTGACATCGCGACGCGCCAGGGCGAGCGCCTCATACTGCTTGAAAAGCGCCTGGTTCTCCGGTCGGGGAACCGGATAATAGGGATCGCCCTCGTCGCAGGGATACTCATAGCTGATGCTCGTGCAGGAATGCTGTTGCCCCGTCAGCCGCTTGTACTCCGTCACCCGCGTATAGGGCACGGTCTCGTCCGGATAGTTTACGACCGCGGCAGGCTGGAAGCTTTCCTGCTGGAGCGTTTCATGGCGGAACTGCAGCGACCGGTAGGGCAGGCGCCCGTAGCAATGGTCGAAGAACTCGTCGATCGGGCCCGTGAAAACCAGGTGGTCGTAGACCACCTCGGCCTCGACATCCCTGAAGTCCACGTCCGTCTCTACCCGGATGCCGGGATGATCGAGCATGTTCTCGAACATGCGCGTGTAGCCGTTCAGCGGCATAGCCTGGAAGGCGTCGGTGAAATAGCGGTCGTCGGTGCTGGCTCGCGTCGGAACGCGCGCCGTCACGGAACGGTCCAGCTGCGACGGGTCCAAGCCCCACTGCTTGCGGGTATAGCCTCGGAAGAAGGTCTCGTAGAGCTCGCGGCCGACGGCTGAGATCACGACATCCTCGGATGTGACCACCTTGTCGACCGGCTCCGCCCGCGACGCCAAGTAGGCTTCTGCCTGCTCGTCGGACCTGAGATCCAGTCCGTAGAGAAGATTGAGCGTCGTGCGGTTGATGGGCATGGGGACGAGCCGGTCCCCCACGCGGGCCAGAACCCGATGTTCATAGGGGCGCCAGGGGGTGAAGCGCGAAAGATAGTCGAACACTTCCGCCGAGTTGGTGTGGAAGATGTGGGGACCGTACCTGTGAACCAGGACTCCCGCGGCGTCGGGCTCGTCGTAGGCGTTGCCTCCGATGTGGGACCGGCGATCAATCAGGAGCACCCGGCGTCCGCTCGACGCCAGACGCTCGGCCATGACCGAACCCGCGAACCCCGCGCCGACGACGAGAGCGTCGTAATGCGAAGCCCGCCCCGACGGCCGGATGCAGGGAGCCTCAGGCGCCGCAGCGAGGGCGGAGGCGCTTTGGCTCTCGCACCGGCCTCCGTCTTCCGGGACAGGGTCTCTTTGTGAAGCGGCTCTGTCGACCATGACCGCCATCCGGGCCTGGGTCTGGTCCCATGACAGGTTGGCCAGCGCGGCGTCCGCCTCGTCCAGCCAGGCCCGGTTCTCTCTCTGAACGAGGGCTGCATCACAGCCGGCCACGAAGGCGTTGGCGCCTGCCGCGATGTGGACGCCCTGCAGCGTCCCGTAATGCCGCATCACGTCGGCGATCGGGGTCGAGATCACCGGCCGGCCCCCCGCCAGGTATTCGGGGGTCTTGGTGGGGCTGATGAAACGGGTGGACTCATTGATCACGAAGGGCATGAGAGCCGCGTCCCAGCCGCCCAGGAGGTCCGGGAGCTCTTCGTAGCGCCTTAATCCCAGGTAGTGGATGTTGGGACGGCGGGGCAGGTCCGCTTCGTCGATCTTGACTACGGGGCCCACGAAGATGAGCGACCAGTGGGGTCGGGCGTCGGCGACCGCCGCTATGAGATCCAGGTCCATCCGTTCGTCGATGACGCCGTAGAAGCCGAGTCGCGGGCCCGGCAGGTTGGCCTGGGCCGGATGATCGGCCCCGCGGCGCGCCCGCGCAAAATGCGGGACGTCGACGCTGGAGGGGAAGGGGTGGATGTTGGCGTGCCGGGTCCGCCTGGCTTCGTAGAGGCTGAAACCTCCGGTGAACACCACGTCCGCCGCGCTCATCAATTCGGCCTCGAGGATTCGGAGCTCCGGCGGTGCGAACCGGAAGGCGGAGAGCTCGTCCATGCAGTCGAACACCACGGCCGCGGCCTCCACGTGTCGGGCGATCGGCAGCATCATGGGGGTGTAGTACCAGAGCACCGGGCGGACCACCGCGCGTTCCGCGAGAAGATCCTCCAGCAGCTGTCTCACGACGGCGTCCCGGCAGGGCCCATCGACGCCGTGCGGCAGTCGCGGCGTCGCGACCCGCACGCCCGTGTCCGGGCAGACCCGGACATCGAGGCCCACAGGGGCGCCCGGGTCGGCGGGGAGGGGTTCCTCAAGGAAGATCACCGGCCGGGTCCGTGCGAAACGGGCCATCAGGTGCTGGGGCCGCTGGAAGACGAAATCCCACCGCAGATGAGAGAGGCAGACGATCGGGTCCCGTCGCGCATGCGGAAGATCGAGAATGTCGGCGGCGGGGGCGGCGGGAAACTCTGTCATGGCGGCTTTCATCAAGAGGGCCTTGATCAAAGCCTGCGGCCGCCGCCCGTATCCCTGTGTCGGGTCTAGCGCACAGGGCCGCAGAGGCGTCGGTCGATCAGCAGATCCAGGGCGCGCCGCAGCGGGGTTTCCGAAACCGTGAAGGGCCAGGCCCCGGTTCCCGCGTCGCCGCCGGCCGCCAGGCGCAATCCGCGCCGTTCACACTCCGCCATGAGCTCCGGGTCCAGGTCGATGCAGCAGATGGCCTGCGCCGGGGCGGCGTCGCCCGGTCCACCGGAAGGGCGCGTAGACGCCGCCGGCGTGTAGAGCAGGCGCTGGGCGCGCCGCCACCAGCCGGTCTCGGTCGCAAGCGTCATGCCCGTGTCCCCGTCCAGCGCCAGATCTCTCACCAGGGCGGCGAGGGCGGTCGCACGGGGCGCGCCCTCCGAAAGGTCGAAGACGCCGGTCTCATAGCGTCCGTCCGCGCGGGTCAGCAGACTGTCCCAATCGAAGCTGCCCAGGAGATTCCAGACGGTCACCGCCTCCACCTTGACCCCCGAACGGCGAACCTCGAGAGCCGCCGACCAGCATTCGTGGAGCCAGCGCAACTGCTCCTCGCGGGTGCAGCCAAGGTGGCATTCGGTGACGATGAGGGGGATACGGTAGCGGTCCCAGAGCGCTTGCAGGTGGGCTTTCCAGCCCGGCGGCGGGGGGTCGAGGACGCGCACCGCCTCGACATCGGCGTAGGCGAGACGCCCGTTTCCGCCATGCAGGGCCGCGGGGTAGCGATCCAGCCGGTGATCCAGAAAGCGATCGCTGGTGAGGTAGTGATTGAGGCCGATCACCGGCGGGCAGGGATCGGCCGAAACGGCGTCCAGCCGAGCGGCGAAACCCATGCGGGCCAAATGAGAATAGAGGTCGTGATCAGGCGTCACCCGTCCGCAGAGGAGGTCCCAGGTCATCAGCCTTCGGCGGTTCTCGTGATCGGCCTGCTCCTGGCAAGGCGGGGTGGCGTAGGTCCGGCCGAAATCCTCGGTCTGGATCAGGCGGGCCTCCGGTATGATCCGGCGGATCTCGCGCATGGCGCCGCGCACGGCGTCGACCTGGTTCAGCAGGGCGAGCCAGAAAGACCGTTCATCGCGAAGATGGGGATGCCACAGACCATAGAGGGCGCTGAAGCGCGCTGTCGTCAGGGGCTCGTTGACCGGGGTCCAGTCCCGGATCCAGGGATAGCGTCGCGCGGCCGCGCCGGCAAAACGCGCCAGACCGGGCGCGAACTCCGGATCGAGAAGGCCGGTCCACGCCGGACCGGACCCGTGATGGACCAGGCCGGCGGTCACCCCCATGCCCAGGGCCCTGATCCGGCCCAGCCTCCGATCGGCCCAGGTCCAGTCTAGGACGCCCGGCGAAGTCTCCGTTCTTTCCCATAGGAGCGGGTAGCGCAGCGCCCGCAGGCCGAGCCCCGCGAACCGGTCCAGGTCCTCCTCCCTGTCCTCATGTCCGCTGAGGACGGTCTGGTCGCGAAAGGTTTCGCCGACGCGGTTCAGCGAGCACTCGTGACCGCCCCAGATTTCAAGAGGCGGCTGTTCAGGCGACATGGGCGTGGGCGGCGGCCGGGCCGAAGCGGGGCGCCAGGCGCCAGGCGAGGGCGGTCCCGATGATGGCGTCGATGTCCGTGAAGGTCGGCGACCAGTCCAGACGACGACGCGCGAGGCCCGGATCCGCCACGAGGACGGGCGGATCTCCGGCGCGCCTCGGCGCGGCCTCCCAGGGCACGGGGCGGCCCGTCGTCCGCTCAACCGCGGCGATGATCTCAAGCACGGACAGGCCTCGGCCCAGTCCGAGATTCATCGCCAGGAAGCCAGCTTCCCCCGTCGGAACCGTCAGGGCTGCGACATGGGCCTGCGCAAGGTCGGCGACATGGATGAAGTCCCGCACGCAGGCTCCGTCGGGGGTCGGGAAGTCCAGGCCGAAGAGCTTGAGGGGAGGGCCGAAACCCAATGCGGCTTCAAGGGCGAGGGGAATAAGATGGCTTTCGGGCTGATGGGCCTCGCCGAGTTCTCCCTGCGGGTCAGCGCCCGAGGCGTTGAAGTAGCGCAAGGCTACGCCTTCCACGCCATGGGCGCGGGCATGGGCGGCGATCAGGCGTTCTGCGGCCAGTTTGCTGTCGCCATAGGGATTGACGGGACACGCCGCCGCCGTTTCGTCCAGAAGCCCGGATCCGGCCTGGCCGTAAACGGCCGCGGTGGAGGAGAAAACGATCCGCCGCACGCCCTGGGCGCGCATGGCGGCCAGCACCGAGGCGACGCCATTGAGGTTGACGTCCCAGAACGCCGCCGGGTCCTGGACCGATCGACCCACCTCGATCAGGCCGGCGAAGTGGATCACGCCCTGCACGCCGTGCCGCTGCATGCAGGCGCCGAGGGCGGCGCTGTCGCGCACGTCGCCTGTCACCAAAGGACCGTATCTGACGGCGTCGCGATGGCCGTTGCTCAGGTCGTCGAACACCACGGGTTCGAATCCGGCGGCGGCGAGCGCCTTGCAGGCGTGGGAGCCGATATAGCCGGCGCCGCCCGTCACCAGTATGGTTTTCATTAGAGACCTCCGTCGCCGGAGGGGAAGGGGAGAGCCGCCTCGAGGTTGCCAGTGTCCGATCCACGACTTGGCTCCGGCCTCGCCCGAGCGCACAGGCGCGGCGCCGACAACCGGGTTGAGAACGCTGGCGGCGCGACCTAGGTCCGGGTCGAGGCCGCCGTGGAACGGGTGTCGCCGCCCGCGTTCTGTCCGGCGCGGAAGATCTTGATGGGCTTCTTTTGCTCCAGACCGTCGGTGCGCCCGTCGGTCCGGGCCGGCGCCGTCACCGTGGGGTCGGTGTTCTCCTCGGGGTCGGGTCGGGGCGGCGTGTCAGGGTTTCGAGTCATGGCGTCCTCGCGAGCGGGCATGAGGTCAACCCGTCCCCGGCCGGCGGGTTCCGGCCGCGGTCCCTCTACAGCGGTGCAATGAGCGGCCCGCAGACGGCGCTGAGATTGGCCGCCTGAACAAGACCGGGCAGATCCTGCAGCAGAGTGCGTCCCGTCCGGTAGTCGACGAGGACGTTGCGTCGGAGCTGCTGCAGCGTGCGGTTCATGTGGACCGCGCTCAGGCCGAGGATATCGGCGAGCACGTCCTGGGTCAGGGGAAGGTGCAGGGCGCCGCCGCGCGCCGTTCCCAGACGCACCTGCCGTTCGTGCAGTTCCAGCAGCAGGTGGGCCGTGCGTTCGTAGGCGTTGAGCCGGCCGAGCCGGACGACCTGGCGCGCCATGCGCAGCCGCTCGGCCGTCCGGCAGCGCCGCCAGGCCTCCCTCAGGGGAGAGGCCTGTGCACCGGGTTCGGAAAGCGTGGTCCAGAAGGCTGTGGCGTCCACCGTGACGACGTCGGTCAGGGCCCAGACCAGGAGGTCGGCGTCTACCGATCCCGAGGCGACGATCACGTCGCCCGGGAGGCTGAGACCGATGATCTGGCGTCGCCCGTCGTTCAGCATGGCGCCGCGCGCGATCCAGCCGCTCGCCACCAGCCGGGCCTGGTTGCGTTCGGGATCCATCGGAATGGCGGCGCCGGACGGCTGGTGCTGCGGCGCTCCGGTGAAGCTGCGACGGACCAGGTCTCTTCCTTCGATACCTATCGGGGCGAAGCTGGCCAACATAATCTCCAGAGGGGCGGTGAGCCGCGCTTCAAGACCTGCATCCGACTGATTCTTCATGGTCTTCGACCAACAGCACGGCTTTGGCGTCCAGTTCTTCACATAGGTTGGTTTTTGCGCATTTCGCCTGACCCAGCGGGCGGAGTTCGGCGTCTCGAGCGGCCCCGCCGGTTCAACAGGCGGCGGCCGAGGCCGTTGCGCGGCAGGTGTCGGCTCTCGGACCGTCGGAGCGGATGTTTAGCGCAGGCGCCAGCCGGCAGGGCGAGAGGGCGCGGGGGCGGCGCGAGGCGTCCAGAGCTCGTAGGAAGGCGTTTGGGCGTCGGCGGCCGCACAGGGAGGTCCGCAGCCGGACTCTTCAGACGGTGACGACGGCGCCGACGGCGGCGATGCGCTCGACCTCGGCGTAGGAAGGCCGCGCGAGGCTGGCCCCGAAAACATCAGGATCGATCTCTTCATAGACCAGCCGCGCCCCGGCTTGGCGCGCCAGGGCGGCGAGGGCGGCGCGCACCAGATCGCGGCCTTCCACGACCGGGGCGCCGGTGTAGAGCACGAAGGCTCCGCCGGGCGCGAGACGGGAGAGGGCTTCGCTCGCCCATCCCAGAGCGACCTCCGCCCCGTATTGACCGCCTCCGTCGCGATACAACCGCCCGCTGCGGCCAGCCATATAGGGCGGATTGGCGGCGATCAGGTCCCAGACGCCCTCGGCGGGGAAGCCGCCCGGGCGGAGGTCGATCGGGAGCCCGGCATGTCGGGCGTTGAGGCGGCTTAGGCGAAGGGCCTGGGGATTGATGTCGGTCGCGGCGACAGCGGCGTCCGGATCGAGGGCGGCGATCGCCAGGGCTCCGGCTCCCGCCCCGACGCCGATCTCCAGCGCCTGTCGCCAGGCGCAGCCGGACAAGGCCTGGCGCAGGAAACGCACGTAACGATAGCTGTCCGGTCCCAGAAAGACGGCTTGCTCGTCCGCGGACGAGGCGGAATGCAGGTGCAGGCGTCCGTCCAGACGGCTCACGCGTAGTCGGGCGCGCAAGCCATCGGGGTCTTCGGAGAGGGCGTCGGCCGCCTTCAGGACGTCCATAAGCCACGCGGGCGCGGTTTCGGGACAGAAGGCCCGGCCCCATCCAAGGATATCGCGAAGAAGGTCGGCCTCGGCCGCCCGGCGCCGCCGCGCGACCAGGCGATGGACCGCCGGGGTCGGCGAGACGAAGTCATAACCGACGCTCTCCAGACGGGAAAGCAGCTCAAGCAGCGCGGCGTCGCCGGGCGCAAAGGCCTGCGTCGTCACGCCGAGCGACGCAGGGGAGCCTGGCCCCAAAGATGGGCACGGTAGGCGTCGAAACAGCGGGCGCCGGCCATCAGCCGCATGATCGCGCCTTCAGCAAGGGCGCGGACGCACTCCGGCCGCTCCTGCGCTAGGGGGCGAAGCACTTCCTCGTTCCAGGCTTCGGAATGGGCGATGTCCAGGGTCGCGTGGAGGGCGAAATACTTGCGCTCCACGCCGACGCCTAACCGTTTCAAGCCTTCGGCCACATGGGCGGCTCGCCATGGAGCCGTGAGCTCCACCGCCCCCAAGGCCCCGAGGGCGTGGTAGGCGTAACGTCTTTGGGTGGAGAAGGCGACAAGGGTATTGCCCAGGGCGAGGGACGGCCACGCCGTTTCCTCGATCCGGGGATGCAGGTCGAGCGCCGTCGCTAGACGGTCCAGCATGGGACCATGCATGCCAGCCTCCGACCCGCGACCCATTTCGTCCCAGTAGTTGCGCGCCAGCTCGAGCTTGGGCCGGGTCGGCATCTTGACCTGGGCCATCGCCACGAGGTCCTCAAACCCGGCTTCGCCGGCCACCTCCTGCAGCAGGAACCAGCGCATCTCCTCCATCGAGGCCGTCTCGGCCAGCCAGGGGAAGAGCGGGTCCGCCTCGCCGGGACCGGATCCTTTGAGCGCCTCGAACCAGGCGACGAAGCCGTCCGCCGTGGCGGGGAGATCGGCGAGCCAGGGGGCGGCCTCGACCCGGGCCCGTTCGATGAAGTCGCCCTCGACCAGCATCATCTCCGCATCATAGCGGACATCATCGCGCCAAGCACGGCCCGGCGTGGCCGGGGCGAGGCGGCGGTGGTTCCAGTGCGCCAACCGGCGATGAAAGCCCGCCGGATCCGAGGGTTCGGAGGCGGGAAGCGAGGCCGGACCTTCTGAGGACATGAAAGGCTCCTGTGAGTGGGGATTGCCATACGCCTTGCCGCGGCCCCGGGTTCCCGAAGGGACAGGAGGCGGCGAAATCCCGCTCTCGGTGTCCGGTTTCGGACTGTGGAACTGGGTTCGGGACAGTCGGTTCAACCAATCCTTCAGGGAGGTGTCGAGTGGAACAGAATGGATTTGCATGGACGATCCGCCAGGTCGGGGAGACCTGGACCTGGGCTGTGACAGCCCCGGGAGGCGGGACCGTCCTTGTCTCTGGCCAAGCTCCGTCAAGGGCCGCAGCAGCCGCCATGGTGGTCCGCGCCCTAGCGCGAGGCATGACCGAGGCGGCGCCTCGGGAATTGGCCGCATAAGCATGACGGCGACGAGCGGAGAGCGGGCGATGCAGGTCCTGGAGCGAAGCGTCTATCGCGGCCCCCACCTGTACAGCGCCAGGCCCATGGTGCGGATCCGCCTGGATCTGGGGCGGATGGAGGACTGGCCGACGGATCGGCTGGGCGATTTTTCGACTCGCCTGCTGGAGGCGCTTCCCGGCCTGGATCGACACGGATGCTGCTACGGGGAACCGGGCGGATTTGTCCGACGTCTTCGGGACGGGACTTGGTTCGGCCACGTGGCGGAGCACGTCGCCCTTGAACTGCAGACGCGCGCGGGAACCCCTGTCACCCGGGGTAAGACGCGTTCAGTGCGCGGGCAGCCGGGCGTCTACGACATTCTCTTCACCTATCGGGACGAAACGACGGCCCTTCTGGCCGGACGGCTGGCCCTGCAGGTTTGCAACGCCCTGCTGCCGGAAGCGCTCGCTGGGATCAGCGGCCTGGACAGGGTCTGCGCAGACAGTCTGGATCCGCGCCTCCCGGGCGCCGTCCAGGCCGACGAGGCGGCGGCCATTCTCCGCGGCGCGGTGCGCCGGACGGCGTTCGGACCCTCTACCCAGGCTCTGGTCGACGCCGCGCGACGCCGAGGGATTCCCGTCGAACGTCTCAACACCGGGAGCCTCCTGCGCCTGGGATGGGGCGCGCGGCAGAGGCGCCTGCGCGCCAGCGTGACGGACCGCACGGGCCTGATCGCGGCCGAACTGGCGGGCGACAAGGCCCAGGCCAAGGCCTTGCTCGAGGCCGCGGGGTGTCCGACCGCCCGCGGAGAGGTGGTGCGCAGTGCGGACGAGGCCGCCGCCGCAGCCGCACGCCTGGGCGGGAGGGTCGTGGTCAAGCCGCTCGACGGCAACCATGGACGGGGCGTGACGACAGGCCTGGACACGCCCGAGGCCGTCAGGACGGCTTTCGGCCTGGCCGCGCCCCACGGACGGCGGGTCATCGTCGAACAAGAGCTTCCTGGCCGGGATTATCGGGTCCTGGTGGTCGACGGCAGGGTCGTCGCCGTCGCCGAGCGTCGGCCGCCGTGCGTCGAGGGCGACGGGCGCCGGTCGGTGTCTGAACTGCTGGAGGAGGTCAACGCCGATCCGCGTCGGGGCGTCGGCCATGAGAACAGCCTGACCGTGATCCGTCTTGACGAGGAGGCGCTGACGCTACTGGCCCGCCAGGGCCTGTCCCCCGAAAGCGTTCCGGGGCCCGGCGTCAGAGTCCTGCTGCGAACCGCGGCCAATCTTTCCTCGGGCGGGACGGCGACGGACCGGACCGAGGAAATCCATCCGGCCAACGCCGCCATCGCCCGGCGGGCCGCCCTAGCCCTCGGCCTGGACGTGGCCGGGGTGGATCTTCTGGCGCCGGACATCCGCCGCTCGGTGCGCGACACCGGCGGGGGCGTGGTCGAGGTCAATGCGGCGCCGGGATTGCGGATGCATCTGTCGCCTTCGGAGGGCGAGGCGAGGGACGTCGCCCGGCCGATTGTGGACATGTTGTTTCCGCGCGGCGTCCGGTCCCGCATCCCCGTGATCGCGGTGACGGGCACCAACGGGAAATCGACGGTGGGCCGGATGATCGCCCATGTGCTGCAGACGGAAGGACGCGTCGTGGGTCTGACCAACACCAGCGGCGTCTATGTCGACGGGGAGAGGATCCGCGCCGGCGACGCCAGCGGTCCGCGCAGCGCCCGCATGGTGCTCAATGATCCTGTCGTCGATGTCGCGGTGCTGGAGTGCGCCCGAGGCGGCATCCTGCGCGAGGGACTAGCCTTCGACCGCTGTGACGTCGGCTGCGTCCTCAACGTCCAACCGGACCACCTGGGGCTCAAAGGGGTGGACACGCTTGAGGACCTGGCGAAGGTCAAGTCGGTGGTGGCAGAGGCCGTGTCGCGGCGGGGGCTGAGCGTCCTCAACGCCGATGATCCCCTGACCCTGCGTATGGCGCGCCATGCCGGAGGCCGTGTCTGCTGGTTCTCCATGCGCGGCGGCGCCGAGTCGCCGGGCTTCCTGCTCAAGCATGTGGCCGAAGGCGGCGCGGCGGTCCTCTATGACGCCGCGAGCGGCGTGATCGAGCTTCATGACCGGGGCGAGCGCCGCCGGTTGGGTCATGCTGCGGACCTGCCTTCGACCCTGGGCGGGGCGGCCGCCTTCAATGTGGCCAACATCCTGGCGGCTTCGGCAGCCTGCTACGGCGTGGGCGTGCCGCCAGAGCGGATCGGGGCGGCCCTGGGCAGCTTCACATCCAGCTACGAGCAGAATCCCGGCCGCCTCAACATCTGCGACCAGCACGGCTTGCGGGTCGTCATGGACTACGCCCACAATCCGGACGGCCTTCGGGCCCTCTGCGGCCTTGTGGCCGCGATCAGGCCCGCCGGCGGTCGGACCATCGCCATGATCAGCATCCCCGGCGACCGGCGGACGCAGGAAATCGTCGCCATGGGCGAGATCAGCGCCGGCTTTTTCGACGAGGTCGTTTTCAGGGAGACGCCTGACAACCGCGGTCGTCCCGCCGGCGAAGTGATCCGCCTTCTCGCCGAAGGCGCGCTGCGAAGCGGTGCGGACGGCTCGCGTTTCCGCGGCGTGCAGAAGGAAGAGGACGCCGTGGCCGCATGTCTTGAAGCGGCGCGACCCGGGGACCTCGTCATCCTGACGCCGACCCGTATCGAAGCAGTTTGGGCGCAGATCCAGGCCTTTCGTCCCGCCTTTCCGTCCTCCGCCCTGGGCTTGAATGCGCCCGGCGTCATCCTGGAGCCTCCCCATGGGTAAGGGCCCCCTGATCATCATCGGCGGACATGAGGACAAGACCGGCGAGCGGGTCATCCTCAAGGAGGTCGCCCGGCGCCTCGACGGCGGCAAGCTGGTGATCGCGACCATCGCCTCCCATAAACCCGAGGGCTATTTCGACAGCTATCGGGAAGGCTTTAAGGGTCTCGGCGTCGGGGAACTGATCGAGCTCTACGTCGAGGACCGGGCCGAGAGCCATGAGCAGGACCTTCTCGACAGGCTCGAGGGAGCCGCCGGCGTCTTCTTCAGCGGCGGCGACCAGCTCAGGCTGGCCAGCCAGATCGGCGACACGCCGATCGAACGACGCATTCGCGATCTCCATGCGCGCGGGGGCCTGATCGCAGGCACATCGGCGGGGGCTTCGGTGATGAGCGAGACCATGCTGGTCAAGGGACCGAGCGCGGAGTCCTACAGGATCGGCGAGGTGCACATGGCTCCCGGACTGGGCCTGCTCCCCAATGTCATCATCGACCAGCACTTCGCCGAAAGGGGACGGTTCGGCCGGCTGCTGGGCGCGGTGGCCCACAATCCGCGGCTCATGGGGCTTGGCATTGACGAAAACACGGCTGTGGTGGTCGAGCACGGGCGGTTGAGGGTGCTCGGCGACGGCGCCGTCTATGTCGTCGACGGGGAGGATGCGACCCATTCCAATATCTCGGAAGGCGGGGCCGAGGACGCCCTGTCCATGTTCGACGTGCGCCTCCACGTCATGTCGCAAAGCGATGTGTTTGACCTGGACCGCCGTCGCCCCCAGCGCGCCGGTTCGGAAGGAAAGGGTGAGAGCGGCGATCCGCTGTGACCTGAATCCGACACGCCGACCCGGGCGCCGGTTGGACGGGTTAGCCTCCTGTATCAGCAGGAAGGACAGCCGACATGATCAATGCAGACGACATCTGGCGTGATGTCTTCGTGACGGGCCTCAAGAACGCCCACGCCGTGGAAAACCAGGCCTTGGCCCTGATGGATCGCCAGATCGATCGGGCGCGGAACTTTACCGAGGTCGCCGACCGGTTGAAGGCCCACCGTCTTGAAACCGAGGGACAGATCCTGCGACTGGAGACCCTGCTGGAGGGCTTCGACGAGAAGCCGTCCGGCCTTAAGGACGCTGCGCTCTCGCTCGGCGGCAACCTGGCGTCCATCGGCCACAGCTTCGCCGAGGACGAAATCCTGAAGAACGCCTTCGCCAACTACGCCTTCGAGAACTTCGAGGCGGCCTCCTATCGGGCCCTGATCATTCTGGCTGAGAGCGGCGGCTATGCGGCGGCCTACGACCCCCTCGCGGCCACCTTGGAGGAGGAGGTGCGCATGGCGAGGTGGGTCGACGAAAGCCTGCCCATGCTGGTGGAGAAGCATCTCGAGCTGAGGCGCGCCGGCGAGAACCCCAGCCGCTGACTCAGCCGAAATCTATTTTCTTTATTATCTTTTGGATAACTAGATCATGTTCATGCACAACAAAAAGTTGATGTACACGGTTAGGGTCGCCGAACCCAATCCCGCTCTCGCCACCCTGATGCTCGAACAGTTCGGCGGTCCCCAAGGTGAGCTCGCCGCCGCCATGCGCTACTTCACTCAGGGGCTCGCCGACGAGGACAGCGGCCGTCGCGATATGTTGATGGACATCGCCACGGAGGAGCTGAGTCACCTGGAAATCATCGGTTCGATCGTCGCCATGCTCAATCGCGGGGCCAAGGGCAAACTCGCGGAAGCCGCCGAGGAAGAAGCGGATCTTTACGCCAGCATGACCTCGGGCGGAGAAAGCCACACCATGTCCATCCTCTATGGCGGCGGCACGGCCCTGATCAACTCCGCCGGCGTGCCGTGGACGGCGGCCTATATCGACTCCATCGGTGATCCGGCCTGCGACCTGCGCTCCAATATCGCGGCCGAATCCCGGGCCAAGATCGTCTACGAACGGCTGATCAACGTCACCGATGACGCGGGGATCAAGGACGCCCTGACCTTCCTCATGACGCGGGAGGTGGCCCACCAGAAGTCCTTCGAAAAGGCGCTTTACGCCATCCCCGCCAACTTCCCGCCCGGCAAGCTTCCCGGTCATCCGGACTTTGCCGACAAATATTACAACATGTCCCAAGGAGAGGGGGATGCGAGCGGGCCGTGGAACCAGGGCGAGCAGTGGGAGGTCGTGGACGACCGCGAAGCCCAGGCGGCGGTGGACGGCGGCGTGGGCGACGCTTCGGTCAAGCTGTCGGCGGCTGACAAGAAGTCATTGCAGGCCTTTGCGGCCCGCACCCAGTCCGACCCTTCAGCCGATCCGATTACTGGAGCCGATCTCGGCGCCGGGCCTGGGGCCGGTCGCACCACGCCTCTGGCGGCTCCGGACTGAAGCGCCGCCAGACCGACGGCGCGGACGGCCGGCGCCGGCTCGGGCATTGGTTATGAATGGGCCGGCTTGCTTGCGAGGGACGGCGATGACCTGATCCTATCCGCTGACCAGAATTTGTCCGACGCTCAAGCAAGCCGGGGCCGCGCCGGCGTGATCAGAACCTGGTCGAACTCCCACATGGGTCAATATGACGGGGACCCTGCGTGGCCCTCTTGCAGCCGCCGCCTGGCAAGGCGAGGTGAAAACATAGAAGCCGCGGTCGGCCACGGCGGCGAAAAAGTCCTCATCGTAGACGCGATCCGCACACATCGGACTCACGGTCTCCCTTCCGGTTGTCAGGAGGGCGCAACGAGATCCTTGCGGCGGCGATCCAATGGGTCCGACTCCCGACTCTTTGATCGGGGCGTGGCGCAGGGCTCTCAGTCGTCAATCCCTCGGCGCCGGTCATCCGCGGGTTCGGCTGCATTTCCTGATTTCCCAGAAATCCCGTCAATGCCGCGCCGACGTAGATAAGAGACGTCAGTAGATGGAGGAGGCTTCCGAACTGCAGGAGCCGCCGGGGTTGCGCAGGACTGGCGGCCTGTCGGCGGATTTCACAGGAGCTCTTTCCTTCCCGTTGGGTGTTCGGGTGTCCGGAGCCGCCGCCTGTTCCCGGGCGGGATGTGTCGCCGATCCGCCTTTTGGAGGCGATGCGTCCGGAACGCGTCGGTCGCCGAAGCGCTACCGGAAGCGGCCGGCCGCCGGATCCGCGTCCTTCGCGGTCGAGAGACAACCCCTGGTCAGGTGAGGAATGGACATGAAATTCTACGAGATCGTCGTCGCCGACGCCCACGGCGCCGAGCGCAAGTTGAGGGTTCCGTCTCCGACGGATGTCCAGGCGGCGGACGCCGCCGCCCCCCTGTTGAAAAGCGGCGATTCCATCTTTTCGATCCGCGAGACGCCCGACGACAGTCTTCAGAGAACCGATGGGCCGCCCTCCAAGACCCAGGCCGAGGAACTGGCGCCGACCACGCCCGGCATGGCGGCCCGTCGCGATGCTTCGTGAGCCCTGAAGGCCTTGCCGGCAGCGCGGCCCCCGGCGAGATCACGCTGCGCATCGGGACGGCGGGCTGGGCCATTCCCGCAGGGGTGAGAGACCGGTTTCCTGTCGCGGGCGGCGGACTCGAACGCTACGCCAGCCGTCTCGGCGCCGTGGAGATCAACTCCACCTTCTACCGCCGTCACCGGGTCTCGACTTTTGAGCGCTGGGCCGCCGCCACGCCTGCGGACTTTCGTTTCGCGGTCAAGGCGCCGCGTGACATCACGCACCGCCGCAAGCTGGAGAACTGCGAAGATCTGCTCGCGGACCTGGCCGCCGATCTCCGCGGGCTGGGAGACCGCCTCGGACCAGTCCTGATCCAGACGCCGCCGGGCCTGGCCTTTGACAAGACCCGGACAGGCGCTTTTCTGGACGCTTGTAGGGCCCAGATCGACGCGTCGATCGTGCTGGAGCCGCGGCACGATTCCTGGTTCACGGCCTCGGCGGATCATTGGCTCGCCTCTCGGCGGGTCGCGCGTGTTGCGGCCGATCCGGAGCCGGCCCCGGGTGCAGGCCTTCCCGGCGGCTCCGAGGGCCAGGTCTATTTTCGCCTGCACGGCTGTCCGCACATGTATCGCTCGGCCTATGGAACCGATCGGCTCAAGACCGTCCTTCAGCGGGTGGTGGCGGCGGGCGAAGTCGGGGCCGAGCGCTGGGTCATTTTCGACAACACCGCTTCGGGTGCGGCGGCAGCGGACGCGCTGGCGCTCGCTGGGATGGCAAGGTCCGCCCCGCCTGCGGTCTGGTCGTGAGGTTGCGACGACCGGCGTGTATTCGAAAGAGCCGAGCTGCCGTAGGAAGATCGCCAGGACCGCCACGAACGCCGTCGACAGACGCTCGCTCTGCCAGTCTGGAAGATTCGCATCTGAGCCGGGGGGCGGCGAGATAAGCGACGGTCCAATGGGCCGCGGCGCCATGCTCCAGCGCCTTCTAGGCGGCCGCTCGCGCGCTTTGGGTCCAGCCGAGCATGAAGGAGGCGAGGAAACGAACCACGAGCGCCAGACCGGCGACAAGGATTGCCCTATATCGCCGGAAGGACACCGCCCATGAACCCCCAGCAGTCCGGAGCGCTTTCGCTCGCCTCGACCGCCGCCTTTCAACTGACCCAGATCGACGCCCGGGTGGAGAAGGGGCTGCCTGAGCAGGAGGAGGTGGGGAGCCTCCTACTCTGCGCGGACGCCAAGTTTGGAGAGAGCGCGGAGAGAGAGGTCACCAGCGCATTTCTCACCGATCTCCGTCGGGACCTGGGGCTCATCGACGATCAGGAGCCCCGCCGCCGCGCGACGGGGCGACGGGGCGAGCGCAGTCTTCGCCTTGGCGCTCTCGGCTGACCGAGACCCCCAGCGCTCGGCCGGCGGTTCCCGAACGGAGAGCCAACGCGGGGGTTCCGGCCAAGGCGAACAGGCGTTCGGGCTTGTGTCGTGTTCCCGACAATGGCTCGCGGCCCCGCTGCTCCGGGCTCGCCAAGCTCTCGACCCCGCCCCAAGTCGCCAAAGGGAAACCGGAGGACGCGCGGCGCGCTTGCTTAGTCACACCCAAGAGGAGCTCATGACCTTGCGCCATGCCCCGATCATCGTCGCTTTCGTCACTGGGCTTCTCCCCGCCCGCAATCCGCAAGGGGACGACGGGTGCGTCGACAAGGCCCAGGACGCTGTCTCAGCTCCAGTCGATCAAACCTTCGCCGCCATGGGGAACACTATACTCGGCTATGCGCCTGGCGCAGCCATGAGCGAGATCCGGTCCGGCGACGTCGCTCCTGAGCGGGCCAGGGGCCTGCTGGATAATCCGAGGTCGGCGGGCGTTGGGGATTTCGACCGGCTCTATATCGACCGGCAGGCCTCCACCCGCCAGGAGGTCGTGGTCCTGAATCGCGGCTTCACGCACAATACGGCTGCGCCGCCGCTTGCCGCTGATGCCCCGACAGCACCGCCGAAGGTCGAGCATTACCTGCGGAAGGCGCGGGAAATCCAGGCGGCGATCTGATCGACATGGCTCCTAGGCTGAAGCTCTTTGAATGGTCGGACGGCTTCCATCGCTTCACGGTGGCTGCGTCCTCCAGGCCCAAGGCTCTGGCCGCCTGGGGCATCCGGCAGGATATCTTCGCTTCAGGCCTCGCCAGGGAGGCGCCCGATGCAGAGGACGCCGAGGCGGCAAGAGCGCGGCCTGGAGAGGTGATCGAGCGTGGCTTGACGGTCGATATCGGCAAGGCCGGCCGCCGTGGGGCGCCCCCCAGGGCGCGCAAGGGAGCGACCACGGCCCAGCAGAATCGGGCCCAGCGCCTCGCTGAGGAGCTGAAGGCGCTCGATCAGGCCCACGCCGAAAGCGCGGCAGCCGTTCGCGCCGAGATGCAAGGCCTCGAGGCGCGGGCCGCCGAAGAGAAGGCGCGGTTTGACCAGACACGGACCAGGCTTGTTCGAGACCTCGCCATAGCGCGCGAGAAACTAGGATCGGAGGAGGCGTCCGCGCCTCCCCGGAACCAGGAGAGAACCCATGCAGACTGAGCCCAGAAGCACCGACGCAGACATGGCGTCGACAGGATTTCTGAACGACGACGTACATGAGGGGGATCACGCCTCCTCGTCCATCCAGGCCGCCATGATCAACCGGCCCCGATCCGAACTCTACGCCTTCTGGCGGGAGTTCCGGAATCTTCCTCTTTTCATGGCCAATGTGCGGTCGGTCAGCAGCGACGGACGCGACTGGGTCATAGCCGGGCCCGGCGGCATGGATGTCGAACTGGAAACCGAGATCGTCGAAGACCGGCCGGGCGAAAAGATCGCCTGGCGTTCCACGGAGGCAGCGGACGTCGATCACGAGGGCTGGGTCGAGTTCCGCGACAACGCCTTCGGGCGGGGGACCGAGGTCCGGGTCATGATCAGCTATGACCCTCCCGCCGGCGCCGTGGGCAAGCTTGTGGCCAAGGTGATGCAGCGTGAACCGCGCATCCAGGCACGACGCGAACTTCGCCGCTTCAAACAACTGATGGAGACGGGGGAGGTTTCCACTTCCCAGGCTCCCGGCGCCGCTCCCCGCGGCTGATTATCAAGGACATATTTCATGCGCGCACTGACCTGGCACGGCAAACACGATGTTCGGGTGGACACGGTCCCCGATCCGGAGATCGTCAATCCTCGCGACGCCATCATCAAGATCACCGCGACCGCAATCTGCGGCTCGGACCTCCACCTCTATGACAGCGTAATACCCGGTATGCACCGCGGAGACATTCTCGGCCATGAGTTCATGGGCGAGGTCGTCGAGGTGGGGCGGGGAAACACCAGCCTGCGGGTCGGGCAGAAGGTGGTGGTTCCTTTCGTGATCGCCTGCGGCCAGTGCTTCTTCTGCGGCAAGGAGCAGTATTCGGCCTGCGACAACTCCAATCCAGCCGACAAGTCCGACGCCTCCGAGGTCGCCTACGGCTATCCCGCCCCCGGGCTGTTCGGTTATTCGCACCTGACCGGCGGCTATGCGGGCGGGCAGGCCGAGTACGCGCGCATTCCCTATTCGGACTTCGGACCTATCGTCGTGCCTCACGGCGTCGAGGACGAGAGGGTGCTCTTCCTGTCTGACATCTTCCCGACCGGCTGGATGGCGGCGGAAAACGCAGGGATCGAGCCGGGCGACACCGTGGTGGTGTGGGGTTGCGGCCCGGTCGGCCTGTTCACCATCAAGAGCGCCATCCACATGGGCGCGGCGCGGGTGATCGCCATCGACCACCATCCGCGTCGTCTCGCCCTGGCGAAACAGAACGGGGCCGAGGTGCTCAACTATCACGAGGTCAAGGTGCTGGAGGCGCTCAAGGAGATGACGGCGGGCATCGGACCCGACGCCTGCATCGACGCCGTGGGCATGGAGGCGCACGGTTTCGCGCCGGACAACATCATCGACGCCGTCAAGCAGGAGACGAAACTGGGCACGGATCGCCAGCACGTGCTGCGCGAGGCGATCATGGCCTGCCGCAAGGGCGGGCGCATCTCCATGCCGGGAGTCTATGGCGGGATCGGCGACAAGCTGCCGATCGGGGCCTTCATGCAGAAGGGGCTGACCCTGAAGACCGGCCAGACCCATGTGCAGAAATACCTGCCCAGGCTGCTGGAACTGGTGATGGACGGTCAGATCGACACCACCGACCTCATCAGCCATCGCCTGCCCCTTGAGGAGGCCGCAACGGCCTACAAGAACTTCCACGACAATCCCAACGAGTGGACCAAAGTTGTCCTCAAACCTTAAACGCGCCGCCCGGGCGGCGGGCTTCTAGGGGCAGGATAAATGGTCGTCTGCATTGGCGACGGGCATTCATGGCTGAGCCTGTTGGGAGCACGAAGCATGTTCTTGTTTTGTTTTCTTTCTGCTAGGCGTAGCGTATGGACGTCGCCCCCCCTCGCAAGATCATCCATGTGGACATGGACGCCTTCTTCGCCTCGGTGGAGCAGAGGGACGATCCCGCCTTGCGCGGTCGTCCCGTCGCCGTAGGCCACGCCGCTTCGCGCGGCGTGGTCGCCGCCGCCAGCTATGAGGCGCGCGAGTTCGGCGTGCGGTCGGCGATGCCGTCGAGCACCGCCTTGCGCAAGTGCCCGGAACTGATCTTCACGCCGCCCCGGTTTGAGGTCTATCGCGCCGTCTCGGCGCAGATCCACGCCATCTTCGCCGACTACACGCTCCTGATCGAACCCCTGTCCCTGGACGAGGCTTACCTCGACGTGACCGCCAACATCCGGGGCTTGCCGACGGCGTCGGCGACGGCCGAGGAGATCCGCGCGCGCATCCTCGAGGAGACCGGTCTGACGGCCTCGGCCGGGATTTCCTACAACAAGTTCCTGGCCAAGCTGGCCTCGGACCAGCGCAAGCCCAACGGCCAGTTCGTGGTCCCGCCCGGGCGAGGGGAGGCCTTTGTCGAGGTCCTGCCGGTGAAGCGTTTCTACGGCGTCGGGCCGGTGACGGCTGAGAAGATGAACCGCCTGGGCATCGAGACGGGCGCGGACCTCAGACGCCAGTCCCTAACCTTTCTTCAGCATCATTTCGGCAAGTCCGGCGCCTGGTACCATGGCGTGGCGCGGGGAGAGGATCATCGCCCGGTCAATCCGGATCGCGAGCGCAAGTCGAGCGGCTCGGAGACCACCTTCGCCAGCGATCTGGTCGATCCGGCGGCGATCGAGGCCCGGCTGGACGAGATGGCGGATGATGTCTGGGCCTGGTGCGAAAAGGCCGGATCGCTGGGCCGGACCGTGACGGTGAAGGTCAAATGGGCGGACTTCCAGCAATCGACCAGGAGCCGGTCCTTCAATGAGCCGGTCGCCTCGAAGGAACGGTTGCGCGAGATCGCCCGGCTGCTGGCAAGATCCCTCTATCCGCCGACCAGGGGCGTGCGTCTTGTCGGCGTGACCCTGTCCAATCTGGAGAAGGCGTCGCCGGGAGCGCCCTCAAGGGCTTCTGTGGGCGAGCTGGCGCTGTGACAGCCATGCTCCAGGCGGACCTGTTCGGGCGCGCCCCCCAGCCTGCCGTGCCTCCGGGCTTCGACTATTGGCCGGATGTCCTGTCGACATGCGAGCAGGCAGCGGTGGTCGAGGAACTACAGCGGCTGGATTTCAGGCCTTATGAGCACATGGGCTACCAGGGCTTCCGACAGATCGCCGCTTTCGGACGCCGCTATGATCTGGAGCGGCGTCGATTGGAGACGGCCGCGCCGTGGCCGGACTTCCTGAAGGCGCTTCTGGGCCGTCTGACCGGACGGCTGGACCTTGATGAAGAGGCCTTCGTCCAGGCTCTGGTCAATGAATACGCCCCCGGAGCCGGCATCGGCTGGCACCGCGACAGGCCGGTTTACGGGGAGATCCTCGGCGTCTCCTTTCTCGCGCCTTGCATGATGCGTCTGCGCCGGAAGGACGGGACGGGATGGCGTCGATCAGCCGCGCCGCTGGCGCCTGGATCGGCCTATCGGCTGTCAGGCGAGGCGCGCAGCGACTGGGAGCATTCGATCTCGCCGATGACGGCGCTGCGCTATTCCATCACCTTCAGGACCCTGGCTGGCCAGAGCGTCTAGCTCGCCAGGATGTCGGCGGCTTCGGGATAACGCTGGGCCAGGCGAGAGGCCCAGTCCGCAGACACCGGGCGAGCCTGCCGGGCTTCCCGAGGTCGGGCCAGGACGAGGGCCGCGGCCTCCCTGTGAGCGGGCCAGTCCATCAGGAGGCGCATGGCGGCCTCGAAGTCCGGATGGCTGGCGGCGTGGACGAAGGCCCGGTCCAGGGCCTCGACGTCGTCGAAGTCGGGCAGGCGCGAGAGGTAGTCACGCAGAACCGGAGCCGACAGGTCGCGTTCAAACAGGCTCCAGCGCAGGTCCTGGGCCTCCTGGCGGCTTCCTTCGGCGTCGAGCACTTCGATGGAGGCGGCTTCCCACGCCGGGGTCAGGCGCGGTGCGCCGTTCTTCGGGCTGTGGCCAAAGGTCCAGGGGCGGTTTAGCGGGGAGGGGCTCAAGGCGGCCTCCAGGGCGGCGCGGGCTTCGGCGACGCGGCCGGCGTCCAGGAGGCGGCGGGCGATGTCTGCGGCTATGTCGGGGGATCCGGCCTGTTCGGGGGTGATGAGCGACAGCCAGAGGTCGAGGTCCCCGGCCTTGTCCGCTAGGCGACGTAAAAGGTTGCGGCCTGCCGGGGTCTTCCTGACCGAGGCGTCCAGGCTGTCGAGCAGCCGGCGGGCGGTGCGTGGACCCAGGGTCTCGCCGGCGGCGGATGCCCAGCGAGCGTAATCCTGCGGGTGTCGGCGCAGGGCGTCGACCAGGTCGCGCAAGGCCTCGTCCCCGGCTGTCTCCGCCAGGGTGAAAAGTTCAGGAGCGGCGGCCTCGAAAGCGGCGGGGAGTTCGCCCTTGGTGTCCTTTACGCGGGCGGACAGGCCGGAATAGAGGTCGAACCAGCGGACGAGGACGGCGAGCGCCTCGCCGGGCGCTTCGGGCGCCAGACGCTCGACGATCATCCGGCGGTGTGCGTTCAGGTCCTCTATCAGTTCGCCGCGTTTTCGCCAGGACACGCGGGTGCGCGCGGCCGAGACGGCGGTGATGCGCTTGTCGATCTCCAGGGCCAGGATGTCAGGACTGATCTCGGCCGCCAGCTCGAGACGCAGCCGGCGCTTGAGATTGGCGTTTCCGGCGCCGGCCTCGATAAGGAGTTCCGCCAGGCGCGGCGCGCCGAGGTGGACCAGGCTGGCTGCGGATAGCCGGGTCGAAATCCGAGATTGTCGCGCCATGAGGTCCTTGGGGCAGGAAGGGTGTTCGCCACCCGGGCGTCTATAGCATGCTCATCCCGACGCTGGCCCCGGCTCGGCGGGAGGCGCCGTTCGTCTGGCCGTGTACAAGGCGCCGCAAGAAGGCCGCTGCTCGGCTGAAAGGAAGGCGCTCATGCCCAAGGTCAACGACACGGTTCATATCCGTTTTTCAATGCGTGGCATGTCGGGGCCCTTCTGGCAGACCAACGCCACGGTGGCTGCTGTCAGCGGGACGTCGCTGCTCCTAGACGGGCTGGACCGTCAGGTGCCCGCGTGACTTCAGAACTCAAGCCGGCCGGGGCAGGGCGGTGGACCCTGGACTGGGAGGTGCGGCGTCGGCCTTGAGGCCCTGGTGCGCTGCGGCGCCGTCAGAGGGGTCGAACAAGCTTTGCCTTAAATGGGTGGTTGCAATTGAGTGGTAGTGACCGCTCTGATAATGGCGACCTCTTGTGACCGGCCGCGTCCGGCTCTGCCCAGAACTGGACCTGGGGGCAGCGCTTTATTTCCCGATTGCCGCCTTCTGCTGGATTAGGTTTGTCTAGACGACTCTGGGAGCACATTTTGGAAATGGGCGATGAATTCGCCCACAATGCCGGAAATAGGTCGGTCTTCGAGATGCACGCATTCGACGCTGAAACGTAGCGACGGGTTCAGCGGCTGGAATACGATGTCCTGAAACAGGCCGGCGCGTGCTGTGAACTCATCGACCACCGAGACGCCAGCGCCGTAGCGGACCAATGCTGCGGCGACGAAGAAGGTCTGGACCGAGATCACCTCGCGCACGGCGACGCGTTCCACTTCTAGAGCCCGAGCGAGCAGGTTGCCGATGGGGCCGCTGCCCGAGACGCCGATGATCTCCTGGTCGTGCAGTTGTGTCAGGGCAAGTCCATCGCGCGTCGCATATAAGGCGTCGGGCTTGTGAGCGACCATGAGTTGCCCTTGGCCCAACCGGGTCCGCGACAGCCGCGCGTGGTCCGGGGGATCATAGGCTATGGCCAGGTCGCATTCACGTTCCCGCAGCGAACGAAACAGGTCGTCGTGGTGCAGGGTCTGGATCTCCATCGTGATGCCGGGGTGATGTTCCCGAAACCTAGCAATGGCGCGCGGGGCGATGTCCAAACCCAGAGACGGAACGACAGCAAGCCTGATGTGGCCGCCCCCGTGCGTCCGGATGTTCTTTACTGCGCGGCGCAGCGACTCGATGCGGTCAAAGACATGGTTCGCTTCGCCGAACAGGACGTGGGCTTCGTCGGTGGGGACGAGACGCCCGCGCACTAGTACGAAGAGCTTAAAGCCGAGCTGGTCGTGGAGGCGGCGCAGCGCCGTGCTGACATAGGGTTGAGAGACGCGCAGGGTCCTCGCCGCCGCGCTGATCGAACCGTGGACATAGATGGCGTGAAAGACCTCGACCTGCCGCGTATGCAACAACCCGCCTCCTTTAGTCTCGGGCCGTCGCGAGCGGTTGCGGATGCTGCGCGATGGCCTCGATCTCCACGTCGCCCGCAATCAGTCCCGATATGACAACGCTTCGGGCCGGGTAGGGCGGCTTGAAGGTTTCGCTATACGCGGCGTTGAAGCCGCTCATATGGCTCGGGTCAGTCAGCCAAGCCGTGACCTTGACCACATCGGAGGTCTGGGCGCCGTGCGCGGCCAGCACGGCCTGCAGATTGGCGAGCGACCGCCGGGTCTGGACGACAATGTCGCCGTCTACGATCTCGCCGTCCGCTCCTCGGGGCAGTTGGCCGGAGACGAAAAGCAGATCGCCAACCTGACGGGCGGCACTGAGCGGAGGAGCGAGACGGGACGGAGATTGGGTCATGGGATCCTTTCAAGACGTGATGAGGCCGACAAAGCCGCCGCCCGTTCGCCGGCGCCCATGGCGTAAGTCCATCCGAGCATCCCGTGACCGAGGTTCAGAACGAGCTCTGGCCGCGGACGGTTTATGATCGGCAGGGATGACGGCGACATCGGCCGAAGGCCGGCCCACACGCTAGTCACGGCGTCGTAGTGAGCGGCGGCGGGCAGGACGGAACGGGCCAGGTCGATCAGTTGAGCGGCGCGTCTGCGATCCACCGCAGTCGACTGTGCGCCCAGTTCGGCCAGACCAGCGACGCGGATTTGATCAGCCAGTCGACAGAAAACCACCTTGCGGGCGGAATCGGTGACGCTCAGACGAGGCGCTTCCGGCCCGACGGCGGCGGTGAAGGAGTAACCCTTCATCGGCCAGACCGGGGCCGACAGTCCCAGCTTGCGCAAGAGCTGCGGCGCGTCAACGCCCGCGCAGATCGCCAATAGGTCGGCGCGAAGTACGTCGCCGGCTGCGTTCGCGACCCACGCGCGGCCCTCCTGGGCTTCCAGACGTACGACCTTGAAGCCGAAGCGAGCGGTCACGCCGTACTGTTGCGTCAGAACCTTCAGCAGTTCGGTACAGAAGCGAAAGGGGTCGCCTACCGCGTCATCCGGCGTGTGAATAACGCCGACGACCTCGCCGGCGGCGCGCAGCGCAGGCTCGATTGCGACCGCTTCGCGCCAGGACAACACCGCCTGTCGGCCTCCGTGGCGTCGCTTGATATCGACGACCCGTCGAGCGGTTTCAAACGCGGCTCTGCTTCGAAACATATGCAGCTTGCCGGGGACGGCGTGGTGAAATTCGAACGGATGGCGTTCCATCAGAGCCTCCAGCGCCGCGCTGGATTCCAAAGCCAGTTGCAGGCCGGCTAGGGTATGGTCGCTGAAGCGCGTCCAGGTGCAGTTGCGCAGGAACTGCAAGGCCCAGGGCGCGAAGTCCGGGTCGAGGAGGCCCCGAACCTTAAAACTGGGATCGAGGCCGATCGTCAGTTGCGGCAGCCTGCGCAGCAGGTCAGGGTGCGCCAGGGCGTCTGTATAGGCGTAGCTTAACTGCGCCCCGTTCGCGAACGAGGCGCCGAGGGCCGGGCCCTCAGCCTGGTCCACAACCGTCACGGACCATCCCCGACGGGCAAAGGCGTAGGCCGTGGCGAGGCCGATGACCCCCGTCCCTATGACGATAAGCCGTCGAGGGGCGTCATGCGCCCGGCCACGTGCAGGCGCGCGGTTTTGCAAGCTCAACATTATGAGACCGAAATTTCAGGAGGAGGCTGAGGCCGAGCGGCGAGTCTGCGTCCGGCTAGTCCAGCCGATGAAAGCGCAGGGCCGTGACCCGCGCGGTCGACAAGGTGAAGGCACCGCCGTCGTGGTCGAAGGTCAGGCGCGTTCCACCGGCGCGATAGGCGCCGTCTTCATCCCGCTTGAACTGCAGCCGACGGGACGCGTCCGCGGCCCCATCTCGACTGACGACGGCGTCCAGCCCATCGCCCGTCGTTGTCAAAGTGTAGGTCGCCCCGACCTCGGGTGAACCATAACGGCCCTCGAACGCGGGCGCCGGCTGGGCGGAACTGTCAGTTTCTGTGGCAATGGCGTCCAGGATAGCGTCCGCTTTGTCCTGAGCGACCCAGTCGTCCCGGTTGCAGAACAGCGCGAGCGACAGACGCTGTTCGGGCAAGCGCGCATAGAAGTTCTTGAAGGCTTCGGCGGAACCGCCGTGCTGTATAAACGATCGGCCGCCACGGGCTCCAATCATGAGGCCGCCAGCGTAGGCTAGGCCGTTGCGATCGTCCCGAGCCGTTGCGCCGTTATCGAGGCGGCCCGGCGCGGTCATCAAGCGCGCGACCGCGGGGGTCCAGACTTTATGGCCGACCGCAATGTCATGCTCGAACCGAGCCAGATCGTTCATGCTAATCATCAAGCCGCCTGATCCGCTGAACCGGGGGTAGGTGTCGCGCACCTCGAAACCGCGGCGCGTCAGTGCATAGCCGTGGGCGATGTTGGGCCCTGAGGCGGGTCGATCCGCGAGGAAGACGCTTCGCGTCATGCCCAGGGGCTCCAGAATGGCCTGACGGGCATAGTCGGCGAAGGGCATGCCCGAAGCTCTGGCGACCACCTCGGCCAGGAGCAGGTAGCCGCCGTTGGAATAGGTATAGTTGGTCCCCGGTGGGAAGTTCGTGCTCTGTTGGGCAAGCACCAGACGCAGGGCCGTGTCCTTGTTGACATCTGCCGCGCGGCCAAGCCCGGCCATGCGGATCAGGTCCAGGGTGTCCCGCACGCCCGCCGTGTGGGTCATCAGCATGCGCGACGTGACCGGCCGCCCGTAGTCAGGCGATTCCGGCAGATATCGCCTTATGTCAGCGTCGAGATCCAGCCGACCGCTCTCAGCCAGCAGGGCGGCTGCCAGGGCGGTGAATTGCTTGGATATGGAGGCGGCGTAGAAAAGCGTGTCCCCGTCCAGGGGCGTGCCGCGCGCAATGTCGCCGGCGCCGGACGCTGTGATGAACAGGGGAACGCCGTCGCGGAAGGCGCCCACGGCGCAGCCTGGAGCTCCCAGGCCCCGCGGATCCGCGATGATCGCCTCTGCTGCGGCGCGATCGAGCGCATGGCCTGGAGTTCCGATAAGGACGGCGGCCGTCACGGTCAAAATTCTGAGCATCGAGCCCCCTGGGACAGCGCCCCGAAATCAACGAAACGAGGGTGGCGAAATGGTCCAGGTCTGCAAGAGGGTGATGCTGCTATCGGGCATAACCTCCGCGTTATGGATCGCTGGATAAAGGCACGCGGTCAGCCTGGGGAGGCTTGTGTTCCGCCGCCATGTTCGCCCATCCTTCCGTCCGGGGAGGATAATCGATCATGCTGGATTTGCGGGACGAGTGGCTGGCGCGGCATGTGTTGCCGGCCGAACCGGCCTTGCGCGGCTGGCTGCGAAAGGCCCGGCATGCTGAGTTCGATATCGATGACATCATCCAGGAGACCTATGCGCGTCTGGTGCAGGCGCCCGGCTTAGAGAAGGTTGTCCACGTTCGAGCTTATTTGTTTCGGACTGCGCATTCGGTGGTTGCCGATCGGTATCGGCGCAAGAATATCGTCTCGATCACCGACCTGGCTGATCTGGAGAAATTGGCCAATGCGGTCGATGTCCTGACGCCTGAGGACCATGCGGAGGCCAGTAACGAACTGCGCATTCTGATCGAGATTACGTCGACCTTTCCAGAAAAGACGCGCACCATTTTCATGCTCAGCCGGGTGCAGGGACTCAGCATGAAGGAGATCGCAGAACGGACAGGGATACCCGTCAGCACCGTGGAGAAACACGTCGCTCGCGCGTTCCGACTTCTGATGGACGCCTATGCGGACGGCGGATATTCAGTTCCGGTTACGTCTAGTAAGATGGCGCGCCGGTTGGGCGTTGTTGGCGGGAAAGGCCGAGAGACGTCTGGATGGGACTGAACGAGACAAGCGGGGAGATCGACGACGCGGCGGCGCTTTGGGCTGCGCGCGTCGAGCGCGACCTGACGGCCGGAGAAGCGGCTGAGTTTGAGCTATGGCTGAGCCAGGACGCTCGCCGCGTCGGCGCCTATGCGCGGGCGCGCGCTGTGGCAGCGAACAGCCGCCGTTTGGCGGCGCTTCTCGCCCCGCCCAATACCGCCGCCCACGTGGCGAGACGAGCTCAGGAACGCTCGCGCAGACTGGCCTCACGTCGCGAAGCCGTGGCCGCCGTGGCGGTGCTCGGCCTCGGCGTGGCCGGGGTCGGGGCCGCGGTGTGGCGCCGTTCGCAGTCCTATAGAACGGGTCTTGGAGAGGTGAAGGAATTCAGTCTCGAAGACGGCTCGCGTATGAGCCTCAGCGCTCTGACGTCCGTGTCCCTCCGCTACGACCGCAGCGTGCGCGAAGTTGTTATGGCCGCGGGCGAGGCCTTGTTCGAGATCGCCGACGACCGGCGGCCGTTTCGCATCCTGACCGCGGGTTCCTCGGTAGTCGTGGATCAGGCGAGCGTGCTCATTCGCCGGTATGATCATGGCCCCCTTGAGGTCGCCGCCTTAGCTGGCAGGGCCAGTCTCAAGGCCCCGGATTCCGCGCGCCTGCTGATCGACGCCGCCCAGCAGGTCACTCTTAACCAGCATCCCTCAGTCGTTCCTTTCGAGGCCGAACAGGCCGCGCGCGCTCTGGCCTGGAGAGAGGGCCGGCTGGCGCTGCACGACGAGACGCTGGCCGACGCGGCGCGCGCTTTCGCCCGCTTCAGTCTGCAACGGATATCGTTCGGGGATGCCGCCGCCGCCCACCAGCGGATCACCGGGCTGTTTGACGCGCGCGCGCCGTTAGTGTTCGCCAAGGCAGCCGCCACCAGCCTGGGGCTGGCTTTTTCCGCCACACCCACCGAAATCCGTCTGTCTTCGATTTAATTTTCCAGGAGTGGCGGTTTTTGAGACCGCGCCCCGTCTGGGGAAGGAAGGCGCTGTTCAAAGCGCTCGGAATTCCTCGGGGGGAGCAAATGAACAACTGGAAACGCAGCCTTGTTGCGAGCGCAGCCGCCGCCGTTCTGGCCGCAGCCTTAAGCACCAGCGCTATCGCCCAAGAACGGCAGTTTGACCTTCCCGCGCAGCCGATCAGTCAAGCGCTGACAGAGCTGGCGCGGCAGGCGGGCGTGCAGATTTCGGCGCCGACCAGCCATCTCGAGAGCCTGCGCTCACCTTCCATTCACGGTCGCATGGAGGTGGAGGCGGCTATCAATCGCATCATCGCCGGGGCGGACCTGGAGATCGCCGAGCGCCAAGGTGACGTGATCGTCTTGCGCCGCCGAGCGCAGGGCGCGCCTTCCCACGAAGCTGCGCAGGTGGATGACGTGGTGGTCGTCGGGTCGCGCATCGCGTCGGTGCGGATCAATGAGGCTCTGCCTGTCACGGTCTTAGGCGAGGAAGAGATCGACGCTATTGCGGCGGCCGACGGCGACGACCTTTTTCGGGCTATCCCTCAAGCCGGGGACGTGAACTTCAACGAAGCCGCCAGCGACGACGGCGGGATCAATAACGCCCGCGGGGATGTGGCGTCGATCGACCTGCGCGCCATCGGCACGGGCAACACCCTGGCCCTGTTGAACGGGCGTCGCCTTGTCAACCATCCGGGCACTCAGGTCGAGAACTTCGTGCCGGTGACGACGGTCAACACCAACTCCATCCCTACGATGGGCATCCGCCGGGTCGAGGTGCTGGCGGACGGCGCCGCCGCCCTCTACGGCACGGACGCCGTGGCCGGGGTAGTCAACACCGTCCTGCGCGACAACTTCACCGGCTTTACGGCCCAGGCGGGCTGGGGGTCGGACGAGGGCGGCATGGAGGAATATTCCTTCAACCTTCAGATGGGGCGAGACTTCAACGACGGGCGCACCAACATCTCCGTGATGGCGGACTTTCTGACGCGCGACGCCCTCTATGTATGGGAGCGCGATTATGCGACGGTCGAGGGCCGCCTGGCGCGCTTTGACGGGCGGGCGACAGGGTTGGACTACGGGACCCATTCGGTGATCACGGCCTGGGCCGAAGGAATCCGCCTCAACCCCACGACCTGGCAGCCCGCGAACGCGACGACGCGGGTGGGCGGCCAGACCCTGACGGCGACCTCCGGGTCCTTCCACATCCAGCCGTCGACGAATCCGGGGTGTCTGGCAGCGGGCCCGCGCGAGGGAACCTGCTGGGATAACTCGACGCTGGCGACGCTGTCCGACGACAACAACCTGCGTTTCGACCTGGACCAGATGCGGACGATCTCGTCGGCTGTGGAACGCGTGAACGTCTTCAGCTTCCTGAATCACGAGTTCGGCAACGGCGTCGAAGCGTTCGGAGAGCTGGGCTATTATCATGCCGACAGCTGGTCGCAGCGTCCCCAGGACACGCCGCTCGCCTATCAGCGCGTGTTGATGTCGCCGACCGCCTATTGGAATCCGCTCGGCGCTGTCGGGGTGACCGCGCGCATTCCCGGGCTGACGACCGGAACCGGAACCACCGCCTTCCCGGCAGGCGGCGCAGCGGTGGAGGTGCAGGACTATCGCTTCGCCGACCTCGGTAATCGGGTGATCGAAGTCGAGAACGAGACCTATCGCCTGCTGGGCGGTCTACGCGGGCATTGGCGTGGTTTCGATTGGGAAAGCGGGCTGCTTTACTCCAAAGCCTCGGTTGCGGACCTGATGGACGGCGTCTCCATGACGCTGTTGCAGGAAGCCATCAACCGGACCACCCCGGACGCCTACAACCCGTTCATCGGTGGAAATCTGGCGCAGCCGTCTCTTGGCCAGACCGGGCTGAACGCGGCGGAAACGATCGACAGCTTCATGGTCAAGATCGGCCGCCGCTCGGAAACTGAGCTGATGCAGTGGGACGCGCGCGTCTCGCGAGGCGATATCTATCAGCTGCCAGGCGGGCCGGTCGGTTTCGCCGCAGGCGTGGAGATGCGACGCGAGACCATCAAGGAGGATCGTGACGACCGCCTGGACGGAACGATCACCTTCACCGATCTGGCGGGCGTGATCTCGCCGAGCGACGCCATGGGCGTATCCTTCACGCCGGACTCCTATGGCGGCCGGAATGTCTATTCGGCCTTCGCCGAGTTGGCTATTCCTGTGGTTTCGCCCGAGATGGGCGTTCCTCTGGTGCGTTCCATCGACGTGCAACTGGCCGGTCGCGCCGAACACTACTCGCTGTTCGGTTCAGTGCTGGCGCCGAAGATCGCCGCCGCTTATCGCCCGACCGAATGGCTGATGTTCCGTTCCGCCTGGTCTGAAGGTTTCCGCGCACCCAACATCCTGCAACTGGTGCAGGGCGATTTCGAACGCTCCAACAGCCGGCGCGACTATGCCGCCTGTGCGGTCCAATTGGCCATCGGCGCGATCACCAGCATCACCCAGACGAACGATTACTGCTACTCCGAAGGCCGGGTGGAGTCGCGCTCAGGCAATCCTGAACTCAAGCCGGAGCGGTCGGAAAACCTCACCTTCGGCGTCGTATTGGAGCCCAAGCTCTGGCCGCGCAAATATGGTTCGCTGACGCTGACGGCGGACTACTGGTCCATCCGCCAGACGGATCTCGTCGGAATCTTGGGCGGCACCAACCAGCTGATCATGGACTACTACCTGCGCCAGATCGGTCAGACCAATCCGAACATCCAGCGCCGTGACCCCACAGAACAGCAGATCGCCGACGCCGAACTGGCCGGTCTGGCCCCGGTGGGCGATCTCGTGTCGATTTCAGATCGATATACCAATCTGCAGCCGCGTGAGTCCGAGGGCATCGACTGGCGGTTGCACTACTCGCTGCGCAACACCCCGCTGGGCAATTTCCGCTGGACGGTGAACGTCGCACAGAGACTGAAGCTGTATCAGGAGGCGGGGCCGGATCATCAGGTTCTGCTGGATGCTCTGGACGCCGGCGTGATCCAGGGGGTCAACGTCACGGGGGCGGAGGATCTTCTGCGCCGCAATGGCCGGCCCAAGCTGCGCTGGAACTCGACACTCAGCTGGAACAAGGGACCTTGGGCCGCGGGCTTCTACTCGTCCTACACTAGCGATTTCTATGACAGCTCGGCCACCGACGCGGTCACCGGGGATTACTGGATCGTGGAGGACTGGCTGACACACAACCTTTACGTCCAGTACACTTTCGACGACGGGCCGCTGGCGGACACCCGCATCCGCTTCGGCGCGCGCAACATCGAGGACAAGGATCCGCCTCTGGCGGATAACCGGTTCGGCTATAACGGTTCGGTCCACTCGAACCGCGGTCGCTGGTGGTACGCCACGCTGCGCAAGAGCTTTTGATGTTCCGCCTCGCCGGCCAGCACGTCCGGCAAGGCCTGTGATTTCTTGTGGCCAGGCCGTGAGGTCGCGCCAGGAGTTCCTATGATCGATTTTTCCTCCGCTTCGCCGGGTCGCGGCGGGCTGCGCCGATATGCGCGCCGTTTCTGGTTCGACATTCCCCTGTGGGGACGCATCCTCATCGGCCTGGCAGGCGGCGTGGCGGCGGGGCTGCTGCTGCGGGAATCGGCGGTCAACCTCAAGTGGATGGGCGACGTCTTCGTGCGCCTGATCCGCATGCTGGTCGTGCCCCTGATCTTCGTGTCGGTGGTCGCTGGCGTGGCCTCCATGGCCGACCCGTCCCGCCTGGGGCGGATCGGCGGTCGAACCCTGGCGCTTTATCTGGGGCTCATGCTGGTCGCGTCGGCCGTGGGCTTGACCCTCGGGGCCCTGATCAAGCCCGGCGTCGGGGTCGACCTGACGGGGGTGACGCCCGAGACGATCGAGCAAGCCAAGCCTTTGGGGCAGGCCATGCTGGAAATTATTCCCATCAACCCCATCGCTGCTCTTGCGTCCGGGGACACTCTGTCGGTGATCTTCTTCGCCCTTCTGCTCGGGCTGGGCCTGCTGGTGGTGGGGGAGGAGGCGCGGCCGCTCAAGGCTGTTTTCGACTCAGCGTCCAGCCTGATGCTTCGGCTCGTCCATTTCGTCATGGAGCTGGCGCCGTTCGGCGTCTTCGGCCTCATCGCCTGGGTGGTGGGGACCAGCGGCCCCGGCGCCTTCCTCAGCATCTTCAAGTTGGCGCTCTGCGTCATCCTGGGCTGCGCAGTGCAGACGATCATCATCCATGGCGGTCTGCTACGCCTGCTGGCGCGCCTGCCGGTCCTACCGTTTTTCCGGGACATCGCCGATGCCGTGATTGTGGCCCTTTCGACCTCATCTTCCTCTGCGACCCTGCCAGTCGCCATGCGAGTGGCGCAGATGAATCTGGGCGTGAGCCCGACCGTCGCCTCCACGGTGCTGCCGTTGGGCGTCACGCTCAGCATGGACGGGACGGCGTTGTATGTCGGGCTGCTGGCGACCTTCTCGGCCCAGGTTTTCGGCGTTCACCTGGAACTGGCCGACTACCTGGCGATCATGGCGGTGACGACGCTCGTCGCCCTGGGCACCGCGCCGGTGCCGTCTGCCTCGCTGTTCCTGCTGGCGGCCGTGCTTTCGGTGATCGGCCTGGGGCCTGAGCAAACCGCCTTGATCGTCGGCTTCATCCTGCCGTTCGATCGCCCGCTGGACATGCTGCGCACGGTGCCGAACTGCACCTCGGACTTGTCGGTCTGCGTGGCCGTCGCGCGCTGGGAAGATGAACTCGACATGGCGGCCTATGTCGCCAAGCCGGTGGAGTAGCGCCGTGGCACGTTTCGTCCGTCCGATGCTTGGCGCACTTCTCGCCACCCTTTTGCCGGTGGGAGCAGGCGCGGCGCATGGCGAGTCCGCGTCACGACCGGCCTTGCTGGACTATGGGGCCATTCAGCACCCGGTCCGCGCGGAACGCGCCATGGTGGTCAGCCAGAATGTCATCGCCAGCCAGGTGGGCGCCGATATCCTCAAGCGCGGCGGCAACGCCATTGACGCGGCAGTGGGCGTCGGCTTCGCCCTGGCGGTGACGCTCCCCCGCGCCGGGAATCTGGGCGGGGACGGCTATATGCTGGCCCATATTGGGGAGACGGGGGAAACGCTCGTCGTCGACTACAGGTCGATCGCGCCTATGGCCGCCCATGTCGGCCTGTTCTCCGAGAGCCAGGGCGGCGACCCGGCGGATTTGCGCCGCGGGTATCGCGCCTCGGGCGTGCCGGGGACGGTCGCCGGGCTGGAGGCGGCTCATCGGCGCTGGGGGCGGTTGCCCTGGGCCGAGGTGGTCCGGCCAGCGCGGCGTCTGGCCGAGGACGGCGTGGTTCTATCGCGTGACGAAGCCGAGGGCCTGGCGTGGTCGAGGCCCATGTGGGAGCCCTATGCCGCCGGACGGCAGGCCTTCCTCAAGGCGGACGGTTCAGACTATGCGGCCGGCGAGCGCTTTGTGCAGCCGGACCTCGGCTGGACCCTGTCGCAGATCGAGCAAGGGGGGGCCGCCGCCTTCTATCTCGGGGCGGTGGCCGATCGCGTCGTCGCCTCCATGGCCGAAAACAATGGTCTGATCACCAAGGCGGATCTCGCCGCCTATCGACCCGTATTTCGCGAGCCGATCGAGGCCGACTATCGCGGCTATCGGGTGGTGGCGACGCCCCCTTCATCGTCCGGCGGCGTCATGCTGCTGGAAATGCTGAATATCGTGGAAAACTTCGACCTGAAGGGCGCCGGGGCCGGGACGGCCGCATCTCTTCATTTGATGGCCGAAGCGATGAAGCTGGCGCAGCTGGACCGCGTTCGCTGGATCGGCGATCCCGATTTCAGCGAGGTGCCGACCCGCCAGCTGGTTTCTCAAGCCTTCGCGGACCAAAGGGCGCGGTTGATCCAGCCGGATCGAACCCTGCCCCTGATGGCGCTTCATCCGCTGGATCCGTGGTCGGTCGAGGGCGAAAGCACGACCCATTTCTCCGTCGTGGACGCCGAGGGCAACGTCGTCTCCAACACCTATACGCTGGGCGCGTCCTATGGCTCGGGGGCGGTGATCGACGGCGCCGGTTTCCTTCTCAACGACCAGATGAAGAACTTCAATCGCAGGATGGGGCCTGATGGACGGCCGCTGCGGGCGAACGGCATGGAGCCGGGCAAGCGGATGATCTCGACTATGACCCCCACGGTTGTGTTCCGCGAAGGCAAACCCTGGTTGGTCACCGGCACGCCGGGCGGCGCCAGCATCCCCAACAGCCTGTTCCAACTCATCGTCAACATGATCGACCACGACATGACGGTGGCTCAGGCGACCCACGCGCCGCGGGCGCACCAGGACGGCGCCAGCGGGCGCCTGCAGGTGGAGCCGGGCTTCAATGGCGACACGGCGGACCTGCTTGCGCAGCGCGGGCACCGGATCGGGCGTCGTTCCACCATCGGCAGCATCCAGTCCATTCTGATCCGACCAGACGGCGGGCTAGAGGGCGCGGCCGACAGCCGACGGCCCGACGCGGCCGCCATCGCAGCTGACTGAGTTCAACGCGGGGAGATATGAGTTGAAGTTGGTATCGAGTTTGACGGCTGCGCTGCTTTTAGCGACAGCCGCGCCGGCGGCGGCGCAACAGACAGTCTCGCCTAAAACCGGTGAGCTCACGGCGACGCGCTCTTCGGCACGGCCCCAGGCCGAGCGCGTGGTCTTTCGCTCTATGGACGAGACGCGCACCGAATTGACCGGGTACCTTTACGCTCCTGTGGACGAGCGCGACGGCAAGGCGCCCGCCGTGGTGCTCATGCACGGCCGGGCGGGCGCCTATTCTAGCCTAGCCAAAGGTGTTTATGACGCCAGCACCCTGACGATCCGTCACCGCTACTGGGCCGAGTACTGGGCCAGTCGGGGCTATTATGCGCTGATCGTCGACAGCTTCGGGGCGAGAGGGTTTCCGGGTGGTTTCGCGGCCGGCACCTATTCGCAGCGCCCCACCACCGTAAATGAGGTGACCATTCGTCCGCTAGACGCCTATGGCGCGCTGCGCTTCCTGCGCAGCCTTGATGGCGTGGACGGCGACCGTGTCGGTTTGATGGGCTGGTCCAATGGAGGCAGCGCTGTGCTGGCCGCCATGGCGGATGACAAGCCGGGCGACATGCGTCGACTGGGCTTCCGCGCGGCGGTGTCCATGTATCCAGGGTGCGGGCTGCAGAACCGCTTTCGACGCGGCTATCGCGCCTATGCGCCGGTAGAGATCTTCATCGGCACGGCGGACGAGGAAGTCAGCCACGACCGTTGCCGCGCCTTCGCCGCCGGCGCGGGGGCCGACGCTCCTGTGGGCTTCAACAGCTTCGCCGGCGCGACCCACAGCTTCGACGATCCCGGTCGCCGCCGCCAGTCCGTCCCTGCGAATGCGGCCGCCACCCGCACCGTACGGGAGCGGCTTGCGGAGTATTTTGAGCAGGCTCTGGCGCCGCGCTGAGGAGATAAGCATGAAATCTCGGACACTCGGACTGGCGGCCGCTCTAGTCGTCTTGAGCGGGGGCGGGGCGGCGGCCCAAACGTATGACATCCTCATCCGCGGCGGCCTCGTTTTCGACGGAAGCGATGCGCCCCCGCGCCGCGCCGATGTCGGCATTAGACAGGATCGAATCGTCTTCGTGGGTGCGGCCCCATCGGGAGCGAAGGCCGATATCGAGGTGTCAGCCGAAGGCAAATGGGTCGTCCCCGGCTTTATTGATCCGCATACCCACTATCTAGCCGATATATCTTCACGGGACGCGCAGCGCCGCCGCGTGGAAGCAGCTCTGATGCAGGGCGTGACCACCGTATTCGTGGGCAACGACGGCACATCCGCCTCGGCCGGAGTGGGGGACCTGTTCCGGCGCATCGATCAGCGCGGGGTCGGCCCGAACGTGGCCAGCTATATCGGCTTTGGCACCATCCGCCGCGCGGCCATGGGCCAGGCCGATCGCGCGCCCGATGCCGCTGAAATGGCGCGGATGGCGACGTTCGCGGCGCAGGCCATGTGCGAAGGCGCGCTGGGCCTCTCGACCGGGCTATTCTACGCTCCGCAAAGCTATGCAACCACCGAGGAGGTGGTCGCCCTGGCCAGGACTGTCGCGGCCCATGGCGGCCTTTACGACACCCATCTGCGCGACGAGTCCTCTTATGGCATCGGCCTTGCGGCCGCCGTGGGCGAGGCTCTGGACATCGGCCGCAAGGCCGGCGTTCCCGTCCATATCGCCCACATCAAGGCGCTGGGCGTCGATGTACACGGCGCGGCGCCGGCCGTTATCGCCCAGATCGAGGCCGCCCAAGCGGACGGTCTGACTGTGCACGCCGACCAATATCCCTGGGACGCCTCCGGCACGGGGCTGGGCGCTGCTCTTCTGCCGCGCTGGGCCCAGGCGGATGGAGACGAAGCACTCCTCGCGCGCCTGAATGACGCCGAGCAAATGGCGCGCATTCGGCCGGCCATGGAAGATAACCTGCGCCGCCGCGGCGGGCCGGACGCGATCCTGCTTACGGCCGGCGCCTTGGACGAGGTGCGCGGCAAGACCTTGGCGCAGGCAGCGACTCACTGGGGCGTGGATCCTGTCGAGGCGGCGTTGCGACAGCTTCGCGCCGGCGGCTCGTCCATCGCTTCTTTCAACCAGGTCGAGACGGATATCCGCGCCTTCATGGCGCGTCCCTGGGTGGTGACGGCCTCTGACGCCTCGGCGGGCCACCCCCGCCGCGCCGCCAGCTTTGCGCGGCTGTATGATCGTTATGTCCGCGAGGGCGAGGTTCTTTCCGCCCAGGCGTTCGTGCACCGCTCGAGCGGCCGCACGGCGGCCCTCTTCGGCCTCGAGGGGCGCGGCCGGATCGGGGAGGGCGCCTATGCCGATGTCGCCGTGATCGACCCGGACAGCTACGCCCCGCGAGCCACCTACCTCGACCCGGACGCCCTGGCGACCGGCGTGAGCCACGTCGTCGTCAACGGCCGGATGGCGGTGTCTGAGAGCCGAGTCACAGGGGACCTGGCCGGCCGGCCGCTGCGGCGTACGTCGCAGGCACCGTGCCCATGAATGAAGGAACCGGACGCATGAGCAACGGAATCTGGCGCAGGCGAGCACGTCTTGTCGCTGTCGCCTGCGCAGCGGTTGTGGGGCTGGGCGGCGGGACGGCGGACCCTGCGTCGCCGCTGCTGATCGTAGGCGCGACCATCTTTGACGCCACCGGCGCCGCGCCTTTCCAGGGCGACGTTCTGGTGCGCGACGGCCGCATCGCTCAAGTGGCCCCGACCATACGCGCGCCCTCTGGCGCGACCATCGTCGACGCGCGGGGGAAGGCGCTGCTGCCGGGCTTCTTTGACCTGCACACCCATTGGACGCCGGGCGGTTCGCCGGCAGCCACCCCGTCTATCGCTCATGCCTATGTCACCGCGGGGGTGACGACCGTGAACGATTTCCACCAGCCGCCGGAAGCGTTCGAACCTCGTCGTCGCTGGCTCGCCAACCTCGTCTCGCCGCACGTCAACCTGACCGCCCGAATGAGCACGCCGGGCGGTCACGGGGCCGACTGGGCCGATCAGAACACCACCCGCTGGGTCAACACGCCGGACGGAGCGCGCGCCGGCGTCGAGGCGATCGCCGCCTATTCGCCTGACCTCATCAAGGCGTTCGCGGACGGCTGGCGTTACGGCTTGTCGGCGGACAACAGCAGCATGGACGAGAGCGTGCTCAGCGCACTGGTCGCGGCATCTCACGAACGCGGCCTGCGCGTCGTGACACATACGGTGACAGTGGAGCGGGGCGCCCAGGCGGTTAGGGCAGGGGTGGACGTCATTGTCCACAGCCTGCAGGACCGGGAGGTCGACGCAGCGACGGCCGAGCTGATGCGCGCGGGGGGCGTGGCCTATGCGCCGACCTTGGCCGTTTACGAGCCGGTCAAACCGGGCGCGACGCGGCCGCGGAATATGGACACGCCGCGAATGCGCCAGCAGACGCGCAAGTTCGCGCATGCGCTGAACAACGTCCGCCGGTTGCACGAGGCGGGAGTGTTGATCGCCGTGGGCACTGACGCCGGCATGCCGGGCACGCCGCACGGGGTAGCGACCCTCCGCGAGATGGAATTGCTGGTCCAGGCTGGATTGAGCCCGACTGAAGCCCTACTGGCCGCCACATCAAATAGCGCCAAGGCCATGGGCGTGCACGACGACAGAGGCAGCATCGAGGTCGGCAAACGCGCTGATCTGGTCCTGATCGACGGGACGCCGTGGCGCGACATCGCGGACGTGCGACGCATCCATGGCGTCTTCATCGACGGACGCCAGGTTCACAGTGCGGGCAAACCGCTGCGGGATGACGCGCCGGCCCTGATGCCGGCGATCAAGATCGGAGGCCTGATCGACGATTTCGAACGGCCGGATCGTCGCACCGCGCTGGACACGGCGCGCCTAGATCATTTCGACAGCGGCGGGGAGCGGACTGAGCTGATAACTCAGCTGGTCCAGGGCGCTGGCCGCAATCATTATCTCAGTCTGGCCGCGCGCATGGCCTATAAGGACGATCCCTTCGCTGGTGTGACCTTTCCGCTCAGCCGGGGCGGCGTGGAGCCTGTCGACCTGTCAGACTACCAGGGCTTGCGCTTCGACGTGCGAGGCGACGGCGGCGCCTATCAGGTTCGCCTGCGCGGCCCAGGCGGCGTTAGCTTGGCCGAGGTTGTGGCGGATGCCGAATGGCGGACCGTTGATGTTCCGTTCGAGGCTTTTCGGTCGTCAAGGCGGTCCCTTGAGACAGAGGCTTTGTTCTTCGATTTGACGGTCAGAGCCAGCCGAGAAGGCGGCGAGGCGGTTTGGCTCGAGCTCGACAATGTCGCGCTCTACTGAGGCCCGATCGCTTCCGGCGTTTAAACGCGCAAGATCGCGTCCTTTTAAAAAACCTGTACAGCCTTCTGGACGATGCGGAGGCGGGGGCAAAGTAGAGCCGGCCCGCTATATATAAGGCTGCCAAGCTTTTCTGGTCAGTGTTTCCGCACACGCCGGTCAGGTCAGCTCTGAGAATGGCCACCTCGGTGATCGCGACGGCGCGCGATATTCGATTACCCTTAGGGCCCTGGCCTGAGTGTTGCACCGGCTGACTCTAGAAAGCGTCGCGACGGTGAAAAGTCGGACCCGCTCTGAAGCGCGATATGTTATTTCTTTGAAGGCGAGCGATTTGAAGAAAAGGATATTGTGATAGTCTGGTTCTCTAGTCGGTATCAGCTAAACTTTTTAGCTAGTCAGCTTTGTGGCGTTGTCAATATGTATCGAAAGATGTCGCGATGACGTACTTGTTACATCAGTATATTTTCTCATTGTTTTCAAGATGACTAAGTTTTGTCGGTGCTGCGAACGGTTTGGGCGTTTTGGGATTTGAAAAATTAAGCAATAACAGACCGATAAGTCGGTTTATATAATCGAGTGGGAATGAGGAAGAGGGGGGGAGCGGTCGCGTTCGGCGAGTGCGCTCCCTCGGGTCTGCGGTAGTAGATCTACGGAGGCGGAAGGGGCGCAGTGGGCTTGATGCGGCTCATTAGGTCAGCTTCCGACTGATTTGAAAAAGGCGGCTGCTGAGATCGCCGCTTGAAGCGGACGCTGCGGTTGGCTCCCGCCTCACGCGGTCGTCGGCGTCGGTCTCGGCGATGCCGCGGGCGGAGTCCTGGGCACCTAGCGCTGGGTGTCACGAGGCGGGGCCTGGGTCCGGGGCGTCGAGAAGTCACGCCGACCGTGAACCCGCCAGTCCAGCATCTCGGCCGAGCCATAGGTCATGTCCGCCCCCCAGCCGGGCGGGCCACAGATCATGATGCTCGCGCGCACGCTCGATCATGGTGCGGGTCGCCGTCGCTTCGGCCTCGTCCAGCACGGCCAGATGCTCGTCGATAGCTCGGCTGGCGGCCTCGGGCGGCAGGCCGTGGTCGCCCGGGCACGCCGCGTTGGCGGTCGGCGTCGGCCTTGATCAGGCTGGATGCATCGCCGCAGCACCGTCTCGAACAAAGCGCGCCCTTATGCAGGCGTTATGCTCGGCCGCGCTTTCCACATGGCCCGCTTAGGTCCTCAGGGCGTCTCTTCCGGCTCTCAGTCGAGCTGGAGGTGTCGGCATGGCCGATGTGATTTTTCTGGCGATCGGCGGCGGGGCTTTTCTGGCCTTCGCCGCCCTCGCTGTTGCGTTGAAGAGGTTGTGACGATGCTGCTGAACGTCCTGTGGGGCGCCGGCGCCCTCGTCATTGCTGGCTACATGGTCGCGGCCCTGCTGCGCCCCGAGCGGTTCTGAGCGGAGCCGCCTTCTCATGAATATTCAAGGTTGGGCGGAAATCGCCCTGACCCTCGGCCTCGCCGTCATGCTCGGCTGGCCGATCGGGATCTATATGTCGCGCGTCTGGAACGGCGAACGCACCTGGCTGGACCCGGTGCTTAGGCCCGTCGAGGGCCTGTTTTATCGCGCCGCCGGCGTGGACCCGACGCGCAGCCAGGGCTGGCTGGGCTATGCCGGCGCCCTGCTGGCCTTCAACCTGGCGGGGTTTGTCCTGCTGTACGCCATTCTGCGTCTGCAAGGCGTCCTGCCGATGAACCCGCAGGGGTTTGACGGCGTCAGCCCGCATCTGGCCTTCAACACGGCCGTCAGCTTCGTCACCAACACCAACTGGCAGAGCTATGGCGGCGAGACCACCATGTCGACCTTCACCCAGATGGTCGGCCTGACGGTGCAGAACTTCGTGTCGGCGGCCACCGGCGCGACCATCGCGGCGGCTCTCGCCCGCGCCTTCATCGCCAATCGCGGCGAGGGCGTCGGCAACTTCTGGGCCGACCTGACGCGCACCAGCCTCTATGTCCTGCTGCCCATCGCCTTCATCGTGGCCGTGGTTCTGGCCGGGCTGGGCGTGGTGCAGTCGCTGGCGGCCGCGGCCCAGGCGACGACGCTGGAAGGCGGATCGCAGACGATCAGCCTGTTCCCGACCGCCAGCCAGCTGGCCATCAAGCAGCTGGGCATCAACGGCGGCGGCGTGTTCAACGTCAACTCGGCCCACCCGCTGGAAAACCCCACGCCGCTGACGACGCTGATCACGGCGATCAGCATCAACGTCCTGGGCTGGGCGGCCTTCTTCGCCTTTGGCCGCAGCGTCCTGGCCAAGAAGGACGTGCGCGCCCTGGTGATCGCGGCGATCCTGCTGCTGGGCGCCGCCGGCTCGGCGCTCTACGTCATCGAGAGCCAGCCGGCGCCGGCTCTGGTCGCCGCCGGGGTCGAGACCTCGGCCGGCAATATGGAGGGCAAGGAGGTCCGCTTCGGCGTCCCGGCCTCCGTGGCCTGGGCGGCCCAGACGACCGGCGCCTCGAACGGCTCGGTCAACTCCATGCACGCCAGCTACATGCCGCTGGGCGGGGCTGTGACCATGTTCCTGATGCAGCTGGGCGAGATCCTGCCCGGCGGGATCGGCTCGGGCATCGCCGTCATGGTGCTGATGGCCATGCTGGTGGTCTTCGTGGCGGGCCTGATGGTCGGTCGCACGCCTGAATACCTGGGCAAGAAGATCGAGGCGCGCGAGATCCAGTTCGCCATGCTGTCGGTTCTGGTCGTGCCGCTGTCGGTGCTGGGCTTCTCGGCCGTGGCTGCGGTCCTGCCCGAAGCCCTGGCCGGTCTGCTGAACAAGGGGCCGCACGGCCTGTCCGAGATTCTCTATGCCTATACCTCGGCGACCGGCAACAACGGCTCGGCCTTTGCGGGTCTGACCGCCAACGCCCCCTGGTGGAACACCACCCTGGGTCTGGCCATGCTGCTGGGCCGGTTCGTGCCCGCTGTCGCGGTGCTTGCCGTCGCCGGCGCCCTGGTCGCCAAGCCCAAGCTGGCCCCCTCGACCGGGACCCTGCCGACCCATGGCCCGCTGTTCATCGGCCTGTTGATCGGGGTGATCCTGATCCTCGGCGGCCTGCAGTTCTTTCCCGCCCTCTCGCTGGGTCCGATCGGGGAGCATTTCGACATGCTCCAGGTCGTGGCCCGGTTCTGATCGGATAATCCTATGACCCAAGTCACGCTCGATCCGTCGAGCCCCCGGTCAACGCCCATCGCGGGCGGGCTGTCCGGGGCCATGCTCGGCCGGGCGCTCGGCGACGCCGTCGCCAAGCTGAACCCGACGAAACTGCTCAACAACCCGGTGATCTTCGCCACCTGGATCGTCGCCCTGCTGGCGACCGCTTCGGCGGTCGTGGCGACAGCCAGCGGCCAGGCGGCGGGCTTCGCCATCCAGCTGGCGCTGTGGCTGTGGGCCACGGTCCTGTTCGCCAACGTCGCCGAAAGCATCGCCGAAGGGCGCGGCAAGGCGGCGGCGGACTCCTTGAGGGCCACCCGCGTCACCACCAAGGCCAAGCTGATCGTCGATTCGAAGACCGGCACGGTGGTCCCGACCCCGGCGGGGGAGCTGGAGATCGGCTCCATCGTCCTGGTCGAGGCCGGCGACGTCATCCCCTCGGACGGCGAGATCATCGAAGGCGTCGCCTCGGTCAACGAGGCCGCCATCACCGGCGAAAGCGCGCCTGTCATCCGTGAAAGCGGCGGCGACCGCTCGGCCGTCACCGGCGGCACCACGGTCGTCTCGGACTGGATCAAGGTGCGCATCACCTCGGCCCCCGGCGCCACCTTCCTCGACCGCATGATCGCCATGGTCGAGGGCGCGGACCGTCGCAAGACGCCGAACGAGCTGGCGCTGTCGGTGCTGCTGGCCGGGCTGACCCTGGTCTTCCTGATCGCGGTGGCCAGCCTGCTGGGTCTGGGCGCCTATTCGGGGATCAAGCTGGACCCCATCGTCCTGGGCGCTCTGTTCATCACCCTGATCCCGACGACGATCGGGGGACTGCTGTCCGCGGTCGGCATCGCCGGCATGGACCGGTTGCTGAAGGTGAACGTGCTGGCGACCTCAGGCCGTGCGGTGGAGGCGGCAGGCGACGTCGACACCCTGCTGCTCGACAAGACCGGCACCATCACCTTCGGCAACCGCATGGCTGTCGAGGTCATCACCGTGCCGGGCGTGCGTCCCGACGTGGCGATGCGGGCGGCGGTCATGGCCTCGCTGGCGGACGAGACGCCGGAGGGCCGTTCCATCGTCGAGCTGGGCCGCAACGCCGGGGTGACGGGCGACCTGCCTGTCGGCGCCAGGACCATCCCGTTCAGCGCCGTGACCCGCCAGTCGGGTCTGGAAGCGGACGGCCAGTCGTGGCGCAAGGGCGCGGTCGACGCCGTGCTGAAGTCGCTGGGTCTGGCCGAAAGCGCCGCGCCCGCCGAGTTCCGCGCCGCCGTGGATCGCATCGCCCGCTCGGGCGGCACGCCTCTGGCCGTGGTCGAGAACGACGCCCTGGTCGGGGTCATTCACCTGAAGGACGTGGTCAAGCCGGGCGTGAAAGCGCGCTTCGCCGATCTGCGCCGCATGGGTCTGCGCACCGTCATGATCACCGGCGACAACCCGGTGACGGCGGCGGCCATCGCGTCCGAGGCCGGGGTCGACGACTTCCTGGCCGAGGCGACGCCCGAGGACAAGATGCGCCTGATCAAGGCCGAACAGGCCAAGGGACGCATGGTCGCCATGTGCGGCGACGGGGCCAACGACGCCCCGGCTCTGGCTCAGGCTGACGTCGGCGTGGCCATGCAGACCGGGGCCCAGGCCGCCCGCGAGGCCGGCAACATGGTCGACCTCGACAGCGACCCCACCAAGGTCATCGAGATCGTCGAGGTCGGCAAGCAACTGCTGATCACGCGCGGTGCCCTGACCACCTTCTCCATCGCCAACGACGTGGCCAAGTATTTCGCCATCATCCCGGCGATGTTCGTGGTCGGCCTGCCGTCGCTGGCGGCGCTGAACGTGATGAAGCTGTCCAGCCCGGAGAGCGCCATCCTGTCGGCGGTCATCTTCAACGCCCTGGTCATCGTCGCCCTGATCCCGCTGGCGCTGCGCGGGGTGAAATACCGCGCCGTGGGGGCGGGCAAGCTGCTGGGCCGCAACCTGCTGATCTACGGCCTGGGCGGTCTGATCGCGCCCTTCGTCGGCATCAAGCTCATCGACATCGTCATCTCCGCCCTCGGCCTGGCCTGAAGCCCGCCCTGAGCGATCAAGGAAACCACCATGCGTAAACGCAAGAAACTCGACGGCTCGGACCTGAACAACGCCCTGGTGGGCGGGGCCTGCCTGGTCGCCGTCATCACCCTGGGCCTGTGCACGGCGCCCACGGACGCCAAGGCCCAGGACTTTGCGAAGGGCGCCCGTCCCGAGGTCGCCTTCAACGCCGCCATTGGATCTGACTACGTCTTCCGGGGCGTCAGCCAGAATGAAGGCGATCCGGCGATCTCGGCCGGGGTCGATGTGACGCAAGGCGTCTTCTACGCCGGGGCCTGGGCCGGGAACGTCTCCTTCGCCGGAGACGCCGACACCGACGCCGAGATCGACCTCTACGCCGGCGTCCGGCCCGAGTTCGGCGGCTTCAACTGGGACTTCGGCGTGGTCAGCTATGTCTACGCCGGCCAGCCGGACGGGGCCGACCACGACTATGTCGAGCTGAAGGCCGCCGCCTCGCGCGCGGTCGGCCCGGCCACCCTGGGGGCGGCGATCTATTACTCGCCGGACTTCTTCGGCGCGTCCGAGGACGAGGCGACCTATGCCGAGATCAACGGCGCGATCAGCCCGGCCGACAAGTGGATCATCTCGGCGGCGGTGGGGCGCCAGTGGGTGTCGTCGGACTTTGACTACACCACCTGGAACCTGGGCGCGGCCTATCAGCTGACCGACCATCTGGCGCTGGACGTCCGCTATTTCGACACCGACGAACACGACTTCGGCGCCGCCTATGACGGTCGCGTCGCAGCCAGCCTGAAGGCGACCTTCTGATGCTGAACCACATCCGTCCGGCGGTCGTGATGATCGCCCTGTTCACCGGCGTTCTGGGCGTCGCCTATCCGTTCGCGGTGACGGGCGTGGCTCAGACGGTCTTCTCGGAGCAGGCCGACGGCAGCCTGGTCCGGGACAAGGCCGGCAAGGTCGTGGGCTCGGCCCTGGTCGGCCAGACTTTTGCGGAGCCGATCTATCTGCATCCGCGCCCTTCGGCGGCGGGCGACGGCTATGACGCCTCGTCGTCTTCCGGCGCCAACCTCGGCCCGCTGAACCCGGATCTGATCGCCCGGGTCAAGACGGACGCCGATGCCTTGCGCGCCGAAACGGGCGCAGCGGCTATCCCCGCCGACGCCGTGACAGCCTCGGCTTCGGGCCTCGACCCGCATATCTCTCCGGCCTACGCTAGGCTTCAGGCCGCCCGCATCGCCGAGGCGCGAGGCGTGGCGGTGCAAGAGGTGAGCAAGGTGATCGAACAGCATGTCGAAGGCCGAACATTCGGCGTGCTGGGCCAGCCGCGCGTCAATGTGCTGCTGACCAACATGGCGCTGGACGCCCGCTTCCCGCGTCCTGCGGAGGGCTGATGGCGCCGCCCATCCTTCCGACGAGCAAGACCCCGGCCGCCCCGCGAAAGCGTGGGCGGCTGAAGGTTTTTCTGGGCATGTCGCCTGGGGTCGGCAAGACCTACGAAATGCTGCGCGCCGCCCGCCGCCGCAAAGCCGAGGGCGATGATGTCGTCGTCGGCGTGGTCGAGACCCACGGCCGCAAGGAGACCATGAGCCTGCTGCGCGGGCTGGAGGTCATGGCCCGCAGCCCCATCGCCTATCGCGACCGGACCCTGCTGGAATTCGATCTCGACGGCGCCGTGGCGCGCCGCCCCGGCCTGTTGCTGGTCGACGAATACGCCCACTCCAACGCCCCCGGCTCGCGTCATCCCAAGCGCTGGCAGGACGTGGAGGAGATCCTCGACGCCGGGATCGACGTCTGGACCACGCTGAACGTCCAGCACCTGGAAAGCCTGTCGGACGTGGTGCTGCGCATCACCGGCGTCAGGCAGCGCGAGAGCGTCCCGGACAGCGCCCTGTCGCGCGCGGACGACATCGAACTGGTGGACATCACCCCGGAGGAACTGCGCAAGCGGCTGGCCGAGGGCAAGGTCTATGTGCCCGAGACGGCGCGGCTGGCCTCGGACAATTTCTTCAAGGTCGAGAACCTGACGGCCCTGCGCGAACTGGCGCTGCGCCGGGCGGCCCAGACGGTGGATGATCAGTTGGTGGCCCGACTGCGCGAGCAGGGGGTGCCGGGGCCGTGGGCGGCGGGCGAGCGGATTCTGGTGCTGATCGCCGGCGACGCCATGGCCGCGCCCCTGGTTCGCGCCGGGCGGCGGCTGTCGGACATGATGATGGACGCGCCCTGGACCGTGGCCCACGTCGACCGCCCCTCGGGCGCGCGGCACGGCGTGGGCTCGGCGGGCAAGCTGTCGGACGCGCTGAAGCTGGCGGAGCAACTGGGCGGCCGCACGGTGGTCCTCAGCGGCGACGACGTGGTGCGCGCCGTCATGGATCACGCCCATCAGAACAACGTCACCCAGATCGTCCTGGCCAAGGGGCGCGACAGCCGCCTGTCGGAATGGCTGGGGCGGTCGCTGGCGGCGGAACTGCTGCGCCAGGCCCGCGGCGTCGCCATCCACGTCATCACCGACGGGGTCGATCTGGAAGAGAAGACGCTGCGGGAGCCGCGTCTGCGTCTGACCGGCGGCTGGCGCGGCTATGCGGTCGGCGCCGCCTGCGTCGTGGCGGCGACGGGCCTGGCCCTGCTGCTGGACCGCACGTTCGAGCGTGTCGATCTGGGCGTCATCTACCTATCGGCGGTGCTGGCGGCGGGGGTGCTTTACGGCCTGAAACCGGCCCTGGCGGCGGCGACGGTCGCCTTCCTGACCTACAACTTCCTGTTTCTTCAGCCGAAATATAGTTTCGCCATCGGTTCGCCGACCGATGTCCTGACCCTGATCGTCTTCTGGGCCGTGGCCCTGACGACAGGCTTCCTGGCGGGTCGGGTGCGCGAGCAGGCGAAGACGGCGCAGCGCCGGGCCTCGGCGGTCTCCGCTCTGCTGGCCGCCAGTCAGAGGCTGACCGGCGTCGGCGATCGGACCACCGCCGCGCGCATCCTGGCCGAGCAGACGGCGGCGGCGGCGGGGGCGGGGGCCGTCGTCCTTCTGCCCGTCAACGACGAACTGACCCTGGTCGCCGGCGCGCCGACCAAGACCCCGCTAGACGCCGAGGCCATGGCCGCCGCGCGCTGGGCCTGGGAGAAGGGGGAACCGGCGGGTCACGGCACCGGCACCTTGCCGCAGGCGCGCTGGACCTTCCGCCCGCTGCAAGGCGTGCGGGACCGTGCGGGCGTGGCCGGGATCGAGGCGGCGGCCCTGTCGCCCGGCTCGGACGAGGAGAAACTGGCCCTGGCCCTGCTGGATCAGGGCGCGGTCGCGGTCGAGCGCGCCGATCTGGCCGGTCAGGCGGTCGAGACCGAGACCCTGCGCCGCACCGACCGTTTCCGGGGAGCGCTGATGAACTCGGTCAGCCATGACCTGAGGACGCCCCTGTCCACAGTGCTGGGCGCCTCGACCACGCTGATTGATCTCGGCGACAAGCTGAAGCCCGAGGTCCGCGCCGACCTGCTGCTGTCGATCCGCGAGGAGGCCGAGCGCCTCAGCCGCTATGTCGGCGACCTGCTGGACATGACCCGTCTGGAGGGCGGGGGGCTGAACATCCGCGCCGACTGGGTCGATGTGCGCGACGTGCTGAACGCGGCGGGCAAGCGGGTCGCGCGGCGTCTGGGCGCGCGCAAGATGACCCGCGACTTCCCGGCCCAGCTCAGCCTGGTCATGGTTGATCAGGGGCTGCTGGAACAGGCCCTGGTCAACATCCTGGAAAACGCTATCGCCTACAGCCCCGACGGCTCGACCGTCGAACTGGCCGCCTATGAGGACCGGGGGGCGGTGGTCATCTCCATCGAGGACGAGGGCAAGGGCATCCCGACCGCCGAGCTGGAACGGGTTTTCGACAAGTTCCGCCGCATGGAGGAGCCGTCGGACCGCACCAAGGGCGCCGGCCTGGGTCTGGCCATCGCCAAGGGCTTCGTCGAGGCCATGAACGGCCGCATCGCCGCCGCCAGCCCGATCATGGACGGAAAAGGGACCCGTATCCTGATCAGCCTGCCCAAGGCCGTCGTCACCCACCCGAGCCTGCTCTAAGGTCCGCCGCATGGCCGCCGTTCGTCCCCAGATTCTCGTCATCGACGACGAGCCCCAGATCCATCGCTTCCTGTCGCCGGCGCTGGACGCCGCCGGCTATGAGCCGCGCCGCGCCGACAGCGGGCAGGAGGGCTTGCGCGGCATCGCCCTGTGGAGCCCCGACGCCGTGGTGCTGGACCTCGGCCTGCCCGACATGGACGGCAAGGACGTTCTGGCGCGGGCGCGAGAATTCTACGCCGGCCCCATCATCATCCTGTCGGCGCGCGACAGGGAGGCGGAGAAGATCGCGGCGCTGGATCTGGGCGCCAACGACTATGTCGAAAAGCCTTTTGGCGTCGGCGAACTGCTGGCCCGGGTCCGCGCCAACCTGCGGCAAGCTGCGTCGCGCGTCGAGATGCAGGGGCCGCTGACGGCGGGCGAGGTGATCATCGATCTGGAGCGCCGCCTGATTACCCGCGCCGACGTCGCCGTGCGCGTCACGCCCAAGGAATACGACGTCCTGGCCCATCTGGCGCGCAACGTCGGCAAGGTGGTCAGCCATCGCGACCTGCTGACCGCCGTCTGGGGCAAGGCTCACGCGGACGACACCCAGTACCTCCGCGTGGTCATCGGCCAATTGCGCCAGAAGCTAGAGATCGACCCCGCACAGCCCCGGTTGATCGTCACCGAACCAGGGGTCGGTTATCGCCTGGTGGATTGATCAACGCCTCAAGGCGCGACTTTGGGAGTACGGCTAAGCGCGTCTAGAGGTCAGCTTCGAAGGCGGGGCGCCATTGTCTGCATGGGGAGCCAGCCAGTCTTCCCCTGGCGCTTATCCGTGGGCGGCCTAATCGCAAAGCTATCTTCATCCAAACTTGGCGCGAATGTAGCTGAAGCGTGAGCGAGCGATCATGAACCCGCCCTAGACCCCCAGGCTGTCGCAGGGGGCAAGGATGAAGTTCAGTATTGCGCCGCTGAAGCGGGCGGGCGTGGCGTTTGTGACGGCGGCGCTAGTCGCGTGGCAGCCGCATCAGGCTACGGCCTCGACCGCCGAGCGACAGTCTCTGCTGCGGCTGCCTTTGAGCCAGAATGGCGGGACGTGGGACGCCGGCCATGTGCAGGGCGTCGCCGTCGATCTCGAAGGCGGCTTCATCTATTATTCCTTCACCAACCTGCTCGCCAAATACGACCTCGAGGGTCGGTTGGTGGGGACGCTGGTCGGGTGGACCGGGCACCTGGGCGACCTAGCCTTCAATCCAGCCGACGGAAAGCTCTACGGCTCGCTGGAATACAAGGCGGATCAGGCGTTCTACATCGCGGTGATCGATGTCAGCGGACTGGATCGGGTCGGGGTCGAGGCCGGCCGCAGCGACCTGTTCAAGACCGTTCATCTGGCCGAGGTCGCGCGGGACTACGTCGCCGACATGGACGGGGACGGACGCTTCGACGGCGATACGGCCAAGACGCGCGACCATCGCTACGGCGCCTCGGGCATCGACGGGGTGGCCTTTGGGCCGCGCTTCGGGCGCAGGGACGGCCCCTCGCTGCTGACGGTGGCCTACGGCGTCTATGGCGATGTGACGCGGGCCGACAACGACCACCAGGTCCTGCTGCAGTACGACATCGCTGACTGGGAGCGTCACGCCCGTCCGCTGTCCGAGGCCGCGCCGCATCGCGAGGGCCCCGCCGCCGTTGACGGCAAGTATTTTGTCCGTACCGGCAATACGACCTATGGGGTGCAGACCCTCGCCTACGACGCCGAACTCGGGCGCTGGTTCCTGGGGGTCTATCAGGGCCGCAAGGCGGAGTTTCCCAACTATCTGCTGTTCGCCGTCGAGGCCGGGAGCCGGCCCGTGCGCGGCGACCTGATCGGCGTGCCTGCGTCGTCCGGCCCAGGATGGGAGCAGGGGATGCTTCTGCCCCTGGCGGCCGATGGCCTGGAAGATCCAGCCACTGGCTTGCGCGGCTGGCGCTGGAAGGCGGATGTCGGCCTGGAGTCCTTGGGACGCGGCCTCTTCTATCTGGCGATGAATTCCGGCGGGAAGGGGAGCCAGACGGCCGACCTGACCCTGATGCGCTGGACCGGCGATCCGCAGACGCCGTTCGCGCCCGTCGACGCCGAAGAGCGCCGGCGACGAAGCTCCACGCCCTGAGCTGCGCCCGCCCTCTCGGCGCGCCGCTCGCTGTGAGCGGCATCCCCCTCGCTTTTTCTCTTCCCTCCTAGTTGTTCGAGTAAACTCCCATGAAGGCCCGTTCTCGCCACCTCGCCAGCGCCAGCCCGCGAGCCCTCTTGCTGTATCCGCTGATGGCGGCCGCCTTTGCGTCCGTGACGCCTCAGGCGGCGGTGGCGCAAACGACCAGCCAGCCCGCGGCCCAGGCGCCCGCCGCCGCCGGCGCCCTGCGCGGCCGGGTGCTCGACACCGTCAGCGGCGAGTATCTGCGCAATGCCGAGGTTCGCGTCGAAGGCACGGGCATCGTCGCCTATTCCGAGGACGGCGGCGCCTTCCGTCTCAGCGGCGTGCCGACGGGCGAGGTCACGCTTGTGGTCCGCTACGCCGGCCTGCAGGACGCGCGGGCCACAGCCAGCGTCGTCGCAGGCCAGACCACGGTTGTCGACATCGCGCTGAAGGCCCCGCTCTATGCTGGCTCCGATGAGGCGTCTGCCGTGGAGGACATCGTGGTCACGGCCGCACGCGGAGGCCAGGCCAAGGCGCTGATGGAGCGCCGCGTGGCGATGAACGCCAAGAACGTGGTCCCGGCCGACAATTTCGGCGCCCTGACCATGGGCGACGTGGGCGAGTTCATGAAGTCGATGCCGGGCCTGTCGATCGACTATACCGAGGTCGACGCCACGGCCGTGCGCATCGGCGGCCTGCCGCCCAAATACTCCACCTTCACCATGGACGGGGCCAGGATGGCCACGGCCACCTCGAACAACAACTCGGGCCGTCAGAACTCGTTCGAGCAGATGTCGATCACCGGCATCGAGACGATCGAGCTGAACCACACCCTGCTGGCCAGCATGGACGCCGACTCGCCGGGCGGCAGCATCAACCTGCGCAGCAAGTACGCCTTCCAGCTGCCCGAGCGGCAGCTGCGCTTTCAGGTGGGCGGGGTGGCGACCTCGGACTCGGCCCTGTCGCGCCACTACATGCCCGACGACAAGAAGCACGCCAGCCTTTATCCCTCGGCCCAGTTCTCCTACGCCGACGTGTTCCTGGACGGCCGCCTGGGCGTCGCGGTCAGCGCCAGCCACAACGCCAACTATGTGCAGCAGGATCGCATCCAGACCGACTGGTCCTACCTGGCTGACGGCCGGGTGATCCCCTACCAGGTCATGTGGCGTCCGGGGCCGAAGCTGACCAGCCGATCCGCCGCCAACCTGGCGGTCGACTACAAGTTCACCGAAGACCTGATCTTCTCGCTGCGCAGCAACTACTCGTTCTATGACGTCGAGTATTTCAACCAGTACACCTATCTGACGTTCGGCACGACGACGAAGTCCTACGCCACGCCTGACTCGACGGGGACGCATATCGTGGTCAATCCGGACGGCCGGAACACCCGGCTGCACACCGGCTATTCGCACCGCTACGCCGGAACGCCGACCTATCTGATCGCGCCGAAGCTGGAATATAAGGGCGAGACGTGGGAAGCGGCGCTGCGCGCCAGCTACTCGTCGGCGGAGTTCAACTTCCGCGACACCAGCAAGGGCTTCTTCCAGCGAACCGACAACCACCTGACGGGGATCGGCTTCGAGATGGAGCGCGACTCCACGGACTCCAACGCCTGGTATCTGCGCCAGACGGCGGGTCGTTCGTGGAGCGATCCGATGAACTTCAATCGCGACATCGACATCGGCAACAACGTCCGCACGGCGGAATCGGACGCCGTCAACGACATGTATTCGCTGAACCTCGACGCGAAGAAGCGGCTCAGCCTAGGCGACGTCCACTTCACCCTGATGGGCGGCCTGGGCGCGCGCAGCAATGACTGGCGTACGGACGAGGGCTCCTATCAGCAGTTCCAGTATGTCGGCTCGACCGGCGATCTGACCCAGACCGCCCCCGAAGCCGTGGTGCCGTGGACGCAGAAATACCGCTTCGAGATGATCGGCTTCGATGCGGGCAACATGAACGCCCAAGGTTGGCGCGCCGATAGCCACTACGGAATGTACGACATCTACCGCGAACACCCTGAGTACTTCGTGGCGGACGAGGTCGGCAACCTGAAGCGCCGTCTCGACAACAACAAGCGGGTCAAGGAAGACATCACCTCGGCCTACGTCGAGGCCCAGGCCGACGCCGGCCGCGCGCGCTTCGACCTGGGGCTGCGCTATGAGAAGACCGAGACGGCGGCCCGTATCGCCGTCATCCGTCCGGCCAAGGAGGTCGCGGACGCCGGCCTGTCGGTCAACACCGTCGAGGGGCTGCTGTACCAGTACAACAACGGGACCTATCAGGATCGCAAGGGCGAGTACGACGACTGGTTCTGGAGCGGCGGGGTGAAGTACGACTTCACCGACAAGCTGGTCGGCCAGCTGTCCTTCAGTCAGGCGGTCCTGCGCCCCGACTACGGCAACCTGGGCGGGGTGGTGTCGGTCAACGACGACACCATGATCGTCACCGTGCCGAACCCCGAGCTGAAGCCGGAGCATTCGACGAAGTATTACGCCAGCCTGCAGTATTATCTGGCGCCGGCGGGCATCATCGGTCTGTCGGCCTACCAGCTCGACATGCAGGACATGCAGGTCACCGGCATGACGGTAAACCCGGAGGACGTCGGCTTCGATCCGGCCGAATACGCCGGCTACACCTTCCGCAGCGCCCAGAACCTGCCGGGGACCAGCACCAACCGCGGCTATGTCGCGGAATACAGCCAGCAACTGACCTTCCTGCCGGGCGCCTGGCGCGGCCTGGGCCTGCATGGCTCGGTGACTTACCTGGATCCGGACGGCGAGCGTCAGGGCACGCCGAAACAGGCCGCCAACTGGGGCGTGCGCTACAACATCGGGCGCTTCGACTTCCAGCTGAACGGCAACTGGCAGTCGAAGTATCGCGTCAGCGGTCTGAACAACACGCCGACCACGGCCAACAACGGCGTCCTCTACCACTCGCCGCGCGAACTGTGGAACGTCAGCGTGAACTACAAGATCAACGACCGCTTCGACCTGATGCTGGCCGGTCGGAACATCTTCAACTCGCCGGACGTCATCTACTCCAACGAGCGTGATCGGGTGCAGCAGTACACCGTCTACGGCTCGATGTGGAACATCGGCGTCAAGGGCGTCTTCTGATCCGCCTGAACGTCTGAAGGCCCGGCGGCTGCGTCGTCTCGCGACGGCGCGGCCGTATTGGGCCTAAGCGGGCGGCCCTGTCGCTCGATTGCATTTCCAAAGGATATGGCATGCCTCTGATGCTTGATCGACGGCGGCTGGTGCTGGGCGGCGGCCTGGGCCTGGCGGCGCTGGGCCTGCCGGGCGGCGCGGCGCTGGCGCGCGAACTTCTCAGCGCCTCCGGCTTCACCCACGGCGTGGCCAGCGGCGAACCAGGGCCGGACTCCCTGCTGCTGTGGAGCCGCTACGTTCCCTCGGGCGGCGTCGACGAGGTCCGCCTGGACGCCGAGATCGCCCTGGACCCAAGCTTCCATCAGGTCGCAGCGCGCGGCGTGGTGCGGACCGGCGCCTATCGCGACTGGACGGTGAAGATCACCCTGGACGGTCTGCAACCCGGCACGACCTACTGGTATCGCTTTATCGGCCCAGAAGGTTCGCGGTCGCAGACGGGGCGGGCGCGGACCCTGCCGGTCGGCCGGGCCGAGCGGTTCCGCATCGGGCTGTTCTCCTGCTCCAACCTGCCGATGGGCTGGTTCAATGCCTATGCCCATGCGGCGGCGCGCGACGACGTCGATCTGTGGCTGCACGTCGGCGACTATGTCTATGAGTACGGCCTGGGCTCCTACGCCGTGGATGACCGGATCGCCGAGCGCGCGGTCCTGCCCGCCCATGACCACGAGATGGTGGCTCTGGCCGACTATCGCCTCCGCTTCGCCTGCTATCGCGCCGACCCCGACCTGCAGGCCGTGCATGCGGCGGCGCCCATGGTCTGCGTCTGGGACGATCATGAATCGACGAACGACAGCTGGGAAGGCGGGGCGCAGAACCATCAGGCGGCCACCGAAGGCGACTGGAGCACGCGCCGCGCCGCCGCCGCTCAGGCCTATCTGGAATGGATGCCGATCTCGGAAGAGCCGTGGAAAGCCTATCCGATCGGCGATCTGGCCACCCTCTATCGCACGGAATCGCGCCTGATCGGCCGCACGCGCCAGGCCGACATCGGCGCCGCCTATCGCGAGGGGACGGAAGCCGCCCTGACCGCCTTCCGCGACGGCGCCTGGCAGGACGCCTCGGCCTCCATGCTGGGCTCGACCCAGGAGGCCTGGTTGGCGCGCGAACTGCGGATCAACGCACCCAAGACAGCCTGGCAGGTGGTGGGTATGGGCACGATCATGGGGCGCACCGTCATGCCCCACGACGCCGTCAGCTGGCTGCGCTCGGACCTGAGCGAAGGCGCCGTCCGCTCCTTCACCAACGCCGCGCGGGCGGGGCGGGTCGGCCTGCCCATGTGGATGGACCGCTGGGACGGCTATCCGGCGGCGCGCTCGCGCTTCCTCAAGGCGGCGCAGGCGGCCGACGCGGATCTGGTCATGTTGGCCGGCGACAGCCACAACGCCTGGGCCTATTCACTGTCCGAGGACGGTCGCCCGGCCGGGGTGGAGTTCGCCGGTCAGGCCGTGACCTCCAACGGCATCGAAAAACAGTTGGGCGTGGCCCCCTCGGTCGCCGCCCGTTCCTTCGTCGCCGCCAACCCGGAGATGGCCTGGGCCCAGACCAGCGGGCGCGGCTATATGATGATCGACATCACGCCGGACCGCGTCGGCGGCGAGTGGATCTTCATGGAGACGATCAAGGCGCGCAGCACCGCCGTCGCAGGCGCGCACCGGATGACAGTCCAGAAGGGACGGCGACGTTTCGTCGCCTGAGGGTTTGCTGGTCTTCAGGCAGATCGACGCGCGGGCCCACCCGGACCGGCGTATCCGATCAGAAGCGGAACCGAGGTCCGGCCGTGAATTGGCGCTCAGCTACGCCATAGACTGCGGCTTCGGCCGTGGAGGTCACTTGGGCGTTGGCTCCGTCCATCACCCCACCCAGACCGGCGGCTTGCGCAGGCGCCATTGCAACTCGCGTTCAAGCTCGAAGGCTAGTTGAAGCAGGATGGCTTCGCCCCCGGGGCGGGTTGAGAACTGCAGGCCGAGAGGCAGGCCGTCACGACTCTGGCCCATCGGCAGGGTAATCGCGGGCGTGCCGGCGACGTTGTCGAGCCACGTCGGGGCGTAGCCGAACAGACGTTCCATCTGGGTTTCGACCGGCAGGGCCTGATCCAGATAGGACAGCGGGACCGGCGGCTTGTTCTGCGTCGGGGTCATGAAGACATCGATGCTGTCGAACTGGGCGAGGTAGCCCTCCATAGACCCGCCGAGGATTCCTAAGGCAGCGCTCATGGCTTCGGGGGCGAGCGTCGGCCGATCTCGGCCAGGGCGAGGGTCAGGGGCTCCAGGTCGTCGGGGCCTGCCTCGCGCCCCAGGTCGACCCTTGGGCTCGAGCTAGCGTCGCTCTTAGTGAACCATGAAGCTGACGGTCCCGGTCATGCGGTGGCCGTCCGGCGCCTCGGCGACCCATATCGCCCGATAGGTTCCGGGCGCGAGACGCGGCAGGGGCGCGCCGACGCTGAGCGCGGCAGGCGCTTCCGGCGCCGTGACCACGATCGGAGCATGGTCCTCCATCGTCAGGGTGACGGTCCTGAGCATCATCGGATGGGGGAAGGTCACGTTGAAGCGCTCCGGCGAGCCGTGCGTCATGGCGCCGTCGGCCGGGCTGGTGACGATGCCCGAGGCGGCCGATGCCTGCGGATGCATTCCAGCGTGGCCGGAATGGGGATCCTGCGCGAAGGCTGCGCCGGCGGTGAGAGCCAGCGCAGTGGTGAAAGCCAAGGTGCGCATCATTGTCAGCTATCCTTCAGTGTTAGAACCAGGCCTTCAGGCCGACCACGAAACGCATGTCCTCGGCGTCTTGGCCGCGGGCCTTGGCGTAATCGGCCGTGTCGCCCAGCGAGCGGCTCCACTCGACGCCGGCATAGGGCGCGAACTCCTTGCGGATTTCATAGCGCAGGCGCAGCCCCGCCGTGACCGAGGTCAGGCCCGAGCCCACCTCCAGTTCCGGGATGTCGCTCGCCGACATATGCAGTTCGACCGCCGGCTGCAGGATCCACTTCTGGGTGATGCGCTGGTCGTATTCGGCTTCGAAGCGGGCGGTCAGGTCGCCCTCGGTCGACAGGAAGGCGGCGGCGCCCATCTCGAACCAATAAGGGGCCACGCCTTGGACGCCGACGGTCAGGTGGGTCGTGTCGTCGCCGTCGGGACGGATGTCCTGGCGCAGGCCTGCCTGCAGATCCCAGAAGGGGGCGACGGCACGGCTGTAGAGGGCCTGGAACTCGGCCTCGTGCAGTTTGCCGCCGAACTCGCCTTCGCCCTCGGTCTTCCACCAGAAGCGGTTGATGTCGCCGCCGGTCCAGCCCTGGGCCTCCCAACTGTAGCCGTCGGCGCCGTCGCCGAAGTTGGCTTCGAGGGAGTCGATGAATACGGCGGTCGAGCGGATGTCGCCGTTCTCGGCCAGCAACTGCTTGCGCGCCGCAGCCATGACGACCGGGTCGAACAGCAGGTCAGCGGCGTGGGCGGGGGCCGCGCGCGCGGCGGCGGGGGGAGGAGTCTCGACCATGCGGCCGCCGACGGCGTCCACGCTGGTCGGGATGTTCGGACCACCGCGTGTCGCGCCCATGTCATGACCGGCGTGCGGGTCGGCCTGGGCCGCAGGGGCCGGAGCCATGGCGTGGCCCGCGTGGGGATCGGCCGCAGCAGCGCTGTGTCCGGCATGGCTGCTCATGTCATGACCGGCGTGCGGGTCGGGCTGGGCCGCTGGGGCTGGAGCCGTGGCGTGGCCCGCGTGGGGATCGGCCGCAGCAGCGCCGTGTCCGGCATGGCTGCTCATGTCATGACCGGCGTGCGGGTCGGGCTGGGCCGCTGGGGCTGGAGCCGTGGCGTGGCCCGCGTGGGGATCGGCCTGAGCGCCGGTGGGGGCTGCGCCGTGCGTGGGGCAGGGCTTGCCGTCGCGCATCATCGGGCAGTCATGCGCGGGCTTGGCCGGCGGAGGCGCCGCTTGAGCAGCGGAAGCATGGCCGGCATGTCCGGCATGGCTCTGGGCCAGGGCGGGCCCGCCCGCGGCCACCATCAGCGGGGCGAGCGCGAGCGAAAGAGAAAGGGAGTTCACGAGACGGCTCCATCCAGCGGGCGAACAGTGACGACGTTGAACATGCCCGCGTGCATGTGCATCAGAAGGTGACAGTGGAAGGCCCAGTCGCCGGGCGCGTCGGCGGTCAGGTCGAAGGCGACCTTGCCGCCCGGGGCGACGTTGACCGTGTGCTTCAGCGGCTGATGTCCGTCGTGGCCGTTGACCAGTTCGAAGAAATGGCCGTGCAGGTGGATGGGGTGGGCCATCATGGTGTCGTTGACCAGGGTCACGCGCACCCGTTCGTTCAGCTCGAAACGGATCGGTTCGACGACCTCAGAGAATTTGCGTCCGTCGAAGCCCCACATGAACCGCTCCATATTGCCGGTCAGGTGGATCTCCATGGAGCGCGAGGGCGCGCGACGATCCTTGTTCGGCGTCAGCGAGACCAGATCGGCGTAGACCAGCACACGGTGGTCGACGTTATCCAGACCCTGGGGCCTGTCGGCCAGGCGGTTGGAAGGAGCGGGCGAAATCATGTCGACGCCGACGCCGACCGCCATGTCGGCCGGGGCGTTGTTCGGATCGCGCATGTTGTGGCTCATGCCGCCGTGGTCCATCGGCGCGGCGGTTGCGGCCGCGCTTGCGGCCGTACCGTGGCCCATGGCCGCGTGGTCGGCGCCGGCAGCGCCGTGGCCCATGGCGCTGTGGTCCATTCCGCCGTGATCCATGCCGCCCATGCCCATGTCCTTCATGGTCAGGTTCGGGACCTGGCGCAGCGGCGGGACCTCGGCCGTCATGCCCAGGCGGGGCGCCAGGGTGGCGCGGCCCATGCCCGAACGGTCGATGGCCTCGGATACGATGGTGTAGGCGCGATCCTCAGTGGGACGGACGATGACGTCATAGGTTTCGGCGACTGAGATCTGGAACTCGTCCACCTCGACCGGGCGCACGTTCTCGCCGTCGGCGTTGACCACGGTCATCGCCAGACCCGGAATGCGGACGTTGAAGATCGACATGGCCGAGGCGTTGATCACGCGCAGGCGCACGCGCTCGCCGGGCCGGAACAGGCCGGTCCAGTTCTCGTCCGGCCCGTGGCCGTTGACCAGATAGGTGTAGGTCGAGCCGTTGACGTCCAGGATGTCGCGCGGGTCCATGCGCATGGAGCCCCACATCCGCCGCTCGGCCAGGTCCATGCGGTCGGAGCCGTCGATCAGGCCCGCCAGCGTCGTCTTCTGCTGGTTGAAGTAGCCGGGGCTCTTCTTCAGCTTGTCGAGGATTTCGTGCGGATGCAGGAAACTCCAGTCCGACAGGACCAGAACATGCTCGCGGTCATAGGCGACCGGGTCGGCGCCCGCCGGATCGATGACGATAGGGCCATAGTGGCCCATGGCTTCCTGAAGGCCGGAATGGCTGTGGTACCAATAGGTGCCCGACTGCCTGATCGGGAACTCATAGACGAAGGTCTCGCGCGGCTTGATGCCGGGGAAGCTGATGCCCGGCACGCCGTCCATCTGGAACGGCAGCAGCAGGCCGTGCCAATGGATCGAGGTGTCCTCGTCCAGGGTGTTGGTCACCGACAGGCGCACGTTCTGGCCCTCGCGCATCCGCAGCAGGGGGGCTGGCAAAAGGCCGTTCACCGTCACTGCATGGCCGGTGCGCCCGCCGACGGTGAAGTCGGAGCGCCCGACCCTCAAGTCGATGTTCGGCCCGGTCAGGGTCGGCAGGTCGGCGCGAAGGCCCGGCGATCCAGTTTGCGCCCAGGCGGGCAGTAGGCCCTGCAGGCCCAGGACGCCGCCGCCCAGGGCGGCGCCTCTCAATAGGGTTCGACGGTCCAGGGATGTTGTCGCCATGTCGTCCAGGTCTCAAGGAAGCCGTTCGCCAAGGGATGGCGGGCAGGGAAGAGGTTTGATCGGGATACGCGAAGAATGCGATGGCCCCTCGCCCCGCCGTTGCGGCAGGGCGCCGCAGGCTCGGCCAAGGTCCAGGTCTAGGGTGTCCGACGCGCGTCGGTCTCAACCCCTCAGGGCCAGGTTCAGTTTCTGTCGCGCGCGGGCGATGCGGGTTTCCACCGCCTTGGGGGTGACGCCGAGCACTTCGGCGATCTCTGCGTGAGAGCGGCCTTCCAGGGCTGCCAGCAGAAGCGGCGCCTTCAGCGCGTCGGGCAGGTCGGCCAGGACGCGATCAAGGTCGGCCATGCGGCGGCCGGCGTCCAGCCGGGCCTCGGGCTCGGGCGCATCCTCGCCCACGGCCATGGCTTCGGGACCGTCCAGTCCCATGACGCCGCGCACGATGCGCCGCACCGTCCGCTTTCTGCCCCAGTCGCGGCACTTGTTGACGGCGATGCTGCGCAGCCACGTCGCAAAGGGCCGCGCCGGATCGTAGCGCCGGATGGCCATCCACGCGGAGGCGTAGGTTTCCTGCAGCAGGTCCTGAGCCTCGTCCGCATCGCCGACATACCGGCGGACGAAGCGGTACAGCTCGCCGCTGGTCGCCGCCATCAGGGCGGAGAAGGCGCGTCGATCGCCCTGCGCGGCCCGGATTTCGTCTGTGTCGTCGTCGGCCGCCACCCCGGGCTTACCTGGGCTCTTGCGTCAGGGCGCCGGCGATTTCCCTGTCGAAGACGCGAGCCTGTTCCGGCGTCAGCACCGCGCGCATCTCGAACACATGGGCGATGGTCGCTTTCTGCAGCGCGCCCATGGCGTCGTGGAAGTGATCGACCGCGGCGCGCACCTCGGGGCTGTCGCCCTGGCTGGCGGCGATGGCCTGGGCCAGTTCGCGGTTGGCGGCGCGAACGTCTGCCTCCAGAGCCTCGCGCCGAACGGCGAAGCGGGCTTCGATCTCGTCCAGGCGGACATCCTGTTCGGCAGTGAGGTCCAGCTTCTGGTGCACGATCTCATGCAAGCCGGGCGTCTCATGCCGCTGCATCATCCAGCCGGCGCCAAGCCAGGCTCCGCCGGCGCTCGCCAGGGCCGCCATGACCACGGTCAGGGCGATCGACTTCCAGTTCGAGCTCATCCGCCAACCTCGACGCTCGTCATCGGCGACAGGCCGGCGGAGACGCTGAAGACCTGGATGTCGGACGGCCGGGGCTTGAAGGCCTGGCCCAGTACGCCGCCGTTGGTCACGCCGACCAGCAGCGCGAAGGCCAGGACGGCCAGGCGCACCTGACCCTGGCGGCGTTGCGCCTGCCGCTCCTCGATGCGGCGCCAGACGCGCCCTTCCAGCCCGGTCAGATGCGCGGTTTCGTCGCTTGAAAGCGGCGTCGCCAGCATGCGCTCGATGTCGTCGGTCATTGCAAATCCTCGCGGCCCCGACGGTGAATACGCAGCCCGTCGTTCCTTCCCTTGAAAGCGCATGAGGGGGCGCGCGTCGATAGGCGTATAGGGTTCATTCGGCCGTAGCGGCCGCGGCGCCTTGAGCTTGAGGGGAAGCTATGAAGGTCCTGCGTTATTCGACCCAGATTCACAAATGGGTCGGCCTGGTGGTGGGCTTGCAGGTGTTGTTCTGGGTCGGGGGCGGCCTGGTCATGACCGCAATCCCGATCGAAGCGGTGCGCATCAAGCATCGGCTGAATGCGCCGGCGCAGGTCGCCCTGGCCCTGGATCAGGCCTTGCCGCTGGCCGAAGCCGCGCGCCTGTCCGGCGTGGCGCCCGCGCGCGCCGAGTTGAAAACCACGCCGCGCGGACCTGCCTGGGTCCTGACTCCGCTTGAGGGCGCGCCTGTCACCGTGGCAGCCGCGACCGGCCGGCCCTTCGCCGCCATGAGGGAGGACGAGGCCTCGGCCCTGGCAGCGGCCGCCTATCGGGGCGGGGCGGCGCCCAGGCAGGCGGTTCTGCTGGATCAGGCGCCGAAGGAGACGGGCCGCGAGGGGGCGATCTGGCGCGTGGAATTCAACGACGCCGAACGGACTGCCTTCTATCTGTCGCCGCAGACGGGCGATGTGGTGACGCGGCGCTCGGCGGTCTGGCGCTTCTACGACTTCTTCTGGCGGCTCCATATCCTGGACTTCAAGGACGGCGACAACTTCAACCATCCCTTGCTGATCGGCCTGACGGCACTGACGCTCAGCATCGTGATCACCGGCTTCATCCTGCTTTGGATACGCCTGGCGCGCGACCTGAAGACGGCGCGGGCGGTGCGGGCGGCCCGCCGCAAGGCCGCCCTCTAGGACTCGTCGCTACAGGGCTGCGGGTGGCGGCAGCGTTCCCATGACCGCGATGACGGCCAGAATCCCCAAGGCCGCAGCGAACTCGATCGTCAGGCTCTTCTTCAGATGGGGAAGCGCCTGACCGGCGTCCCTGGCCATCAGAGGCGCGAGGCGAAAACGGTGGATCGCCGCCAGGCCGAGCATCAGGCCGAACAGGACCAGTTTGATCATCAGAAGGACGCCATACGGGCTGGTCCACAGTTCAAGCGCCTTCGACGGCCCGACCAGGAAGGCGCTGTTGATCAGGCCGGTCACGATCAACGTGCCGACCGCCGCCGCGCCGACCCCGGCGAACCCGGTCAGGCTGCGCGCCACGCTCGCCTCCCAGACGGGATCCTCCGCGGGTCGCCGCACGACCAGGACCGCGAAGGCGGCCAGGGCGCCGATCCAGATGGAGGCGGCCAGGGCATGGAGGACGTCGGAGATCAGATGCGCCGCATGGCCTGCGCCTTCGGTCGCGGCGCCGTGGCCGGTCCAGGCGAAGCTGGCCGAGATGATGACGCCCAGCAGCGTCAGCACGCTCCACATCGGACGACCGGGCCGCAGCAGCAGGGCCGCTCCCAACGCCAGGACGGCCGCCAGCGTCCGCACCATCAGCGCCTGGCCCAATCCCGTGCCTGTGACCATAAACGCCAGGGAGGCGGGCTTGACGGCTTCGCTCAACGAACCGGCCATGATTGCGGTCTGGGCCACCAGGGCGGCGGGCGCGGCCACAGCCGCCGCCGCCGCCGCCCAGATCAGGACCTGACGCGGCCAGCCCAGGCGCAGCGGCCCGACCGCCCGCTGACTGTAGAGCATGAAGGCGGGCAGCCCCAGCAGCAACGCCCCGGCGGCGTATTGCAGGCCGCGCAGGACGACGATCCAGACGTCGGCCATTTCAGCGGACGGTGAAGTCGTGGCGGCCGGTCATGCGGTGGCCGTCGCTGGAAGCGATGCGCCAATTGACGACATAGGCGCCGGCAGGCAGCGGCCGAGCCAGCGTTCCGGTCAGGGTCTTGCCGTCCTGTGACACAGCGACCCTGATCGCGATTTTCGCACCCGCGGCGTTTATCACGTCGAAGCCGGAAAAGGCCGCCATGGTCCGCTCGCTGAAGGTCAGGCTGATGGACCGGGGCGCCGACACGGCGGAACCGGGCGCCGGCGTCGCGCTGACGAGACGGGCGTGCGCCGCCGCCGGGCCGGCCGCGATCGTCACGGCCGCGACGGCGACGAAGGGGACGATATTTGAGTAACCCACGCGCGGTCTCCAAGGTATTGGCCGATATTGGCCGCGTGATCATCTACGCGTCTGGCGGGCGCTTCCCTCATCGGATCGGTGTTGGCTGGCCGAAATCGAAAACACAGTAGTCGAGCGGGACTCATTCAGGCCTTCCAGGAGGCGCCGGTATCGCTTCCGAAAGAGCCGAGGTCGCTGACATAAAAGTGGACTTTGACGCGGTCCTTCCAAGTTTTTCGGAGAGGCTCGCCTGATCGCCCAGGCCCGCGAAAAGCCTATCGACGTTGGCGGTAAGCGTCCCGCTCCCGAGCGGAGGCGCGGCGGCGGCTCGGCCTCAGCCTGAGCTTCTTTTGCGCAGGATGTTGGACGCAAGGTCGACGAGAAAGTCTTCGACGCGGCGGAACGGTTTGAATCCGGGCGGCTTCCTTCAACACCTCATCAAAGGAGAAAGTCCATGACAAGAGCCCTCATCGGCCTGGCGGGAGCCGCCCTTCTGCTGGGAGCGTGCGGCAATGGTCGCGACGCCGAGGCGCCTGTTGAAGGGCCTGTGGTGTCCGAGTCCGAAACGCCCAGGAATCCCGCTGTCGACACGACGCAGAACGCTGCAGACGGGACGCTCACGCCGGGCGCGAACTCCTTCACCGAGGGCCAGGCGCGAAGCGCCATTGAAAAACAGGGCTACGCCCAGATCGGCGCCCTGAGCCAAGGCCAAGACGGCGTCTGGACGGCGACCGCCGTCAAGGACGGCGTCCAGTCCAAGGTTTCCGTCGACTACAAGGGCGTTGTCAGCGCCTCGCCCGCTTCCTGATGCTTAAGGAGATTTCCATGCCCACGATCACGCGCCTTTACGATACTCACACCGAAGCGATGGATGCCGTGTCCGCCCTTGAAGCCGCAGGCTTTGCAGAGGGCGACATCAGCATCATCTCCAACAATTCCGATAACTGGCATGAGGGCCACCGCCATCACGGGCGCTCGCCGGGCGATATGAACGGCGATGGCGAGAACGACGTCGCAGAAGGCGCTGGCAAGGGCGCGGCGACGGGCGGCGCGCTCGGCGTCGGCGCCGGCGTTCTGGCAGGCCTGGGCATGCTGGCGGTGCCGGGGTTGGGCCCCGTGGTGGCTGCCGGCTGGCTTGCGTCGGCGGCGGCTGCGGGCGTCGCGGGCGCCGCTGCGGGCGGCGCGGTCGGCGGCATCCTCGGCGCGCTCAAGGAGGCGGGCCATGATGACAATGACGCCCACGTCTACGCCGAGAGCGTGCGTCGGGGCGGGACCTTGGTCAGCGTTCGCGTCGATGAAGCGGAGCGGTCCAGGGCGCAGGCGATCCTGGACGAAAGCCGGGGCTGGGACGCCGGCGCTCGAGGCGCAGCCTACCGCGAGGCCGGCTGGACGAACTTCGACCCTGCCGCCGCGCCCTATACCACCGAAGAAATCGCGGCCGAGCGCGCGCGATATCGATAAGGCGCGATGAGGGGAGGCGGCGCGAACGCAATCGCGCCGCCTTCACGTCTAAGGCGCAGGACAGGGCGATGACGCGCCGATAAGGCTTCGTTCCGGCACCCTGCCGTGGCGTGGCATGATCACGAGGGGGCTCTCGAAGCTTCACCTAGGCGCGACGGCCGTTCCGCAGCTTAAGGGCGGCTTTGTGGTTTCGCGCTGGCCGCGGGGGCGGCCGACGTCTTCTTGAACGTGTCGCCAACCTCGCGGGCGTCAGGTCCGTCAGGCCCGGCGCGACGGCTGGATTCTCGTCCCACCCGACGCACGGCTTCATCGGACGTGGCCGCATCTGGCTTGCCGCCCGGAATGGCGGCGTTCTGCTCTCGACCTTTCGACTGCTTCGGTTGTCCCATCGGACTCTCCCGTCATGGCTTTGCCTCTCATGAGAGGACGGCGCCCGAAATGGTTCCCGCCCGGCAACAGGCGACTGGTGTCTATCGCTCGACGGTCGAACGGCTTGGGCGCTCCCCGTAGTCGCCGAACTGACCGCATTATGGGAGGTGCATCAAAAGCCGCGTGACTTCCAACGGAGACCAGAGTGCTTGGGCTAGTGATCCGCCCCGCAGGCGGTCCACGTAACCGCGACGATCACTAGCCGGAGCCCCGCTTGAAGTCAGGCCTTGGAGTTCAGGGGGACGAAACTCTGGCCCAGCAGGCGTCCGAAGGTCAGGGCGGGCGTCGCCATCATGCCTCCGCAGACGGCGCGTCCCATGGTCTGGCCGGCGCCCAGCAGTTCGCCGGCGGCCCACAGCCCCGGTATGGCCGATCCGTCGGGGCGGATCACCTGAAGCTGGTCGTTGACCGCCAGGCCGACCGCGCTGCTGACCGCCGCGCCCTGCACCCGGATGGCGTAGAAAGGGCCTTGCGCGATTGGGAGAGGAAGATGGCGGCGGCCCAGGAAATCGTTGCCGGAATGGACGCCGTAATTATAGCCGCGCACGGCGCGCATCAGGCCATGCGCGTCGACGCCCGCTTTCTGGGCCAGCGCCTCCAGATCATTCGCCTTGTAGAAGAAGGGGCGATCGTCCGCGAACAGAGCGCGTATTTCGCCGGCGTCGAAGCCGGCGATGAACGGCGGCGCCTCCGTCAGGATCCGCTCGTCGAACACGACCCAGTAACGTTGCTCGGGCTGCTCCAGCAGCGCGTTTTCGCGGGCATCGACTGACTCCATGTCCTCGCGCACGAAGCGGTCGCCGTGGGCATTCACGTAGATCTCCCACGGCGGACGACGCTGGGGATAGGTGTTCAACCGGCCGACCATGCCGGGGCGCGGTCCTTCGCCGTCCAGCAGGAAGCCGAAGTTGATGAAGAAGTTCTCCCGGCCGCGCAGCCATCCGCCGACGCTGCAGCCCAGCCTGTGCCCGACCCCCTGCGAATAAGCATAGGGCAGATTGGTGTAGAGAGGGACGCCGTTCAGGGCCTGATAGACGTCGGGCGAGGCGGAATAGCCGCCCGTCGCCAGCACGGTCTGGGCGGCCTCGAAATGATGTTCGGCGCCGTGGGCGTCGCGGGTCTTAACTCCGGTCACGGCGCCGCCGGGGTTGGTCGTCAGGCTCAGTGCTTCATGGCCGAGCCGCAGAGTGATGCGGCCGTCTGCCACGGCTTGCTCGACACGCGGGATCAGGACGTCGCGCAGCGAGGCGCCGCCGTTTCGGCCCCAGTAGTAGCGCGCGCGCGAATAGGGCTCGTGGCCGACGCCGTCGACCGGACAGGCGGGGTCGACGTCGAACCCCTGTTCCATCAGCCAGTCGAACGTCTCGGCGGCGTTCCATACCGCTAGCCGTACCAGGGCCTCGTTCGCCGTGCCCCGGCTTAGGCGCATGATGTCGTCGAAATGCGCCTGGGCGTCGTCTTCGATCCCCTTGTCGCGCTGTAGGCGCGTGCCCGCCGCGCTCAACTGGCCGTTGGCGACCCAGAGGGTTCCGCCCAGCACATCGGCGTGGTCGATCAACAGGACGCGAGACGTGCGCTCCGCCGCGAAGATGGCGGCGGCCATACCCGCGGCCCCTCCGCCGACGATAACGAGGTCCCAGGGACCGGCGCCTGAGGCCATGTTCAACGCAGGGTCATTTCTTCATAGACCGGCACGCGGTGGCGGATTTTCACGTGGCCCACCCTGGGCGTATAGGCGAACAGGTCCTGGTGCTCGATCAGGAACAGCGAAGGCGCCGCCTCCCGGTACAGTCGACCCAGCGCCTGATAGGCCTTCAGCCGCTCGTCATCGTCCATGATCTCGCGCGCGGTCTTCAGCTTGTCGGTGATTTCCGCGTCGCAGAAGAAGGGCGTCGGCCGTATGCAGGAGAAGTCCTCCATCGCGCGGGTGACATCGTAATACTGGAAGCTGTTCCACGACAGGGCCAGCGCCTCGCCCGACCAGCTGTTGGTCTGATACTTCACCAGGAAGTCCGGCATGGTCATGACCTTGAGGCGGGTGTCGACCCCGACGGCGCGCCAGTATTCGGCCACCGCCTGGGACATCATGTCGTCGCCCGGCGCCGCGTCGGTCAGGACCTCCATCGTCAGATTGAAGCCGTTCGGGTAACCGGCCTGCGCCAACAGACTGCGCGCCTTGGCGGGGTCATAGGGGTAGGGCGCGATGGTCGGGTCGTAGCCGAACACTCCCTTGGCCGCAGGCTGGCCCGACGGCTTGGCGTTCTGCGGCAGCAGGGAGGCGATCGCCTCCTTGTCGACGGCGTAGTTGAGCGCCTGACGCACGCGAACGTCGCGCAAGGGCGAGGACGGATCGCCGCCCACGTTGCGGAAGGAGTAGGCCTTCACCTGCATGGAGGGCCTGTAAAGAACGTGGAAGCCGTTGCGCTCCAGCCGCTCCGTCTCCTCCAAGTCGACCAGCGACAGGTCCACATCGCCCGACAGCAGGGCCTGAGTCCGCCCCGCCGCGCTCGGCAGTTCGTAGAAGACCACGCCGTCGATCGTCGACGACCGCCATGATTTCGGGTTTCGGGCCAGGGTCAGGCGGCGGGTGCGCTGGTCCCAGCCGGTCATGACGAAGGCGCCGGTGCCGACCGGCTTCTGGGCGTAGGCGTCCATGCCCATCTCGGCCAGGGCTTTCGGCTCGATCATCATGATGGCGGCCAGGCGGCGCGGCAGGACCGGGTCGGGACGCTCGGTGCGGATCTCCAGTTCCAGCGGTCCGACGGCGCGCGCTTCGACGATGCCGCGCGCTTCGGAGCCGATCAGGGTGCGCTTGCCCTGATCCGAGCGCAGGAAGGCGAACACCTCGGCCGCGACCTCGGCGTCGAACGGGCGATCGTTGGAATAACGCACGCCTTCGCGCAGCTTGAAGCGCCAGACCGTCGGTTCGACCAGCGTCCATTCGGTCGCCAGGCCCGGCCCCAACTGGTCGTCGTCGTTGATGGCGGTCAGGCCGTCGTAAATGGCCAGCCACAGCAGGGAGCCGGGACGGCTGTTGCCCCGAAACGGATTGCCGAGGCTGGAAGGCAGGCTGGCGGCGGCGACGCGCAGCACCTGGCTGCCGGCCGCAGGCGTCGGCTTGTTCGCGGCGCCCTGGCTGCAGGCGGCGACAAGGGCGGCGCCCAGACAGGCGGCGATGAAGCGGCGAAGGCGGTTCGGCGTCATGAGGGGGACTGCTCCTGCATGAGGGCGTTCGCGCCGATGATGTCCATCACGCCGGCCAGCGCCTCGTCCGTGATCGGGCCGCCGGCTTCCAGGGCGGCGCTCAGGCGCGGATCGGCTAGGGCGGCGGCCGGATTGAGGGCGGCGGCCAGCAACAACTGCGTATAGGCGCTCTTGGGGTGATAGAGGACCTCTGCGACCTGCCCCTGTTCGACCACCTGACCGCTTTCGATGACGCAGACGTGGTCGGCCATGCGGCGCACGCTGCGCATGTCGTGCGAGACGAACAGCATGGCCAGATTCAGCCGATCCTTCAGCTCCAGCAGCAGGGCTGAGACCTTGTCCTGATTGGCGAAGTCCAGGGCCGAAAGCGCCTCGTCGGCGATCAGCAGGCGGGGCTCCATCGACAGGGCGCGGGCGATGGCGACGCGCTGTTTCTGCCCGCCGGACAGGGCGGAGGGCCGCAGGTCCAGCAGGCGACGGTCCAGATGAACGAGGTCCATCAGTTCTTCGACCCGCCGCCGTCGCGCCGCGCCGTCCAGCCTGCCCACCACGATCAGCGGCTCTTCCAGCACGGTGCGGATCGACTGGCGCGGATTCAGGCTGGCGCCGGGGTCCTGAAAGACCATCTGGATGCCGTGCAGCATGGCCTTGGAGCGCTTGCCCAGGGGCGGCAGGGCGACGCCTTCGAACATGATCCTGCCTTCAGCGGGCGTCGCCAGGCCGGCGACGGCGCGCACCAGGGTCGACTTGCCCGATCCCGACTCGCCGACGATGGCCATGACCTGACCGGGCGCCAGGTCGAAACCGGCGCCGCGCAGAACGAAGCGGCGGTCACGTCCGCTGCCGTAAGCGACCCCCAGGTTCTGAATCGACAGAAGCGGCGCGGTCATGCCCGTCTCCCCAGGTGAGCGGCGTCCCGCAGGCTGCGGGTGAAGGGATGCCGGGGCTCGTACAGCACCTGCGTCGTGGGACCTTCCTCGACGATCTCGCCCTCCAGCATGACGGCGATACGGTCGCAGACAGCGCCGGCGGCTGCGATGTCGTGGGTGATCATCAGGGCGGCGGCCTGCTGGGCCTGACGCCGCAACAGGGCCAGAATCTGTAACTGGACCGTCGGGTCCAGCGCCGTGGTCGGCTCGTCGGCCAGGATCAGCGCGGGCTGATTGATTAGCGCCAGGCCGATCATGGCGCGCTGGCGTTGCCCGCCCGACAACTGGTGCGGGAAGGCGTCGACGCAGGCGTCGGTTCCCGGCAGGCGCATTGCTTGCAGGGTTTCGACGGCCAGGGCGCGGGCGGCCGCCTTGTCGAGGCCGCGATGGCGACGCGCCGACTCGATCAGAATGGAGCCGACCGTCTTCACCGGGTTGAACGAGGACAGGGGGTCCTGGAACACCATGCCGATGCGGCCGCCGCGCACGGCGCGCCAGTCCGCCTCGGCCAGGTTGTCGATGCGGCGGCCTTCCAGATGAATCTCGCCGCCCGCAACGCGCACGCCCGGCGGAACCAGGCCGCCGACGGCGAAGCAGGTCAGCGTCTTGCCCGACCCCGACTGGCCGACCAGGCCGACGATCTCGCCGCGGCGGATCGTCAGGTCGAGGTTGGGGATCAACACGCGGCGGTCGGCGACGGTCTCCAGCCTCAGCTTGCGGATATCCAGCACGATTTCGTGCGCCGTGTTCAGGTCGGCAACGCTCATCGGGTCAGGTTCCGCAGGTGCTGGCCCACGCTGTGGGCGGCCACGATGATGACGACCATGGCGAAGGCGGGACCCAGCGTCAGCCACGGGGCCTGAAGCATGAAGGCGCGCCCTTCGCTCAGCATGGCGCCCCAGGTCGCGGCCCCCAGCGGTGCGCCGATGCCCAGGAAGGACAGGGCGCTTTCGGCCACGATCATCTCGGCGAAGTGGAAGACCACCAGCACCGACAGCGTCGGCACCAGGGCCGGCAGAACGTGATGGGCGTAAAGGCGCGCGACGCCCATGCCGGTCATTTCGGCGGCCTGGACGTATTCACGCTGAAACAGGCTGCTGGCCTCGGCGTAGACGACGCGGGAGAAGACCGGCCAGGTCACCAGGCCGAGCGTCAGCGTGACCGCCCAGAAGCCGCTGTCGCCCAGCAGGGCGATCACCGTCACCGCCATGACGAAGGACGGAAAGGACTGGGTGAAGGTGGTCAGCAGCTTCAGGGCGCCGCCCAGCCAGGCGCCCTTGTGCGCCGCCGCCAGGCCGAAGATCGTGCCGATGCTGAAGGCGATCAGGGTAGCGCACAGGGCCGACCCTACCGACCAGCGCATGCCGTTCAGCAGGCGCGCCAGCACGTCGCGCCCCAGTTCGTCCGTTCCCAATAGATGACCCGGCGCCAGCGGGGCGGCCAGGCGCATCGACAGGTCGATGGCGCGGTGGTCGTGGCCAGACAAGGCGTCGCCGAAGATCATGACGGCGAGGCAGAACAGGCCCACCACGCCGGCGCCGACAATGGTGGGGGACAGGCTGCGTCTCATGATGCAGCCCTCGCGCGGCTGCGGATGCGCGGGTCCAGCAGGGCCTGCACCGCCTCGGTGACGGCGTTGCTGAGGAAGACGCTGACCACCATGACGAAAACCACGGCCTGCACCACGGGGAAGTCCAGGTTCAGCGTGGACTGCACCAGCAGCCAGCCGATGCCGGGCCAGGCGAAGATGGTCTCGATGACCACCAGCCCCGTCAGCATGAAGGCCAGTTCAGCCCCGATCAGGGCTACGGCGCCCAGCAGGGCGTTGGGCAGGACATGGCGCCACAGGATCTGGTTTTCGGACGCCCCGGTCGAGCGCGCGGTGCGCACGAAGTCGGCGGCCAGGGCGGCATGAGTGTTGGCCTCGACCACCCGGATCAGCTTGGGGGCCAGGAAGGAGACGACCGAGATCACCGGCAGCACCCAGGTCGCCGGTCCGCCGTAGCCGATCGAGGGCAGCCATTCGAGCCCGGCGGCGAACAGGTTGATCAACAGCAGGGCGATGACGAAACCGGGAAATCCCTGCATCACCGTCAGCACGCCGCGCACCGCACGACGCGCCGCCCCGGTGCGCTTCTGCCCCAGCCAGGCGCCCAGCGGCAGGGAGATCAGCAGGTTCAGACTCAGCGCCATGGCGGCCAGGAACAGGGTGGCGGGCAGGGAGGCCAGGACCTTGCCCAGTGCCGGGCTTCCATCGGTCAGCGACTTGCCGAAGTCGCCCTGAAGCAGCCGCAGCATGGTCTGGCCGTACTGGACGATCAGGCTCCTGTCGAAGCCGTATTCGACGCGGATCGCCTCGATCTGAGCCGGAGAGGCGCCTTCGCCCGCAATGACCAGGGCCGGGTCGCCGGTCAGCCGCAGCAAGAAAAACAGCACTGTCATTGCGGCGATCAGGACAAAGGCGAAGTCCCTCAAGCCGCCAAGCATACGAGAAGAGGAAAACATCAGGGGCGGCGGCTCGCTTTGCTGCGGGCCGAAACGCTCGGTAGAGGCTTGGGCATGTCCTGAACGGTCTCCGCCGCAGAGTCGTATCTAAGTTAAGACATCATCCTTAGGGTAAGCGAAGCGCCTGTCAACGGCGCTCAATCGCCAGACATGATATCGCTCAGCACATCGTCCGTGTCCTGCCCCAGCCTCGGCGGCGGGGCGTCGTATCGCACCGGCGTCTTCGACAGGCGGATGGGCGAGGCGACGGTGCGGATCGGATCGGCCAGATCGGGCCGCGTCTGTTCGACCGTCAGGCCGCGATGGATGGCCTGAGGCTCGGCGAACACCTGATCGATGGTGTTGACGGGCCCGCAGGGCACGCCCGCCGCCTCCAGCGCCTGCATCAGCTCCTGCATGGTGAAGCCCGCCGTCTTCGCCGCGATCAGCGGCCCCAGCGCCTCGCGCTCGGCGACCCGCAGGGCGTTGGTGGCGAAGCGGGCCTCGATCTCCAGCCCCAGGGCGGCGCACAGGGCGCGGAACTGGCCGTCGTTGCCCACGGCGATGATCACCATCCCGTCAGAGCAGGCGAAGGGCTGATAGGGGGCCAGGTTGGGGTGGGCGTTGCCCATCCGCGTCGGCGCGGCGCCGGACACGAAGTAGTTGGTCGCCTGATTGGCCAGCATGGCGGCCTGAACGTCGAACAGGGCGATGTCGATGTGCTGGCCCTCGCCGGCCGCGCGCGCGTGCCACAGGGCGGCAAGGATGGCGTTGGAGGCGTAAAGGCCGGTGAACAGATCGACGACCGCCACCCCGACCTTCATCGGCTCGGCGCCCGGCGCG
>NZ_JBKFAI010000007.1:0-140578 GCF_053345555.1 Brevundimonas sp. M1A4_2e | reverse complement strand
ATGATCTGCTCTTCCGTGAACCTTGATCGCTTCATTCTGTCCGTCCTTCGTTAGGGCGGACTCTAGCTATTCCTGGAGGAGTTTCAGGGGGTCACGTCAGTAACCTTGCTCGTTTTGGCGAGGCTCAGGAGACGGACGTCGAGAATGTGCGCAATCAAATCCGCAATGATCGGCGAACACGGACTGCCTTGAGGCAACGCTCCGTCGCGACAGGCAATTTGGGCGATCAAAGTCGCTGCCTTTTCACTTAGGAGGAAGTCTTGATCCTTGAGGAAAAAACCCCGTACGCGACCGAAGTTAAACGTCGGGAAGAAGTCTTCCAAATCGAGGTTGAAGACGTAGCGCCGATTTGTGTGGCGTGCGGCGTTAGTGATGATCGAGAGCGATCGACGAAAGCCATGCGAAACAGGCCGGCGCGGCTTTGCCACCTGAATCTCATCGACGCAGTCGTAGAGCAGCGCCGCCAAACGCGCCTGAATGTCCTTGAGCACGCCGCGTGGAGCGTGGATCGTCCTGACCCCGCCGCCCTTTTTGGGAATTTCAAACGTGTCGTATTTCTGCTGGGGCGTCAGTTTATATAGAGCGAACGACAACTGTCGGGGCTCCACGTCAAGCAACCCAGCCATATCGCGGAGCGTCAGAACGTTCTTCAACGCAGCGAGTGTAGACACGCGAGCCCTTCTCAATAGGAGAACGGCCCACAGGCACTCCTACGCATGATCAGCACCAATCGCATCGGCGCGTATAGCGTCATAGGGCTGACGCCCTGACGTTGTTTCATATGCCGCAATAACGCGACAACAAGTCTGCCTGTGGGCCTTAGGCTACGCTTACAATCTCGCCGAACCACTGTCGAGCTTGAGGCACCTAAGAAGCTCAGTTTCCTCCCGATCGCCTTGCGAAGACGAGTGGAACGACCGCCAAGCTCCCTGCCTCAGCGTTGATTGGATAAGGATCCTAAAGTTCAGAAACGCGGCCTCTAACCAAGGCCTTTCCTATGCGGTTGACGACCTTGAGTGGCGGATTGCGGCTCCCCGGTTCCAGTTCGCCTAAATAGCCTGTAGGCGGACCAAGCATCGTGAGCGCCAGTTTCTAGGGAACGGTCCAACTCACGCGCCCACACGATTGGGTCAGGCACGCTAGAGACTACTCCAGAAGCCGGCTCGGCGGCACGCCCAGCGCAGCGGCAAGACGTCCCAGCGCCCTAACGCTGGGATTTCGCGTGCCGCGCTCGAGATCGCTGAGATAGCTTCGCTTCATGCTGGCTCGAAACGCCAGCTCCTCTTGCGAAAGATCTGCAGCTGTCCTGAGGACGCGCACGTTGCGGCCTAATAGGGCTACCACGTCCATGCGCGCAGAAGACCGGCACAGGTTGAGATTGGCTGCCCACCAGACGTGTCATTTCATGTAGCTGTCCGGGGCCAGAAGGGAGCGCGGATCAAGATCAAGCGCGCCTGCCAACCTTTCCAGGGCCTGCACCGTCGGGTTGCGTGTACCGAGCTCTACTCCGCTCACATAGCTCCGCTTCATGCCGGCACGGAACGCGAGCTCTTCCTGAGAAATGCCTAGGGCGTTTCGATACCGCCGTATGTTCCTACCCAGGAGGGCGATGAGGGCCATCCCGACAATTGAGGCGTACCCGACTCTTTTATCTGTCCCCTAATCGTGTCATTTTGCCTCCTGAGCGTGTCAGTGAGGGACTGATGCTAGATCAGGCTGCAATCAGACTTGGGAAAAGCACATCAGGGCTAGCTGACCTGTATCTGAGCCATGCTGGCTGGCTAGCCGCCCGGTTGCGGCGGCTCGGCGTAGAAAGCCCGGACGACGTCGTCCAGGAAACCTACCTCCGCATCGCCCCCTACCAGGCGCGCGGCGAGGTCCGTCACCCCAAGTCCCTCCTCCTCCGGATCGCCACCAACCTCGTGGCCGAAGAAGGCCGACGCACTCAAAGACAACGTCGCCACGCCGCCACCGCGCCCCTCTGGACCGACGCCCCATCCCAGACCGAAGCCGTCCTTCTGAAGCAGTTGGTCCTCAAGCTTCCGCAACCCGAGCGAGATATTTTCATGCTCAGCCGCTTCGGAAGTTTGACAAACGAGCAGATCGCAGCACGACTAGATTTGTCGGTAAAGACCGTGGAGCGCCGTATCACGCGCGCGCTGAAACAGGTCGATGCTCAACTCCGACGCTAGTCCAGGGGCTGCAATGCCGGCTGAGGTAAAGACACGAACGGCCGCCGACGACCAGGCGGCCAGTTGGATTGCGCGGCTGGGCACGCGCACCATTTCGCTGGACACAATCCAGGAGTTCGCCAAGTGGCGTGAGCATCCTGCGAACGCCGAAGCTTATCGGCGCGCGGAGCAGCTGTGGTCGCGCACCGGCGATCTGGCGGGCGATCCCGATATCCAGGCTGCGCTCGAGCAGGCGCAGCGTCGGCGTCCCAGACGCTTCGGCGCCAAACAGATCGGCGCAGTCGGCCTGACCGCGGCTCTGGCCGCCACGCTCGCGGCAGGCGTCTTCTTCTGGCAAGGCCGCGACACCTACGCCACCGGCGTCGGCGAGCAGCGTGTCCTGCAACTGGCTGACGGGTCCCGCGTCCGCCTGGACACCGCCTCCAGGATGCGGGTCCGCTTTACCGAGGGAGAACGTCGCATCGAGCTCGCCGAGGGCCAGGCCCTGTTCGAGGTGGCGCACAACCCCGCCCGCCCCTTCGTGGTTTCGACGACAGACGCGTCCGTGACGGCGGTCGGGACCGTATTCGAAGTGCGTCGCGTGGGGGCAGAGACGCGGGTCGTTCTCGTGTCGGGCGCCGTCGACGTGGTGCAGGCCGCCACGAAGGACGCACCTCAGAGGCTGCTGCCGAACCAACAGACGGCGATCAAATCGGGCAAGGCCAAGATCTCGACCGTGAACGCCGACACTGCGACGAGTTGGACCACCGGAGAACTGACCTTCGTGGACACGCCTCTGGCCGAGGCCGTCGCCGAGGTGAACCGCTACCTGGCCGCCCCCATTGTTCTGGAAGCGCCCGCCGCGGCAAACACGCCGATCAACGGGGTCTTCCGCAGCGGAGACCGGACGGCCTTTGTTTCGGCGGCGGCGCATCTGTTCAATCTGAAGGCGATCCGAGAGGCTGACGGCAAGGTACGTTTGGTCAGCTCAAGGAATAATGCGCAGAGGTGAGGGTCAGCCCCCACGTAAACCGTCTCTTCCCCGACGCGCTGTTGCGTCGTGGGGGAAGACATCATGACCGCCTACCGTTCCAGCCTGTTCACGGGCGTCGCCATACTGGCCATATCCGGCGCCGCCCAGGCCCAGTCCCCGACGCCAGCTCAAATCAACTTCTCCATTCCGGCCGGGTCTCTGGCGGCGGCGCTCAACGCCTACGCCAGTCAGGCCGGCCGCCAACTCATGTTCACCTCGGACCAGGTCGCGGGCCGTCGCTCCCCCGGTCTCAGCGGGCGGATGTCCGCCGACGCCGCCCTCAACCAACTCCTCGCGGGCTCCGGACTGTTGGCGATACAGTCGTCCAGCGGCGCCTGGGTCCTTCAACGCGGGTCCCGGGATGAACTCGCGGAGGCCGTGCTCGTCGACGACGTCGTCGTCACCGGCACCCTGCTGCGCGGCCCAGGCGACACCCCTTCCCCGGTCACGGTGATCCGGCGCGACGATCTCGATCGAACCGGCCGCGCGACCATCGCGGAAGCCCTCGCCGCCCTGCCCCAGAACTATGCCGGCAGCGGCACGCCGACGGCGGCCCTGGTCGGTTCGGATCCGATGCAGAGCAATTCGGGCCTAGCGACCGGCGTGAACCTGCGCGGTCTCGGGCCGGACTCCACCCTGGTGCTGGTCAACGGCCGCCGTATGGCCGGGGCCGGCGGCCGAGGTGATTTCGCCGACGTCTCGGCCGTTCCGACCGCCGCCGTCGAGCGCGTGGACGTCCTGCTCGACGGCGCCTCCGCCCTCTATGGCGCCGACGCCGTCGGCGGCGTGGTCAACATCATCCTTCGGCGGGACTTCGACGGTCAGGAAAGCCGCCTGCGCGTCGGCGCCTCAAAAGGCGGCGGCGAGTCCGTCATAGCCGCCCACACCATCGGCCGGACCTGGTCTACCGGCCAGGCGCTTTTGTCCTACGAGTTCGAGCGCCAGAACGCGCTGAGCACCCTGGACCGCCCCTATACTGCGACAGGCGACCTCAGGCCTTTCGGCGGCACGGACCACCGGACCTATTACGGCGTCCCGGGCAATATCGTCCGCTTCGACAACGCCAGCAGCAGCTATGTGGTCACCCACGCCATCCGCCCGGGAACCGGCGGCGTCGCAGTTTCAGCAGCGGATTTCGCGGCCGGCCAGCAGAACTACGACAACACCCGCGCGGGCGCTGCGCTCATTCCGGAGTTCGATCGCCACGCGGCCTATCTCTACGCCCGGCAGCAGGTCGGTGCGCACCTCGAGCTTACGGGTGATCTCCGCTTCAGTCAGCGCGAGTTCGAAACCGAGAGCATTACCCCGACCGCCATCGCGACCGTCACGACGGCCAATCCCCACTTCGTGTCTCCGACCGGCGCGACCTCGCACAGCATCGCCTATTCCTTCGGTGAAGACCTGGGGACCTTGCGACGCTCCGGCCGGGCTAGAAGTCTCGGCGCCACCCTCGGCGCACGGGTCTTCCTACCCGCCGACTGGGAGGCCGAAGCCTTCCTGACCTATGGCACCGAGCGGACCGTCGACGGGAGTCGCGGCATGATTCAGTCCACCTTCCTGCAGGAGGCTCTAGGAAACACTGCAGACAATCCGGCGACGGCCTTCTCCGCGCCGCGCGACGGCTATCTCAACCTCTTTGGCTCCGGTGCGGCCAACTCTCGTACGGTCCTGGATTTCATCTCCAGCGGCTGGAACCGCTACACTGACGAAAGCGAGGTCGCCTCCGCCAACCTCATCGTCCAGGGCACGGCGTTCAAGCTGCCCGCTGGCGACGTGAAGGTCGCGGTCGGCGCCCAGTTCCGAACGGAGGCGTTGAAGAACAGCGGCCTCACCTTCACCTCCGGCCTCACCCCGCTCTCGACCCGATCCCCGGACAAGGACCGCAAGGTCGCCGCAGCCTTCGTCGAGGTTCGCGCGCCGCTCATCGGTCCAGACAACGCCATTCCTGGCGTGCAAAAACTCGAGCTCTCCCTCGCGGGGCGCCTGGAGGACTATGACGACATAGGCTCCACCGCCAATCCCAAGATCGGTCTGATGTGGACCCCGGTCGAGGATCTAAAAATCCGCGCCAATTGGGGGACGTCTTTTCGCGCGCCGGCCATGACCGAACTGGCGCAACGCCGCTACATTTCAGCGACCTTCGTCGCCGATACGGTCGGCCAGCAAGTCGCCCTGTTCGAAGGCGGCGGCAATCCGGACCTCAAGCCCGAAACGGCGGACACCTTCACTTTCGGCTTCGACTATCGGCCCAAGGACAGCCCCTTCCGGACCGGCGCCACCTGGTTCGACATCGTCTTCTCCGATCAGATCGGAAGCCCCGCTCGCGACAATCTCTCCCAGGTCTTGCTGGATCCCAATCTCGCGCCCTTTGTGCGCAGGGTCGACCGCAACTCGGCCGCCGATCGGGCGGCCGTGGACGCCCTGATCAATAGCCCGGACTTCCTCCTGCCGGGGGTTCTCCCGGCGGACGCCTTCGGCGTCATCGTCGACGCTCGCTGGCTGAACACTTCGTCGGTCGAGGTGCGCGGCCTGGACGGCTACGCCGCCTACGATCTGGACCTGGCCGGCGGCGAGCTCACCCTGGAAGCCACGGCCTCCTACATGATCGACTACAAGCGCCGCATCACCACGGCCGCGCCGACCATCGACCTTGTCGACACCTACGGCTTTCCGGTCGATCTGCGCGGCACCATCTCCGGTCGTTGGGTGCGAGACGATGTTTCACTTCGGGTGGCGGTGAACCATGTCGGCGGCTATCGCGACCTTCTGGAGTCCCGGATCGGCTCCTGGACGACGACGGACATGCAGGTCGGATGGACGCCTTCCGGTTCATGGGGCGAGGGGCTCAGCCTGACGGCCTCCGTGCGGAACGTCTTCGATGTAGACCCGCCCTTCTATGACGCCACAACCGGCATAGGCTTCGACGCCGGGCAGGCCGATCCCCTGGGCCGGACCTTCGCGCTGCAACTGACCAAGCGCTGGTAGGTCCGCCATGCTTCGTACCCTGCTCGCCGCCGCGAGCGCGGTCCTGATCTGCGGATCGGGACCGGCTCTCGCCACGCCCTTCACCGTCGAAGACCTGCTTCGTATCGAACAGTTCGGCCAGGTGTCGCTGTCGCCACAGGAGACGACCGTCGCTTTCGAGCGGATCGGTCCAACCCTCGGCGCCGGACCCTATGAGTATGACGCCCTGGACATGGTGCTACGCTCCGAAATTCTGATCGCCCGGTCCGACGGCAGCGCCGCGCCGCGACCTCTCCTGTCTGAGGTCGAAGGCAAGGGCCATGTCATCGGCGCCTGGTCGCCCGACGACCGCAGACTGCTGATCTACCGTCTGCGGGACCGCACCTTTACGGCCGGGATCGCGGACACGGTCACCGGCGAGGTCCAATGGCTCTCCGGCACGCCGGAGGGCGCCATGTGGGGCCGATCTGCGCAATGGCGTAACGGTGACGACCTGGTCATGATCCAGCGCGCCGACAGTGATCTCCCCCCGATGCTACGGCAGGGGTTCCACGTCCAGGATCGGATGAACCAGCTTTGGCGGTCGACCCGCGAGGGACTGCATCCGGGGCGCACCTTGATCGCGGGCGGCTCTTTTCTGGACTTGAACCCCAAGCCTGCGGACTCGCGTCTGGTGCTGGTGTCAGCCGCCTCCGGACAACAACGGACCCTGGCGTCAGGCCGTTTCCACGACCTTGAAATCGCGCCTGGCGGAGGCTTCGCCGCTGCCGTGAGGTTCGCAGGCGACCGTCCGTTCGATCCAGACATCCCTTTCCTCCAAGGTGACTTCTCGGAGAGGCGCGAGCTCACCCTCGTCGACCTCGAAAGCGGCGAGACCTGGGAGCCCCTGCCCGGACAGGACATTTCCCCCCTGCTCCTGGCCTGGTCGCCCTCCGGAAATCGCCTTCTGGTCTGGGCGAGGCAGGACGGCGAGCCCTGGTCGGACGGCAGATTGATGCAGATCGATCCGAAACGGAAAGCCGCCACCCCGACGGCGCTCGGAGGCTTCAAGCCAGCGCGGGTCGAGACGGGACTGCGTACCCAGTTCGTCAGTGCGGACTGGCTTGGCGAGACGCCCGTCCTCTATGTCCAGAATGGCGAACGGCGAGACTGGGTCGCCCTCACCAAGGCTGGCCCGCAGGTGCTGACCGCCAATCTGACCACGCCTTCCGCCTCGCTTGTCGCGGTATCCCCACACCGCCTTGTCGTGCAATCCAGCGCCGAGGCCTGGTCCGTCGACCAAAAGGGTCGCGCCAAACGACTGGGAAGGGCGGTCCGCGCCCGGCCGAGTACGACAACTGCCCTGTTCAGTCGGGGTCAACGCTTCTCCTTCAACAGCCCGCCACAACGGGACTGGACGTTGACGGGTGATGGCGAAGAGATGTGGCGGGTCGATACGGCCTCCGGCGCCATGATCGGCGCCAGGATGAAGATGTCTTCCCGGATCACCGCGGCGGGCGAACAGCGCACTGTCGTCGCGACGCGGGATGACCGCAACCGCGAGGCGCTCGCCCTGGACGGCGCCCCCCCGATGCTCCGATTGAATGATCGGCTCGCGGAGATATCCTTCGCCTCCGCCGAGGCGGTGACCCACCAGTCTCCGGACGGCAGTCCCCTCGTGAGCTGGCTCTATCGTCCGCTCAAGACGGGCGATCGCAAGCCCACCCTGATCGTCATTCCCTATCCTGGCGAGCCCGCATACCGGCCAGCCTCGCCGGAAGACGGCTTGACCTCCAATGTTCAACTGATGACGGCGGCCGGCTATGCTGTACTGATCCCAAGTCTCCCCAGACCGGACAGACGAGGCGAACCCGCTATCGGCATGGCGGACGACATCCTGAGGGCGGTAGACGCCGCGGCGCCTCTGGGGGCGTTTGACCCCGACCGCGTCGTCCTCTGGGGGCACAGCTTCGGCGCCTTTGCGGCCGTCGCCGCTGCAACCCAATCGGACCGCTTCTCCGCCGTCATCGCAGCGAACGGCCCCTATAATCTACTCAGCGCCTGGGGGCAGTTTTCCCTAAAGCCATCTCTTTCACCGGAGGACGGACTGCCGGTTCGATCTCGGGCAGGCTGGGTCGAGACGGGCCAAGGAGGTCTCGGGTCTCCGCCCTTCGCGGACGCCGACCGCTATGTGCGCAACAGTCCCGCTCTGGCCGCAGGTCGCAATTCAGCGCCTGTCCTGCTGTTCACGGCCGATCGGGACTATGTGCCGCCGGGTCAGGCCGAGGAACTGTTCTCAGCCCTCTACCGACAGCAGAAGGATGTCGTCCTCGTCACCTACAGGGGCGAAGGACACATCCTTTCCAGTCCGGCCAACATTCGCGACTTCTACGACACCGCATGGGCATGGCTGGATGAGGTTCTGCAGCGTCCTCAATCAAAACAGCTCCCCCTAGCGCCCGCTGCCCTAGCCAGCAAAATGGACTGACCCCACTCAGGCTATAGCGACCCTGATCGCTATAGCCTGAGCGACATTTCAACGTCCGCTTTCGTCATCCGACCAGCGTCGCTCATCCCCCCGCTCGCGCGCCAAGGTCATTCCGGCAGGTTCAACGCCGGTCGCATTGCGATGCTCAATCCGAAGATGGCTGACCTCCTTGATCAGCCGGTCGAGCTGCTTGCTGATCGTCAGCAGCAGACCGAGGCTGCCGAACCCGACGAACAGCAATGCCGCGACCTGCCACGACGCCATAATCAGCCGGCCTTCGGCTTACGGCCCGGCTTACCCTTGGGAGCCGGCTTGGCCGCCTGACGTCCACCGGCGCCGAGCCCCATCGCCTTGGCGAGATCGGATCGCGCCTTGGCATATTCCGGGTGGACCATCGGGAAATCGGCAGGGAGGCCGAAAGCCTCGCGATAGGATTGCGGCGTATGGCCGTGAATTGAGAGGTGGCGCTTCATCGACTTGAACGGCTTCTGCGTGATCAGGCTGATGATGCCGCCGGGCGTGATCAGCTTGCGGGCCTGCGCGGCCGTCAGCCGTTGAACCGGCTCGACCTCTTCCACGGGCTCCGAACCCGTCGAACCCAGGGCGGCGTGGATTGAGGTGATCAGGGCGGGTAGCGCTGCGGCGTCGATCTTGTTGTTCGTCACATAGGCCGCGACGATGTCTGCGGTCATGTCGAGAAGATCCCGGTCGGGCGTCATGGCGTCGTCCAAGTTAGCGCTCCATATAAAAGGTCACGCTTTGGATATCCTGTAACGCCGCCGCCTGACAGGCCCACGGCCCAATACATGTCCTGAAACCGGGACGCTCAAATCTCGCCTCAGCGCAGCCAAGCCTTGGTCCAACTCTCGACCAGACCCAGCATCATCAGTTCCAGATAGCCGCCCTGCCAGATCAGGTGCTCGACCTGAAGCGCGGCCTCGACCTGGTCGCGGTCTATCAGGCCCTGCCGGGCGAGATGTCCCTCGAGGAGATGCGGACGCAGGCGGTCGATGTTCGCGGCGAGGACACGGCCGTAATAGCCGCCGAGTTCGGCCTTGGACCGGCGATGGACCAGGGCCTGCGGTAGTCGGTCCGCGAAGGCGTCGCGGGCCAGAAGGCGGTCATGTCCTCCCTTCGTCAGCCCATATGACGGGGTGGCCAGAACCGCTTCCATGACCGGCTGGCTGAGCGCCGGATGCAACAGCTCTGCTCTCTCGCTTCGCCGGGACGGGCTGTGCAGGCCGAGGTTGCTCGCGAAGCCGACAATCTGCTGTCGTTTGCCCGGACCGACGCCGGCCATGTCGACAAGCCAAGGATGAGGCGGGCATTCGGCGCCGCGGATGTCCGGGTGCAGAAGGGCGTTTGCAGACGGCGAATACTCACGTGGTCGTCGCGCAGAGACGATCGCTGCTCGCATATTCCGCCATGCTGACCGCCTCATCCGACGGGCGAGCACAGGCGCGGTCCGGCCGAACAAAGCGACCCAACCTCGATCGCGCAGCTCGTCAGCGAGAATGCTGGAGCTGGCGGTCTGCAGAAAGGCGACATCCCCGCCCTTGCCGGTAAGCACGCCCTCCACACCATGCGCCTCGCATAGGTCCGCCTGCAGGGCGTCATAGGCCGCGTCCAGGCGATTGAGACTGGGCCGGAACGACCGGGGATGTTCAAGCGCCAGCCCTTTGGCCAGGTCGCGGGCGGATCGGGACAGGATTGTCAGGTGCACGCCCAGGGCGTCGGCCACCGCCGTGGCGTAGGCGCGCTCGTCAGATTCCGGATAGGGACCATGGGTGTTGAGCCAGAGGACCTTTCCATCGAACCCGCTGGCTCGAAGGCTGGCGGCCATGATGGCAGAATCCAGGCCTCCTGAGACTTCGACCAGCAAGGAGGACCGTCGGCGGGTGAGGCCCGCGACGGCCTCATCGACCGTTTCGCGAAGGTCGTCTGTCGTCATCGACGTTGATCGTCGTGCCGCCTGCACTGGCGACCATACCTTCCGGTTTCGACCGTCGGGCAGATGAAGTGCGCCGGGATAGACCGTCTTCCAGCCTTGGAGGAGATCGGCGGTCGACAGGGTGATTGGGTCGCGCAAGACAGTCGCGACTGCACCCCATGAAAGGCCGGCGTGCTCATGAATGTCGACCAGCCAGTCAGGCGTATCGCTCGCGATCAACCAGGCTGATCGGCTTCGCGAGACGGCGCAGTCCATCGCCCCGGACGGGTCCCGAAACACGCCGGCCAGACGGCCTTCGGGCGTCAGGAACACCGCCACGTATCGGCCCCAGATCGTCCGCGCCAGGTCCCGACAGGCGTCGTCGATATTGCCTACGCGACCGTCCGAAGTAGTCGCTCCGGTGACGGTTTCGCCGATCAGGACGACTTCGCCGATGCCCAGAGCCCGGCGTGCGACCGAGGCCCTTTCCGCGGCGATCCAGAATGACGGCCCGACATCCGTAATCGTCCAGCCCCGCTGGCGAGCGGCCTCCTTCATCGGCCGACAGGCGTCGGGGTCTGTCTCCCGCCCGAGCACGGCGACGAACCGGCTCACGCGCCGACCGCCATGATGGGCGTGTAAAGGGCGACCCGATCCAGATCATCATCCAGAAGCACGTCGCCGACCTGCAGCCAGCAATGGGCGGAGAAGGGCCAGGTCCTGACGCCGAAAACCCAGGTGGCGCCGCGACCGCGTGACGCGAGAAACGCGCGCAACAGATAGGCCCGATAGAGGCACTGCCCCTGCCCCGGAACCCAGGGCATCCGGTGATCGAACAGGCGGGCGTCCGCCATGGCCTCGGCCGTCTGGTCATGACGCAGTGACAGGTTCGGCGATCGCGCGATGAGCGCCTTCAACGAGCGTCCATGGATGCGCCAGGCTTCTCGGATCATGATCGTCGCCAAGGTCACGCTTGCCATGCGGCCGGGACCTGGTCCCTCGTAGCGCCTAGAGGTTCGGGCGGCCGGCGGCAGGGCGGGCCGGGGCGGGCGTGAAACAGCCGTTTGGAAAAGCCCCGTCTCGAGAAGACCGTCCGCGATCATCGCGCTCGAGGCCGTCCATTGGCCGTCGCCGGCGTCGAGCAGATGCCGCCCCAATCCGGGGAGGCAGAGGTAGGCGTCGTTCTCGAGATCGAGGGCGACCAGGTCGTCTTCGATCGAGGCCACATGGATGGAGGGGGCGGGCGAAATCACGGTCGCGAGGAGGCGATGGCCGTCGGCCCAAGCCGACGGCCCCCGACCTCAGCCCAACGGCTTGACGCGAGTGAAGTCGATTTCCAGCTCGCCGTCGACGGCGCCGCCGCGGGTCAATTCGCGAGCTTGGCCGAGGCGGATGAGGCGGATCGTTTTGGTGGGGGTCATCTCAGTCTCTCCTCTCTGGATCGCCGCAAAACGCGGCTTCATCAGGAGGCGACTCCGGGCGGATAGCGGCAAGCTATATTGCCATATATTCTCTACCCTTCGGGAGTTGCAGGCGCTGACATGCGCCAGCGCCTGCAGGGCCATCACGCGATCCGGATGTAGGTGCCATCCAGTTCCATCACCCCTTCATGCCACCCCCCACGCGTGAGAGTACGGGCCTCGCCCAGACGAACCAGGCGAACGCAGATTGAGGTTTGCATCACAGTCTCCTTGGTCGGCCGCAGGATTGCGGCCTCTCCATGGACGGCCGCTCGCGACGCCGTGGCAAAGTATATCTCGGTATATTCAGCGGCCCGGCTTGGGGCGCGCACGACGAAGTTGTTCCTCCGCGGCCTTGAGCCAATCGACCTCCTCGCCGCCAGCGCTCTTGTCGACCAGTTCGCGCACCAGGGCGTTCACCGCGTTGACGATCGTGCGGACGTCCAGAGTAGCGAGCTTGTCACCCGACTGCTGATTCAATTGATGCATCCCCATCATGACAATGCTCATGAGTTTGTTGGAGCTGCAGCGCAGTGCAAAGTCCGGAGACCCAATCGACAGCGACGCGAAGATGGCGTCGGGATCGGCATTCACGAAATGGCAGAAGCGGTAGATGTAGTCGACGTTCAAGCGGCCTCGCCCCGCCTCGAAGTCTTGATAGGTGCGCAGGACAAGGTTCATTCCGGCAGCCGTCTCCGATGAAGAGAAACCGCGCAGGCGTCGAATACCGCGGATCGTCGCCGAGAGCACCGCGCTGTCGCTTTCAAGCTCTGATTGGTCCGGTGGCGTCATTTCACAACCTCCCCGCGACAGGTGTGAGCGGCTAACGCGGTTCAATCAACAGAAGTCAGCGTTTCTGGACCCGCAAAGGCAGCCTCGCGCGAAAAAGTCGCGCGCCCACGCGGGCTTTTCATCCGGGCGCGAAGATATGTCGCATTCAGCACCCCAGCCGCTTTCAACCGAGGCAAGAAGTCTTGAGTCTGATGATTCGGAGCAACGGAGTCATCGGATGGCGCGCAATCGCGATCCTTTCGCCAGCGCCTTGCGCACGCTCAGGGAGCGCGCGATCGCCGGTGCCTTCTCGCCCGGCAAGCCCATCATCATTCTCGATGAAGCCCAATCCCTCGGACTGTCCACGACACCCATTCGCGAAGCTCTGGCCTGGCTCGGGGGAGAGGGCCTGATCGAGCGCGCGCCCGCCGGCGGCTATGCCGGACTAAGTCTCGACCCTGCCGGCCTGGCCGGCCGATACAGGTTGCGGCTCCACTGTCTGGAAAAGGGGTTGGAGGGCGCCGTGCCTGGCATCAACGTAACGCCCCATGCGGACCCGACGCGGCTCTTTCGCCATATCGTCGCCGCCGCGGCAGATCCCGCTTTGGTGGCCGTCTATGATCGCGTCCAGGCGACGATTGAACGGTTCGCACGGGCGGAAGCGCGCTTGCTCGGCGACATGCCGTCAGCCCTGGAAACCGTCGCCGACCTGCTGGCCAACGGACAGGAGCCGCAAGCGGCGGAGCGGCTTCGCGACTTTCACGAGCGGCGCATCAGCGCCGCCCCCCTGTTGACCGAGGCGGAACAGGTTCAGGCGGGCGCCGGGTGAAACCGGGATCGGCCCCGAGGCTGGACCTCACCTCCCTGAGGTGGTCCCTCGCCGTGGCCAGCGCAGGCGGCTTTCGTAAGGCGGCTGACGCCCTCGGCGTCGAACAGTCCGCCCTCAGCCGGCGCGTCAGGGGGCTGGAGGACGAAATTGGCGTCTCCCTGTTTCATCGCAATCCGGGCGGCGCGACCCCCACCTTTGCAGGCGTCTCCTTCATCAGGGGCGTGGAGCACGCGCTCGACCTGCTGGGCGATACGGTCACTGAGGCCCGCGAGGCGGGCGAAGGTCGCCTGGGCCGGCTGAAGATCGGCCTGACCCCGTCCTTCCTTTCCGAAGCCCTGTTCGGACTTCTGCACCGATTTCGGGGCGCCCACCCCCACGTCCAGATCGAGATGGTGTCCGGCGAGGCGAGCGATCACCTCTCGGCCGTTGCGGATCGCAGACTGGACATCGCCGTCCTGCCCGGAGGCATGACCGTCACCGGCCTCGACGTATCCGAACTCTGGCGCGAGACGCTCCATGTCGTTCTTCCCGCAAGCCATCCGCTCGCTCTGGAACAGACGGTCGATCTGCAGTCCCTCAACGGCGACCCGTTACTGATCAGCGAAGGGGATCTCGGCGCCGATGTACTCGCCCAGACCCGCCTGCCCGCATCGGTCAGGCTCAAAACCGTGAGTGCAGGCCTCCCGATCGTGCTGGCTCAGGTTGAACTGGGTCTGGGCCTTGCGCTCATCACCGCGGGCGCCCTTGACCATGCAGGCCTGCCGGGCAGTCTGGTCCACCGACCGCTCCACGCCGGCGAAGGTTTGAGCGTCAGCTTCGCCGCAGCCTGGTATCACCAGAACGATAATCCGGCGCTGCGCCGCTTTGTGAGTTCAGCACGAGCCTTGCGTTGAACTCGAGCGAAACGGCGCCTGGCGCCGATCTAGCGGGCGACCTGCTGGCGTGTTTTTGCTGCGACGAATGATCGGTCGGTCGCCATGAACCGGTTCAGCATGGGCCCAATCAGTTGCGCTGGAGCATAGGCTCGCTCTCTGTCGCCTGACAGGACCTCGGCATAGAGAACCAGGTCGCGGTGGATATCTGCGGGCAGTTCAATCGTCATCTTGACTGGCGTGTCGTCCTGCAGGCCGGCGAGCTTGAGCGCGGACATGGATCACTCTCCATAGGGTTGAAGATCGAGGTCGTGGGTAAGGATGATCCGAAAGGCGAAACCCGGTCGGATGGTCAGCCTTGGCGGAATGGAGAGCCCGCGCTCGACCAGGCCTCGCCCCAGAGCGTCCACGCCGTCGCTCGTTCCGTCGCGGATCGCCCGCGCGAGCCGATCGGCCTCATCCACCTCCACCGCCGCGCTGCTGACAGCCAGCAGCGTCGTCAGCGCCGCCGATCTCAACCGCTCCCCCCAGCGCTGGTCCGTGCGATCCTCCAAGCCCGCATAGCCCTGGGGATCCGACGCCATCTGATCTTCGAGAAGGATCGATCGCCCGCTCGGAAGGATGATGCGGGTCCACACCACCTGCATTCGTGACTGGCCCTGGGCGACCTGAGCCGTGTGTGTGCCGATCAGCCGCGAGCCCTTAGGTACAAGCAGCGTGCGACCGGTCCGCGTATCATGGACGTCGGCCGTGATCTGACCGAGCACCGGACCGGCAAGGTCGGACCGGATGCCCGTGACCAGGCTGGCTTCGATGACGGCGCCGGCCAGCAACATCCCGCCCGAGGTCCCGGCGGGCGCGGCAGCAGGACGGCCTCCCGCGAGCGGCCCGGTCGTAGTATGAACGCCTTCAGGGACGGGCGTGCCGCTCTGGATCGACAGCAGCGTGGAGGTGCGGGCCGCATCTGCCTCGGCGCGACGACGTTCACGTTCGGCCTGGCGGGCGTCGGCCTCATGCGATTGCGATCCCGGTCCAGCAGGCGAACTGACAAGGGCCGCCTCGGCCTCTGCGGCGTTGCGCGCATTGAGAATGGGCCTGCCGAGATCGCCCGGAAGCGGCGGCCCCAGCCGGGGCGCTGTGTAATCTCCGGGAAGCGCGCGCACCGCGTCTGGCGGCGGCGCGGACGACCGCGTCAATTCAACGGTCGGTGCGTCCGGGTCCGGCTTCAGCAGGCCGACGCCGACAGCAGCCGCGACCGCCAGGGCCAGTCCGGCGACGCCGGCCATCGCCACCTTGCGCGACAGGCGAAGGGGTCTGGGCGGGTCGGCCCGGAGGCGCATCGCCTTGATCGCTGGATCGTCGCCCCCAGCCGTATCGCTCATCGACCGGCGCTCCTCTTTTCGATCCGCACGGTCTGGGTGCGCCGGCCCGACACGAGACGCAGTTCAGCGACGTCGAACAGACGGTCGACGGTCAGCCGGCGACCGAGGACGCGGTAGTTCACCAGAGCGGCGCCGCCGTCGGGATCGGGCAGGAACAGGGGCGGCAATGTCGCCTGATCAATCGCGGCGTCGAATTCCAGGATGACCTGGCGGCCGTCGTCGAACACCCGGACCGGCCGCCAGGCCGTCCGGGCTCCGGAGATCCGATAGCTGAAGTTGAGATCTTCCAGCCTCATCCTTGGCTCGGCGTCACGCTCCGCTTGCCCCGCCACCTGGGCTTCGAGCGCCATCAGTTCGTCCTGAGGATAGCGCCAGGACACCCCCGCCATATAGGTGGAGGCCTGGGCGTTGAGCTCCAGATGGTAGGTCCGTCGATCCGTATTGATGATGAGGTTGGTCTTCAGGTCGCTCCGTGTGGGCTTTACGAGGATGTGGACCCGTCGCGTTTCGCCCGCGCCGCTTTCTGTCTGGCCGATGATCCAGCGCACTGTGTCGCCGGCCGCCACCGGCCCTTTCCCAGAAAGGGCTTCACCAGGCTGGAGGGCGATGTCGGTGACGTGCCCCGGTGCCCCGTAGACCTGGAAAAGGGCGCCGGCTTCATAGGCATAAACCTGGGTGGCGTTGAGATAGTTGTCGCCTGAGGGCTGCACGCGCGCGGCGGCGTTGGCGGCCGCTATGCGCGAAGCCGGAGGCGGCGCTTCCCGCATCGCGCGCTGAGGGTTTGAGGCCAGGCCGACGCCGGGAGTTGCGGCAAGGCAGAGCGCCAGGACGGCGCTAGAGGGCATGAGGCGGCGCATCAGTCGATCTCCTTTGACCAGTTGAAGGCGTGGACCAGGACGCCGAGAGGATTCTTCCTCAGATCATCGGCCGTCCTCGGCGGCTGAACCGTCACCGTCAGGATCGCGGTCCACCGCTCCGTCGTCGCGAGGCGGCCATCGACAAAGCGCCGCTCGGTCCAGGCGACACGGAAGGAGGATGGCGAGGCGCGGATAATGCTGGAGACCTCGATACCCACCTGGATGCGCCCGACGTCGGCGAACGGATCATTCGTGCGGGCGAAGTCCGACAGGGCGGCGGCGCCCTGATCGGTCGTGTAGTCGTAGGCACGCAGCCAATTGTTCCGCACCACGACGGGATCGGCGGAGATGCCCCGCACCTGTTCGACGAACCGGCCTAGATGCCAGGCGATCTGCGCGTCGCTGGGCGTGTAGTTCGCCTGGGCCGGCGCAACCGCGAGGGGCTCGCCGTGCTGATCTACCTCGACGATCCAGGGCGTAACCACGCCTCTCGCGGACTGAACGACGAGGCCGGCAGCCAGCCCCCCGGAAAGGCCGAGCGCCATCAGGGCGGCGAGCCGCCAGTTGCGCGCCTGGACGCGGGCGGACCCGATCCGATCGTCCCAGACTTGGGCGGCCCGCTGATAGGGCGTTTCCGGCGTCGGCGAACGCCCATAGTGGCCGCCCGGACGTTTGAAGGGGTTCATGAACGGTCCTCGCTGACAGAAACGGATGCTGAGCCCCCGCTGTGGTCGCCCGACCGGACTGCATGAACAGCGGTGGCGACGCCGTGGGCGACGGCCTGTCGGCGCTCCATCTCCCTGGCCCATCGGGGCTTGGCCTCCCTGGACCCGCTGGCTCCTTCGGGCTTTTCGGGCCCTCCGCGAGACGATGAAGCCGGCGCGGGTTGAGACTCTGAACCTGCCGGAGCGGAGGCGCTTTCCGCTCCTGGCGCAGCTTCCGTCCCGGGGGAGGCAGACGACCGATCCGGGGGCGAGAATCCCCCCGACGGCGGGGATGCTCCACCGCCACCGCCACCCCCACCGCTGCCGCCGCTGCCGCCACTACCGTTGCCGTTGCCGGAGCCTCCGCCCGGACCGCGTCCGCCGGGTGATCCGCTCCCCGCGCCTGCGGCGCCGGAGGCTGCGGAGCCCGAGCGGGCAGCCGCCATGGCAGCGCCCGCTCGCCCCGCGAGCCCGGCGCCCGCGCTGGCAGCCATTCGAGCGCCTGCCGCGCCGGCCATGGCGACCCCGCCCACGGCGAGGCCTGTTCCGATCGCTGCGCCCGCGCTGAGCTGGGGCGCGCCTGAGATCAACCCCGATGCGATGCCGGGACCGAAGATGGCCAGTCCGGCCAGACTGAGCGCGGCCAGGGTGGTCGCCAGAGCATCCTCCAGGGCGGGAGGCCGACCGGCGAAGTCGCTGACGAAGGTATCGAACATGGTCGAGCCAATGCCGACGATCACCGCCAGGACGAGGACCTTCACTCCGGAGGCCACGACGTTGCCGAGGACCCGTTCGGCCAGGAAGGCGGTCTTGCCGAACAGGCCGAAGGGAATGAGGACGAAGCCCGCGAGGCTGGTCAGCTTGAACTCGATCAGGGTCACGAAGAGCTGGACCGCCATGATGAAGAAGGCGATCAGGACGATCAGGAAGGCGACCATCAGGATGGCGATCTGGACGAAGTTTTCGAAGAAGCCCGGGAAGCCTGACATCTCGGCGGCGGCCTTGAGCATCGGCCGTCCGGCGTCGATGCCAGCCTGGGCCAGCTTGCCCGGCCGCAGGAAGTCCTCGCTCGACAGATTGGATCCGGACGCCTTCAGGCCCAGGCCGGCGAAGCTGGCGAAGACGATCTCCGAGAGCCTCTGAAAGTTGCCGATCAGGAAGGCGAAGAAGCCCACGAACAGGGTCTTCTTGACCAGCCGGGCGAGGATGTCGTCCGACGGACCCCAAGCCCAGAACAGCGCCGCCAGGGTCACGTCGATGACGATCAGGGTCGTCGCGACAAAGGCGACCTCTCCGCCCAGCAGGCCGAAGCCGCTGTCGATGTAGCGGCTGAAGACCTCGAAGAAGCGGTCGATGACGCCGGTGTCGTTCATGACGGGTCACCCCCGCCGAAGAAGCGTCGACGGCTTTCCGCCCAGGCGGCATGACAATCCGGGTCGGCGCCGCCGGCTTCGCCGAGACTGCGGCATCGGGCCAGTTCCGCCGCCGCCGCGTTCGTCACGGGTTTCGCCGCCGGGATCGGCGCCGGCGCGCCGGGGCTCGCCAAGACAGCCGCGCCAATGGCGCAGATCGCGATGATGACGGCGGCGACGCCCAGGGGGTCGCGACGAAACAGGGCCCTCATTGATCCGGCTCGCTCATGAAGCGTCGGAAGCGCGCCTGCGCATCCGCGCGGGCGGCGGTCCGATCGGCGGCTTCGAGCGCGTCCGCTCGCCCCTGGGCGGCGAGAAGCGCGGCAAGCTCCACCAGTTGGCTCGACTGCAAGGCCAGCAACTGGTTGCCGGCCTGCGTCGCCTGCAGGGCGCCGGCGGCGCTCTGGCTGGCGCCGACCAGGCGGTCCATTTCCTGCCGCGTCGCGCCCAGGCCCTGGACCACGCCCGCCTGGACTCGCATCGCGTCCTCGAAACCTGCGACCGACGACCGCCAGCGCTCGCGAGCGCGCGCGACCAGATCCCCTTCTGACGCCGACATTGGGACGGCGCCGTAGCGGCTGTCGAAAGCCGCCTCGATCTCCCGCACGTCATAGGCGAGCGCCTGGGCCTCCGCGAGAAGGCCGCGGGTCCTATCGACTTGCGCCTGCAGGGTCTGGAGCGACGAGTACGGGAGGCTCGTCAGGTTCCGCGCCTGGTTCATCAGCGCAGTGGCTTCATTCTGGAGCGACTGGATCTGGTTGTTGATCTGCTCCAGCGCGCGGGCGGCCTGGATGACGTTCTGGACGTGGTTGGTCGGATCATGAACGACCACCTGGGCCTGGACCGGGAGGTCGCCGCAGAGGAGGACGGCGGCGGCCACAGCGGCAGGCAGGATGGCCGACAAGGCCATAGGCGAACGCAGGCGTTTCATGACGGGTCTCCGGGAGGGTGTGGGCTTGGGGCGGTCGCAAGGAGATCTGCGGCCCAGGGCAGGCCGCGATGGCGCAGCCAGGCCGCGCCGAAACCTGCTGGGCCGGCCTCGTCGAGAACCGCCCGGATGGACGCTTGATCCGTCGCCGAGGAGGCGGCGCAGAAGGCCAGAACGACCGGACCGAGACCGAGTTCGAACAGGCGGTCGCCGGCACGCGACTGGCAGTAGTAGTCACGCTTCGGCGTCGCCTGGGCGAGGATGTCGATCTGGCGATCGTTCAATCCGAAGCGGCGGTAGACGGCGGCGATCTGTGGCTCGCGGGCGCGGGCGTTCGGCAGGAAGAGACGGGTATGGCAGCTCTCGATGATCGCCGCGGCGATCGCGCTGTTGTCGATGTCGGCAAGCGACTGGGTGGCGAAGACCACCGAGGCGTTCTTCTTGCGCAGGGTCTTCAGCCATTCGCGCAGTTGGGCGCCAAAGCCGGTATCGTCGAGGGCGATCCAGCCCTCATCAACGATGATCAGGGTCGGCCGTCCGTCCAGCCGCGCCTCGATCCGGTGAAACAGATGGGCGAGCACCGCGGGCGCTGCACCCGATCCGATCAGGCCTTCTGTCTCGAAGGCCTGAACCGCGCCGACGCCGAGGTGTTCGCGGTCGCCGTCGAGCAGGCGTCCCCATGGCCCCTCCAGAGTAAAGGGCGCCATCGCCCGTTTCACCGCGGAGCTTTGGACAAGGGCGGCGAAGCCTGAGAGCGTACGTTCGCTGGCAGGGGTTCCCGCGAGGCTGACGAGGGCGGACCAGACCTGGTCCTTGATCTCCGGTTCGATCGGCACGCCTTCCCGGGCGAGGAGGTCGATCAGCCAGGCCTGGGCCCAGGCGCGTTCGCCCGGATCGTCGATCCCTTCGAGAGGCTGCAGGGTCAGCCCGCGCTCGCCGCCCAGCATCGCCTCGCCAAGGTCGTGGAAGTCGCCGCCCATGGCCAGAGCCGCCGCGCGGATCGAGCCGCCGAAGTCGAAGGCGAAGACCTGGGATGCCGGATAGCGCCGGAACTGGAGGGCCATCAGCGCCAGCAGCACGCTCTTCCCCGCCCCGGTCGGCCCGACCATCAGGGTGTGACCGACATCGCCAACGTGGTGGCAAAAGCGGAAGGGCGTGGCGCCGTCGGTCCGCGCATGGAACAGCGGCGGTCCGTCGAGGTGGGGGTTCCAGTCAGGCCCGGCCCAGACGGCCGACATCGGCATGATGTGGGCGAGGTTGAGGGTGGAGATCGGCGGCGTCCGCGCATTGGCGTAGACGTGGCCCGGCAGGCCGCCCAGCCAGGCCTCGACGGCGTTCAGGCTCTCGGCGATACAGGTGAAGTCGCGTCCCTGAATGACCTTTTCCGCCTGCCGGAGCTTGGCGTCGGCGATCGCCGGATCCTCGTCCCACACGGTCAGGGTGGCGGTGACCAGGGCGTAGCCCACGCCATCGGCGCCGAGATCCTGCAGGGCCTGATCGGCGTCCGCCGCCTTGTTGTCGGCGTCGGAGTCCATCAGGACGGCGGCCTCATTGGTCATCACCTCCTTAAGGAGGGCCGCGATCGATTTCCGCTTGGCGAACCACTGGCGACGTATGCGGCCGAGCAGCCGCCCGGCGTCGGTCTTGTCCAGGCAGAGCGCGCGCGTGGTCCAGCGATAGTCGAAGGCCAGGCGATTGAGTTCGTCGAGAAGCCCCGGCCAGGTCGACGTCGGAAAGCCGATGACGGTCAGGACACGCAGATGCGTGCCCCCGAGGCGCGGCGCCAGGCCGCCGACCAGAGCCCTGTCGGCCAGCAGCACATCGAGGTGCATCGGCGTTTCCGGCAGGCGGACGGATTGCCGCGCGGTCGAGACCGTGGCGTGAAGGAAGGTCAGGGTCGCTTCGTCATCGAGCCAGGCCGCCTGCGGCATCAGCCCCTCGATGAGGGCGAGGAGCCGATCGGTCCGGTCGATGAAGCCGCGAACCTGCGACGGCCAGTCCACCCCCTTCTCCGCCTCCCCCTCATAGAGCCAGCGCGCGGCGCGGCCGCGATCTTCGGCCGGCGGCAGCCAGACCAAGGTCAGATAATAGGCGCTTTCGAAGTGGCTCCGGTCGGCCTGGAAGGCGGCGCGCCGCTCCTCGTCCACCAGGCCTGAGACCGGGTCGGGGAAGATGCTTTTGGAATAGGCGGCCGAGGCATAGCGCTGGGCCTCGACGAAGATCGCCCAGCCGGATCCGAGCCGGCGCAGGGCGTTGTTCAGTCGCCCGGCGACGCCTGACAGTTCAGCATTGGTCGCCGAATCCAGATCGGGGCCACGGAAACGCGCGGTGCGTTGGAGACCGCCGTCCTTGTTCAGCACCACGCCCGGAGCGATCAGGGCCGCCCAGGGCAGGAAGTCGGCGAGTTGTCGCGGCCGGGCGCGATATTCCTGAAGCGAGAACATGGTCAGACATCCAGAAGCGTCGGAAGGCGCAGATGACGACGCGCGACCTCGACGAAGTCCGGGTCGTGACGCGCGGCGAGGACGCCCAGGGCGTGCCCGACGATCCAGACCGCCACGCCTGCGAGCCATAACCGCAGGCCCAACCCCAGGGCGGCGGCCAGGGTGCCGTTGACGATGGCGAGCGCGCGCGGCGCGCCGGCCAGGAGGATCGGCTCCACCAGGGCACGGTGAAGGGGCGCGACGAAATCCTCGGGGATCGGGTCAGCCATCAGACCAGCGCGCCGCCGCCGAAGGAAAAGAAGCTGAGAAAGAAGGAACTGGCCGCAAAGGCGATGGAGAGACCGAAGACGATCTGGATCAGCCGACGCGCGCCGCCCGATGTGTCCCCGAAGGCCAACGTCAGGCCGGTGACGATGATGATCATCACCGCGATGATCTTGGCCACCGGCCCTTCGATCGACTCGAGGATGGACTGGAGCGGCGCCTCCCAGGGCATGGAGGAGCCGCCGGCCAGGGCGGGCGAAGCGCAGACTGCGGCCAGCGCGAGCAGGACGGCCGGATGGAGGCGGCGTTGATAGGCGATCATGACGGTGCTCCAGAGAGATGAAGTCGGAGGGGTCAGGAGGGGACGGGCGAAAGGCGATACCGGCCGTCGGCGTCGAGGCCGCCGACGGCGGCGAGTTCGACCAGACGCCTCTCGGCGCCTCGACCGGCCAGGACAGCGACGAGATGGATGGTCTCGGCGATGAGGGCGCGGGGCGGCACGAGGACCGCTTCCTGGATGAGTTGCTCGAGCCGATGGAGCGCGCCGTGCGCGGATCCGGCGTGGAGGGTGCCGACGCCGCCCGGATGTCCGGTGCCCCAGGCCTTCACCAGATCAAGCGCCTCGGCGCCGCGGACCTCCCCGATGGGGATGCGGTCCGGGCGCAGGCGAAGGGCGGAGCGCACCAGATCGGTCAGGGTCACCGCACCGTCCCGGGTGCGCAGCGCCACGGTATTGGGCGCCGCGCACTGCAGTTCGCGGATGTCCTCGATGAGAATGATCCGGTCGTCGCTCCCCGCCATCTCAGCGAGCAGGGCGTTGACCAGGGTCGTCTTGCCGCTGGAGGTGCCCCCGACCACGAGGATGTTGCGGCGCTGGGCGACGGCGTCGCGCAGGCTTTGCGCCTGCCCGGCGACCATGATCCCGGCGGCGACATAGTCGTCGAGGGTGAAGACGGCGACGGCCGGTTTGCGGATGGCGAAGGCCGGCGCGCGCACAATGGGCGGAAGGAGGCCTTCGAACCGCTCCCCGGTTTCCGGCAGTTCGGCCGAGATGCGGGGACGGGTCTCGTCGACCTCCTGTCCGACGTGGTGGGCCACCAGTCTGACGACCCGCTCGCCCTCGGCGGGCTCCAGGCGATGCGGCGTCAATTCAAGCCCGCTCGTCAGCCGATCCAGCCAGACCCGGCCGTCCGGATTGAGCATGACTTCCACCACATCCGGGTCCGACAGCGCGGCCAGGAGCGCCGGGCCAAAGGCCGTGCGGAGCATTTTCAGGCTGCGCGCTTGCGTGCTCATGGCGGTCCCGTCGGCGAGGACGGATCGGCGGGCGATCCGGACGGGGGCGACAAGAGAACCGCAAATCGCGCGAGTTCAACAAGGCCGAAGGCGTAGTAGGGCTCAGGCGTAGAAAGACAGGCGATCGGCGGAATGACCGACCTCGCCCCCTCGCCCCAGGACGATCAGGGCGAAGGTCAGGACGCTGGATTCTCGTCTTGCGCATCGCCTATGTCGCTGCGGCTGACGTCAGAAGCCCGGTCGACGACATCGTCCCGCGTCGCGGCTTCGAGCTCGAACGCCAGTTCGCGCGTGAACGACCGTCCGGACGCCAGCCGGCGCCCCAGGTTTTCGACGAAGCGTTCGTAACGATCCCGCCCTCTCGCCCGCGCCGCCGCCTGGGCGGCGTCCGGCAGGGAGGGCGTTGCGGCCATCCAGGTCCGGACGAAAAGCGCCAGCATCTCGACGGCGATTTCGAGGTCCCGTTCCAACCGGTCGGCGTGGCGATTGAGCCGGTCCAGCCGCCGTCCGAGCGCGGCCTCCTGCTGCTGGGCGGCGTCCGGCGTGAGGAAGCTGGCGATGGCCGCCTCGGCGACGGTCGACTTGGGCACGCCCCGTCGCTTGGCGTGGGCGACCAGGAGGTCGAGCAGTTCCGGCGTGAGGTAGACGGTGAGGAAGGGCTTTTTCATCGCGCCGGCCTAGAGGGCGATGCCGTCGTCAGGATCGAGCGCCGCCTGGCGCGCGACGCGCCGCATCCGGGCCTCAAGGTCGTCCGGAAGAACCGCGACGCCCTCGTCCTCGTCGAGGTCGGGACCGAGCGGATCGCAGGGCGGGTCTTCGACGACGCGCGTGGGCGCCAGGACGTCAGGCGCTTCAGGATCCTGTTCCTGTCTCAGGCCGCCGTCATCGGCCTCCCCTGGCTTCGATCGCTCTGCGGCGGCTGGGGCCGAAGCGGTCGCCCAGACCCAATCGGCTCCGCCCGGGATCGCGCCGCGCGACGCCGGGGGAGGAAGCACGCGCCCCTTGAGCTGACGGTCCGCATAGTAGCGCGCCTTCTTCACCCGCAGCGGCGCGCATCCCGACGCCAGCACCAGGGCGTCAGTCGATGGCAGTTGCATTACCTCTCCGGGTGTCAGGAGGGGGCGAGCCGTCTCCTGGCGCGACACCATGAGATGACCGAGCCAGGGGGATAGCCGATGGCCGGCGTAGTTCCGCATCGCCCTCAGTTCGGTCGCCGTTCCCAGGGTCTCGGAAATCCGCTTGGCCGTGCGCTCGTCATTGGTCGCGAAGGCGACCCGGACATGGCAGTTGTCGAGGATGGCGTTATTGGGCCCGTAGGCCTTCTCGATCTGGTTGAGGCTCTGGGCGATAAGGAAGGCCTTCAGCCCATAGCCGGCCATGAAGGCCAGGGCGGTTTCGAAGAAGTCGAGACGACCGAGCGCCGGGAACTCGTCGAGAAGCATGAGCAGGCGGCGCCGCCCTGCCCGCGCCTGTAGATCCTCGGTCAGGCGTCTGCCGATCTGGTTCAGGATCAGACGGATCAGCGGCTTGGTGCGGCTGATGTCCGAGGGCGGCACCACGAGATAGAGGGAGACGGGCCGTTCGCCATCGACCAGGTCGGCGATGCGCCAGTCGCACCGCCCGGTCACCGCCGCGACGATCGGGTCGCGATAGAGGCCGAGAAAGCTCATCGCGGTGGAGAGCACGCCCGACCGCTCGTTCTCGCTCTTGTTCAGCAGTTCGCGGGCGGCGGCGGCGATCACCGGATGAGGCCGTCCGTCGCGATGGGGCGTCGTCATCATGCGCCGAAGGGTGGCTTCGATCGGCCGTTCCGGATCCGACAGGAAGGAAGCCACCCCGGCCAGGGTCTTGTCGGGCTCGGCGTGCAGGACATGGAGGATGGCCCCGACCAGCAGGGCGTGGCTGGTCTTCTCCCAGTGGTTTCGGCGTTCGAGCGCCCCTTCGGGGTCGACGAGAATGTCGGCGATGTTCTGAACGTCGCGCACCTCGAGCGGTCCCGGCCGCACCTCCATCAGGGGGTTGTAGGCGGCGCTCTGCGCATCGGTCGGATCGAACATCAGGACGGGTCCAAAGCGGGCGCGCCATCCGGCGGTCAGGGACCAGTTCTCGCCCTTGATGTCGTGAACGAGCGCCGAGCCGCCCCAGGTCAGGAGGGTCGGCACCACCAGACCGACGCCCTTGCCCGAGCGGGTCGGCGCGAAGCACAGCACATGCTCGGGTCCGTCGTGGCGCAGATACCGGCCGTCCATCTCGCCCAGCAGCACGCCGTCATCACCCATCAACCCGGCGGCGCGGGCGTCGCGGGCGTCGCCCCATCGCGCTGTGCCGTAGGTCGTCGCCGACGCCGCCTCCCGCGAACGCCAGACCGCCATAGCGATGGAGACTCCGATGGCGACAAGCGCAGAACCCGCTGCGATCGCGCCGCCCTCCAGGAAGAGGCGCGGCGCATAGGCGTCATAGACGAACCACCAGAAGAAGAGGCTCGGCGGGGCGTAGACCGAATGACCAAGGACCTCGAACCAGGGCGCGCCGAGCGCCGGCTGATAGGCCAGACGCCAGGCGGTCCACTGGGTCGCGCCCCAGACGCCGGCGAGGATGAGACCGAAGACCAGGGTGATCTGGCCCCAGAGGATCTTTCCAGCGGACATGCTGCCTCCAGTTCAGGGAGAAGTCTTGATGGCGGGCTCAGCGGCCGAGGGCGCGCGGCGGGCGCCATTCGATCTCGTCCCGGGCGCCCGCGAGTCCGCTGACCGACCGGCCGAGATTTCGTTCGAGCGGAGGCCGCCATGGCACGAGACTGAAGCCCGTCCCGTCGTCGATCATGGCGAACCGTCCCGAGGCCAGGTCCAGGCGGCGGCGATAGACGCCCGAGACCTCGTCCCCCTCGGCTGTCGGACGGAAGACGAGGCCGGTCTCATTCCGGAGCCGCTCCGCGACATCGGCGATCTCCCGGGCCTTCAGGGTTTGGAGCAGGCCGGAGGCGAAGCGGACGCCGACGCCGCGCCGTTCGGCCAGCCCCTCGGCGGCCAGCCGGTCGATGCGCGCTTCGCGGGCGACGGCGACCTCGCCGGCGAAGCCGCCGGCCTCAGGCAAGGGGTTGGGATCCAGCGCCCTACGATCCAGCCAGGTCGCGCCCCTGGCCGTGATCTGGCCGGTCAGGCCGAGATCGGACACCGTCACCGTCATCGGATGGGCGCCGCGCGACGGCGGGCTGGCGCGCACGATGGCGTCGACCCTGGGCTCGGGCGCGCCGGCGTCCGCCAGGGTGATGTGATGAACCCGACCATCCAGCCCGTCAATGACGGCGAAACCCGTGCCGCGCAGTTCATCGTCCTGCCCCCGGGCGAGGACCCGTCCGACGACGACGTCGGACAAGGCCGAGGTCGCCCACTGTTCCGTTGTCCGGACGAGTTCCCGCGCCTCCACCGCCGCCTCCAGACGGCCTGCCACCTCGATCTCGCGAGCGATCTCACGAAGACGCTCTCCGAGCCCGTTCTGGAGTCTCCATCGGCCAGGTCCCGCCGAGACGGCCAGGCCGAGACGTTCGAGCGTGCGGAGCCGATGAAACACGGGCCCTACTCCGCTCGGGTCGCCCAATGGGCCGACGCGTCGCAGATCGACCTGGCGATCGGCGTCCATCAGCCTCTCCAGCGTACGATCAAGCCGCGTCCAGCGTGAAGCCTCCGCATCCCGCGCCAGAGCGGCGGTACGTTCACGCGGGCTCGGCGGTCCCAGTTCCAGCTCAGCCAGGGCCTCGGCCCGCGCCCGGATGCCCTGGCTGATATAGTCCCGACTGATGACCAGGTCGGCGCCGTCTTCAAGCCGTCCGCGGAGGACGATGTGGAGGTGCGGATGGGCGGTGTTCCAGTGGTCGACCGCGACCCAGTCGAGCGGCGCGCCCAGATCCTTCTGGACGTCGTTCATGAGATCGCGGGCATAGGCGCGAAAGTCTGCGAGTTCGCCCGCGTCTTCCAGCGAGACGATGAAGCGGAAATGATGGCGATCATCCTGGCCGCGCTCCGCGAAGGCTGAGGCGTCGACCATGTCGCTCCGGGCGTCGAAGAGCCGCCCCGCTTCGCCGTCGCGGGTCACGCCGTCGCGTTGGAGATAGCCTATGTGCGCGGCGAGCCCTCCGGCGCTTCGGCGCACCACCCGCGCCTTGACGACGACAGACCGACGAGACCCGCCCACATGCACACGGCGGATCAGCGCCGCCCTTCCCCGCCCGAAGGTGCTGGGGCGAGCGCCTCCCTTGCCGACGCCATGTTGGGAGGGACCGCCGGCTCGGGCGACGGCGACCCTGACCTGGCGCAGCGCCGTGTCGACACTCGGCCCCGACGCGGAGCGTATCCGCCCGGGGCGGACCCGAAAATCGTCGTCACGGGTCATGATAGGCGGATCAAGGCGAGAAAATCGTCGCCATTTCCGCATGATAGCCAAATACGCAAGGTAGGCAGCGAAATTTCACCTTGCGACAATCCCTTGAGATGATGCGTAAAATTCCTCCCCCACCCCCGCCGCACCTTGCGGCTTTTATCCTGCCCTCTTCCCCGCTCTTCCATGGGAGCGCTCATTGGGGGGCAGCCGAACCTGAGACCGCCGCTGAGGTCAGCGACGCGAACAGTTCGGAAGATGCCGGATCGGAGGGGTGCGGCATGTCCGGGAAGAGCGGCGCCCGGTGCGGATCAACCGGCGCGACCGCCACGATCCGGGGGCCGACAGGCGACGCCGCCGTCCCGTCCGAAAGCCCGATCCTGGCGACATAGTCGCGGGTCTCCAGAGGCAGAGGGCGGCCTTGGTCCCGATGCTGCAGGTAGCGTCGCGGCCCGGCGTTATAGGCGGGCAACATGCCCTCCAGGCCGAACCGGTCGTGCAGTTCGCGCAGATAGGCGGCGCCGGCCAGGATATTGTCGCGGGGGTCGTAGGCGTCAGAGCCGAGGCCGTGACGTCGCCGCAGTTCCGCATAGGTGGCGGGCATCACCTGCATCAGACCCATGGCGCCCGCGCGCGACGTAGCGCGAGGATTGAAGCCGCTCTCCTGCTTCATGACCGCCCGGATCCAGTGTGCCGGCAGGCCGAAACGACGCGCCGCCTCCGTGATCAGGTCATCGATCGCGCGTCTGGAAAGGGCTTGCTCGCGCGGTTCAGAAGCCGCCGGAAGCGCGACCGAGACGCACGGAAAGCTGGTCGCTGCGAGCGCCAGGGCCAGCGTCGCCGCCCGCCTCGCGCGCTTTCCAGAGAAGGACAGCACGCTCATCCGCGGCCCTCCCGCATGCGGATCGGCACGATGCGGCCGAGCAGATCCCTGCGGTCGACTGGACCGAAATAGCGGCTGTCCAGCGCGTCCGGGACGTCGGGCGCGAGCAGAAAGACAGCCTCCGGACCGAGGGTGATGCAGCCGCTCCAGCGCGGCAGCGGGCGTCCGGCGCGGTCCTTCTCCAGCGCCATGGCGACCGTCCGGCCGTCGATGACAATCCGGAGTCCCTGGCGACAGACCACGGAGGGCGGGGTCGCCGCGACCGGCTTCAGGAGCGGGACACCGTCCGGCAGATAGCCGCGCGCCGCGAACGCCCGCGACCATTCCGGCGCTGGGCGATAGGCCACAAGCTCGCCTGCGGCGGCCGCGCGCGTCGGTTCAAGCCGGTACAGGCCGATCGGAAGGCTGGCGGAGGCGTTCCAGATCAGGCGCGGCGCGCGGGCAGCGACCGGGCCAAGCGCGAGGGCGGCGAGCGCCAGGCCAGCCCATCCCAGCACGACCGCCCGCTTCATAACGAGACCTGCTGGCGCAGACGAAAGGCTCGGTGGCGCTCGGCGGTATAGGCCAGGGGCGGCAGGCTGACCGCCAGCCGGGCATGGACGTGGCGCCAGTAGTCGGGAGCGACCTCGCCCGGTTCAAAACCGCCGGCCTCGACGGCGTCAATCTGGTCCAGGGCGCGGCGAACCCTCGGCCAGCCGCTCAGCCGAAGCAGGCTGACGGCGCCGGGAACGACGCCGGAAATGGCGATCCGGTCGCGGGTCGGATCAGCCGCCTGGAGGATATCGAGGCGCGACACGACCGTGCCGTAGGCGTTGGCGGACCAGCGCACATAAGCGAAGACGGCGCCGGGCCGGAAGGCGACGAAACGGTTCCGGCGCGAAACGATGCGCTGGTCGACCGCCTGACCGAAGCGGATCCAGCGCTCCGTGCGGCCCGGGTCGAAGACGAGTTCGACCCAGGTCAGTTGGTCGGCCGACGGCGGCGGGGTCTCGACCACCACCACAGGATCGCGGTGATAGGCCAGATAGGACGGCGGCGACGGGGCGCCCTCGTCGTCCCGGCCGGTCATAACGCAGGGTCCCGATCCGGGCGGCGCGCGGGCGAAATCCTGTCGTGGCCCGGGTCCGTGGTTGAGGATTTGACGCCGCGATCCGCCCAGGCCTGGAGGTCGCCGACGGCGTAGACGACGCGTCCCCCGATCTTCCGATAGAGGGGCCCAGTGCCATAGCAGCGGTGCTTCTCGAGCGTGCGGCCGGACAGGCCGAGATGCCGCGCGGCCTCGGCGGTGCGGAGATAGCGCGGCGGCATCGGGGTCTGGGCGTCGTGCATGGCGGCAATCCTTGCGGGGCTGGAACGCCGTCGGCGGTCGGCGGCGGGACAGGCCAAGGATTTCGCCAAACCGGCGTCTGCGGCAGTCGGCGCGCGGGCATCGGGTGATGCCCGCGCGTCATCACGCCCGTCCGCATCAGGGCAGCGGCTGCTTTTCGGCCAGGAGCTTCGCGGCGCGTTCCGCATGAGCGGCGGCGGCGACAATGAAGCGGGTGTCGTTGCGCAGGACGCGCAGCCAGGAGGCGATGTAGGCGGCGTGATCGGGACGAGGTTCGAGGGTCAGGCCGAGGTCCGCGCAGACGAAGGCGGCGCCGAGTTCGGCCACCAGTTCTTCGCGGGCATAGGCCTCGTCGCCGAAGCGGCCGAGGGTGAGATCGCGATCCAGACGGGAAGTATGGCCCGTCCAGTGGACCAGTTCGTGGGCCAGAACGGCGTAGTAGGCTTCCGGGTCATGGAAGGCCTCGAAGGCCGGCATGTGCACGGTATCGGCGTCCGGGCGGTAGCAGGCCGTGTCGCCGCCCGCCCGGACATCGGCGCCGGTCGCGGCGAAGTAGCGTTCCGCATGATCGATCCGCTCGGCGACATCGGGGCGGACCGGCGGCGGATAGCGGTCGTCCAGGCCTTCGATCTGGTCCAGATTGAAGACGATGTAGCGCTTGAGGAAGCGCCCGCCCCGGCAGGCCTGGGTCTCTTCGTCCCTGTCGTCGGCGGCCGCGACGGGCGCGGCGTAGACGACGGGAGCGCCCTTTTCGCCTTTTCGAACGCCGCCGCCGAGCGCCAGGGCCTGACGGAAGGTCATCCAGACGGGGCGGGCGTAGCCGCAGCGCGCGGCCCGGACCCAGAGGGTCAGGACGTTGACGCCGTGATAGGGCTCTCCGTCATGCCGCAGCGGGCGGGAGACGGCGCCCTGGGTCATCCACGGACGGCTCCAGGGTCGGACGCCGGCCTCTAGGTCGGCGAGGATGAGGGCGGTGATCTCAGCATGGGGATCGGGACGAACGGAAGCGGTGGGGCGCGACATGGCGGCCTCCTTGAAAACGGTCTGAAGGGGATGGCGGCGGCGCCCCTGGCGCCGCCGCCGGGCTCTCAGTTGCGCGACCAGATCAGGCTGTGCCCCTCGTCGCTCTCGACCAGCGAGGCGTAGATCGGCGCCGGGAAGCTCGGATCGTCCAGCTTGACCGAGAGGTAGTCGCGGTTCTGCTGACTGGTCTTTTTCCAGGCCGCGCCGAACTCCGTGGTCCCCGCGAAAATCCGATAGTCCGGGGCCTTGTCGTCGCTCTTCTCGTTCGGCCGGAAGGTCGCCGACTTCACATTGAGGGTCAGGGTCTTGATCGAACCGGTGTAGCCGTCGCCCTGGGCGATGAAGGTTCCAATAGCGGCCATGTCAGTCTCTCCTTTGCTTCGGGCCACGCCTGTCGCGGCCTCGATGGCGATCGGGAGACCGGGGCCGGAAGGCGCGCAGGGCGAGCGCAGCGAGACCCCGCAGCGCAGCGGAGGACCGGAGGGAGCGACTTTCTTGTTTCGCGAGGAAGGCCGCAGGCCGGGGAAGAAAGTCGTCCTGACGGTTGCGCCAGCCGACCGGTCACGGTCAGATCCGCCACATCGAGAGGCCGCGCCGGATGGCGCGAAAGACGGAAGACCGGCCGCTACGGACCCGAAATCACCCAGGCGTCCCGCAACTGTCGGTCCTGCCAGGCCCCGGGAAAGAAGGGTTCGACCTGGCCGTGATGAAGATCGACGCCCGATCAAGGCTCGCTAGTGCAGAGGCAGGGGCCGCCGGTGGAGGCTCGGAATGGCGACCCGCCGCGGCTGACGCGGGTCACCTTCTCTGAGGTTCAGACCATCTGATTTCTAAAGGACCTCGTCGACGCCCCGCTGCGGCAGCGGAACGCGAGGGCTCCGCCGCTGCTGAAAACGCGGCGCGACTGAGCGCCGGGCGACGACGCCCCACCGGCGGCGCCATCCCCTTCAGACCGTCTTTCAAGGCGGCCGCCATGTCAGCCTGCGTGCATGTTTGCAGGCGATGACGCGATGGCTTCAGGACCTGCCCGCCAGCCGCGCGAGCAGGCCGATGGCGGGCGACCGGAGTCAGCCCCCAGAGGTCAGGTCGTAGTAGGGCGCGCCGCGATCAGCGGCTTCGGCGCGGGTCAGGACCTTGGTCTCGAACAGGGATGAGACCATGACCTTGATCCCCCGGTGCCGAATGCCCTCATCCAGGGTCTTGGTGATGCGTTCGATGGCGTAAAGGCTGTCGCACCACACCGAGCTTTTCACCGTGATCAGGCCAGGCATGAGCGCGGGGTCGCCCCCTGCGGCCTGCTGCATGGTGTCCAGGGCGGCGGTCATTTGATCGGGGGTCATCAGCCGCGGTTAAGCTGAGTCGGGTCGGTGCAGGTCGTTTCGCCTATGGATAAACCCGCTCGACGAAGAGCGAGCCCAGTGGACCGGGCCTGAGGATCAGCTCCTCCGGCGCGGAAAGGTCGAGCCAGTGCACGCCAGCCCCCGGCGGCAGGACGACGATCTGCCGATCGTGATAATGGGCCACGTCCGGTCCAGGCTCAGTCGTCAGCATGGCGAAGGCGCCGTCCTTCACCACACCGGCGATCCAGAACCAGGGCTGGTCGATCAGGGTGAAGCGCCACTTCGTTTTCTTCCCCGCCACCTTGGGCTCGGTGAACTCATAGAAGCCGTCAGATGGAATCAGGCAGCGGGTCGAGTTGGCGAAGGATCGACCCTCGGACCGGAAGTTGAAGACCGGTTTTCCACGCCCATGGCGCCATCACCAGCCGAAGGCCGCCCTCCCCGGCGAGCACCACGGGCGCACGGTCGCCGATCCGGTAATCGGTCGGCTCAAGGTTCGGCAGACCGTCCGGCATGGCGAGCGTCCTGCCGATATCGATAAAGGGCGCGGCCAGTTGGTTGGCGGGAACATGCAGGTGGTAGTTGTTGCACATGGCTCCGCTCCCAACGCCTCAGACGCCGGTCGGCTTCCTTTCGCCCGGTTTGACAACGTACTCCGCCGGAAAGCTCCATCCCTGTTCCGCGCCGCTGACCTCGGCCCAGGCCGCCTTGACCGTGGCGGCAGCGGCCATGACCGGAAAGCGCTGGGTGGAGACGGGATTGAGTCCGGCGTGCATGGCCTGGAGGCGACGATAGATGTCGACCAGTTCGACCAGGTCCTCCACGGTCAGGGAGCCTTTGGACGACATCCCCTTGTAGCGCCCCATGTTCATTCGCCTCGAGCGAAGAGGCCCAGGCCCCGCGCCTGCATGTTCTCGAGCGTCCCCAGAACCCTGGCGGCGACGCCGGGCGCAGACCGGTTCAGCGCCGCCGTGAGCCGGGCGAACATGTTGGCGAGAACAGGATCATGCCGGACGGCGGGTCCATGGCGCCAGAGCGCGACCAGTTGGAGCACCTGCAGTTCAACGGGGGTCGGCGTGGCGTCGCTCATTGGGGGCGCCCCACGAGCCGCAGGCCGGCGACGAGCCCGGCGATCAGATCGACCGTGGGCGGCGGGACATCCGGACGCTCACGCTGTTCAAGCGCGCGATCCAGCTCTTCCAGGTCGCGGGCGAACCCCTCATCGGGCCCCAGGGTTTTCCTGTTCATTTCCATCTCCTCAAGCACCGACCCGAGCCGACTCCTACACGCGAACAAAAAGAGAACAAGAGGGACGAGACGGTTGATCACAGGTCCCGCAGGACTGTGGACAACCTGCACCCTGCGACAAGGTTTCAAGACGATGGAGCGAGGTCGGGAACCGACTGACGCCCGGTTCGTTTGGAGCGCCAATCGAGGAAAAGCAGCGTGATTTCATACTACTGTATTGTGAATATGCCCGGCGTTCCGGCGCGGGAGATTCAGTTTCTGAGCGCGCGTGACGACGCCGCCGCAGTACGCGCCCTCGCATCGGTCGCCGAGCAATGGATCGGCTTCGACACCATCTGCCTTTATCACGGCGAACGTTTTATCGAGGTGGTCAGCAATCCTGGGCAGGGCTTTCCCCAGAACGCCCTGCCGCCGTCCGCGCTCGCGATCATCCTCGACAAGGCGGCCTGAACGCGCCTGCCCCACGGCGATGGCGGAGCGCCCATGCGCCGACCAGCCCTATAAAGATCGCGCGCCAACGGATGGGAGACTCTGCACCGTACGGACGCTCGTCCGCCTCTCGCCAAGGCTACAGTCGGGGATGACCTTTGAGACCCGGGCCGGGATAGAGGGCGCTGGCCGTGGATTGGCGTACTCGCTCGCGCAGAAGGGTGACCTTGAGCAGGGCGCCAAGGCCCAGGCCGAGCAGGGTCGTGCATCCGAAGAAAACGAGGACGAAGACGGTCGCTCCCAGAGCCTGCGGATTGATCCCGTCGATGAGCGCGGTGGAGCGATAGGCCGTCAGACGTTCGAGAACGGCCGTCTTCGCCGGAGGCGTCACCAGGGCCGCCAGCGCGACGCCGGAAACCCATCCCAGACGTTCCGCCGCCGTGGTCTTGCGCGAGCGCAGGCTGAGCGAGGCGGACCTGTATCGCGAACGAACCGGCTTGAGATAGTGGATCATCGGTCGATCTAGGGCCCCGACCGGGCGGTCGGCAAGCCGCAGTTTCCCGGCGAGACAACCGGTCCATTCCGGCCCCACGCCCTCCGTCGGGCCCAGCCGATGTGAAGTCGGCGGCATGCCAGGTCCAGCATGAACCGCCATGATCCTCGTCGCGGCCCCCGGCCTGGACCACCTTCGCGCAAGGAAAAGACCGCGCGCCCCAAGGGGCGCGCGGTCCGTTTCGGTCCGGATCGCAGACCTATTCGGCTGCGACGTCGTAGGCCGCGTCGAGCGAAGGCGGGGGTCCATCCTCCCCATCGCCTTCCTGCCCCGGTTCCTGCGGCAAGGTTTCGGCGGTTCGGAGAACGGCGGGCAACCACCCCCTCCCCTCCAGAAGCCGCTCGGCGGCGTCCGCCATATCGCCCTTCTTGAACCCGGCGATCCGACCCGCCTCCTCGGCGCCGACCGCCTCGGTCACGGCTTCCAGCACCCGCGCCTTGGGGACGCGGGAATAATAGCTGGCTGCGGTGGCCGACCATGTCTTGGACATGTCCAGCCTGACCGCCGTCGCCAGCGTCTCGGCCTGAGCCCATGCGCCGGGTCGCCTGTCGTGCGGATCGCGCACGGCGTGGAGGCCGACGCCCGCACAGCAGGCGAGCAGGTCCAGAAGGTCGGAACGGCGCAGCCCCGCCACCACCGACCACAGGTCCTCGGCCCACTCCGGAAGCCGCGCGCCCCACGCCTCAAGACGGTCCGTCACCCGCCGCCCGGCGGGGCTGTCGCCTACCCCCGGCGCGAGACGTTCCAGCCCGCCCGCCGACAAGCGCAACTGCAGCGGCGTGAAGTCGCCGTAGCCCGGATAGATGACCTGCAAGGCCAAGGCGTGAACCACCGTCGCAAGGGCGGCGGCGACATCGGCCTGCACGGCGTCCCGAAGCCCCATGGTCTTGTGGGCCGTCAGGTCGATGAGCAGACGCTCGGACAGGGGCGCCATTCCTTCATCCGGCTCCGCCCCCTCACCGCCCGCGCAGGCTTCATCAGCGCCCGCGTCGTCCATGGCCGCGCCGTCCGCAGCCCCGTCCGCATCCCACGGCGGAGGCGGCGCCAGCGCCGCATCCTCTGCCCGGACCAGACCGCGCTCGAAGCGGGCCAGTCCATCATGGCCGAGCATGACCATGACCCCGGCCCGCGCCTTGGCGTCAGGCGTGTAGTCATAGTCGGGTCCATAGACCTGCAAGGCCTTGTCGATGGCCTCGAGCCGGGCGTCCGTCTCGGGCTGCAGGACTTCGACAGCATCCGTCTCGGAAATCAGCCGGTCGTATTCTTCCGACAGGGCCGCCATTTCGGCGGCGTCGGCCTCGGACCGTTCAACGGCTGCCGGATAGACCCGCCCGAAGTCGGCCGCGTCGACGAACTCAGCGCAGGCCTCGACCCACTTCCAGCCTTCACGCTGACGCACCTCCTCGGCCAGCACTGTCAGTTTCTCGCTCACCAGCCGGTCCAGCAGGGCCGGTTCTTCCAGCCAGCCCCCGCCGTCCTCGGTGAAGAGATCGCGCAGCATCGCCCCGCCCTCGGCCTCATAGGCTTCAATCCCCACGAAGCAAACGCGACGGTCGTCGGCGCGGACCTTGGCCTCGGTCATGGCGCGACGAATGGCGAAGACGGAGGTATAGGGCCCCATCTGTTCCAGCACCTGACGTTGCCGGTCCTGATCCTCGCTGACGCAGAAGGCGGTCAGGAGGTCCAGGTTGAGGGTCCCGTCGCGATAGGCCGCCATCAACTCCGCCGCCGCCGCGCCCAAACGAAGGCGCTGCCGCACCACATGGGCCGTCACCCCGAAACGCGCCCCTATCTCCTCCGGGCCGTAGCCCTTCTCGTCCGCCAGCTTGCGGAAGGCCTCGAACTGGTCGGCGGGGTGCATGGCCTCGCGGGTGATGTTCTCGTCGAGGCTGATCTCATGGGCATCGTTCAGGATGTCCACGACCACCTTGACCGGATGGGTCTGCTTGATCGCCTTGCGCTTCACCAGCATCCGCAGGGCCTGACGACGCCCCTCCCCGATGGTGACGAGATAATTCCCCGTCGCCGCGCCCTCCCGGTCCCGCTCGATCTCGACCACCGGCGCCTGAAGCACGCCCTTGACCCTGATCGAGGCCGCCAGCGCCTCGATAGCCGCCGCCGAATGCCGGACCTTCCGGGCATTCCTCGGGGACGCCTTGAGCCGGTTCAACGGGACTTTGATCTCCGCGCCATGCGCGGGCTCAGGAACCGCCCCGGTTTCGGGATCGGTCGCGGCGGTCTGAACATCATGAGCAGTCATGTCTGCCTCCTTTGGGCAAGGGTTGCAGGCACGCGAAAGGCGCGCCTGAAACCCTGCCCGTCGGCGAGACCGGGGTAGCAAGGGCCAGGGCGGATCGACCGGAGGGGGATCGCCCGGCCTGCACAAGCCTGACGTCCATGCCCAGGATGCGGGAATGACCGGCGCGGAAGGCCGGGGAGACCGGTCGATCCGGCGGCGAAGCCGCTCTACCCTGGCCCGCGCGAGGGCGGAGCCCTTAGACTTTCTCCTTCACCCGCAGGTCCATAGACTCCGCCCAAGAGCGAGCGCCGCCAAGGTCACGGTCAGGAGAGGGATGGTCCGCAGACGGGGTGGCCAGCGAGCCGAATAGGCTATGGATGAGCGACAGGCCCGTGGCCGGCTCCAGCCCCGTCGCCGTCGCCGGTTTCAATTTGAACGGTGGCGTGGTCGATGCCGTGAACCTCGTTCATCTGCGCCAGCACCGCCCGACGCACCTGTTCTGCATCCCTTCCCGGCGAGAGAACGAGATGGACCGAGCCGTTCACATCGTCGCTGCTGACGCCCCAAAGGTGCAGGTCGTGGACTTCAGCCACCCCCGGCACCGCCGCGATCGTCGCCCGCACCGTCTCCAGAGACAGGCCCTTGGGCACGCCTTCAAGAAGGATATGAGTGGTGTTCTTCAACAGCATCCAGGTCCGCGGCAACACCCAAAGACCAATGCCGATCGCGACAACCGGATCGACCCAGGTCCAGCCCGTCAGCATGATGAGGACTGCGCCGCCGATCACCCCGACGGAGCCCAGCATGTCGGCCCAAACCTCCAGGTAGGCGCCTTTCACGTTCAGACTGGCGTTTGCCCCCGAGGCCAGAAGGCGCATTGATACGAGGTTCACGGCCAGGCCCAGGGAGGCGACGACAAGCATCCCGACCGAGCCGACGGGTTCCGGCGCAAACAGGCGCAGAACACCTTCATAGAGGACATAGCCCGCCACCACGAACAGCAGGACGGCGTTGAAGGCGGCGGCGAGGATTTCGAACCGGCGATAGCCGAAGGTCCGAACGGCGTCGGCGGGACGCTCTCCGATCTTGATCGCCGCCAGCGCGATCGCCAGAGCAGCGACATCGGTGAACATGTGAGCCGCGTCCGACAGCAGGGCCAGACTCTTGAACACGACCGCCCCGACGACTTCGGCGACAAGGAAGGTAGAGGTCAGGGCGAGCGCCCACATCAGGCGCTTGCTGTTGGCGCCGGCGCCATGAGAATGACCTTGGGCCATGAGGCTCTTCCTAGTGGGCGCCGTCGATGTCCGGCCCGATCGATCATTGGCGAACATGCATCGCCCCGCAACAGTCATGATCGATCTTGACGACGACAGGGGAGCCAGATCCTCGCCCGGCTACGCTCCACGAGGCCGCGGAAGCTGCGACCATGCGTTGACGGCGCCGACCGCATGGGTGTGATCTGCATCAAGGCAACTTCGCACCTCGCGGGGCAAGGGAACGAGAATGACTGAAAAGCTCCGACTCGACATTCCGCTGCTGCTGCCAGAGGTCCCCGACGCGGCCGACGCCTGTGTCTCCCGCCTGCTCTCGGAAATCCGTGGACGACAGGGGGTCGATGACGTCCACGTCGTCGCGGCGAGCGAGGAGGCGGTCGCGCAACTGTGCATCCACTATGACCCCGCTCTCCTTTCGATGGCCCGTATTCGCGAGCTCGCCGAGGCGGCGGGCGGCGACATCTCCCAACGATACGGCCACGCCGTCTGGCGGATCGACAGTCGACATGAGCGCCAGGCGCGGACGATCGGCGGACGCCTTCGGGCCGTCCCGGGAGTCCTGGAAGCTGAAGTCGGCGCTGGAGGAACGGTCCGCATCGAGTTCGACCGCACGGTCACAGGCGAACCCGCTCTGCGCGCTGAGTTGGACCAGGCTCTTGGATTGAGACGTAAGCCAGTGCGCCCCGCGCGGGACCTAGGCCAAGGCCACGATCACGGCCACGGGGCGGGCCAGCCGAAACATGGAGCAGAACCCGCTCATGCCCATGGGGGCGGAGCGGAGCTCATCTTCGCCCTTGTCTGCGGCGCCTTGTTGATTGTCGGGTTCGCTATCGAAAAGCTGCTCGCCCTGCCCTCGTGGGTTCCTTTGGCCTTCTATCTGGGCGCCTATGTCTTCGGCGGCGTATTCACCCTTCGGGAGGCGATCGAAAACCTCCGGCTCAAGCGGTTCGAGATCGACACCCTGATGCTGGTAGCGGCCGCCGGAGCCGCCGCATTAGGGGCCTGGGCCGAAGGCGCCTTGCTGTTGTTCCTGTTCAGCCTCGGCCATGCGCTGGAGCACTACGCCATGGGGCGAGCCAGGCACGCTATCGAGGCCTTGGCTGAGCTCGCCCCGCGCACCGCGCTGGTTCGGAAGGGCGGCAAACTGGTGGAGACACCGGTCGAGGAGCTGGCGGTCGGCGACGTGGTCGTCGTGAAACCCGATGCGCGCCTCCCGGCCGACGGCTTCGTCCTGAAGGGCGTCAGCAGCATCAACCAGGCTCCCGTCACCGGCGAGAGCATTCCCGCGGACAAGCGTCCGGTCGATGACGAGGCCGAAGCTCGCCGGAACCCTGACACGGTGGACGCCGCCCATCGCGTCTTCGCCGGCTCCATCAACGGCAGCGGGGCCATCGAGATCGAAGTGACCCGGCGCTCGACTGACAGCGCCCTCGCCAAGGTCGTGCGGATGGTCAGCGAGGCGGAAACGCAGAAGTCGCCGACCCAACGCTTCACCGAGAAGTTCGAACGCATCTTCGTGCCCTCGGTGCTGGCCCTCGCGACCCTTCTCCTGTTCGCCGGGGTGGTGGTGGACGAACCCTTCCGAGACAGCTTCTATCGCGCGATGGCGGTCCTTGTAGCCGCGAGCCCCTGCGCGCTGGCGATCGCCACGCCCAGCGCGGTGCTTTCGGGGGTGGCGCGTGCGGCGCGCGGCGGCGTCCTGGTCAAGGGCGGCGGTCCCCTCGAGAACCTGGGATCGCTTTCGGCCATCGCCTTCGACAAGACGGGCACCCTGACCGAGGGGCGCCCCCGCATCACTGATGTCGTCCCCGCCCCCGGCGTGACGGAAGCGGTCCTGCTGTCGGTGGCGGTCGCTGTCGAGAGTCTGAGCGATCATCCCCTGGCCCGGGCCATCGCGCGCGACGGTCGCGAGCGGCTCGGTGAGACCGCCTTGCCTCTCGCTTCCGACCTCGACAGTTTGACGGGACGCGGCGTCTCGGCCCAGGTCGACGGCCAGACGATCCTGATCGGCAAGGCCGAACTGTTCGGCTCAGAGGGCGTCGCCCCCCTGTCCCGCCCTATGCAGGAAGCGATCGCGGCCCTTCGGGACAACGGCAGGACCACCATGGTCGTTCGGCAGGGGGACCGGGACCTGGGCGCCATCGGCCTGATGGACACGCCGCGCGAGGCCGCCAGGATCGCACTCGCGCAGCTCCGAAAATTGGGCATTCGCCGCATGATCATGATCTCGGGCGACCATCAGAAGGTCGCCGACGCGGTGGCGCGCGAGGTCGGGCTCGACGAGGCCTGGGGCGATCTGATGCCCGAAGACAAGGTCGAGGCGATCCACAGGCTCCGCGCCGAAGCCAAGGTCGCCATGGTCGGCGACGGCGTCAATGACGCGCCAGCCATGGCCAACGCCACCGTGGGCATAGCCATGGGCGCCGCGGGTTCGGATGTGGCGCTGGAAACCGCTGACGTCGCCCTGATGGCCGACGATCTGGCCCACCTCCCCTTCGCCGTCGGTCTCAGTCGTCGAACCCGGGCGATCATCCTGCAGAACGTCTTCGTCAGCCTGGGGGTCGTGGCGATCCTCGTCCCGGCGACGATATTCGGCCTCGGCATCGGCCCCGCCGTCGCCATGCACGAGGGGTCCACCCTTTTGGTCGTGTTCAACGCCCTGCGATTACTGGCATACAGGGACAGGACGGGAGAACCGCCATGATCTACCGCGACATCATCGTTGATGCGACGCCGAAGGACGATCTCGTCCAGACCCTGGAATATGCTCGCGATCTGGCCGCGGGGTTCGACGCTCGCGTGAAGGCGGTCTGCTTCGCCTGGCCCCGCACGTCGGTGCTCAGGACGGCCCTGGCGAGCAACCCCCTTTCGGTCCTCGAAGACACGCGAAGAATGGACGCCGCCGTCGCTGCGGCCCACGACGCCTTTCTTCAGGTCTTCGGCTCTGGCTCGACAACCGCCGAATGGATTTCCGGCGTGGCGGAACCCGCGCGCCCGTTGCGCGATCTCCTGCTCACCGCCGATCTGCTCGTCACCTCGTCGGCGTCGCCGGTCGACTGCCTGCTTCCCAACGCAGGCGAGCTCGCCATCCACGGCGGCGGCCCCGTCCTGCGTTTCGGTCAGGGGGCCAAAGGCCCCGGCTTTTCCAATGCGGTCATCGGCTGGAAGAACGCGCCTCAGGCGAGACGTGCCTTGCACGACGCCCTGCCGCTGCTCCGGCGCGCTCAAGTCGTGAGCGTGATCGGCGTCGGGGACGAGGTCGAACTGGGCGCGCTCGAAGGTGTCGCGGCTCATCTGAAGCGGCACGACGTGACGGCCGCCGTCAACCATATCCCGGCGTCAGCCGGCTCCACGGGCGCTGAAGAACTTCTCGCCGAAGCTCATCGTCTCGGCGCCGACCTGATGGTCACCGGGGCCTTCGGTCGCGGGCCTTTGGCGCAACGTGTGTGGGGCGGCATGACAAGCGGCCTTCAGACCGACGTCAAACTGTCGTGGCTGATGTCGCACTAGGACGGTTCCATAACGCTCGGGCGCTCCCTGCATCAGGGCGACGCACCGGCTCTCGCCGTCGTCAGGAAGGACGGGTCCGGCCGCCGCGCCGCCGGGCTTCAGTTCATAGACATGGTCGAACGATCGATATGACCGAGCTGCACTTCGTCTCTTGAGACGTATAGCGCCGCGGTTCCCCCCACCATGATGAGGAACAGCATACCGAGACCTATCAGCATGTGGCGATCACGTTTTCCGATCACGGCGTAGATGGAGCCGAGCCCGACAAGAGCCGCAGGAAAGCCGAGATGCAGCGGCAGACGATAGAGGCCGAGCCAGACGAACGAGAACAGGAAGCCGCCGATCCCAGCTCCCGTCACGGCCAACAGAAGAAGGCCTATGCCGACCGCCGGATGAACGCGCCGCTCCGCGCTCCGCCGAACGGCCGGTCGTCGGGCCTTACGCCGACGCTTGGGCATCAGAAATCCTCCAGGTCCGCATCGCCATTTCGGTCATCTCCAGGCTCCCGTCAGGGCAGTTGAAACAGGGAGGTGAACCCGCCGACGCGTTGCAGAAGCTCCAGGGACTCGAACACCGGCACGGCGAGAAGAAAGACCAGACCGTCCCTAACCGTTCGCAAGAAGAAGACGGGCCGGATGGAAAGCACGTCGGCGTCCCGCCATAGCGACAAATTCGGCAGGAAACGCGGGGTGCTGGCGACGTAGGCCTCATAGGGAGAGCCGAAGGCTTGAACCAGAAAGGCTTCCTCGCGGCCGACCACGACACGGAAGACCCCATAGGCCGCCGCAGCGAAAACGACGGCGACGACAAGGCTGCCTGTTTGCGCGCCGACTCCGAATGCACCGAAAAAACTGAACACGTAAAGCGGATTGCGACTGATGGAATAGGGACCGACGTCGACGATCTCCTGCTTCTTGCGACCGCCGATATAGAGCGAACACCAGGCGCGCCCCAGAATGCACGCCAGGATGCAGACGAGGCCGAGGTGTTCGACAGGGTGCTCGAGGTAGGGGACGGCCTGAACCGTTGCCGTCTACGCCAACATGACCGCTAGGCCCGCAGCGAGGATGTATTTACGCCACAACTGGACGCGTTGGATATCGACCATTGGGAGACTTTCAGATGAGAGCCGGCGACGGCTCTGAATTGGGGCCGCAGGCTTCGGAAGGAGAACGGTGGGCGGCGGTCATCGCCGCCCACGGTCCGTTGGTGCGAGGGGGCTCAGTCCTCGATCCCCTCCGATTTACGATGCTTGACCGCCTTGGCTGCAAAGGTCGGCAGGACCAGGAGCGTCAGCACCGTCGCGGTCAGAAGGCCGCCGATAACCACGGTGGCCAGCGGCTTCTGCACCTCGGCCCCTGCGCCGTGGGCCAGCGCCATCGGGATGAAGCCGACGATGGCCACCAGGGCGGTGGTCAGCACCGCCCTGAGACGGCTGGACGCGCCTTCGATGGCCGCCGCCACAGGCTCCAGGCCGGCCTGGAGCCGCTCCCGGATCGCCTGCATCAGCACCAGGCCGTTCAGGGTCGCGACGCCGGAGACGGCGATGAAGCCGACCGCCGCCGAGACCGAGAACGGCATCCCCCTGAGCAACAGCGCCAGAGCCCCGCCGACCAGGGCCAGCGGCACGCAGGCGAAGACCAGTCCCGCCTCCGCGAATGACCCGAGCGCCATGAACAGCAGGACGCCGATCAGGATGAAGACGATGGGAATGACCAGTCCCAGGCGTTGCTCGGCCCGTTTCAGGTTTTCGAACTGTCCGCCCCAATCCAGCCGATAGCCGACCGGAAGAGCGACCTCGCTCACCGCAGCCTGGGCGTCGGTCACGAAGCCGCCGAGGTCGCGACCGCGCACATTGGCCTGGACCACCATGCGCCGGCTGCCGTTCTCGCGGCTGATCTGGTTCGGTCCTTCCGCCGTCTCGATGCGGGCGACCGAAGACAGGGGGACGATCACCCCCGTGCTCGAGACGATGGGCAGGGCGGCCAGGGTCGCCGGATCATTGCGTGCGTCGTCGGGCAGACGCACGACCACGTCGAAGCGACGGTCGCCCTCGAAGATCCGCCCCGCCTCGGCGCCGCCGATGGCGGCCGAGACCGCCTCCGAGACATCCGCGGCGGACAGGCCGTAGTTGGCGGCCGCGAAGCGATCGACGCTGATGGTCAGGGTCGGCAGACCGGAGGCCTGCTCCACCCGTACATCGGCCGATCCAGGCGTGGCCCTCAGTTTGGCCGCGACTGCTTCCGCCGTCTTCTGCAGGGTGTCGAAGTCGTCGCCATAGACCATGACGGCCAGGTCGGTCCGTACGCCCGAGATCAGTTCGTTGAACCGTAGCTCGATCGGCTGGCTGAACTCGAAATTATTTCCGATCTGCTGGCTGGCGACCTGTTCGATGCGAGCGATCAGGTCTTCCTTCGCCAGCTTCGGATCAGGCCAGTCTTTGCGGTCCTTGAGGATGATGACCGCGTCCGAGATGTTGGGCGGCATGGGGTCGACGGCGGCCTCCGCCGTACCGGTCCTGGAGAAGATCGTCTCCACTTCCGGCTGGGCCTTGATGGCGCGTTCCAGCGCCATCTGCATGGCCAGGGACTGATCCAGAGAGGCCGAAGGCACGCGCAGGGCCTGCATGGCGATGTCGCCCTCGTCCAGGGTCGGGATGAATTCCCGGCCCAGGGTCATGAAGGAGACCGCGCCCACGCCCAACATCGCCAGGGCGGCGATCAGGACGATCTTGGGACGCGCCACCGCCGCCGTAATGGCCGGTTGAATCCAGCGTCGGGCGAAGCGAAGGATGCGTGTCTCATGCTCCTCGGCCTTGCCGTCCGGTCCCAGATGGACCGTCTTGGGATCGCGCACGAGCAGGGCCGTCATCGCCGGCACGAAGGTGAAGGAGAAGATGAAGGCGCCGACCAGGGCCAGCATGACCGTCGCCCCCATCGGCACAAAGGTCTTGCCCTCCACCCCTTCCAGCATCAGCAGGGGCGTGAAGACCAGCAGGATGATGAGCTGGCCGAAGGCGGCCGGTTTGATCATCTGCCGGGCCGCCTGGACGGCTACGCCGAGGCGCTCATGCCGGGTCAGCATACGCCCCAGCTCGCCCCGCCTCTGGGTCAGCATCAGCAGGGTGTTCTCGATCACCACCACGCCGCCGTCGACCATAAGGCCGAAGTCGAGCGCGCCCAGGCTCATCAGGTTTCCGCTGATGCCGAACCGGTTCATGCCGATGACCGCGAACAGGAAGGATAACGGGATCATCAGGGCCGTGATCGCCGCCGCCCGGAAGTTTCCGAGCAGCAGGAACAGGACGACGATGACGAACAGGGCGCCTTCGATCAGGTTCCGCGCCACGGTCGAAATGGTCGAATTGACCAGATCGCTTCGATTCAGAACCGGTACGGCCACCACGCTTGGCGGCAGGGAGGCCCCGACCTGCTCCAACCTCTCGGCGGCCGCCTGAGCCACCGTACGGCTGTTTTCGCCGGCCAGCATCAGGGCGGTGCCGAGGACCGCCTCGTGGCCGTCGCGGCTGGCCCCGCCGAGGCGCGGCGCCTGGCCGATCTCGACCTTGGCCACATCGGCGACCCGAACCACCAGGCCGCCGCGATTGACGACCGGCGCCTGAGCCAGATCCTCGATCGTCGTCGCCAGGGCGTCGGTGCGGACCACCAGGGCCTCGCCAGCGCGCTGGACATAGCCGGCGCCGGCCTGGGTGTTGGCGCGGTCGAGCGCCTGCACCAGGTCGTTCATGCCCAGGCCGTAGCGGGTCAGGGCCGCGGCGTCGGGACGGACGGCGTATTCCTTCACATAGCCGTCGTTGACGTCGATCCCGGCCAGACCGGGGGCCGTGCGCATCTGCGGGGCGATGATCCAGTCCTGAACCGTGCGCAGATAGGTGGCGCGTTGCTGCGGCGCGGTCAGCCGCTCGCCTTCCGGCGTCAGATAGGCGCCGTCCGCCTGCCAGCCGGGCTGGCCGGTCGCGACCGTGGTCTTGGGGCTGAAGGGGACGTAGTCGACCGTCCACATCAGCACCTCGCCCAGGCCCGTCGTGATGGCCGACAGATTGGGTTCGACGCCTTCTGGCAGTTTGTCCGACGCCTGGCGCATCCGCTCCGCCACCTGCTGGCGGGCGAAGTAGATGTCGGTCTGATCAGTGAAGACGACGGTGATCTGGCTGAAGCCGTTGCGAGACAGAGAGCGGGTGCTCTGGAGTCCCGGAATGCCGGCCATGGCCGTCTCGAGCGGGTAGGTGACCTGCCTTTCGATCTGCTCGGGCGCGAGCGCCGGGGCGACGGTCGTGATCTGGACCTGTCGGTTGGTGATGTCGGGAACGGCGTCGATCGGCAGCTTGGTCAGTTCGAACAGACCGAAGGCGGCGACGAGCGCCACAGTCAGGACAACGAACCAGCGGAAGCGGACGGACGCCTCAATGAGAGCTTTGAACATGATCCATCGCTCCTAGTGGCCGTGCTCGGCTTCGCCCTTGGCGAGCTCCGCCTTGAGCAGGAAGGCCTTGGCGCCGGCGATGCGTTCGCCGCCGGTCAGGCCGCGCAGAATCTCGGTCCGGCCGCCGGCCTGGCGGCCGACCATGACCGGGACGGCCTGGAAGCCGCCGTCGACCTGGACGAAGACGACGGTCCCCCCCTCGACCGTCTGCACGGCCTCGGTGGGAACGGTCAGGCCATCGGCTTCTCCGCCCGTCACCAGAGCGCCGCTAACAGGCGATCCCGCGGGCGGCAGGGCGCCGCCGGTCGGCCGGGCGCGAATGAGCGTCGCGCCGCTCTCGCCGGCTCCGCCCACGGCTACGCCCGTAACGATGGCGTCGAATTCACCGGTCGGACCTTGCACCCGCAACGACGAACCCGCCCGCACCTGGGCGGCGAGCGCAGGCGGGGCGTTGAACACCAGTTCCACACGAGCGGGATTGGTGACCTCTGCGACCACGCCGCCCTGGGGCGTGAAGCCGCCCGGACCGACCTGAACTGATGTCACCACGCCCGAGATCGGGCTGGAGACGCTGATGCGGCCCGACGCATTGGGACCGCCCGCCGCCGACGCCCGAGCACGAGCGGCTCGCGCGGCGGCGTCAGCGCTCAGCGATTGAGCGCGTGAGGTTTCAACCTCCTGACGCGCCACAACCCCTTGGGACGCCAGGCTGTCGTTCCTTTGATAGGCGCGCCGCGCCGCATCAGCAGCAGCGGCGGCGGCGTCGGCGTCGGCGTGGAAGGTGGCGGCTTCACCGCTGACCAGCACCGCCAGGGCCTGGCCGGCGCGCACGGACTGGCCCGGCGCGACCAGGACGCGCTCGACCCGACCGCCGACGGAGGCGGCCACGGCGGCGCGGGCGTCGATCATGGGCTCCACACGCCCGGCAAGACGGGTCTCGCCGCCCCCGCCACGTCCGACCGCCATGACTGTGATGCCCGCCGCCTCGATCTGAGCCGGCGTCAGGGCGATGACGCCTTCTTTGGCTTCGCCAGCGGCCTCGCCCTCGTGGCCGGCTTCAGCGGCTGCCGGAACCGGCGCCGTGGGCGCGGGATCGTCGCGGGTCATAAGGAAGGCCGCGCCGCCGATGACGAGGACCGCCACGGCGGCCCCGGCCATCAGCCAGGTCTTTCTGGTCTTGATCTGGGTTTTCACAGGGCGGCTCCAAACGGGATGCGGCTTTGCAGGCGCGCGAGGTCGATTTCCGCCCGGACCCGCGCGAGGCGGGCGTCGACGGCGGCGTTGCGGGCGGAGATCAGGGCGGCGCGGGACGCGCGCAGTTCAAGCTGGGAAATGCGCCCCGCTTCAAAACCCAACCGGGACAGGCGATAGGCCTCCTCGGCCGAGGTCACGCCGGCGTCGGTCGCTCCCACACGGCTGGCGGAGGCGTTCAGTCGGGCCAGGGCTGCGCTTCGGTCGGCGGATTCATCGAGACGGGCGCCGTCGAGGCGGGCGTCGGCCGCCCGGAACTCGGCCTGCGCCGCCTGGATGTTTCCCCGGTTTCGATCGAACAGCGGCAAGGGCATGCTCACGCCGAACGTCAATGCGGTGGCGTCTTCGGCTTCATACCGAGTGACGCCGACAGAGGCGCTGACGTTCGGGCGAGCATTGATCCGCTCCACCCGGATACGTCGCTCGGCCGTATCGCGCTCCGCCTCCGCCAGGCGCACGACGGGCGAAACCGCTCCGGAACGATCCGGCGCCGAAGGCGCACGATCCAGAACGCCCGCATCAATGGAGGTGACGGCCGTCGGCAGCATGGCCGTCGCCGTCAACCGGGCGAAGGCGGCCTCGCGTTCGGCGCCCGCCTCATCAAGCGACGCACGCGCCGAAGCCGCCTCGGTTTCTGCCTGAATGCCGCGCAGCAGGGGTTCTCGTCCCTCCTCCACGAGCAACAGGGCTGCGCGGGCGTCCGCCAGGGTGATCGTCAAGGCCTCCTTGGCCAGTTGAAAGCGACGATCTGCGGCCTCGGCTTCGGCGTAGACCAGCGCCAGACGGCCCGCCGCATCGACGCCGGCGAGATCGCGACGAAGAGCGGATGCGCCGGCTTCGCCGCGCGCAACGTCCACCCTGGCGCCCCTGCGTCCCCAGAGCTCTAGATCCTGGGTCAGGGCCAGGCTGGTCTCGGCGTTGCGGTAGCCATCATAAGGACCGCTCCCCAGGACGCCGTCAGCGGTTATGCCGACAATTGGATTGGGACGCGTGCGCGCCTGTCGGACCCGCGCCTCGGCGGCGTCGAACAGGGCGCCGGCCTCGACGTTGACGGGCGTCTGGCCGATGCGTTCAAGCAGGGTTTCGTAGCTCGGCGCTGGATCTGCCCAGGCAGGCGCAGCGGCCGCTGTCGCTATCGCGACCACGGCGCAGCCGGCCGCCAGAAGCGACAGCCGACGATGTGAGGAAGACATGGTTCATTTCCCAGATTTCTGACGGATGGGCGCACGAAGGCGCGGCATTCGCGTCAGAGTCTGGGAGGGCGATCCGGACCGGCGGGCGTTCGAGACGCCATCAGGTCGCTCTTCGGCGCCTTCGCGTCGTCAGCCTTGTTCAGGTTGGCCGGAACAAGGATCGACGCCGGCTGCATGCCCGTTGAGCCGTGATGACAATGACCATGGGCGCAACCGCCGTGTTTCAGGTCGCCGCCTGTATCATGATCAGGAGAGGTCGAAAGGGACGAAGCCGCGACATCAGCCCGCGCCTCTGGCGCACAGGCCGCCGCGTCAGCGGCCGGCAGGAAACCGAACACGACGATGACGAGCGCGAGAAGCGCCCCCACCGCGAATGTCCTGTTCGACCATTCAAACATGGCCTTTTCCTACCACAGTATGAGCCCCCGGCAATGCCGTCATGGTCGCACCGTCACCGGTAGCCCGGCAGATCGGAGACGGCAGGCTCACCCCGAATTCCATACCCGACTTGGACGATGTCTGGCCGTCCCGGCTCATTTCGGCCGCCATTGCAGCAGGCGCATGGCGTTTGCGGTCACCAGCACGGTCGCCCCGGTGTCGGCGAGGATAGCCGGCCAGAGGCCGGTGACGCCGATCACCGTCGTGACCAGGAAGACCGCCTTCAAGCCCAGGGCGATGGTGATGTTCTGACGGATGTTGCCCATCACATCCCTGGACAAAAGGATCATGTCGGGAATGTCCTGAACACGGCCGTGCAGCACGGCCGCATCGGCTGTTTCCAAGGCCACATCAGCCCCTCCGCCCATGGCGATGCCGACATGGGCTGCGGCAAGTGCGGGCGCGTCATTTATTCCATCGCCGACCTTGGCGACGACAAGGCCTTCGGCCTGCAGTTCTTTGACGATCCTCTGCTTGTCCTGCGGCAGCAGTTCGGCCCGCGCCTCTACGCCCAGACCGATCGCGACCGCCTCCGCGGTGCGCCGGTTGTCTCCGGTCAACATCACAACGCGCACACCCATGGCCTTGAGCCGCGCCAGCCCGGCCGCCGCATCCGGGCGCGCCTCGTCCCTTATGGCCAGGAAGCCCGCCGCCTGACCATCGACCAGCAGAACCGAAACCGTCTTGCCAGCGGCGTTGAAGCCCGCGATCGCCTCGTCCTGAGAGGCCGAAGGCGGAGATCGCCGAGCGGCGGCCTGGGGCGATCCCAGAAAGACATGCACGCCGTCCACTATCCCTTCGACGCCCTCCCCCGCGATCGCCCGGGCCGACGAAGCCGGCTGGATGGACACGCCGTCGGCCGTCGCACGATTGAGGATGGCCAGGGCCAAGGGGTGGCTCGATCCGGTTTCCAGGGCCGCCGAAAGGGCAAGCACTTCCGCCTGAGTCCGCGCGCCGGCCACGATGTCGGTCACAACGGGTTTGCCGGACGTCAGCGTTCCGGTCTTGTCGATGGCGACGGCGGTGATCTTGCCCAGGGTTTCGAGCACGGCACCGCCCTTCATCAGCAATCCTCGCCGTGCGCCAGCGGAAAGACCCGCAGCTATGGCCGCCGGCGTCGAGATCACGAGGGCGCAGGGGCAGCCGATCAGGAGGATCGCCAGACCCTTGTAAATCCACTCGCCCCACGATCCGCCGAACATGAGCGGCGGGACGGTCGCGACCAGGGCACCGACGACAAGAACCACGGGGGTATAGATTGTCGAGAAACGGTCGATGAAACGCTCGGTCGGCGACTTCGATTCCTGCGCCTCCTCCACCAGACGAACAACCCGCGCAATGGTGTTGTCGGCGGCGGTCGCCGTGACCCTAACCCGCAGGACGCCGCCCACATTGATGGTCCCAGCGTAGACGGGATCCCCCGCCATTTTCCGCTTGGGCACGCTTTCGCCCGTCACCGGCGCTTCGTCGATTTCGCCCTCGCCTTCAACGACGACGCCGTCCGCCGTTACGCGGTCGCCTGGTCTCACGAGGATGACGACGCCGAGCGCAAGGCTTTCAGCCGGTACTTCACTGACCTGGCCATCGGCTTCGATCAGGGCGGTCTTGGGCACCAGGTCGGTCAGGCCCTGGATGCTCTTGCGGGCCCGTCCCGCAGCAACACCCTCCAGCATTTCGCCGACCAGGAACAGAAGGACGACGGCGGCCGCCTCTTCCGCGGCTCCGATGAAGACCGCCCCGACCGCCGCGATCGTCATCAGCATCTCGATCGAGAACGGCGTCCCGTACCGCGCGGCGGTGATCGCACGCCAGCCAACCGGAACGAGGCCTACCGCCAGGGCGACCAGGAAGGCTCCACGCTCCATCGCCGGGAACAGGGCGCCGAGGAGGTAGGCCGCGACCAGGGCCACGCCGCAAGCCGCAGTAAGCTTGGCCTTGCGGGTCCACCACCAGGGCCCGCGCATGGTCTCGCCGTCGTCGCCTTGCCGGGCTTCCGTCGATCCCTCTGAAGGCTCCAGAGGGACGAGAACTTCAGCGCCATAGCCCAGATTGCGAACCTGGCGAACAACCCCGTCCGACATGAAGTCGGCGCCGTGCTCGACCTTCAGTAGACCAGAGGAGACAGTCACCGCGACATTCGTCACGCCCGACAGCTTGCGCACCGCCGTTTCGACCTTGGAGCCGCAGCTAGCGCAATCCATGCCGGTCACGCGATATCGGGTTTCCACGGCGTCCAGGGTTTCCATCGTCACGAGGGGCTCCTTGTTTCGAACTCCGGGCGACGCTACTTCCTCTAGCGACTAGAGGAGCAAGCGGTAAAATGAGCCAGGGCGTAACGATCGGCCAGGCGTCGAAGGCCAGCGGGATCAAGCCGCCGACGATCCGCTACTATGAGCAGATTCAGCTCCTGCCGTCGCCGCCGCGCACTGAGGGGAACCGTCGCCTCTATGACGACGGCGACCTGCGACGCCTGCGGTTCATTCGACACGCGCGTGAACTTGGGTTCGAGATTGAACCGATCCGCGAACTTCTGGCGTTGGCGGGAGACCCGAACGGTCCTTGCGAAACCGCAGACAGCATCGCTCGGGCCCACCTCGACGATATCGACCACAAGATCGCGCGCCTCACCGCCCTACGGGTCGAGGTCGCCCGCATGGCGAACTGTCCCAACGGCTCGACGGCGGATTGCCGCGTGATAGAGGTGCTTGGCGACCACAGCGGATGCCTGAGCGACACGCACTAGCTAGACTCAGGACACGTCGACCAGGGTCAGAAGATGAGGGTGGCGACGGCGAACAGGTTCCAGGGATCAGGCGCCTTCAAACGGCTGGCCAGCGACGGCCGCCCCCGTCCGAGACCTCGCCATGGCTTGCCAGTTCCTATAATTCTATTATCTTGGAATTATGGAATCAGAACCCGCCATCCTAGCTCTCGCCGCCTTGGCGCAGCCCACGCGCCTTGAGACCTTCCGCCTCCTGGTGCGGCACGAACCCGAGGGCCTGCCCGCCGGCGAGATCGCGGACGCCCTGGCGGTTCCGGCCAACACCATGTCGGCCCACCTCGGGGTTCTGTCCCGCGCAGGCCTGATCAGTTCCGAGCGTCGCAGCCGGTCGATCATCTACCGGGCGGACCTCGATCGCCTCCAGGCGCTGGTGCTCTTCCTGCTGAAGGACTGCTGTCAGGGCCGCGCCGAGCTGTGCGAGCCGCTGCTGGCTGAACTCTCGCTCTCGCCCTGCCGCACCTGAGGCTCCCATGGACGTCGTCATCTATCACAACCCCGCCTGCGGGACCTCGCGCAACACCCTGGCCCTGGTCCGTCACGTCGGGATCGAGCCGCACGTCGTCGAGTATCTGAAGACGCCGCCCAGCCGCGCCATGATCGCGGGGCTAGCCGAGCGCATGGGCGTGCCGCTCCGCAGCCTTCTGCGCGAGAAGGGCACGCCTTTCGCCGAACTAGGGCTGAGCGATCCCGCCCTGACCGACGACCAGTTGCTCGACGCCATCGAAGCCCATCCGGTTCTGCTGAACCGTCCTATCGTCGTGTCCCCGCTCGGGGTGAAGCTGTGCCGGCCGTCCGAGGCGGTGCTCGATCTCCTGCCGTCGGAGGGGCTGAAGCCCTTCACCAAGGAGGACGGCGAGGTCGTCATCGACGCCGAGGGCCGGAGGGTCCGCTGATGGTCGATGCCGTGATTACTGAACAGCCGCAGCCCCGCCTCTCCTTCCTGGACCGCTGGCTGACATTGTGGATTTTCGCCGCCATGGCGCTGGGCGTGCTGCTGGGCACGGTCGTGCCGGGGCTTCCCGGCTGGATCAACGGCCTGTCGGTCGGGACGACCAACATCCCCATCGCCATCGGCCTGATCCTGATGATGTATCCGCCGCTGGCGCGCGTGAAGTACGAGGAACTGCCGCGCGTCTTCGCCGACAAGCGGGTGCTTGCCCTGTCCCTGTTCCAGAACTGGGTGCTGGGGCCGGTGTTGATGTTCGCCCTGGCGGTCATCTTCCTGCGCGATCAGCCGGAATATATGACTGGGGTCATCCTGATCGGTCTGGCCCGCTGCATCGCCATGGTGCTGGTCTGGAACCAGTTGGCGCGCGGCGACAACCAGTACGTAGCGGGTCTGGTCGCCTTCAACTCGATCTTCCAGATCGCCTTCTTCAGCCTCTACGCCTGGCTGTTCTTGACCGTGTTGCCGCCCCTGTTCGGGCTGGAGAGCAGCGTGGTCGATGTCAGCGTCTGGACCATCGCCGGCGCCGTCCTGATCTATCTGGGCCTGCCCTTCCTCGGCGGCTTCCTGACCCGGCGCACCCTGGTCGCTAGCAAGGGCGCCGATTGGTATGAAACGCGCTTCCTGCCGCGCATCGCGCCGATCACCCTGATCGCCCTGCTCTTCACCATCGTCTCCATGTTCAGCCTGAAGGGCGGCGAGGTGGTCGCCCTGCCGCTGGACGCCCTGCGCATCGCCATCCCGCTGACGATCTACTTCTTTGTCATGTTCGTGGTCAGCTTCCTGATGGGGCGGCTGATCGAAGCGGACTATCCGCGCACCACGGCCCTGGCCTTCACCGCCGCCTCCAACAATTTCGAACTGGCGATCGCCGTCGCCATCGCGGCCTTCGGGCTGGCCTCGCCGGTGGCTTTCGCCGCCGTCATCGGCCCTCTGGTCGAGGTGCCGGTCTTGATCCTGCTGGTCTCGGTCGCCCTGTGGCTGGGCCGCCGTTACTTCCCCGACACAGCGCCGAAGAAGGACGCCTGCTGATGGCCTTCAACGCCATGGAGTTGCCCGAGCCCACTCCCGACCTGATCGCCGGGTTGGAGGCCGCAGGCCTGCCGACGGATGATCTCCATGAGGCCGGCCGTCGCTTCTATCGCTTCGAGGATGACCGCGGCCTGATTGGCTACGGCGGAATGGAGCACGCCGGACCTGCCATCCTGATCCGCTCCATCGCCGTCATCGACGGTCGTCGGAACGCCGGCCTGGGCGCGGAGATCCTGTCCTGGCTCGAAGCCGAGGCGTCCCAGCTACAGGCGACCGCCCTCTACCTCCTCACGACCTCAGCGACCGCCTTCTTCCAGCGGCACGGCTACGTCGTCCTGCCCCGTTCGGCGGCGCCGCCCGCCATAGCCGCCTCCCGGCAGTTCAGCACCCTGTGCCCGGCCTCGGCGGCTTTCATGTTCAAGGAGTTGCCTACCCAATGACCCGCCTACGCGTCCTGCCCGATCCCGACCACATGCCGGCACTCGACCCAGCCTACCTGTCCTCCCGGCCCGCGCTAGGCCTCGGTCCGAACGATCATCCGCCTCGCATCCTGCTGCTCTACGGCTCGCTGCGGGACCGCTCTTTTTCCCGGCTGTGCGTCGAGGAGGCCGCGCGGCTTCTGCGCTTCATGGGCTGCGAGACGCGCATCTTCGATCCGTCCGATCTGCCACTGACGGATCAGGTCGACTACGACGACCATCCCGCCGTCCACGAACTGCGCGAGCACGCCCTGTGGTCCGAAGGCATGGTCTGGAGCAGCCCGGAACGCCACGGTCAGATTTCCGGGATCATGAAGCTTCAGATCGACCACCTGCCGCTAAACATGGGAGGCATGCGCCCGACCCAAGGTCGCACCCTGGCGGTCATGCAGGTCTCGGGCGGCTCGCAGAGTTTCAACGCGGTCAACACCCTGCGCCTGCTCGGCCGCTGGATGCGGATGATCACCATCCCCAACCAGTCCAGCGTGGCTAAGGCCTTCACGGAGTTCGACGACGACGGCCGCATGAAGCCGTCCAGCTACTACGACCGCATTGTCGATGTGATGGAGGAACTCGTGCGCTTCACTGTCCTGACCCGCGCCCATGCCGGTCCGTTGGTGGATCGCTATTCCGAACGGAAAGCGTCAGGCGTGCCGATCGATGCGGCCAACGACCTGTCTGCGATCGCTATCAGGTCAGCTTAGCGCCAGCCGCCATCTGACGATCCCAAGCCCTAGGCCTCTCTAGCCGCAGCAGCCCTTGCCATCCTCCTGAATCGGCGGACAGGGCACATCGGCATAGGAACAGAAGACGCAGCAGTCGCCTGGCAGGGGCTTCAGTTTCACGCCGCAGCCGAGGCAGTCGTAGAACCAGATGCAGGCGTCAGTGGGCATGGTCTCGGTCGCGACATGGCCGCAATGCGGACAGGTCAGCGTCGACTGGAGCAGGACAGGCGCACTCATTCAACGGTCACCATTCGGATTGGGCGCAAGCCAGGCCCGTCGCCCTGCGCCGAAGCGCGGGATGATCTGGACATAGACAAGCTCTGCGATGAGTTCGACCAACGTCTGGGCCACGATTATGGCGGGGAGAATGGGTACGGCCCCGGGGACAGCCAGGGCGAGCGGCAGGACCACCAGAGAATTTCGAGTCCCCGCGCTGAAAGCGACGGCGCGCCCTGCCTCAGGGTTCAGGCGCGCCAGACGCGACACAGCCCATCCAGCGATCGGCGCCAGCACCGCGAAGGCGACATAGACCGGCACGACGCCCAAGGTCTTGTCCAACGCCTGCCCGAGTTGCGGAACCACGGCCGCGACCACGACGAACAGCACCAGGGCCGTCGCCGGCACCGGCGCCAGCCCAAGCCAGGATGACACCCGCTCTCCCGTTGAGGAGCGGGCGGCCCAGGCCTGGACCGCCACCGCCAGCGCAAAGGGAATGACAATCAGCCAGACGAAGGCATGGATGAACGGTCCGGGCTGCACGTAGCCCGCCGCCTCGGCGCCCAGGAACAGGCGCAGATAGATCGGCAATAGGGCCATCTGCGCGATCAGCAGGACCGGCGTCGAGGCCAACAGCAACCGGGCGTCCGCCCGCCCCAGGTGGGCGAAGGTCACAACATAGTCAATACACGGGCACAGCAGCACCATCAGGACGCCCAGACGGATCAGGGGGTCGGCCGGCAGGAACTGGACCAGTCCGAGCACCAGCACGGGCACGGCGATGAAGTTGACCGCCAGCAAGGCCCCCATGAACCGGAGTTCGCGCAGCGCCCGACCGAGGGCGGCCATAGGAACCTGCAGGAAGGTGACGAACAGCATCAAGGCCAGGGCCGGATTGATCGTCCCTTCCCATGCTTCCGTGCCGGGGATGAGGAGCCCTACCGCCACTGCGCCGATTACGGCGGCGAAGTAGATCCAGACCTGCCGCGCTTCCAGAGCGTCTCGTAGCGCAGAGGTCTTCATGCCGTCACCCTGACCTTCGGACGCGCGACGAAGAACCCGATCGCCAGCGCCACGACGACAACCAGTTGGGCGAATACGCCTTCGACGGTCGGATAGAAGCCCAGCCAGTCAATCCGGGGCAGAGCCAGCGGATGCAGGCTGATCAACCCGGCTTCTTGCAAGGCCGCAACGCCCTTGCCCGCGAGAACGACGGCGAGGATCGCCATCAGGACGGCGCTGTACTGGAAGAATTTCGAGATCGGCAGGCTTCGGCTGAGGCGCAACATCACCCAGGCCACAACCGCCAGCACGACCGCCGCAGCGCCGATCCCCGCGAGCATGGCCGCCCCGCCGCCCTGCGTCCACAAGGCGGTCAGGAAGAGGATGGTCTCGAACACCTCCCGGTAGACGACGATGAAGGCGAGGAGGAACAGGAACCAGGCCGACTTCTTCGACAGGGCCTTTGAGAGTTTCTCACGGATGTAGACCTGCCAGGCGTCAGCCTGGGCCTTGCCGTGCATCCAGAGCCCGACCGAGATCAACACGGCTGAGGCGATCAGAGAGCCAAAGCCCTCAGTGAGTTCGCGGCTCGCGCCGCTGATGGTGATCAGATAGGTCGCCGTCACCCAGGTCAGGCCGCCGGCGACCAGGGCCGCCACCCACCCGCCGTGGACATAGGGAAGCACGTCGGTCCGCTCAGCCTTGCGGAGGAAGGCGATCATGGCCACCACGATCAGCAGCGCTTCCAGGCCCTCGCGGAGCAGGACGGCGAAGGCCCCCAGGAAACTCGAGGTATTGCTGGCCTGATCCGGCTCCAGAGAGCGGGCGGCGTCGGCGAACAAGCCGTCCAGTTGTTCAATCTCGGCGCGCACCTCACTGACCGATGCATTGCGGCTGATGGCGCCCCGAACCTGCCCCATGGCGGTTTCGATCCGCAGCATGAGGGCCTTGTCCCGTGCGGTCAGCATGGGCTCCACGGGCTCGAATCCGTCGAGATAGGCGGCGAGCGCGAGATCGGTCGCCTTGCGTTTGTCACCCGCCTCATAGGCCGCCAGACTCTCGCGCAGCTTGCGCCGGGCGATATCCAGAGAACCGCTCGACTGTTGGCTGACAGCCTCGGGATGACGCCGAAGATAGGCGGTCAGCGCATCGGCCTTGGCCTCGCCGACGATGTCGGCCAGGGCGACCGGCGTCATCTGGGACAGCGCCTTCAGGTCGGGGAAACGCGCACGAACCGTCGCATCTTCCGTCCAGAGCTTCTCACCCTCCGCAGCCTGTTCCTCACTGAAGGCGAACCGGCCGACATAGAAGGCCAGGTCCCACTGCTCATCGGTCGGCAGGTAGGCAAAGCTCGCCATCGCCGTGCCGTCGAGGCCCTGATTGATGACCTGGTACAAGCCGAAGGCGCTGCGTTGGCGCGCCCGCTCGACGTCGGCGAAGGCGATGGCCGGCGGGTCGAGATCGGCCGCGAGCGGGCCGTCGCCGCCGCCAGCGGCGCCGTGGCAAGACGCGCAGTTTTCGGCGTAGAGCTTTGCCCCTCGGGTCAGGTCAGGCATGCGGATCGGCGCCAGCGGCGTCGGATAGGCCGCGAGGAGTTCGGTCGCCAAGGTATGGGCCTGTCCGGCGACGGCCTTGGGATCTTGCTTGGCGGTGATCGCCGCTTCCAGGGCCCTGGCTTTAGCGATCAGAGCCGGCTGAGCTGGATGGGTCGGCAAGGCGGCGATCCGTTCACGCACCTGCCCCGCGAACTCATTCATTTCCGCATACTCGGGCGGACTGATCACCTGGCCGTTCTGGACCGCCCCGCTGTAGTCGACCGCGAGGTAATCAAGCAGACGCCACGCCGTTTGAGACGAAGCGACCTCCTGGGCCGCTACGGCCGTCGGCGCGCTTCCCATAAAGGCCAGCGCGACGATGCTGAACGCCAAAACGCGGACGCAGTTTTTCAGATCGGTTATCATTCGCAATCGTCTAGGCGCAATGACCCTCAAGGCCAAGCCTCGCCGGCGACGCTTTCACACCTACTCCTTGCATCCGCAGGAGCCATCAATGTTGCAGGACGTCGGCGGACTGCGCGGCCTCATGCCCACCAGGACCGCTCCCAGAGCAATCAACATGAGCGCGCCGCAAGCGATAGCATCCCAGTTCTGGCTCAAGGCGATCCCCAAAGCGGCCAGGGTCGCCCCTCCCATCACCAACGCGACGATCGGCACGGCGCAGCAGACTGCGCAGGCGCCCGCCAAGCCGAGAACGACCCAAAGCGGCCTGATCTTCTTGCCGGGCGTCTGCTCGCGCGTCATCGCACGAGGTCCATCAGCAGGGGTTCGACTCGCGGCCACATGAGGGCCAGGGCGAGCATGAAGGTCGAGAGGCTCATCATGATCAAGGTCGAGCGAGCGATCGGATGGCCCTGGCGGAAGGTTCGCCAGGCCAGCCAGCTCCATGCCGCAAGGACGATCAGAAGAGCGAGGCCCGTGATCCACATATGGGCGCCTGCGAACCACGCCAGAACCGCGCCTGATGCGCCCAGGGCCAGGATCGGAAACGCCAACGGCACGACGCAGCAGGCCGCGCAGCCGAGAACCGCGCCGGACGTCGCGACGATGGAACCGGCCCCGACGGCCTTCTGGTTAGGGTCGCCTTTTGCGGGCTCTGCGTTCAAAGGGGTGCCGGGATTGAGAGACGTCATGTTCGGCAGCATCCACAGGTTAGAGACTGGGTCGGGCGACCCGCAGGACTCGAAAGGCGCGCCTGGCGCCGATCCGATGGACGCCTTGTAGGACTTAAAGTAACTTGAGGTTCAAGCCCTATTCGTCGAGGACAAGAATGGACCGCGAGCTTTCGATCGGCGCCCTCGCCAAGCGCAGCGGTGCGACTCCGCCGACCATCCGCTACTATGAACAGATCGGGCTTGTGCGCCGGGCCGAACGTCGGGACGGAGGTCACCGCACCTATGGCGACGCCGACCTCCAGCGTCTGACTTTCATACGCCGATGCCGCGAACTGGGTTTCCCCATCGAGCAGGTCCGCAGCCTGATCGAACTGCTCGAAAACGGCGGTGACCGTTCCTGCCTCGACGCACGCGACCTTGCACACCAGAATCTGAACGTCGTTCGAACGAAACTCGATGAACTCAAAGCCCTCGAAGCCGACCTGGCGAAGCTTGTGAGCGACTGCGACGCCGCCTGTGCCAGCGGTCCCAGTCCGGATTGCGTCATCCTGGAAGACCTGGCCCAGACGCGACAGAAATCCTGCTGCGGACCCAAGGCGGCCTAACGACCAGCCGCCAGGCCCGGCGCGCCCCGGAACGAAGCGCATCGCCTGGAGACTCTACGACATCATTGAATGATGGAGCGGTTCCCGCCGGCGCAGAGACTGCGGCCTGAGGTCGCGACCGCCCCTTGGACATTGAGAAACGTTCTCAATCCAACTACCGCCAATCTGTCTTTAGCTGGAGAGGCGCCATGAACCGTCGCATCGTCACACTCGCCGCCGTCGCCCTGGGCGCCCTGTCGCTCGCGGCCTGCGGCCAGAAGGAAGGCTCCGCCGACAAGGCGGGCGAAGCCGGGGTGCTGAACCTCTACACCGCCCGCCACTATGACGCCGACCAGAAGCTCTACGATCTGTTCGCGCAGAAGACCGGCATCGACGTCAAGCGCATCGAGGGCAAGCCCGACGAACTGATCGCCCGCATGAAGGCCGAGGGCGCCAACAGCCCGGCCGACGTCTTCATCGCCGCCGACGCGGGGGCCCTGTGGCGCGCCCAGGACGCCGGCCTGTTCCAGGCGGCCAACTCCGAAAGGCTGAACCAGGCCATTCCCGCCAACCTGCGTGCGCCGGACGGCCAGTGGTTCGGCTTCTCGCGCCGCGCCCGCGTGGCGGCCTACGACCCCGCCAAGGTGAAGCCCGAGGAGATCGACGACTACGCCAAGCTCGCCACGCCCCGCTTCAAGGGCAAGCTCTGCGTCCGCTCGGGCGACAACGTCTATAATCTGTCCCTGGTCGGCGCCCTGATCGAGGCCTGGGGACCCGAACGCGCCAAGCAATGGGTTGAGGGCGTGGTCGCCAATCTGGCGCGCCCGCCGGAAGGCGGTGACCGCGACCAGATTCGCGCCGTGGCGGCGGGGGTCTGCGAAGTCGCCCTGACGAACAGCTACTACTTCATCCGCATGGCGTCCGGCGATGAAGCCGGCGACCGCCAGATCGCCCAGAAGCTCACCCTGGGCTTCCCGTCGCTGGACGGCCAGGGTTCGCACGTCAACATCTCGGGCGGCGGCCTGGCGGCCCATGCGCCCAATCGCGAGAACGCCGTCAAGTTCCTGGAATTCCTGGCGTCGCCGGAAGCCCAGGCCATCGTCACCCAGTCCAGCTTCGAGTTCCCGGCCGTGGCTGACGCTGCGCCGGCCGAAGCGGTCGCGCCCTACGCCGGCTTCAAGGCCAACCCAATGTCTGTCGCCCGCTATGGCGTGCATCAGGCCCAGGCCCAGTCGATGATCAGCGCGGCGGGCTGGCGATAATCACGTCCCCTGTCAGCCAGGGCCAGGAGGCCCGCCGCGCACGTCGCGGCGGGCCTTCGCCGTTGCGCCTGATGGCCATCGGCGCGGCCATGGTCGCCCTGGCGCCCCTGGCCGGCGTGGTCTGGGTGGCGATGCAGCCAGGCATGGCCGACATCGCCGCCAAGGACGTGGCGCGCTACGCCGCGACCTCCGGCGTTCTGGCTTTGGGCGTGGCGGCGACCACGGCGGTCGTCGGCTCCCTGGCCGCCTGGCTGACGGCCATGCATCGGTTTCCGGGGCGAGACGTCTTCGCCTGGGCCCTGGCCCTGCCGCTGGCGGCGCCCGCCTTCGCCCTGGCCTATGCCTATGCCCAGTTGTTCGACGTGGCGGGGCCGTTGCGGATGTGGATGCGACCGAGCCTGGGCTGGGATCTGCCGATCCAGATGCGCTCGGTTCCAGGCGCGATCTTCATCCTGACCTGCGCCTTCTATCCCTATGTCTTCCTGGCCATGCGCGCCGCCTTCCTGAACCAGTCGGTACATCCGCTGGAAGCCGCGCGCACCCTGGGCTGCTCGGCCTGGCAGGCCTTCGTCCAGATCGCCCTGCCCCTGGCCCGGCCGGCGCTTGCCGCCGGCATGGCCCTCGCCGTCATGGAGACCCTGGCCGACTATGGCGCGGTGCAATTCCTCAGCGTCCAGACCCTGACCACCGGCGTGGTGCGTGCGTGGTCGGTCTATGGCTCGCCGGCCTCGGCCGCGCGCTTCGCCCTGCCCCTGCTGGCGACGGCGGCCGTCCTGCTCTGGCTGGAGCGCTGGGGCCGCAAGGGACGCAGCTTTGAGAGCAGCCACGCCCGCTATCGCCCGTTGCAGTCGGAGGCCCTGACCGGCTGGCGCGCCGTCGCCGCCACAGGCTTCTGCCTGACATTGCTGACCCTGGCCCTCATCCTGCCGGTCGGCTTTCTGCTGATGCGGTCGCTTGAAATCACGCCTGACTGGTCGCGGCTGCTTTCTGCGGGAAGACGCAGCCTGGTCATGGGCGGACTGGGGGCTGGAGCCACGGTGATCCTGGCGACGCTTCTGGCGCTGGGCGCCGCGCGCCTGCCGGTCACCGCGCGTATCGCCAGCCTGGGGTACGCCACGCCAGGCGCCGTCATGGCCATCGGCCTTCTGGCCCCGGCCGCCGTGTTGTGGCGACTGTCGCCCGGCGCGACCTCCGGCGTCGGCGTCGGCGTGGCCCTGCTCACCTACGCCTATGCCGCGCGTCTGATGGCGGCGGCGCTGGAGCCCATCGAGGCCGGCTTCTCCAAGGTCACCCCCGCCATGATCGGGGCCGCCCGCAGCCTCGGCCGCAGCGAGACCGGCGCCGCTCTGGCCATCCAGTTGCCCATCGCGCGCGGCGCCCTGCTGACCGCCGCCCTGATCGTCTTCATCGACGTGCTGAAGGAACTGCCGGCCACCCTGATCCTGCGCCCCTTCGACTTCGACACCCTGGCGGTGCTGGCCTCCAACTACGCCAATGACGAACGGTTGCCGCAGGCGGGCTGGCCGTCGCTGATGATCATCGTCCTGGCACTGCCCGGCGTGATCTGGCTGACGCGCAAGATCGCCGCCTCCCGTCCCGGAGCCCCACGATGAGCCCCGCCATGACCCCCGCCATGACCGTGCGCGGCGCCACGCGGCGTTTCGGCGCCCGCCTCGCCGTCGACGGCGTTAACCTGGACCTGCACGCCGGCCGCATCACCGCCCTGCTCGGCCCCTCGGGCTGCGGCAAGAGCACGCTGTTGCGGATGATCGCCGGGTTGGAGCCGATGGACGGAGGAACCATCCACGCCGAGGGCCGGCTGCTGTCCGACCCCGCGCGCTCGACCCCGCCAGAGGCGCGCGGCGTCGGACTGGTGTTCCAGGACTACGCCCTGTTTCCGCACCTCAGCGTCGCCGACAACGTCGCCTTCGGGCTCAAGGACCGGCCGCGCGCCGAGCGCCGCCGCACGGCCCTGGAATGGCTGGACACCGTGCATCTGGCCGACCGGGCCGACGCCTGGCCGCATATGCTGTCGGGCGGCGAGCAGCAACGTGTGGCCCTGGTGCGCGCCCTGGCGCGGCGGCCGCACACCGTCCTGCTGGACGAGCCCTTCTCCGGCCTGGACCGGCACCTGAAGTCCGAGGTGCGCCAGACGCTGATGGGCGCCCTGCGCGCCGCCGACGCCGCCGTCCTGATGGTTACTCATGACGCTGAGGAGGCCCTGTTGATGGCCGACGATCTGGTCTTGATGGACAAGGGCCGCATCTTGCAGATCGGCGCGCCGGACGACGCCTATCTGCACCCCGTTTCGCCCGCCGCCGCGCGTCTGCTGGGAGAAGTCGAACTGCTCTCGGCCGAGGTTCTGGCGGGTGTAGCGACAACCGCCTTCGGCGCCTTGCCCGCGCCCGACGAGCCCGACGGCCCCGCCTGGGTGATGATCCGCCCCGGCGACGCCTGCGTGGGAACGGAGGGGGTGGCTGCGACCGTCGGCGCCATCGCCTTCGGCGGCCCCTTCATCGAGGTGAAGCTTCTGGCCGGGAGCCAAACCCTGAGGCTCCGGATTGCGGGACCAGCCCCCTCCATCGGAGAAACGGTCCGGGTGACATTCAACGCCGCCCGCGCGCGCATCTATTCCCGCGCCTGAGCCGCAGTCGGCACGCCCCCCGGCGTCCTGATGCATCATGAAAGCCAGGCCGCGCCGCCGCTCGACGGAAAGGCGGCGGCGCGGCCTTTCGTCAGAAGCTGTAGCGCAGGCCGACGCCATAGGTCGCCGGCGCGCCGACCAGACGCGAGGTGCCGTTCAGCTCGGGGAAGTAGACCTCGTCGGTGATGTTGCGGCCATAGGCGTAGACCGCCCAGTTGGCGGCGGTTTCCAGCTCAACGCGGGCGTTCAGGAGGGTGTAGGCCTCGGCTGTGTTGCCGGGCGCCGCATTGAGGCGATTAGACTCCTCACCATGATGCGAAACTGACAGGCGACTGTCCACTCGCCAGCCGTTGGCCAGCATCAGGCCGTGGTTCAGCGACAGGGTCGCGGTCACATCCGGCGCGCCCGGCAGGGGATCGCCGACGGTCGACAACACCTCGGCTACGCGCGCCGAGCTGAACGAGATGATCTCGGTGTCCAGGAAGGCCGCCGCCAGATCGAGGTCCAGCGTCTGATTAGCGCTCTCAAATAGCATCGCGTTGACAGCGAACTCGATCCCCTTGCTCTCTGCCTCGCCGACGTTGGCGCGGCCGTTGGTGTCATTGGCCAGGCGGGTCGTCGCCTGCAGTTCCTTGAACCTGTAGGAGAAGGCGTCCAGCGACACCCGCAGACGCGCGGTGGTCCAACGCAACCCGGCCTCATAGGCCGTGACCGTTTCGGACTCGAACGGCAGGGTCTCGGCCTGGGTGAAGATCGAGGTTCCGTCGAAGCCGCCGCCGCGATAGCCGGTGCCGGCCGAGACGAAGACGTTCAGGCTCGGGCTGAAGGCGTATTTCGCCGTGACCCGGCCCGATACATTGTCATCCTCGAACGACCGGTCCCAGACGAAGGGGTCGGTCGTGGCGAAGGTGGTGGTGAAGGTCGAGATGCCCCACGGGTTTAAGTCGTCGTTGCGGCCGCTGAAGGTCGCTTCGTCGCGGGTGTAGCGCAGGCCGCCCGACAGGGTCAGCTTGTCAGTCAGGTCATAGTCGACCTGGCCGAAGAGGGCGAAGCTGTTACGGGTCTGCTTGTGCAGGTTGTCGTACTGGGTCCGGGCCGTATAGCTGGTCCAGTGGGTGTCGAAATCGATGTCGTCCGAGACGTAGAAGCCGCCCACGATCCAATCCAGACGACCACCCGTGTCGTCGCTCAGGCGCATTTCGAGCGAGGCCTGGCTCAAGGTTTCGTCGGCGTCGAAGCGCGAGGCCGGATAGGGCGAGCCGTCGCCATTGCCCTGGACCGAGCGGGTCGTGCCCTGGAGGTTGCCGATCACGGCCAGGTTCAGGTTGTCGCCCAGCCTGTGCTCCAGGACGCCCGACACGCCGTAGATGTCGATGCTCTGGGTAGGGTATTCCGACGAATAGAACTCGTAGGGGTCGTCGTTCTCGCCGGCGTTGGCGATATTGCTGTCCAGAGCGGCCGAGATCCGGTCGTACTGGCGCGTATCGCCGCGATCCCGGCTACCGAACAGCTTCAGCGTCAGGTTCGTCTCGGGGCTGAAGTCCATGGCCACGGTGGCGCGACCCGCGAACAGATCAGCGTCGCCGAAGCCTTCGCGGCGCCCCGGATCGACAATGGCCGGGACCTGGGTCTGGACGACGCCGCCGATCACGGGACGGTAGCCGCCGAGATCGCCCGCGCCGGCGCCCGTCATGAAGCCCCCGCCCTGCTCGGCCAGGACGGCCAAGCGCACGCCGACCTTGTCCCCCAGCGGACCGCCGACGGCCGCCTCCATGGCGGTGTAGTCATGGCTGCCGATCTCGACGCGGCCCGAACCTTCAACCGCGTCGCCGGGCCCTTTGGTGATGGCGTTGATCACGCCGGCCGTGGTGTTGCGGCCGTACAGGGTGCCCTGCGGCCCTTTGAGGATCTCGACGCGATCCAGGTCAAACAGCGGCATGCCCAGATAGGCGTTGGAGGTCTGATAGACGCCGTCCACGTGCAGGGCGACCGAAGGGTTGCCGTTGGGCTTGTAGTCGTCCGCGCCGCCAATGCCGCGGATGCTGATCAGGCCGTAGTTGGTGCCGCCGAAGGCGTAGTTGATCGAGACGCCGGGAACCTCGTCCACCAGGCCCGCGACGCTGTCGATGCCGCGACGCGCGGCGTCGTCGCCGTCCAGCAGGGTGACGGCCAGCGGCACGTCCTGGATCCGCTGCGCGCGCTTCTGAGCGGTGACGATCACCTCGTCGATGGTGGTGACGTCGGCGGCGCCGGCGCCAATCTGCGAAACAGAAAAGGTGCGCTCGCCGACCTGGGTCGCGACCAGGCCCGATCCGGCCAGAATCTCGCGCAGCGCCTGGGCCGGCGGCATGAGGCCGACGACGCGACCGGCGCGCTTGCCGCGCACCAGTTCCGGCGAGAAGACCACCTGGACATCAGCCGTGCGGGCGAAGCTGGTCAGGGCCGTTTCCAGCGCCTGGCCTTCAATGGCGAAGGCGATCGGCTGGCCGCCCAAGGACTGCGCGAGGACCGGCGAAGCGGCGGCCAGGACGGCCACGGCGCTGCAGGCCAGCAGGCCGCGTTTCAGAGTGCGCGAAAGCGGCGAGGAAGTGGTCATTGGTAGCCCCTAAGTGGATGACCGGCCCCCGGCCGGTTCGTTCTCAGGAACGGAAGCGACCGCGCGAGTCCCCACCCGGTCTTGGAAATTTCATCGAAGCGTAGTCGTTTCGTCAGGCGTTCGAATGCGCCAGACGCCGTCCGGCGCGCGCTTCACGGAAAGGTCGAAGCCGGTCGCCAGGGCCAGGGCGAACTCTCGGCCGCCATCGTATCGGAAGGAGCCGGAGATGCGTTTGTCTCCGGCCGCCCGGTCCTCGATCGCCAGGCGGTCGGCGGAATAGTGGTTGAAGGCGGCGACCACCTCGCGCAGCGGACGATCCCGCACGACCAGCCGGCCCAATCGCCACGCCGTCTCGGCCTCGACATCGGCAGCGGCCTTCTCGAGCCGGCCGTTGCGGACATCCACACGCTGGCCCGTCTTCAGGCGAACCACGGCTCCCTCGCCGCCCCGATCGGCCAGGGAAAGCTGGCCCTGTTCTACGAGTATGTCCGGACGATCATCCAGATAGGTCAGTTGGAATCGCCCCTGCTCCGTCGTCAGCTCCCGCTCGCCCACGCGAAGGCTGAAGGGCTGGGCCGCATCGGGCAGGATGTTGAAATAGGCCTGACCCGTCTCCAGCACGACCGCACGCCTGCCCTGTCCATAGTCGAGCCGCAGGCGGGTCAAGGGCGCCAGAGTCACTTCGGAGCCGTCGGGCAAGGGCGCGGTCAGCCGCTGCCCGGCCCTGGTCGAGATCAGGGCCCGCGCCGGGGACGCTGACGTCATCAACCAGAGGCCACCGCAGGCCGCCGCGACGGCGCCGCCGGTGAGGCCGAACAGGGCGCGTCTCCGATTGAACCGCCGTTCTTCAGGACCCAAGGCCGCCGACCGCAGCGCCAGCATTTCGGGCTCGGCGGCGTCCAGTTCCAGCAGACGCCAGGTCTGCTGGCAGCTTCGATAGGCGCGGAGATTCTCAGAGTCCTCGTCCAGCCAGCGACGGAAACCGGCCTCGTCCTCGGCGCTGGTCGGGCCGCCGCCGTTTAGCCGCGCGAACCAAAAGGCGGCGGGATCGGCATGGTCGTCGTTGCCGGGGCGCGGAGGGGCGGGAAACATCAGCGGTCGCCCTCGACCAGGTCGAGCCTCAGAGCCGACATCGCTCGCGCCATGTGTTTCTCGACCGCGCTTACTGAAATCCCCAGTCGCCCTGCGATCTGGGGGTAGGTCAGGTTTTCGAACCGCCGCAGGATCACCACTTCGCGGGCCCGGGGCGGCAGGGCGTTCAGCGCCGCCAGCATCTTTTTCAAACGCTGCTTCCCCGCGACGATCTGTTCCGCCCCCGGTTCTTCGCTCTCGGCGACCAGATCCGTGATCTCGACATGACGCCCCTGCCCTCTGGCCTGCTCGTACCGCCCCCGGTCCCGCGCGATATTGGCGGCCGCCTCGAACACATAGCCGTCGACGTTCTCAAGACTGAGCAGGTCCGCTCGGCGCAACAGGCGCACGAAGAGTTCCTGCACCATCTCCTCGGCGTCCGCCGGCGTTCTGGTCCGCCTGAGAAAGAAGTGGAGCAGAGGACTGCGGAGTCGTCGCGTCAGGCTCGCGAACCCGTCGCCGGGCGCAAGGTCTGGCGACGGCAAAACCGTGCTGGTCGACGTTCCGTGTTTCTGGTTCACAGACGGCAGATGGCGCTGGAGCGTCACCGTCTGATGTCGTTGCGACGACATTTGCGTATCAATCGAAACGCCCGCGCCAATGCGCAGGTTGATGGAGAAAACCGTCACACTGCGTGGCTATGGCGTCCCGACGCGACAGCTCGGGATGAGACCTATGACCATGTTCAAACGGATCGGCGCGAGCCTGTCTCTGGCTCTCTCGCTCGGCGGCGCGCTGCTGGCGACGGCAGGTCCGGCCTGGGCCGAGGTCTTCACCGTGGCCGTGGTTTCCGACACCCAGAACTACTCCGACATCACCCTGCCGCAGCCGCGCGGCGCCGATACCTTCGCCCAGCAGATGCGCTATCTGGTAGAGACCCGCGAAGAGAAGAACCTGGCCTTCGTCACCTTCGTGGGCGACATCGTCCAGCACGGCGACGGCCAGTTCCGGCGGGCGATCCCGGACGCCGAGGGCGAATACCAATACTTCGACACTCGCGAGGAATGGGACATCGCCAACCGCGCGATCTCGATCCTGACCCGCAGCGGCCTGCCCTTCGGCATGGTTCCCGGAAACCATGACTACGACAACTATTCCTGGTGGACCCAGGATGGTCCCGGCGCCGCCAAACCTCTGGCGGGCAGTCGCACATGGAGCCTCTATTTCGGGCCGGATTCGCGCCATTTCATCGGCAAGGCCTGGTACGGCGGCGCGTCAGAAAACAAGCTGAACAGCTACCAGACGTTCAACGGCGGCGGGAAGCAGTTCCTGCATCTGTCGTTGGAGATGGAGCCCCCGCAGTCCGCGCTGGACTGGGCGCAAGGCGTGATCGACGCCCATCCGGGCCTTCCCGTCATGATCACCACCCATGAGTGGCTGCGGCCCGATGCGCATGAGCGTTCAAACGGCTACGACAGCTACTTCCCCGGCGCCGACAACCTCACGCCCGATCAGATCTGGGATCGCTTCATCCGCAAGAACGCCATGATCTTCATGGTCCTGAGCGGACACAACTACACGCCTGCGATCGACGGCGTGTCCAACGGCGAGAACCTGCGGATCGACCTCAACGACGCCGGTCATCCCGTCTATCAGCTGATCCAGGACTATCAGGGCAATACGGTCGGGCCGGACGGCACGGCGGGTTCAGCCAACGGCGGCGCGGGCTGGCTAAGGTTCATGGCGTTCGATACCGAAGCCCGAAAAATCCGCTTCTACACCTATTCGACGCTGCTGGGCCGTCATGCCGGCGCCAACGGCGAAGCGACCTTCGGAGTCGCCGCTGAACGTTCGGCGTTTGAGCTGGATTTCCCGCCGCAGCTCCAGAACTGACGCAGGCCGAAGCTCCCCGATACGGAGTCGGCGCGGCAACAACCCTGACCGGGACCAGCGCGCGAACAACACCCGTTTGACTTCGACGCGTCTGGCCGCTTCCACGCGAAGGACAAAGTGTCCTGCTGATATGCGCCTTGTTCGTAGCGATGCGGAGAGGCTGAAGTCGCAGCAAAGCCACGCCCATACAGTGGTCGTTTCGGCACCCGAAACGCCCTACCTCGCAAGAACGAAAGGGAAAGAAAAGCAGAACCTGCGTGTGCAAATTCTGCACACGCCACTCCATAAATCACTGATTACACATAACAATCCGCACCATCCATCATGGGCGCCGCGGACAGTCTATGCGGTGGGTGCATCGGCCTTATTGGAGAACATCAAGATAGACGGAAGGGTGGCTATATAGGCCAGACCCTCATCAAACGCGATGACGCGCGCCGGTAGGATACCGGGCGAGTTCGTCGATCTACCCGCCCCCTCGCTACAGACGCGCACCGCCAGTTGGGGCTTGAAACCAAACCGCAGAGCTTTCGCCGGCACAAGTTCTGGCGCAGTCAAGCTGCCCAAGGACGCAAGAGTGCGCTTTTCGATGGAACGAAACGCCTTTTCAACGGCGATTATTGGCCGCGCGCAGCCGCGCGCCGGGCCCGAACCTCCTTCGCAAGCTCGACGGCTTCCGCGACCGTCTCGGGGGGCGCGCCGTCGGCCCTGGCGATCTCCGGCTGGGAGAGAGTGGCTTTCGCCTCCGCCCGGCTGATGACATAGGACATGAACGCGGGTCCATCCGCGCCAAGGCCTCGGGCGATTTCCTTGACCTGGTCCATGTCGCCAAAATCAATCGCGGTGATTTTGAGCTGACCTATGCCGCCTTTGAGCGGGACCGACGCGTCAGCGGACTGGGCCGCGCGGCCGTTGATTTCGGCGCCGCTGTCGCATCCGACAAGCGCAAGTGCAGACGCCAGTGCAATCATTGAGTTTCTCATACCCACCTCCGTGCCAAGATATGATGGCCGCAAGAGTCACGAAAACCTGGATCAGATCAGCGGGGCGACGGGGGCGTCGCCCCGCTGACTGGCCGCGATGACGAAGCCCCAGCAGGTCAAGGCTGTCGATCGCGATCAGCGTTAGGCTTTCCTAAAAGCAGACAGTCTAGACGGGCCTAGGCCGTCCGACGCCGCTGGATCATCAGAGCCGCCCCGCCCGCCAAGGCCACGCCCAGGAAGATCATCGCCCATTCCGACAGGGTGGGGACAGAGGCGACGACAGGCGTCGTCGGATAGGGGACCAACGTGACCGCAGCGGGTCCCCCAAAGCCAAAGCCAACCTCTTCACCACCCGTTGCCGATCCGGCGGTCGTGAAAACGGCGATGTATTCGCCGTCAGAGAGGCTGATATCCTTATTGCCATCCACGCTTCCAACACAGTGCGCCATCGGATTCGCCGGATCAAACGCGCCTGAATACAAACCCAGGGCGCCATCAACCAGATTAGGAAAACCCGGCCCGACAGAATCCACCACACTGTATGTGCCAGATTGATGAATGGTGATAATCGCCACTTCGTATACACGACTACCGCCATTCGAAACATTACATGTAGCAAGGTCCGTATAACTATAATCAATCGGAGAATTTGCAGCAGTCATCGGGATTGCAAAATTCGCGCAGCGACCGGGCTTACAGAAAAACCAACCACTAACGCGGCAACAAAAGACAGTACATACTTTATTTTCATAGCTTCCTTCTTTCTATGATAGCTATTTTTGAATAAAAAGCGAAATCCATGGGACTTTTTTATGCATTCCCATATTTCTACACCGCACAGAACGTGGGCGACTGAATTCCAAGCGCCCCATCCACGCCCTCTGCAGCGGAAAATATATTGACGGCATTGGCGGCTACTCTTCCGCCCACGCTCAAGCCGCTCAGGAAGAAGGTCTTCACGACATTGCAGGCTAGACCTGCGAGCGCCTGTCGGACGATGGGATCCATCCCGCCTGAATCCGTCATCAGGACCGACATCGAGGCTGCCGCGTAAAGACGAGCCAGCGTCTGGCCATAGGCCGCCACGATCGCCAGGGAGGCCCCGCCGAGCACGCCCAGGCCGCCTGCGGCGGACGTCGCCGTCACCAGCAGGTTGAGCATGCTGATGACCTTGTCGAGTTCGGCCAGTTGGCGCTGCATGCCGGTGGTCATCTGACCGCCGCCGCTGCCGTCCGGAAGCACGGCGAAGAGCTCGCCCGTAGCATTGTCGACCACCCAACAGGCTCGCGTGGACGCATCGTCGGCCGTCAGCGCCACATGGCCCGAAGGGAACATGTCCCTCAGTCGCCGCATGAAGGCCGCCCATTCGACCTGTTCGTCGGCCGAAAGCGCCGGCGTCTGCTGGCGCGGCAGGTCACTGCTCAGCAAGGCCAGCCGTTTGCCGCTCAGGGCCGCCCCGGTATTGATCGGGAACAGAGCCGCCTCGCCCATCGCCAGCATCAGTGAGGCGTTCAAGGCTCTGGACAACTGAGCCTCGCGATCCGGCGCGATGACGTGGGCGCGGCTGAGCGGTAGAATGTCGATGCGGCTGGCGAACTGATCCGTGTTCACGATCGGATATCGGGAATGCAGCACGACGCGCATCCCCTGCTCCGCAAAGGCGAAGCCTCTGCCCGACAGGGGGGCGGAGCGCATCAACAATGCGGCCTGCTCCTTGGGCAGGTTCATCACGCCCTTGTCGAGAACCGCTATGATATCGTCGAGGCTTCGACTCCTGTCGCGAGCCGTTTTGTCCAGAAGCTCGGTGGACAGGCGCGCGGCGATAAGGTCGTCCAGCACGGTCGACAGCGACGGCGGCGGCCCCTCGAACGCAATCAGATGATCGCCCAGCACGGCGCCGTGCAGTTCGTTCTGCCGATCTGGCGCCATGACGCCGCGCTCGTCCTGTCCGGCCAGACGGCGCTGTATCTGACGGTCGCCGACCCGAACGGTGAGATGCAGGGCGCTGACCTTGCGCGCAGGCGCCGAGGCCGCGCCGACCTCATACGAAGCCTCGCCGTGGGCCTTCTCGGTAGCCACGCCGGCCTTGCGCACGCCGCTGGCCGCAACCGGCCCACGGTAGGTCAGCACATAGGGAAGATGCTGCGTCTCCTCGTTGAGAAACCGCCGGATGACGCCTTCGACCTCATCGGTGTCCTCGGTCGATACATTCAGGGCCACGCCGCCGGTCGCCCGGGCCATGGCGTCGAAGATGTTGTGCTCCCCTTCCTGCTCCCGGCGCCTCGCCAGCCGCGCGTTGACATCCATGACAATGGCCCGCGGCCCCGCGCCGAGAGCCTCGATTTCGGCCGCGGCGGGCGGCGCGCCCTCCAGATCCCCGTCGGTCGCGTAGACGATCAGATTGGCCGATGTACCAACATGGGCGAGCAGGTTCCGCCACATCCTGGAGTCGGTCGACTGCACCGTCACCATCGCCTTCGGATGCACGGCCCTGGCCATCGTCTCGACCCGGTTGATCAAGGCCTTCATCGCCTCGCCCAGTCGCCAGGCGCCCTCGCCGATGAAGGCCTTGGGCATGGAGGCGGAGGCGTCGGCCAGAAACAGGATATGCGGCGCCCGCTCACGGTCCTGCAGCAGGTGGGCGACGGCCTCGCCTTCGTCCGTCAGCCTGAAATCGCTCGCGACCAGGCCCTCCACGATCCGGCCGTCCGCGGTCTTGGGACGGATCAGCAGCCGCATATCGGGATAGCGCGATGCGTCAGCCTCCGCCTCGATCACGGCGACATCGGCTGCGCGGCCTGAGGGCGGGCTGGCGTCCAGCGGCCTGTCGTTGAACTCGACGACGCCCGTCTGCGCCTGCCGGATGCGGTCGCCCTCAAGGGTGAAGCTCTGCCCCATGACCAGGGCGCGTTCGGGGTCCAGCGCCTCGCCGTCCAGCGCCTGAATGCTGAGAAAGGGCGTAAAGGCTCGCAGGTCGCCGATCCGAGCGTTCAGGACCGACAGGGTGTCGCCGAACGGCTTGAAGCCGATGCGGACCTGACGCCCCGCAACCTCTTCAGCCGTCCATTCCGCGCGGGCGATTTCAAAGGGCGCGACCGTTTCGTCCAGCACCGTCGCCGTCAGGCTGACGGTCACGGGCAGGATGCCGCGCGCCGGCCGGGCGTCACGCGGCGTGCGCGACCCCGTCGGCTCCAGCCCTCCATCCGGCCGGATCGGGTCGGCCAGAAACGCACCCTGCCCCGGCTCGACAAACAGGACGAGCGGCGCTGCGCCTTCGATCCTGTCGCTATAGTTGGTCGACGCAATGCGCTTTTGCTCGTCCTGCGGGATGAGGGCGCGCAGGTCGCGTTCCAGGTTCTGCGCCTGGCGTTCGCCGGCGGCGAGGTTGATTTTGACGTCGGGCTGGCCCAGCGCCTCGCGCCACTGATCGACCTGGGACGTCATCACCTGAGGCTCGAAAACGGGCGAGTATTCGCGAAAGAAAACGCCGCGATCCGCCTCATGGCCGATGTCGCCGCCCTCCACCACACGCGCCTCGCGACCGGTCTGACGGATCAGATCCGCCAGGATCTCCGCCTTCTCCCGCGCCGTTCCGGCCCCTGCGCGCAACGCCGCCCGCGCGCCCCACCGGACCTCATCCCCAAGACGCAGCCGCGTCGCGGAACTGGACACCAGGCGGATTTCATCGCGAACGAACCGATGCAGCGCTCCGACATCACCGGCCGCCACCAGGGCGCCCGCCCTGGCGGAGGCGTGATCGGGACTGGTGCGCAAGGCGGCCTGCACCTGGCGCCACACGTCGTAAGGATCGCGCGCCCCGCCTTTAACCGCGCCCGGCCCCGATCCGTCCCGGCAGCTGTGAAGGGCGAAACCGCCGCCGCCCAGCGCCAGTGCGGCCAGCCCCGCCCCCGCGCCGGCCTTCAACAGGCTGCGCCGCGATGCTCTCTGCTCAGTCATCTCGCTACGGTCTCTGCGCCGCTCAACCGGCGAGCCTGGCGATGCGGTCCGGGCGGACGGCCGCGACCGCAGCCTTCAGCTCCTTCATGTCGGCCACCCTGCCGGTCGCCGTGATCATGAAGCGCTCTCCGGCCATGGTGGTGTAGCTGCCCTGACCAGTGGTCTGATCCCACTCCTCGGCGACGAAGGCGCCGTCGACCACGTGGGTGCGCTCATAGCCGGTGGCGGTCTTGCGCTCGCCGCGCACCTGCATGGCGGCGCCGATAGCGGCCATCGGGCCGGCCATCGGAATATCGGTCACCGACAGCTCGATATACTGATCGTCCAGAACATAGCGGGCCTCGGCCCGCGAACCGCCCAGCTCGATCGTCCCGACTGAGCTGCTTTCCGCCGACACCTGGCGGTAACGGCCGATGGAGGCCGGCAGAAACTCGGCCAGCTTTTCGGCGGCCACGACCGCCGTGGCGCCGTCGCGCGCGTTGCGCGTCATCTTCTCCGCGCGGGCGACGGCCTGCTGCATCTCGCCCAGATCGACCTGGCGCCCGCCCGGCAGGGAGACCCGCCCCGTGGGCAGGGATGCGCGGTCTTGCGAAAGAACCGAACCAGCAAAGGCCCCCGACAGGGCGGCGCCGTGCGAACGCGCCAGCAAGGGGCGGGTGATCGCCCCGGCGACGACGAACAGCAGGCCCGCAAGGATGACGACGACCGCCGTATAGGCCAGCGCCTTTTCCTTGGGCGTCTCCATCAGAACGGGCAGGCCCAGATAGAGGAGATACAGGCTATAGGCGCCCAGAATGGCCAGGAAACTGATCGCAGGCAGAAGGGCGGCGGCGCCGGCCAGCCAGGCGGCGGTGCTGCCATAGGCGGCGACCTTGAAGGCCTGCGTCAGGTTCCGGCGCCCGCCGAACTTCGGCGCCAGGACGTCGATCATCACAGCGATAACGCCGACCGCGATCAGCGACAGGACATACTGGCCCAGGGCGCCCGCCAGCGTCGTCATGATCGGCGGCCGATAGGTGACGCCCAGTACGGAAATGCCGAAGACCAGCATCCCGATCATCTGCGCCAGCACAGGGATGGCCGCGATCACCGCGACATAGGACAGTATCAGCCCGCCGATGCTCGTTCTCTCGCCCGCAATGACCGGCCACTCTTGCTTGGGCTTGAGCAGCAGACCCTTGATGCGCGCCAGCAATGACTGGGTTTGCGCGACCGCGACGGCTTCGCTCATGTTCGCCCCTCCTGAAGAAATCTGAAAAGAGATCCGCCCGCGGCCAGCCCGGCCGCCGACGGACGCATTCACCAGCTGAAGCCGGCGCCGGCGGTGAAGCTGCGCTGACGCCCAGCCGCCGAACCGCCGATGGAGATGCTGGCCCGCGGGCTGATCGCCCGGCGGTAGCCGATGGCGATGGCCTCCTCTCCGCCCTGGGAGCCGAAGCCGACGCCGATGTTGTTCGGGCCCGACAGACCGGCCGTATTCATCGCCAACCCGGCGAAGGCGGCGCTGGCGGCGCCGACCTGGTCGAGGCGCCGGTCCATCTGGACGAAGCGGGTGTGCACCTCGTCGCGGAACTGATCCATGCTGCGATTGATCGACGCGGCCTGGTGGTCCGTATAGGTGTTGGCGGCGCTGAGCGTGCGCGCGTCGCCCTCGTCGGCATAGGACTGCGCCGCGCTCAGAGTGCGCGCGTCGCCTGCATCCGCATACAGCTGCACCGCCGCGTCGCCAGCGTCCATCTGGCGGCGGTTGACCGCGTCCATAGGCGCATCACCGTCCGCGACATTGCCGATACGGGTGCCGGCCGCGCCTTCCAGCGTCATGATATCGCGGCTGGCGTCGTCATAGGCGGCGGCCAGAGGATTTCCGCCTGCCGGACCCGCCGGTCCCTGAGGACCAGCAGGGCCCTGTGGTCCGGTCGCGCCGTCCGCGCCTGAGGGTCCTTGAGGTCCGGCCGGTCCCTGCGGACCAGGAGGGCCTTCGGGTCCCTGCACTCCGCCGCCAGCAGCGGCGATGTCGGCGGCGAGACTGGTCAGACGGGTGTCCACGGCGGCGAAAGCCGCGCCCACATTGCTGTAGTTCGCGCCCTGAATCGTGAAGGACGGCGCCGTGAACACGCCTCCTGAATAGGCTGCGCCGCCGCCCATCCAGGCGGAAAAGCCCATGCCCATGGAGGCTCCCATGGCCATCGCCTGACGCAGGTTTACGGCGTCCGTGTCCTGGGTCGCATCGGCGACGTTCACGATCTGGCGCTCTTTGCCCAGACTGCCGACGGAAACCGTATTGGCCCGGTCGGCTATGGACAGCGAGCCCAGGGCGACGCTGTGGTCCGCCAGGGCGCGCCCGCTTGCGCCGACGGCGACACTGAACAGGCCCTCCGCCGCGGCGCCCTCATCGAAGCTGTGAATACCGTCGCCATCGAGGTCGACAGCGCTGCCTATGGCTAAGCTGCCTTCACCTTTGGACTGAGCTCCATATCCCATGGCTAGGGAGCGGTCGCCAATGACCCTGGCGCCATAGCCGATACCCGCGCTGTACAGACCGACTACCGAGTTGAAAGAGCCAAAGGCGGCCGCGCCCGTCGCGGTCGCCCGGTTTCTCTGCCCGACCGCCATGCTCAGTTCCTCGCTGGCGATACTGCCGTAGCCAGCGGTGAAGCTGTATCGTCCGGTGGACTGGGTCTGGTAACCTAGAGCCGTGGCGTGCCGTCCCAAGGCCTGGGTCTCAAAGCCGATTGCGGTGCTGCTGAGGCCTCCAGCGGTGTTGCCTCTTCCCAACGCCGACGCGCCTTCACCGGACGCCGTGTTGAGGTAGCCCATAGTCGAGGCGCCCGCCCCCAACGCCTTGTTCCTGACGCCCATAGCCGTGCTGACCTCGCCTTCGGCGATATTGTCTCTCCCGAACGCTGAGGCGTCTGGGGCCGAAGCCTTGTTCCTGTGGCCAAACGCCGACGACCTTATGGCGCTGGCATCATTGTCGTGGCCAAATGCAACCGACTCTTCTCCAGACGACCGATTCAAGTACCCAAACGCTGAAGATCTACCACCACCTGAAAGGTTTCTGGACCCAAAAGCAGAACTTGCAGTTCCGGAAGCGTTATTATTTGAACCAAATGCATTCGACAGCCAGACACTGGCTATATTATCGTATCCATAGGCGCTCGCGCCTCCGTTACACGTCGTATTCTGACGGCCATGCTCCTGCCCCCGATCCGTGCCGCCGCTGTCAGGGCAGGGCGTCTCCTGCGCCAGGGCTGTAAGCGGCATGGCGGCGACGATCAGCCCTGCCATAGCGGCGGATTTCAGCAACCGCCCTTTGACGCGACGTACATCACTCGAGCGCGAGCCGATGGAATTAGTCTTGATGGCGGTCATTGTTTCAGAAGCCCCTCGTGCACACAGACATGACGGCAAGCGCGAGCCCGATTTTGCTTCGAGAGTTTTCGTCTCAACGATGGCGTCGACCATCAAAACGCAGTCCGGCCTGCAATGCGGACAGATGCGCTGGTTCTTTTTCTTGAGGCTCGTTAGGGTGCTGGCCCTCACCGCCTACAAGAGGCTCACCGTTGAGCTCAGTCCCCTTAGAGAATCCCGATATTTCCACGCCGCATGAGGTCCTGTCGGCAGCCGATCGGATGGTGCCCGACCTGTGGACGGAACTGCGCAAGATCGCCCGGCGCGAGCGCTTTCGGGTGCAGGCGGGCGAAACCCTGCGCACCACCGCCCTGATCAATGAGGCCTGGCTGCGTCTGCGGCGCACGGAAAACTATCTGGACGACAACCACTTCCTGCACGCCGCGGCGCTGGCCATGCGGCATGTCCTGGTCGACCACGCCCGCGCGCGGCTGGCGGCCAAGCGGGGATCGGGAAAGATCGACCCTCTGACCGACGACATCGAGCCGTTCTGGGAGAGCGATGATCGTCTCGTCGACCTGGACGACGCGCTGAACCGGCTGGCCCGGGTCAGCCCGCGCCTGGCTCGCATCATCGAGTTCCGCTTCTTCGCCGGCTACACCGACCAGCAGATCGCCGAGATTCTGGGCCAGACCGACCGCACTGTGCGTCGGGACTGGGTCAAGGCCAAGGCCTGGCTGTATCGCGACCTGAGCGATGGGGGATCAGTGGATCTCACTCCAGCCCATATTGGCCCCTGATCCGCTCAATGGCCGCGACCTGGGCGGCCCCGGCCGGCCCCAGGGCCGACAGGGCGTCGTGGGCCTGATCCAGCAGCGCCCGCGCCTCGACCTTGCGCCCCTGGACGCCGCGCACGCGCGCCACCGCCACGCGAACAATCGCCGTCGCCGGGTGCGCCTCGCCCAGCGCCGCCTGGACCTGTGAGAGCGCCTCCACGCTCACCCGTTCCGCCTCGCGGGCATCGCCGCCCGCCAGCAGCACCTCGCTCAACCCCGACGCCGCCGAGGCGTAATGAAGGCTGCCGACCCCGGCATGGTTTTCGGCCATGAGCGCCGCCTCCCGCAGCAGCGGCAGGGCCTCCGCGTGACGCTTCAACTGCAACAGCGTCTTGCCGTGATTGCTGATCAGGGCGGCGGTGGCCGCTGACGGCCCGTACAGCGAGCGCCTGACCTCCAGCGCCTGTCTGAACAGGGGCTCAGCCCGCTCCGGCCGCCCCGACAGGACTTCCAGCGCCGCCAGATTGTTCAGCGTATTGAGCGCGTCCGGCCCCCGATCCAGCCCATTGGCCGACCAGACCTTGAGCGCCGCCTGAAATGACGGCGCCGCCTCCTCAGCGCGGCCTGCGGCGACCAGCATGACGCCCAGATCATTGTGATAGACGCCCGTGTCGCGGTGATCCGGCCCGCTCATCGCGATGCGGGCCGGAAGATTGGCCTGAAGCAGGCTGACCGCCGCCGCCACATCCCCGCCGTCGCGCAGAAGACGCGCCTCGGTCAGTCGACTGTCGATCAGTTCGGAACGCCAGCGCGCGGGATCGCCCTGCCAGAACGCCTGGGCCCGAGCCAGCAATCCGCGCGCCTCGGCCGGATCGCCCTGCCTTTGGCGGATCTGCGCCAGGTCATAGGCGGCGGCGGCGACGATCGCGGGCTCGACGCCCCTGGCCGTCATCAACCGGTCCAGCAGCGGCTTGGCGGCCTCATAGTCGTTCATGTAGAAATAGAGCTCGCCCAGCATCCGCATCACCGGCCCGCCGCGAACCGGATCGGCCTGAAACTGCTGCACCACCTGATCGGCGGCCGCATCCAGAATGCCCGCCGCATCGACATCCGGGCCGCTGGTCTCGGCGCCGGTTCTCAGCATGAAATAGAGATAGTTCTGCACCGCCTGCAGCCGCGCCTGCTCCATCAGGGCGGCGTCACGCTGACGCTCGGCGCGCTGCGCCTCATGCACCGCCACGGCCAGTCCCCCCGACAGGCTGAACACCACCGCCGCAGCCGCCGCAATCGGCAGGCGACGCCGCCGCAGGAAGCGCCGTGCGCGATAGCCCCGGTCTGAGGCGCGCGCCTGAACCGGCTCCAGCGCCAGGGCCCGTCGCAGGTCCGCTGCGAAACTCTCGACCGTGACATAGCGGTCTTGGGGCCGCTTGCTCAGCGCCTTGTCGAGCACCGCCTCAAGGTCGGCCGCTGCCGGGCGGGCGAGCCTCTGTTGCAGCACCGTGCGAAGTCTGGTCGCCGGCTCGTCCGCCACCCGCCGGACAGCGACGGGCGGCGCCAGCCCGGCGACATCGAACGGCGGCTGCCCGCCGAGCAATTCAAACAGAGTCGCCGCCAGACCATAGACATCCGTCATGATCGAGGCCGCCCCGCCGTCCAGCAACTCAGGCGCGGCGTATTCGACCGACACCGGAGACTGAGTCGCCTGCTTTTCTCCTCCGATCTGCTGGGCGACGCCGAAGTCGATCAGCCGCGAGCGCCCGTCCCCGGACACAAGGATGTTCGACGGCTTGATGTCGCGGTGGACGATCAGCTTGGCATGGGCGTGAGACACCGCTTCACACACATCGATGATCAGACGCACCCGCTCGACCGGCGGCAAGCCGCGCTGAACGCACCATTGATCAATCGGCAGGCCCTCGATGAACTCCTGCACCATGAAGGGGCGCCCGTCCGCCCCCAGACCGCCGTCCAGAATGCGGGCGATGCCGGGGTGGTCCAACTCCGCCACGATCTGACGCTCGGCCAGAAAGCGCGCCCGGTAGGCGTCCGGCAGGGGCCGCATCAGCTTCAGCGCCGCCGATTGCTGATACTCTCCGTCGTCCCGCTCGACACGATAGACCTCGCCCATGCCGCCGTGGCCGAGAGTCTCGACGACCTTCCACACCCCGAACCGGGCGCCGGACGGCAGCAGGTCGATCTCGGCGTCCGGCTCCAGAAACGCCTCGCTGCGCTCCATGGCGGACAGCAGGGACATCACCTCCTTCAGGGCGTCAGGCCTGTCGCCATAGCGCGCCTTCAACCACGCTCTGCGATTGCCGGGCGCCTGCTCCAGCGCGGCGTCCAGAACGACTTCAACCTCGGCCCAACTCAAACCAGCACCCCCCGTTGCACCGTTCACGGACAGACACGAAACAGGACAGCCCGCGCGCTCTGATAAAAAACCGAAGACGATGTCCGCTCCCCCGCCGAAACTTCGTTCTGACTGGGTAGACGCCGCACTTCAGAACACCCGGGCCACACGCTCGCAACAGCTAAATCCCGAGAAAACCCGACGCGTGAAAACCTTCTTCCGTCGCCCGTTCTTTTTTCAGGACCTGGCCGCCCCCGCCCAATTAACTAAATATGAACATCGGTATTTAAGGATACACAGGAGCAGCTATCATCACTACAATCAACAGCACAGCCGTTTTCTCGGCTTTCACCCTGCTTGCTCTCGGCCTGGCTGCCTGCGGCGAAAACGCCGCCCCGCCGCACGAAGGCGGAACCGCAGGGCCGTCTGCAGCCGCCGCAACAGGCTCTGGCGTCATCAAGACGTCAGCCGGAGACTACCGTTTCACCCCGACCACTTGCGCCATCGGCATGTCAGGCGGGATGAACGACGTGGAAGTCGGCGGCGCCGGGGCGGGGCCGGACGGGGCGCCGATCTATGTCGAATACTCTTCCACGGCCGGCGTGCTGAAGATCCGGCTGGGAGTCGACAAGCCCTTCGCCACCGCCGACCACAGCATAAACGGCGGCGTCGTTCATACTCAGCCGTTCGACATCGCCGTCTCCGGCCAGACGATCCGGGCCTCGGGCGTGTCGCTGAAAACCGACAACGGCGAGCCGGTCGACGACAACGCCAGCTTTGAGATCCAGTGCGGATAGACCCCAGCGGACCGCCTCAGCCTCCTGCGGGTCGGGCTGAGGCGGACAGATGGAGGCATGACCATGCCGTATCGACTGACGATATCGATGGCGGCCCTCGCCCTGGGCCTGGCCGCCTCAGCGTGCGACGCCGAGGCCCCCCGGCCCGCGCCAGACGCCTCGCCTGATGCCGCATCAGCCGCCCTCGTCGCGCCAAACCGGCGGGACGCGCAACCGGCCGCCTGTCCGGCGACCGACGGCTCAGGGCCAGATCCCTACGCCCCGAGCCCGGACCGAGATCCCGTCAGCCAGGCGCAAGATCTGGTGCGCGAAGTCTATGAGCGGCAGTTTCAGTCAGAAAACAGCAGCCTGCCCAGCGCCTTCGACCCTTCGACCGCGTGCCGCTATTTCACCGACGACATCGTGCGCTGGCTGGCGTCCGGCGAGGTCGAAGCCCACCCGCTGTATGGAGCGCAGGACTTCGACGGCGCCGTGGGCGATCCGACGCCGGACCCGGATCATCCCATGTTGCGCGGCATGATCACGATCAACGTCGACTTCACCAATTTCGGTCAGCCGCAACGCGCGGTCTTCCATATTCGCGCGGATGCCGACAAGCCGGACGCGCCCCTGCGCATTTTCCGCGTCGAGCATGACGGCTGGTCTTACCCTTAAACCCGCAATTCGAGCACGCCAGTCAGACGCGCCGAGGCGCTCCAGCGCCCTTCTCTCGGCCGTGCTCCGCTCCACGACAGGGAACCGTCGACGCTCGCAGGGGAGCTTCCATCGGCCCTCGCCCATGCGGCGCCCAGGATATATCCGGGCTAGATTTGCGATTCATTGAGAATTGCGTCACAATCGCCCTATTATACAGACAACATAAGACCGCAGCGTCGAATATACGGTCACATTCGCCGTGACGTTTTCTGTTCTTATGTTGCTATATGAATAAAGAACTGGAGAAGTAATAATTATACCCAGAAAGCATAAACTCTAAAATATTCGGACTAGGCGATATTTCCGTGCGTCGATCTGACGAACGCATTCCAGATATTGGGAATGCTGGCGATCGTCCCTCTTTCGCCCCGAGTTTTTTGCGGCCGCAGAGCCGCCTGCATCGGGGCTTGTCACCCATCAGCTCAAAGTGAATATGCCCAAGCAAAAACGCATCGCCATCATCGGCGCCGGCCCGTCAGGCCTGGCCCTGCTGCGCGCCTTTCAGTCCGCCCGCGACGAGGGTGCCGACATCCCTGAAATCGTCTGCTTCGAGAAGCAGAAGGATTGGGGCGGCATGTGGAACTACACCTGGCGCACCGGCATGGACGAGAACGGCGAGCCGGTTCACGGCAGCATGTATCGCTATCTGTGGTCGAACGGCCCCAAGGAGTGCCTCGAGTTCGCCGACTACACCTTCGACGAACACTTCAAGAAGACGATCTCCTCCTATCCGCCGCGCGAAGTCCTGTGGGATTACATCCAGGGCCGCGTGAAAAAGGCGAACATTCGCCAATACATCCGCTTCAACACGGCCGTGAAGGATGTGGCCTTCGACAAGACGACCGGCCAGTTCACAGTGACGGCCCAGGATTACTCCGCCGGACGCCGCACGTCAGGGACGTTCGACCATGTGATCGTCGCCACCGGCCACTTCTCGACGCCGAACGCGCCAGCCTATCCGGGTTTCGACCTGTTCCCCGGCCGCATCCTGCACGCCCACGACTTCCGCGACGCGGCGGAGTTCAAGGGCAAGGACGTGCTGCTGATCGGCTCCAGCTATTCGGCCGAGGACATCGGCTCACAGTGCTACAAATACGGCGCGCGGTCGGTCACGACCAGCTATCGCAGCCAACCGATGGGCTATGACTGGCCCAAGGGCTGGGAGGAGAAGCCCTGTCTGACGCGCGTGGACGGCAAGACCGCCCACTTCAGCGACGGTACGCGCCGCGACGTCGACGCCATCATCCTGTGCACCGGCTACAAGCACCACTTCCCCTTCCTGCCGGACGAGCTGCGTCTGAAGACCAGCAACCGCCTGTGGCCGCTGAACCTGTACGAAGGCGTGGTCTTCACGCCCAACCCCAGGCTGTTCTACCTGGGGATGCAGGACCTCTGGTACAGCTTCAACATGTTTGACGCCCAGGCCTGGCTGACGCGGGACATCATCATGGATCGCGTCCCGTTGCCGTCACGCGCGGACATGGAGGCCGCCAACGACCACTGGCGCGAGAAGGAGGTCGCCATCCGCACGGATGAACAGGCCTTTGAATATCAAGGCGACTACATCAAGCGCCTGATCGCCCAGACCGACTATCCTGAGCTTGATGTCGACAACATCAACAGGATCTTCCTGCAGTGGAAGAAGGACAAGAAGGCCGACATCATGGGCTATCGCGACAAATGCTATCGCTCAGTGCTCACCGGCACGCTGGCGGCGCGTCACCATGTGCCGTGGATCAAGGCGTTCGACGACTCGCTGGAGGCCTATCTGCGGCTTCCGTCCGCGCGAAGCCAGGCCGCGCGCGTCTGATGCACGGCCTCTCCTGCCGCCGCCGCGCGCGCAGGAGAGGCCGCCTCGGCGGCCCGGCGCGAGGCGTAAAGACGCTTAATCGCGTGCGACCTGAAAGCCCGCGAAGGACTGGCTGACCGGCATCAGCTCCAGCGCATTGATGTTCAGGTGCGGCGGCAAGGTGGCGACCCAGAACAGGGTCTCGGCGATGTCCTCGCCGGTCATCGGCGCCGCGCCGCCATACAGAGCGTCAGACGCCGCCTGGTCGCCGCCGGTGCGGACCAGGGTGAACTCCGTCTCGGCCATGCCCGGCTCGATGGAGGTGACGCGCACCCCCGTCCCGTGCAGGTCCGCCCGCAGGCCTAGCGAGAACTGGCGCACGAAGGCCTTGGTCCCGCCATAGGCGTTGCCGCCCTTATAAGGGTAGGTCGCGGCCACCGAGCTGATGTTCAGGATCGCCCCCTTGCGCGCGATCACGCGCGGCAGCAGGCGGTGCGTCAGCGTCACCAGACCGGTGATGTTGGTGTCGATCATCTGGCGCCACTGGGCCAGGTCCGCCTCCTGCGCCGTCGCCGTGCCCAGCGCCAGACCGGCGTTGTTGATCAGCACGTCGATATCGCGGAAGCCTTCAGGCAGGGCGTCCAGCGCCGCGTCGATGGCGGCTTCGTCCCGCATGTCGAAGGGCGCGGCGTGGACCCGGTCGGCGCCCAGCTCCGCGACCAGTGCGTCCAGCCGTTCCTGGCGGCGGCCAGTGGCGATCACCTTCCAGCCTGCGCCGGCGAAGCGGCGCGCCGCCGCCCGACCGATGCCCGAGGTGGCTCCGGTGATCAGAATGACGCCGCTCATGATGTCCGTCCTGGCTGAGGCTTTACTTTCGGGGTGACTTAATCCCGCACCAGCCCGCCGTCGACCACCAGATTCTGCCCCGTCACCGCCCGGCTCCACGGCGAGGCGAAGAAGAGGGCGGCGTCGGCGAACTCTTGCGGCGTGGTGACAGAGCGCAGCGGCGTCATGCTGGCGATAAGGTCGAACACAGCGTCCGGCGTCGCCGCGCTGGCGTCAGTCGTCCGCAGCAGGCCGCCCGAGATCATGTTGACGGTGATCCCCGACGGCCCCAGATCGCCCGCCGCCGTTCGCGTCAGGCTGAGCAGGGCGGCCTTGGCGGCGGTATAGTCGTGATAGGGCACGACCGGATTCTGGAACAGGTTGGTGCCGATGTTGATCACCCGGCCAAACGTCTGAGCCGCCATGCCCGGCGCCGTGGCCTGAATGACGTTCAGGGCGCCGCAGATCACGGTCGTGAACTGGCGCTCCATGTCTTCCCACGGAATGTCCGCCATCTGGGCGCGGGCGTCGCCGTTGAAGCTGTAATCCAGCGCGTTGTTGACCACGGTGCTGACCGGTCCGCCGAAATGCGCCTCGACCTTGGCGACCATGGCGTCGACGCCTGCGCGGTCCGTCACGTCAGCCTGAACGGCGAAGGCGCGATCGCCCAGTTCCGCCGCCAGGGCCTCGGCGCGTTCTCTGCTGCTGCGCCAGTTGATCGCCACCCGCGCGCCCTGGCCCGCAAACGCCCGCGCCGCCGCCGCGCCCACGCCGCGCGCGCCGCCGGTGATGAGAACGATCTGATCGCGGATTTCCATGAGAACAACTCGCAGCTTCTGAACCGACCTCTGCCATAGGCCGGGGTCGTGCGGAAGGCCAGTCAGGCATGGAGGAACAGCGGTTGCATTTGGCCGTGGCCTCCCCGTTAATCGCCCTCAGCTAAGGAGACCCCCATGCTGACCCTCGCCGCCGCCCTTTTGCTCTCGCCGGTCTCCACGCCGGTCGAACTGCCTTCGACGCCCGCGCCCCTGCACGGAACCCTGCTGACGCCTGAGAGCCAGACGCGCGCCGCCGCCGTCATCATCGCCGGATCCGGACCGACGGATCGCGACGGAAACAGTCCGCTCGACGTAAACGGCGGCGTCCTGCGCCAACTGGCCGAAGGGCTGGCCGGGCGGGGGATCGCCACCGTCCGCATCGACAAGCGCGGCGTCGGGGAGAGCGCCCCTGCCGCAACCAGCGAGGCGAGCCTGACGCTCGACACCTACATCGACGACGCCAAGGCCTGGGCGGCCCTGGCGGCCCAGAAGACCGGCGCCGCCTGCGTCTGGCTGATCGGCCATTCGGAAGGCGCCTTGATCGCCCAGGCCGCGGCAGCGGACAATCCGGGCGTCTGCGGACTAGTCCTGCTGTCGCCGGTCGGCGTGCGCGCCAATGTCGAACTGCGCCGCCAGATCGAGCCCAAACTGCCGCCCGCCATCAAATCAGAAGTCGATCACATCATGAGCGAACTGGAGGCCGGGCGCACCGTCCCAGAGACGCCGCCCTATCTGGCCGCCCTGTTCCGCCCGTCGATCCAGCCTTATCTGATCTCCTATTTCGCCGCAGATCCGCAGGCGCTGATCGCGAAGTACCAGCGCCCGATGCTGCTGGGTCATGGCTCGACCGATATTCAGGTGACCCCCGAAAACAGCCAGACCCTGGCCGCCGCGCAGCCCAAGGCTGAACGGATCATCTTCGAAGGCCTGAATCACGTCCTGCGTCAGGCGCCGTCCGATCCCGTCGGGAACGCCGCCACCTATGGCGACGCCTCGATCCCGCTGGGTTCGGCCGTGGTTCCCGCAGTGGCGGACTTCATCCTGAAAGCCCGCTAGACGCCTCTAGTCATCCAATTCCGACCGCGCCTGTTCGGCCAGGTCGAAGAAACGGCGGCGCACCTCTGCGGCGTAAGGGTTGTCGTGTTCGATGGCGCGGAACACCGCTTCGCTGTCGTGACGGACCATGTCGACGCCCTGCATGACGCGCTCGAAGCTGGTCGTGGTCATGCGCGTCGGTAGAGGCTCCATCGCCAGCAACACCTTGGCGATCAGATGGGTCAGGCCCTGCACCGTCGCCGCCTCGCGGTCATGAGCCTCGGGCGTGACGACGAAGACCTTGAGACCCAGCGCCTTCCTGCAGAAGGCGGCGACGCGCCACGCCGCCTTATCGCCGCGCACCGGACAGACGGCGATGCGCAGACCGGCGATGCCGTCCTTGCCGCTCTGAGGACCGAACAGAGGGTGGGTTCCGACGATCTGAACGCCCGACGGCAGGCCATCCAGCATGACACGCGCGGGCTTCACCTTCACCGAGCCGACGTCGAGGATTACGGCGCCCGGCGCCAGATGCGGCGCGATGGCCGCCACCGTCTCGGCCAGGCCTCCGACCGGCACGGCCAGCACCACCGTCGGGCAAGCCGCCGCCTCTTCCAGCGTCGTCAGCCGCGCCAGCCCCTCGCCATCGCTCGCCGCTGGATCGTGTGCGAGAATGTCGAACCACCGCGACAGATGCTTGGCCGTCAGCCGCCCGAAGGCGCCGAAGCCGATCAGGCCGAGTTGAGGCTTGGCGTTGCTCACCCCGCCAGCGTCTCCTGGAACCGCACCGGCTGGCCATGCGCCTGGCCGATCAGTTCGCCGTCCTTCATCACCACGCGGCCGCGCACGATGGTCGCCACTGGCCAGCCCGTCGCCTCGAAGCCGTCGAAGGGGGTCCAGCCGCAGCGCGTGGCCTGCTGGTCGTGCGTGATGGTCTTCTTCGCCTTCAGGTCGACGATGGTCAGGTCGGCGTCATAGCTGACGGCCATGCGGCCCTTGTTGGCCGTTCCGAACACCCGCTGCGCCCCGCCCGAGGTCAGGTCGATGAAGCGCTCCAGCGACAGCCGCCCGTTCGCCACATGGGTCAGCATCAGCGGCACCAGGGTCTGCACCCCCGGCATGCCCGAGGGCGAGGCCGGATAGGGCTTGGACTTTTCTTCCTTCGTATGCGGCGCGTGGTCCGAGCCCAGTACATCGGCCACGCCCTGCTGCATGCCCCACAGCCACAGCGCGTCGACATGCTCCTGCGACCGGATCGGCGGGTTCATCTGGGCGTAGGCGCCGAGGCGCTGATAGGCCTCGGGTGCCACCAGCGTCAGGTGCTGGGGCGTGATCTCGACGGTTGCGACGTCCTTGTGGAAGCGCAGGAACTCCATCTCGTCGCGCGTCGTGACGTGCAGGACGTGGATGCGGGCGCCGGTCTCTTTCGCCAGCCCGACCAGACGGCGCGTGGACATGATGGCGCTTTCGGCGTCGCGGACCTCGGGGTGGCTGGTCCAGTCGCCGGTGCGGGCCAGGTTGCGGCGCTCGACCAGGCGGTATTCGTCCTCGGAGTGGAAGGTGGCCCGGCGGCGCACGTTGGACAGGACCTTCCTCACCCCCTCGTCGTCGGCGATCAGCAAGTCACCGGTCGAGGCGCCCATGAAGACCTTGACCCCGCAGCAGCCTGGCAGGCGCTCCAGGTCGGCCAGATGCTCGGCGTTCTCGTGCGTGCCGCCGACGTAGAAGGCGTGGTCGGTCCACATCCGGTCCTTCGCCCGCGCCAGCTTGTCGGCCATGGTGTCGGGATCAGTCGTGTTGGGGTTGGTGTTCGGCATCTCGAACACGGCGACGACGCCGCCCAGGGCCGCCGCGCGGCTGCCGGTCTCCAGGTCTTCCTTCCACTCCAGCCCCGGCTCGCGGAAGTGGACCTGGGTGTCGATGACGCCGGGCAGGACGGTCAGGCCCGTCGCGTCGAACACCTCTCCGGCCGAGGCCTGAGACAGGTCGCCGATGAAGGCGATGCGCCCGTCGATGACGCCGACGTCGGCCCGGCCCCGCCCGGCGTGGTTGGCGACTTCGCCGCCCCGAACGATCAGGTCATAGGTCTGGGTCATCGCGCGCATCTCCTGAAGCTCCGGGGCTTATGCGCGCCGAAGGCTTGGAGACGCAAGCCGAGGGTCAGTCAGGCTCCCCGTTCAGCCAGCAGCTTCTTCGCCGCCTTCAGCACCCGCTCATAGGGCAGGTCCATCATGTGCTGGATGTGCTGGTTCAGGCGCGGGTCCAGTTCCTGGAACTCCTGCAGGCTGCGAGGTCCGCGCACGGCGACGCCGGTCCAGGGACGTTTCAGCGTCTCGTCCGAAGGGCCGAAGACCGCCACCGCCGGGACGCCCGCCGCCACCGCCAGTTGCGTCCACAGGGAGTCCCCGCCCAGATAGAGGTCCGCATGCGACAGGGCCGCCGCCGTCTGCAGGCGCGTCAACCGGCCTTGAAGTTCGATCACCCGGTCGCGCTTGACCGCCGAGCGGATGGTCTGGGCGGCATCGCGGTCCGCCTCCTCGCCCACGATCATCAGCCGCCCGCCCGCCAGCGGTCCGCCCTCGCCCAGCAGGGAGATGGCGACCTTGGCGTAGCGATCGGCGGGCCAGCGCTTGCCAATCCAGTCGGCGCCCGGCCCGATGGCCAGGATCGGGCCGCCCCCTGGCGGGATCAGGGCGTCGGCGGCTTCCTGAGTGTCCCGCTCGATGAACAGTTTCGGCGCCGGAATCTCGTCCAGCTGCAGGGTCCGCGCCGCCTGCTCGACCAGATGCACGCCCGGCACGGTCTTGCCCTTCACCGCGCGCCGCTGGCGCCGCAGCTTGCCCGACAGGGTCGAGCCGCGCATGTCGACCACCAGCCCCCAGTTCGTCTCGCGCACCTGGTTCCACAGGGCGATCCAATCCCAGCGCCCGTCGCGATCCAGGGTGATCAGCCGTTGCAGGCGCGGTAGGTCGGCGAACAGGGGCGCGCTGGCCGGAGAGCCGACGACGGTGAAGGTCGCCTGTGGGATCGCCTCGACCAACTGGGCCAGCGCCCCGGACGACAGGACCGCCTCTTCGGCGTCCGCCTCGGCGATATAGAGGATCGGAAAACGACCATGCATGATGTCAGCCTATCCGGATTCTCAAGGCGATTCAGCGGCGAAACTGAAACAGGGCCGCAAACCGGACTTCATCGCGCCAGCGCCCGTCGCGCGGGGTCGAAGGGCAGAACTTCCCTGATTGAAATCAGCGTCTTGAACGCGCGCACCCGGGCGTCGTCGTTCAGCATTTCCCGCGTGAAGACTTCATAAGCCTCCATCGTCGGCACCACGACATACAGGATCAGGTCGGTGTCGCCGGTCACATACCAGGCCGCCTGCACCTCGGGACGGGCGGTCAGCTTGTCGATCAGGGCGTCCAGAACCGCCGTACCCTCGCGCTCCATCTCCACCAGGACGTGCATGGTCAGGACGCGCGCCAGCCGGGCCGGATCGACCACGGCGACATCGGCGATGATGATCCCTTCGTCGCGCAGCCGCCGCAACCGTCGCGACACCGCCGATTCCGAAAGGCCGACCTTGTCCGCCAGCACCCGCGCAGGCTGGAGGTTGTCGCGGCGCACCAAAGCCAGCAGGCGACGGTCAAAGGAATCGAGGTCAGCGTTTTCTTGCATACAAGGCGACAATACGCGTGTTTCTTGCAGCATGGCAGGCGAAATCGCCAAGAAAAACGAGCGGCTTTTCGATAGGTTGCCGGCCATGTCCTCCCCGGCCCTCGCCCTTCGCCACCCGCGCCTGTCAGCGGTCCTGCCCTATCTCGCCCTGATCGGCGGCATGGTGTCGCTTTCGGCCGGCACCTCCTTCGCCAAGACGCTTTATCCGATGGTGGGACCAGCCGGGACGGCGGGCCTGCGCGTCGGGCTGTCGGCCATCGTCCTGCTGGCGGTGTTTCGTCCCTGGCGCAGCGCCTTCACCACCGGCGACCTGCGCGCCCTGGCGGTCTACGGCGTGGTGATGGGGCTGATGAACCTCAGCTTCTACATAGCGCTGAACACCATTCCGCTGGGGGTGGCCCTGGCGATCGAGTTCATGGGACCGCTGTCGGTCGCCCTGTTCAACTCGCGACGGCTGATCCACTTCGTCTGGATCGGGCTGGCGGTGCTGGGTCTGGTCCTGCTGCTGCCTCTGGACGGCAACGTGTCGGGGCTTGATCCGGTCGGCTGCGCCTATGCGGCGGCGGCGGCGGTGTTCTGGGCGGGCTATATCGTCTTCGGCAAGCGGGTCAGCCATCTGCCCAGCGGCTCGACCGTCGCCATCGGCATGACCTTCGCCGCCATGACGGTGGTGCCGTTCGGCGTCGCCGGCGCGGGCATGAGCCTGCTGGACCCCAGGATCCTGGCGCTGGGTCTGGTCGTCGCCCTGGTGTCCAGCGCCCTGCCCTATACGCTGGATATGGTCGCCCTGCGCCATATCCCCAAGCGCACCTTCGGCGTGGCGGTCAGCGGCGATCCGGCCATCGGCGCCCTGGCGGGCCTGTTCGTGCTGGGCGAGCACCTCAGCACCCAGCAGTGGCTGGCCATCGCCGCCATCATCGCCGCCTCGGTCGGCGCGGTGCTGACCTCGCCGTCAGACGAACAGCCGTTGCAGGATCCGGCCGCCCCTGCCTGATCTCGACGCCTAGAACTCGGTCCATTCGTCGGCGGCCGGGCCGTTGACGACCGCGCGCAGACGGGCGCGCTGCGCCTCCAGCGCCGGCGGCGGGCCGCCATAGGCCTTCAACGCGCGCACCACGCCGCCTTCGGCGCCCGTGCGGAACCGCCCGACCAGTTCGGCCAGATGCTCGGCCTCGGTCTTTAGGTTGGCGGCGGCGGCCGTGGTCTGCTCGACCATGGCGGCGTTCTGCTGGGTCACCTGGTCCATCTGGTTCACCGCCTGATTGACCTGGCCCAGACCCGAGGCCTGTTCCTGGGCCGAGGCGGCGATTTCGGCGACCAGCCCGTCCATCTCATTGACCTGTTCGGCGATGGTCCCCAGCGCGCGCCCGGTCTCGGCGACCAGTTCGACGCCCTGCGCCACCGCGGCGCCTGAAGCAGAGATCAGAGCCTTGATTTCCTTGGCGGCCTCAGCCGACCGCTGGGCCAGCGCCCGCACCTCGGACGCCACCACGGCGAACCCGCGCCCGCTGTCGCCGGCCCGCGCCGCCTCAACCCCGGCGTTCAGCGCCAGCAGGTTGGTCTGGAAGGCGATCTCGTCGATCACCCCGACGATGTCGCTGATCTCGGATGAGCGGCGGCTGATGCCGTCCATCGCCGCCACCGCCCGACGCATGACCTCGCCCGACCGCCCGGCTTCAGCATGGGCCTTGGCGGCGACGGAGGCCGCCTGCCGGGCGCCCTCGGCGCTGCGCTGGACAGTGGCGGTGATCTGGTCCAGCGCCGCCGCGGTCTCTTCCAGACTGGCCGCCTGTTGTTCGGTGCGTCGCGACAGGTCGTCCGACGCCTGACTGATCTCGTCCGAGCCGCCCCGCAGGGTCGTCACCGCCGACAGGACCTTTTCAAGCGCAGTCCTGAGGCTGGACACAGCGCCGTTGAAGTCCGCCTTCACCGCCTGATGGGCGCCGTCCATATCCTGTTCGATAGCGGCCGTCAGATCGCCGTCTGACAGGCGAGAAAGCTGTTCCGCCAGGGCGCCGACCAGTCGAGCCTGCGCCGCCTCGGCCGCCAGGCGCTCCTGCTCGGCCCGCTGGGCGGCCTGTTCGGCTTCAGTGATGTCGACGGCCAGCTTGACCACCTTCAGCGGTCGCCCCGCCTCGTCCAGCACGGGATTGTAGGACGCTTCCAGCCAGACCTCACGCCCGCCCTTGGCGATGCGGCGGAATTTGCGGGCGACGAAGCGCCCCTCGTTCAACTCTCGCCAGAAGGCCAGATACTCGGCCGACGCCGCCTCGGCCGGGTCCAGGAACATCCGGTGATGCTGTCCCCGGATTTCATCCATGCCGTAGCCCATGGTCTGGAGCAGGTTTTCGTTGGCGTCGCGGATCGTGCCGTCAAGGTCGAACTCGATCACCGCCTGGGACCGCCCGATCGCCGCCATCCGACGATCCAGTTCCTCAAGCCGCTCAATATCCGTGGCCCGTTTTTGTCGACGACCTGCACTGAACATCCGAACCGCCCCCCTTCAAAATAACGGCGATGGACTGGATAAGTCTGTGGATAAGACTGGCGCTTGAGAGGTTTCATTTTCGTTACTTGCAATCAGGAGTTGCAATTCACACCGAACTTCATCGACCATTAACCATGATGCAGCAGCGTGGCTGGGATCGGTCGCGCGGCTCGCGGCCTGGGGGCCTTCCTTGCGTAATCTCGTCGCCGCCGTCGAAGCGATCGACCCGCTGGTCGTCACCGGCAAGGTGGCGGGCGTCAGCGGCCTGCTGATCGAGTCGCGCGGCGGACTGTCCCGCTTGGCCGTCGGCGCGCGGGCCGAGATCGAGCGGCGCGGCCAGCCGCCCCTGCCCGCCGAGGTCGTCGGCTTCCGCGAGGCCAAGGCCCTGCTGATGCCCTTCGGCCCGGTCGAGGGCGTGGCCCCCGGGGCCGACATCAAAATCATCAACGCCGCCGCCAGCGTGCGCCCCACAACCGCGTGGCTGGGCCGCATCATCGATTCCTTCGGCGAGCCGATCGACGGCCTGGGGCCGCTGACGCCGGGCCTTGTCCCCTACCCCTTGCGCGCCCCGCCGCCGCCCGCTCATTCGCGCGGCCGGGTGGGCCAGCGGCTGGACCTGGGGGTGCGGGCGATGGACGTCTTCACCACCACTAGCCGGGGCCAGCGCTTGGGCATCTTCGCCGGTTCGGGCGTGGGCAAGTCGGTGCTGCTGTCCATGCTGGCGCGCCAGGCGACGTGCGACGTCGTTGTTGTCGGCCTGATCGGCGAGCGGGGCCGCGAGGTCCGCGAGTTCATCGAAGAGACCCTGGGCGAAGAGGGGCTGAAGCGCGCCGTCGTCGTGGTCGCCACCAGCGACGAACCGGCGCTGAAACGGCGGCAGGCGGCCTATATGACCATGGCTGTGGCTGAGTTCTTCCGCGACCAGGGGCTGGAGGTGCTGTGCCTGATGGACAGCGTCACCCGTTTCGCCATGGCCCAGCGCGAGATCGGCCTGGCCGCAGGCGAACCGCCGACCACCAAGGGCTACACCCCGACCGTCTTCACCGAACTGCCCAAGCTGCTGGAGCGCGCCGGTCCCGGCCCGATCCGCCTGGACGGCACCGAGGCGGGGCCGATCACCGCCCTGTTCACCGTGTTGGTGGACGGCGGCGACCATGACGAGCCGATCGCCGACGCCGTGCGCGGCATCCTGGACGGCCACATCGTGATGGACCGCAAGATCGCCGAGCGCGGCCGCTTCCCCGCCATCGACGTGCTGAAGTCCGTCAGCCGCACCATGCCCGGCAACCAGTCCCCGCCCGAGCGCGAACTGAACCGTCGCGCGCGCCAGTGCCTGAGCGCCTATTCCAACATGGAAGAGTTGATCCGCATCGGCGCCTATCGCACCGGGGCGGACCCCATCGTCGACCGCGCCATCGCCCTGAACCCGGCCCTGGAAGGCTTCTTGACCCAGGACAAGGACGACGTGACGCGCCTGAACGACAGTTTCGACAGACTTGAAACCATCCTGAACCAGGGCATGGTGGACCAATGATCGCGGGAGACGACGCATGACGGCCTGGGCCCAATCCCTGATCCGCATCTCAAACTATGAGGTCGAGACGCTGCAGAAGCGCCTGGCCGAAATCAGCGCCCGCAAGGCGCAGGCCGAGATGCGCGTCGCCGTGCTGGACGCCCAGGCCGAGATCGAGCGTGAGAACGCCCGGCTCGACCCGTCCTCCGGCATGATGCTGCAGGCCTATCTCAACGGCTGGAAGCTGCGGCGCGCCGACGCCGAGGCCGAGATCGCCGCCGTCTCCGCCGAGGAGGAAGGCGCTCGCGACGCCCTGACCGGCGCCTTTGAGGAACTGAAGAAGTTCGAGCACGTCGCCGAGACCACCCGACTGAACAAGCTGATGGCCGCCGCCAAGCGCGAGGCCGCCGCCTATGACGAAATGGGCCTGCGTCGCCGCGCCGAGGGCTAGACGTGATCGACCGTCGCGCCCTGCTCGCCTCCACCATCGCGCTCGCGTCATGCGGTGCGGGCGAGGCGCCCGAAGCGGCGCCTGCCGGCCCCGTCCGCCCGCTGAAGTCCGTCGCCCCCTTCCCGGTCGGCACGGTCGCCATGTCCGGCCAACTGTCGGATCAGGACTGGTTCCGCCTCGTCTCCACCCACTTCTCTCAGCTCACGCCCGAGTGGGAGATGAAGATGGAGTACATCCTGCAAAAGGACGGCTCCCTGCGCTTCGACGCGCCGGACCGGATCGCCTATTTCGCGCGGGATCTGGACATCCGCCTCTTCGGCCACGCCTTGATCTGGTACGCGCAGGAGCATCCGTGGTTCACGGCCATCGTCGACGACCGACCGCGCTTCATCGCCGAGCACGACCGCTATATCGCCGAGGTCGCCGGCCGCTGGCGCAGCCAGATCGTCGGCTGGGACGTGGTCAACGAGCCGGTCGAGGATGACGGCAGCGGCTATCGCGACTGCGTCTGGAGCCAAGGACTTGGCGGGATCGACGCCTATATCATCCGCGCCTTCGAACAGGCCCGCATCGCGGCGCCCGATGCGACCCTGTTCCTGAACGACTACAACCTGGAGAACACGCCCAGGAAGGGCGCGGCCTTCCTGCGTCTGATTGAACGGCTGCTGAAGGCGGGCGCGCCGATCCAGGGCATCGGCATCCAGTCCCACCTCGACATCGAAATCCCCGGCGGCCAGATCGCCGCCTTCATGAACGAGGCCCGACAGTTCGGCCTGCCTATCCATGTCTCCGAACTGGACGCCTCGCTGAAGCGCGGCGGCCGGATGCCCGACCTGCGCCCCCGCGCCCAGCGCCGCGAGCAGCAGACCGCGCGCGTGGCCGAATTGGCCGAGGCCTTCATGGACCTGCCTCCGGCCCAGCGCTTCGCCTTCACCGTCTGGGGCGTCCGCGACAGCGACTCCTGGCTGCGCCGGGGCAAGAACGACGACGGCCAGGACAGCCCCCTGCTATTCGACGACGCAGGCCGGCCCAATCCCATGTTCGACGTGCTGTCAGAGGCGTTCGCGCATTAATCCTTCTCCCCTTGTGGGAGAAGGTGGGCGCCGGAGGCGTTCGGATGAGGGGTGTCGGCGCGACCGCTGACGTTCGTCATTCACCGCCACAGCAGCCCCTCAGATCGAGGCGCTCACACCCCTCATCCGTCAGGCTCCGCCTGCCACCTTCTCCCACAAGGGGAGAAGGATATAAAAAACGCCCGCCGATGAACTCGGCGGGCGTTTCTGGATCGGCCCTGAGTGGAGGCTCAGGAGGGATCTTTTCAAGCGGCGACGGTGGCCGCCCCTTCAGCCGGGTCGCGCAGGACATAGCCGCGGCCCCAGACGGTTTCGATGTAGTGCTTGCCGCCCGCAGCTGTCGCCAGCTTCTTGCGCAGCTTGCAGATGAAGACGTCGATGATCTTCAGCTCCGGCTCGTCCATGCCGCCGTACAGGTGGTTGAGGAACATCTCCTTGGTCAGGGTCGTGCCCTTGCGCAGGGAGAGCAGCTCCAGCATCTGGTATTCCTTGCCGGTCAGATGCACGCGGTGGCCGTTCACCTCGACGGTCTTGGCGTCCAGGTTCACCGCGATCTCGCCGGTGTGGATGATCGCCTGGGCGTGGCCCTTGGAACGGCGGACCACGGCGTGGGTGCGCGCGATCAGCTCGTCCTTGTGGAAGGGCTTGGTCAGATAGTCGTCGGCGCCGCCGCCGAACGTCTTGACCTTGGTGTCGATCTCATGGCTGCCCGAAAGGATCATCACCGGCGTATTGATCTTGCCGTTGCGCAGCTGGCGCAGAACCTCAAGCCCGCTCATGTCCGGCAGGTTCAGGTCCAGCAGAATGAGGTCGTAGTCATAGATCTTGCCCAGATCGATGCCTTCCTCACCCAAATCAGTGGTGTAGACGTTGAACCCTTCCGACTTCAACATCAGTTCGATGCTTTGGGCCGTCGCGTGGTCGTCTTCGATCAACAGGACGCGCATTAATGCCCCTCCAGGCAAAGCTTGGGATGACCGCACGTGAGATACGGCCGGGTAACCTTGTTCCAACGTTAACGGGCCAAAACCTTAAGAAGGGTTAACGGGTCCCGATATGGAACGCGTAGGATGATTTGCGAATCGCCGTCCAGAGTCCTGAGTCAAGGATTCGTTAATTTATTAAGGGCGGGGGCCGCATTCCCCTGTTGACCTTTGGCGCGTCTTCCACAGGGGGCGTGCACAACCGTCCCCGCCGATGCCCGACGCCGCCTGGGGAAGCGACCGCTTCTGACGCCTCATAGGACAACATTCCTAACGCACCCGCCACACGCACTCATAATGGCGGCATCCACAGGAATGACGGGAGGAAGCGCAGATCATGGAACCCTATCGCGTGCCGGTGACGGAGGGCGACCGCATCCGGGCGGACGCCGCCCTGTCGCTGTCAGGTCTGGCCCTGGGGGTGCCGGTCGCGGAAATGACGCGGCGCGAGCGGGTGCGGCCCAGAGCCTGCCGGGCGCGATGGTCGGCCATGTATCTGGCGCACGTCTCCTTTGGCTGGCCGCTGGAGCGGGTCGCCCACGCCTTCGGCCTGAACCGGGCGACGGCGGGCGCGGCCTGCCGCTGGGCCGAGGATGAACGCGACCGGCCCGACTATGACGCGCTGATGGACGGGCTGGAGGGGTCGCTGCGGGCGGTGATGGAACTGCCGCTGGTCGATCTGGCGCCCGAAACCGGAGGCCGCCGATGAGCCGTCAACTGGAACGCGCGCGCAGCCTGCTGCAACGGCCCGGCGCCTGGCTGGACCAGGCGAACGGCGCCTATCCCTTGCGTCTCGGCGGCGACCGGCGCAGCCGGGTGGTGCTGACGCTGGATGAGGCCGCCTTCCGCGCCGTGATCGAGCGGCCGGGGCTGAAGCTGCGTCAGGGCGGCGGCTGGCTGCCCCGCGCGGCCAACGACCACGCCCCCGCCTCGCCCCCGCCCGGCCGCCCCGGCGTCATCGAGGGCGAACGGGCGGTGATGGAAGCAGACGGCCGCCTGACACTGCGCCGCGCCAATCTGGGCGAGAGCCCGATCCTGTGGCTGGCGCGGCGCAAGGACCAGTCGGGCCGCCCCTGGCTGACCCCGGCCGAGGTCACGGCCGGCGAGCGGCTGCGCGCCGATGCCGAGATCGCCGCCGCCGGTCCTTCCATGACCATGCGCTGGGACGGCCTGCCCCGCAGCGGCTCCGGCGGCGGCGCGGGACGGATCGAGCCAAGCGACCGCGCCATCTCCGCTTCGGCCCGGGTGCAGGCGGCGCTGGAGGCCTGCGGGCCGCGTCTTCGCGCCATCGTCGAGCAGGTCTGCATCCACGGCACGTCTCTGCAGTTGGCGGAACAGGCGCTGTCCTTACGCCGCCGTCAGGGCAAGACCCTGCTCAAACAGGGGCTGCAGGCGCTGGCGGAGCATTACGGCATAGGATAATGCGGCCGAACGGCGCCATTGCGACATGCAATCAGCGATTGTCGCTCCATCATTGCTTAAGCATGGGCGTTCTACCGTGACGCGATCTTCCGGTGGCAGCGAATGGAATTCCCCATGACCTTCTTCCGTCCAGCCGCACAGGTTCTGGGCTTGTCTCTGGGGCTGGCGCGCGGCTCTTCCGCCTTTGCCCAGACCAGCACGGATGAGCCGTGGCGCGTCACGGTCAGCCCCTATGTCTGGGCCACCTCGCTGGACGGGAACGTCACGCCGGCCGGGCGCAGCTGACCTACTGACCCTTCCCTCACGACCCCCATCCCAAGGAGACGACATGCGTAACGGAATGAAGAAGGGCGTCGCCGCCCTGGCCGCCGCCTTCATGCTGGCCGTTCCCGCGGCCGAAGCGTGCACGCGGCTTGTCTACCACGGCCACGACGGCGCGGTGATCACGGCCCGGTCGATGGACTGGAAGGACGAGATCATGACCAACCTGTGGATATTTCCGCGCGGCATGGCGCGGGACGGGTCCGGCGGTCCCAACTCCCTGACCTGGATGTCCAAATACGGCAGCGTCATCGCCAGCGGCTATGACATCTCGACCGTCGACGGCGTGAACGAGATGGGCCTGGTCGCCAATGTCCTGTGGCTGGTCGAGTCGCAATACCCGGCCTACGACCCGAACAAGCCCGCCCTCAGCATCGCCGCCTGGGCCCAGTACGCCCTCGACAATTTCGCCACCGTGGCCGAGGCGGTCGAGGCCCTGCGCGACGAACCCTTCGTCCTGGTCAGCGACAATGTGCCGGGTCAGGAGCGGCTGACCACCCTGCACCTGTCCCTGTCGGATTCCGGCGGCGACAGCGCCATCTTCGAATACATCGACGGCAAACTGGTGATCCACCACAGCCGCGACTACCAGGTGATGACCAACTCGCCGACGTTCGATCAGCAGCTGGCCCTGAACACCTATTGGCAGGGCATCGGCGGCACGGTCATGCTGCCGGGCACCAACCGGGCGGCCGACCGCTATGCGCGGGCCTCCTTCTACGCCAACGCCATTCCCAAGTTCGAAGACCAGAACATGGCCGTGGCCAGCGTGTTCAGCGTGATCCGCAACGTCTCGGTGCCGTTCGGCATCTCGACCCCGGATCAGCCGAACATCTCCTCAACGCGCTGGCGCACGGTCGTGGATCACAAGCGCAAGCTGTACTTCTTCGAGTCGGCCCTGACGCCGAACACCTTCTGGGTGGACCTGAAGAAGATCGACTTCTCTGAACGCGCCCCGGTCAAGCGGCTGGAGCTGGGCGAGAACCAACACCCATGCGGGCGACGCCACCGCCAAGTTCAGCAATGCGCGCGCCTTCCCCTTCCTGGGCCCGCAGTCCTAAGCCGATAAAGGCGGTTGGGCTTCAGAAAATCCCGACCGCCGCCTCGGCCCAGATCAACAGTAAAGCCAGGATCACCGCTGCGGCCAGCATGAGCCGCACCAGCGGGGTCCGCGTTTTCCACAGAACCAGCTCCAGCAGCAGACCCGCCCCGACCAGCAGGACGGCGGCGAACAGGAAGTCCTGGGCGTCCCAGGCGACCTCGGAGGTGACCTGCATGGCCGCCAACGGCGCCAACAAGATCAGCCCGACCGCGCTCCAGCCGGCCATTCGGACAGGATTGAAAAAGGAAGGGGCGCGCTTCGTCAGGGCCGTCATCGGACCGCTCCACACCGTATGAGACGCCTCATCATGCGCCCGATCGCGCCCAATCGGAAGAGAAGCGGCGATCCCGGTCAGCTCGCCGCCAGCGCCGCCTCGCGGATGCGCCCGACCATGCTGTTCAGGCCGTTGGCGCGCTGGCGCGTCAGGGCCGAGGGCAGGCCCAGCCGGTCCAGCGCGGCCTTGGCGTCGAACGCCAGAATCTCGCCCGGCAGCCGCCCCGAGTAAAGCCGCAGCAGCAGGGCGATATTGCCCTTGGACAGGGCGCTGTCGCTGTCGGCGTCGAAAAACAGCCGCTCGCCCTGGGGCCGCATCGACAACCAGACCTGAGCAGCGCAGCCCGGCACCTTGTTCGCCTCGATCCGCGCCTCTACGGGCAGGGGCGGCAGGTCCTTGCCCAGGTCGATGACGTATTCGATCCGCCCTTCCCAATCGCCCAACAGGTCAAACTCTTCGACCAGTTCGGCCAGGGTGTCGTCGATGGAGCGGTCGGGGGCGGTAGAAGTCATGGGCGCGACATAGGCCCCCGCCGCCGCGATCACAACCGGCGCGCCGCTCCCCCTACAGGCGAGCGCCCTAGGGGCTTGAGACGACGCGGCCTAGATATAGGGTTGTTATCACTCCGTCCGTCTCAGGCGCACTTGAAGCCTCATACCGCCCTGCTTGATCCGATCCGCCGCCCCGAGGTCCACGACGCCGGGGACGGCGCCGCCGTGGCCGCCTGGCACGCGGGCTGGGCGGCGGCCGTCGGCGTGACGGCCCTGTTCGCGACGGGCGCAGGGACCGGCGCCGAAGCCGCTGGGACGGCGGCGCCCCTGCTGCTGGCTCTGGGGGTCACGGCTGCGCCGGGGCTGGCGGGGCTGACGCTGCTGCGCCGCGACGATGACGAGGCCCGTTCGGCCCTTCTGACGCTGTGGACGCTGGCGGCCCTGGCGGGCGCGGCGCTCAGCGGCGGGGCGGGCGGCCCGCTGGCGGGCTTCGTCTTCGCGCCCTTGGCGGCGGGTCTGGCGCTGGGCGGGCGCCGCCGCGTGCTGGTCGCCGCCATAGCCGCCACGGGCGCGGCGGGCGCGGGCCTGCTGTCCGGCTGGCTGTTGGGCGCGCCGACCGCGGCGGCGACCACGGCGGGGATCTCGGCCCTGATGACGGCCGGCGCGACCACCGCGGCCCTGTTCCTCGGCGCCCGCCGCGCGGCCCGCCGGATGGAGCTCGCCGAAGCCGACGTGGCCGGGGTCGAGACGCTGCTGGCCGGGCAGCCGGCCCTGACCCTGGCGCTGAACCAGGACCTGCGCGCCCTGGCCGCCTATGGCGCGGCGCCCGCCGCCCTGCCGGTCGAGCCGCTGTTCAAGGAGGGGCTGCTGTCGGCCGTCGATCCCGCCGACCGCCCCGCCGTCCTGGCCGCCCTCGCCCGCGCGCGCGGCCTGGGCGAGGCCCAGGTCCGCTTTACGCCCCGCCTGGCGCTGGACCGCCGCATCCTTTTGACGGCGCGGCGCATGGATGACGGCGGCTCTCGCCTGATCGTTCAGGCCTTGGACGCCACCTTGCAGTACGCCCGCGAGGCCGAACTGGACGCCGCCCGCATGGAGGCCGAGGCCCAGAGCGCCGGCAAGTCGCGCTTCCTGGCCCATATGAGCCACGAACTGCGCACTCCGCTGAACGCCGTCATCGGCTTTTCGGACGCCATGCGGCAGGAGCTGTTCGGCCCGGTCCCGCCCCGCTACGCCGACTACGCCCGCTCGATCCACGAAGCGGGCGGCCACCTGCTGGACCTGATTAACGACGTGCTGGACGTCAGCCGCATCGAGGCGGACCGCTATGAGCTGGCGCTGGAGCGTTTCGACGCGCGCGAGGCGGTGACGGCCGGACTGGCGCTGGTCCGCCTTCAGGCCGAGGACAAGGGGGTGGCCTTGAACGCCGTCCTGCCGCCCGAACCGCTGATGATCCGGGCCGACCGGCGGGCGCTGAAGCAGATGACGCTGAACCTGCTGTCGAACGCAGTGAAGTTCACCCCGGCGGGCGGGACGGTCACGGCCTCGGCGCAGGCGGCGGGGACCATGCTGGAAGTGATCGTCGCCGACACCGGCGTCGGGATCGCCAAGGCTGATCTGGCGCGGCTGGGGCGCCCCTATGAGCAGGCCGGCGAAGCCGACCAGAAGGCGAAAGGCAGCGGGCTGGGGCTGGCTCTCGTCCGCGCCCTAGCCGAACTGCATCGCGGGACGTTGAGCCTGGACAGCACCCTGGGCGAGGGCACGGCCGCCGCTCTGCGACTGCCGGTTCTGGCCGAAGCCTGACGCCGCCGTCAGACCGGGCCCATAGCCAGAAAGGCGCGGGCTGCGGCGAAATCGCCCGCCTCGAAACGCGCCGTCGCCACGCTGTCGTCGCGGAACAGGAATTCAATCAGGAAGGGTTCGCGCGGGTCCAGCGCCGCAAGCGCCTCGGCGGCGCTGTTGGGAAAGCGCCAGACCTCGCCCGCCCGCGCGCCTGAGACCAGCAGCTCGCGCGGCGCGAGATCGGACCCGGCGGCGAAGACCGCGCGGCGCGCGCCGTCCGGCGGCAGACCGTCCGTTCCCAGCCATGGTCGGGGCGAGCGCGTCGCGTCCCGCATGACGATGCGCGCGGCATAGGGTCGGGGCTTGCCGACGAACGACACGACCGCCGCCGGACGCGCGTCCTGCGGCGCCTTGCCGGTCAGGCCGAAGCGAACAGGCGAGGCGCCGGTCGCCCCGTCCTGAAACAGGCGCCAGCCGTCGCGGACGCTTTCGAAACGGTCGGCGCTCCACACGGCCTTGTCGCCAGGGAAGTTGATCCGCGCCGCGCGCGACCATCCGGCGAAGGCGTGGCGCACCCGCGTCTTGACCCGGTTCAGCTCGGCGTCGTCACAGGCGGTCGCCTCCGCCCGCGCCTTGGCGCGCCAGGCTGTCGCGGCCAGTTCGGTCGCCGGGCGACCTGCGCGCAAGGCGGCCCCGCGCGCCTGCAGCGTCGCCGCCTCCAGCGCCTGCGTCAGGCGCGGCTCGAACAGGCGGCACTTATCCTGCGCGGCGCGCACGAAGGCGCGCTCGTAATAGACGTCGCCAAAGTTCTGGCCGGCAGCCGTCGCCGCCCCGGCCGCGAGGGCCAGTGCGACGATCGCGGCCAGCGTTCTGCTGACTATGCGAGGCGACAGCGCTATGTTCATGCCTCCACCCTAGCCGACGCCGGTTCCGGGTCCGTCTCCAAACAGGGTGAATCATTTGCTTCTTTCCACTGACGTCTGGGTCGGCGCCCTGATCCGACGCGCCGAGCTGGAGGGCGCCAACGCCGTGGTGGTGAAGAAGGGCGACGCCCGCGCCGGCGCCGTCATCGTCAAGGCTTATGACACCGTCACCCGCACCGCCCGACTGTGGACCGAGGCGACCGGCCAGGACGGCGAACCGCTGTGGATCCAGCCCGTCGCCAGCGAGTTCGAGGGCGAACTGGACGCCTATCTGGATCGCCAGCGCCGCTATGACCCCGACCTCTGGATCGTCGAGATCGAGGACCGCCAGGGCCGCCACTTCCTGACCGAGAAGACGCAGGGCTGACCCTCCCTCGCCGGGATAGAGGGTCTATAGGTAGGCCCCCGCACCGGCCCTCAAGCAGGCCGAAGGCCGGTAGGGCCGCTCAAAATGGTAACCGGCTCGTTCACCGCGTTCGTGAACCGGACCGCAAGCGCGGCGCCCTAAAACCTCTCGCATGGGACCAGAACGGTCCTGCGAGCGGGCGCGGTCCATGCTGTTTCTTCTGAACGACGTCGTTTTCGATCTCGACGAGGCTTGCCCGGCCCCCAGCCACGACGTGCGTCGGTTCGAGTGTCTGTCGTTCGACTATGTGCTGGAGATGGGCTGCGAACTGTTCGCCGAGGACCCGCTGCTTCACCACAACGACCCCGCCCGCGCTCGCCGCCTGGCCTGGCTGATCGCCCACAAGGCCGAAGGCGTCAGCGCCGCCCTGTTCGCGGCGCCGCAGGCCGGTTGCGCGCCCGAACTGGTCGAGCCGCGCTTCTGCGCCTTGCCCGAGATCGTGTTGCGTCACCTGCATCAGCGCGCGCGTCGCGGCGCCCTGGACGCCGCCACGGCCGACAAGACGGTCTGGAGCCGCCTGGCCGCCTAGGGCTTCCATAGAACACCATCGTTCTTTATTTCTTGTCCCTCAGCCTTGGGGAGACGAAGGGCGATGAACAAGAAAATGCGGTTTCGCGTGAAGCGGGGCGCGGCCATGACCGCGGCGGCCGCCCTCGGCGCCTTCGCCGCATCGCCGGCGCTGGCGGAATGGCTCCGGGCCGAAACCGACCACTTCATCGTCTATGGCGACACCTCGGAAGGCAGCCTGCGGCGCTACGCCCAGAAGGTCGAGCGTTTCGACGCCCTGCTGAGGACCTACTATCCCATCCAGACCGACCATGAGATCCCCAAGCTGGAGATCTTCATGGCCGAAGGTCGACGCGACATGAACCGCATGTCTCCCGGCATCGGCGAGGGGGTAGCGGGCTATTATTCGCCGAACAGCGGCCGCATCTATACGATTGTCGATACGCGCAGCTCTATGGGCGATGTCGTCGTCTTCCACGAATACGCGCACCACTTCATGTTCCAGATGCAGGCCAACGCCTATCCATCCTGGTTCGTGGAGGGGTTTGCCGAATTCTACTCAACCGCCAGCCTGACCGATAAGAAGATCCAGTTCGGACGGCATAATCCGGGCCGGATGAACTCCCTGACCATGGGGTTCAGCTCGTGGGCCAAGATGGAGGATGTGCTGAAGTGGCGCATCTCGGATTCCGGACGTTACCCGGCGCATAGCTATTACGCCCAGGCCTGGGCCATGACCCATTACTTCATGAGCACGCCCGAACGCACCCAGATGCTCGGACGCTATCTGGGGGCTGTGGCCGGTGGTGAGGATTCCGTCGTCGCCATGCAGGCGGCGACAGGCCGGACCCCCGCTCAGCTTCAGGACGACGTCTGGCGCTATATTTCCGGCTCCATCAACGTGACCACGCCCCAGATTGCGGTCACAGATCCGCAGGTGGCGATCAGTCGGCTGTCGAAAGCCCAAGCGGACGCCATCTGGCTGGACGTGCGCCTCGATAACGCGCCGATCAAGCCTCCGGCCGAGGAGGAGACCGAAGATGAAACTCAATCAGAAGCGCAAAAGGCGCGTCGGGTTCGCGAGCGCAAAGAGGCGAGCGAAAACCGGGCCGAACTGATCCGCTCGGCCTTCGCCCTAGGCGAACTTCACGCAGACTCCGATGTGGGCCGTCTGCTCACCGCCCGTGCCCACAGACTGTCACAACGCCCCGATCTGGCGTTGGCGGCTCTGGCGCCGAGCCTCGACGCCAACACGCACAACGCCCAGGTCCTGCGTGTCGCCGCGCTGGCGCTGCTGGATCAGACCGAAGCGGCGGGGTCAGTCGACGACGCCAATGAGCTTCGCCGTCAGGCCTCCATCTATCTGGCCCGGGCGATGGACGCCGAGCCACTGGATTTCCGCATCTATCTGGGTCTCAACGACGTACGAAACGGCCAGCCGCGCTATCCGACGGATAACGACATCTCCACCCTGGAGGTCGCCTGCGCCCTGGCGCCGCAGTCCTTCGACTGCCGCACCCGACTGGCCCACGCCTATATGGCGCGCGGCATGAACCCGGAGGCGATCGCGGTCCTGACGCCGGTGGCCAACAGCCCCCATTCCAGCGGCTACAAGCGCCAGGCGCGAGCCATGATCAACCGCGCGCGACAGGCCCTGCACCAGGCTCCGCTAGAAACAGGACCGGAGCCTGACGACGAAGACGACGCCGATGCGCCGGGTCAGGCCGCCGACGCCGCCTGACCTGAAAGGTGTTAGAGCAGGACGCCGAACACCGTGTGCACGACGGCTGCGGCCAGGACGATCAGGGCGAACCCGGCCAGAAAGCAGACCAGCGGATGAATCTTGGAGGCGTTCGGTGCAGGCGCGACCTTGCCTGGGTGGACCAGAGCCATGACGTTTTCCCTTCCCTAGTGCGGCGAACTCATGGTCCGCCGTCTCCCAGAAACGAGGATGCCTCGAATAACCCTCATAGGCGAAGGGTCTCTCACGCCATCGTGAACGTCGACAATTGAGCGCCGGCGCGCTAGGTCGCGCGTCCTAAAGGAAGCTCCATGTCCAAACTGACCCTCGCCCAGGAGGCCGATCGCCGTCGGACCTTCGCCATCATCGCTCACCCCGACGCCGGTAAGACGACGCTGACCGAGCATATTCTGCTGGCGGGCGGCGCCGTGCGCGCGGCGGGCGCGGTCAAGGCGCGCGGCGAGAACCGCCGGGCGCGCTCGGACTGGATGAAGATCGAGAAGGAACGGGGCATCTCGGTCACCGCCTCGGTCATGACGTTCGAGCACGACGGCAAGATGTTCAACCTGCTGGACACGCCGGGCCACGAAGACTTCTCGGAAGACACCTATCGCACCCTGACCGCCGCCGACTGCGCCATCATGGTGCTGGACGCCGCCAAAGGCATCGAGCCGCAGACGCTGAAGCTGTTCGAGGTCTGCCGCCTGCGCGACATTCCGATCATCACCTTTATCAACAAGCTGGACCGCGAAGCGCAGGACCCGATGGCCCTGCTGGATGAGATCGCGTCCCGCCTGCAGCTGGACCCCTCGCCCATCTGGTGGCCGGCCGAGAGCGGCAATCGCCTGCGCGGCCTGGCCGAGGTCGGCGGTCAGGGCCGCTTCCAGCCCTATACGCGCAAGACCGCCGACAACGACGGCGAACACCCGGCGCCCCTGCCCTTCGATCAGGCCGCCGACTTCTTCCAGGGCACGGAGCAGGCCGACATGGTCGATGCGCTGGAACTGGTCGAGGCGGGCTATAAGCCGTTCGATCATCAGGCGTTTCTGGAAGGCCATATGACGCCTGTGCTGTGGGGCTCGGCCCTGCGCCACTTCGGCATCGAGGAGTTGCTGAAGGCCATCGGCGAGTGGGCCCCGCCGCCCAAGACCATGAAGGCCCGCAAGGAGGCGCCGCCCGAAACGCGCAACGCTCCCGCGCCCGAAGACATCACGGTCGAACCCAGCAAGGACGAAGTCACCGGCTTCGTCTTCAAGGTCCAGGCCAACATGGACCCTAACCACCGCGACCGCATCGCCATGTTCCGCATGGCCTCGGGCAGCTTCAAGCGCGGCATGAAGCTGAAGGTGCAGAACACCGGCAAGCAGCTGTCGGTGAACGCCCCCATCATGTTCTTCGCCTCGGACCGCGAACTGGCCGAAGAGGCCTATGCCGGCGACGTCATCGGCATTCCCAACCACGGCGTGCTGCGCGTCGGCGACAGCCTGTCGGAGAGCGGCCTGGTGCGCTTTGCGGGCCTGCCCAACTTCGCGCCGGAAATCCTGCAGCGCGTCCGCGTCAAGGACCCGCTGAAGGCCAAGCACCTGCAAAAGGCGCTGGTTGGTCTGGCCGAGGAAGGCGTGACCCAGCTGTTCCGCCCGGAACTGGGCGCGGACTTCATCGTCGGCGCCGTGGGCCAGCTGCAGTTCGAGGTCATGGCCGACCGCCTAGGCGAGGAATACGGCCTGGACGTCATGTTCGAGCCGTCGCCTTATGCCGAGGCCCGCTGGGTGTCCGGAGCCAAGGCCGACCTTGAGGACTTCGCCGGCAAGTACCGACCCCAGATGGCCGCCGATATCGACCAGAACCCGGTCTTCCTGGCCAAGTCGAGCTGGGAGACGGGCTACGTCTCCGAACGCTTCCCCAAGGTCGCCTTCTCGAAGACCAAGGAACGGGGCTGACCGATCACGCGCTGGCGCGGGCGGGCGCGCCTTCCCGCGCCAAACTCTGGAACCACGGCAGGAAGATCTGGATCAGCGGGCCGATGCCCACGGCGAAGACGATGGTGCCGACGCCGACCGAGCCGCCCAGCAGCCAGCCGCCGGCCAGGACGCTGAGCTCGATCAGCATCCGCGACACGCGGATCGACCACCCCAGCCGCTGGTTCAGCCCGACCATCAGGCCGTCGCGCGGCCCCGTCCCCATGCCCGCCCCGATATAGGCCGCCGCGCCTACGGCGGTCAGCACGACGCCCCCCGCCATGAAGGCCAGCCGAAGCGGCAGAGTGGTCATCTCAGGCATGACCGCCAGCGCCGCATCCATCGACAGGCCGATGACGAAGATGTTGAACAGGGTGCCGATCCCCGGCTTCTGCCGCAGCGGAATCCACGTCAGCATCACCACCACCCCCATCAGGATGGAGGCGGTCCCCAGACTCATGCCGGTGCGCAACGACAGGCCCTGATGGAAGACGTTCCACGGATCCAAGCCCAGATTGGCCCGCACCATCATGGCGGCGGCGACGCCATACAGGCACAGGCCCAGTTGAAGCTGGATGAAGCGGCGCATGAACATGGCCCCCTTCTGCCTGATCGCGCCGGGAATTAAAGGCCCGGCTTTCTTCTGAGCCCGAAGGTCATGGCGAACATGACCAGACAGACGCCGCTGGACAGCAGCATGGCCAGCCCCGCCGAGCGATCCAGCACCACCCCGTAAAGCGCCGGAGCCGCCGCCTGAACGAACCGGGCGGGCGTCAGCATCAGGGCCTGTCGCGCGCCATAGCTCTCGCGCCCGAACAGATGCAGCGGCAGGACGGCCGAGGCCACCGCCAGTTCCACCGTTGGCTCGGCGATCAGGGGCGCGCCATGCCCGACGCCCCGGATGCAACCTGAAGCTTAGCTGAACACGTCTTTCATCCTTCACGGGGACGTGGTTCTCTATTAGGGCCAGATTGGCGCTCCCCGCGCCTGTGGAGTTCTGATGTTCATCCTTGTCGTCACCGCCGCCATGGCGCTGGCCCAGACCTCGGCGAAGACCCAACCTTCGCCCCAGGCTCCGGCTCCAGCGCCCAGCGCCCGGCTCGTCTCCTATGACGAGGCGGTGCGTTGCGCCGGTTTGACACAGGCGGCGTCCGAACTGGAGGGCGGAGAGAGCCGTTATGGCCGCTCGCTCTATGACGCCGCCCTCTACTGGTCGCTAGCGGCCATGCAGGCGGCCACCGTCGCCGGGCGCAATCCCGCCGTAGCCGAAACGGAACAGACTCGCGCCCGTCTGGACGCCGTGCGTCGCCTCTCCGCCGGAGAATCCGAGGCTCGCGCGACCTTGCAGCGCTGCCGTCAGAAGGCGCCCCGCCTGGGCTAAGGCCGCGTCGCGCAGCCCCCCAACGCGGCGGGCCCTCGCCCTGCCGCCCGGAAAGTTGTGCATATGGTTAAGGCGAACCGTTCCAACGGCGCTGCGTTTGCTTGGTCGACCCAGGGATCATCCTCTTGATCCCGAAGCGGGACGATGCAGGCGGCGATAGAGGCGAATGTTCGAATTCGGCAGAGATCTCAGACGGCTGTTCGAGAAGGCGCGCGACAGCGACGACCTTGGGTGGCTGGAGCTGATCGGCGTGGGCCTGGTCGAGGTCGAGGCGCGCCAGCAAGCCACCGACGCCGGGCGCGTGTCTTGCACCCGTCCGTTTGACGCCGCCTTGCGCGCCGCCGCCCTGTGGCGGGAGCACGCGCGTCGCTGCGGCGCCCCCGGCAGCCTGGAGCGCGCCGAAAGCAGCGGCCGCGACGCCGCCAAACACGCCGCCAACGGCGATCAGGCGGTGCGCGCCGCCCTGGACCTGGCCGCAACCGCCATGCTGGCCTTCGACCTTCGCGGCGGGCCGGAACGCCTCACCGCCGCCCTCGATTTGTTGAGCGACCTGCCTGCGGCGCGGCGGGTGGACACGGTCGCAGCGGCGGCTGCGCTGCACGCCCGCCTGCGCGCGCGGCTGGCGCTTCTGTCCGGCCGCCTTTCGGAGATGCACGAGGCCGCCAGCCTGCTGGAAACCGCGCTGGCCAACCTGAAGGGCCCGCGCACCGTGGAAGACGAGATACGGCTGGACCGCGCCGCCTTGGTTCTGGACATCGGCCTGACCGCGCGCGATCCCCAGATGCTGGATCAGGCCGGCCGCGATCTGCGCGCCCTGGTCGAGGCGGCCGCTCCGGAACAGAGGCCGCTGAGCCGCGCCCGCGCCCTGGCCCTTTGCGCGGCCGGCATGGCGGCCCTGGCGGCCGTCGCCGACGCCCCCGCCGCCCGCGATCAGGCGCAGGCCATGTTCGACGTGGCCGCCCAGTTGTTCACCCCCGATCACAGCCCGCTGGACTGGGCCGCCATCCAGGTCATGCGCGCCGAGCGGGAGACCCTGCCGTCGGTGGTGCTGATCCAGGCTGAGGCGCTGACCGAAGGCGGGGGCCTGATCCTGGGCGCCCTGGCCCATGAGCAGCGGGTGGCCCAGGACGCCGCCCGCGCCAGCGCCGCCGGCGACCTGACCGCCTTGCTGGATATCGAGACCAGCCTGCGGCGCCGTCTGGCGCGGCCTTCGGTCACGGCCACGCCGCTGGACTGGGCGGCCGAACAGATCGGCCTGGCGCGGGTGGCGCTGGCCCGGGCGCGGTGGACCGGCGAAAGCCCCCGCGGCGTCGGCCTGATGCTGACTGAAGCCGCCCAGACCGCGCGCGAATACGGCGCCCAGACGCTGGCGGAACGGGCCGAACGGCTGACCGCCCGCACGCAGTCCGCCTGAGGCGCGCAGTCCGCCCTGCACCGCCCCTGCACTGGCCCGGCCTTGACCCGGCCCCAAAGGGCGCCTAGCTCACGGGCTCCTCAAGAAGGGTTTCGACACAGTGACCGAACAAACCGCCGCCGCCGATCCCGTCCACGCCTTCATCGCCCAGGCGGTGGCTGAGCATGACGTGGTGCTCTTCATGAAGGGCACGCCGGACTCGCCGCGCTGCGGCTTCTCCTCGCTGGCCGTTCAGATCCTGGATCACGTCGGCGCGCCCTTCGTCGGCGTGGACGTGCTGCAGGACGAAGCCCTGCGCGAAGGCATCAAGGCCTTCACCGACTGGCCGACCATTCCCCAGCTCTATGTGAAGGGCGAGTTCGTCGGGGGTTCGGACATCGTGCGCGAGATGTTCCAGTCGGGCGAGCTTCAGGCCCTGATGGCCGAGAAGGGCGTCGCCCTCGGCGAAGCGTAAACCGAGCGGAGCCTGAACCGATGGCCCGGCCGCAGCTTCAGCCGCGTGAAGACCGCGAGGTCTTCGTCGTGCCGCTAGAGGTGCGGCCGGAGCACATCGACGAGAACAACCACGTCAACAACGTCGTCTATGTCGGCTGGCTGCAGGATGTCGGCACGGCGCACTGGAACGCGCGTTTCGACGAGGAGACGCGCGCGAAATGGGCCTGGCTGGCCCTGCGTCATGAGATCGACTACCTGCGCGCCATCGAACCGGATGCGACAGGCGTGATCGCCCGCACCTGGGTCGGCGATCCGCAGGGGCCGCGCTTCAATCGCTATGTCCGTATTGAGGACGCCCAAGGCCGCCTGTGCGCCCAAGGGCTTTCCGAATGGTGCCTGGTCGACGCCAGAACCCTGCGTCCGGCCCGCATCCCGAAAGAGATGCTGGGGCCGTTTCAAGCCTAGAGGCTGATGGGGTTCAGCACGCGCACCGGCTGGCCCGGCTCAAGACCCAGTTCGGCGTAGGTCCAGCTGACCGTAACGCCTTCGGGAACCAGAGCCTTGCACAGGTCCGGCGTACGGCGCGTCAACGTCAGTTCGGCCGGTTCGCCGTCCTTGATCTTGACCTCGAAGCTGGAGGTCTCGGTGCAGCCGTTGGACCCGACCACGACATTCAGCCGCTGACCGTCGAAGTCGACCTTGCGCACGGCTTCAAGCGCCTCGACGCGCGTCGTCCCCTGATCGGCGACGATGGAGATCTTCTCGCCCCCCTCGTTCGAATAGATGACGCAGCCGCCCAGCAGGGGCAGCAGGGTGGCCGCAGCCAGAACAACAGCCAGACGCATCAGTTCGCCTCAGCCGGGGCCGAGTGGATGACGCGCGTGGTCGGCTTCTCGGTGGCGATGATGATGCAGCCCGACAGCATGGGCGCGGCGACCGCAGCGGCGGCGAGAGCGATGATGAGACGACGCATAGGATTTTCCCGTGTTGATTGGCCCAAGACTGCCAGCGTCGCCGTTCCGGATCACGTGAATAATCGGAAAGGCTGCGGCCTGGCGGCTCAGGCGGCCGTTCTGGCCGTCGCCGGGATCACGGCGGCGCCATGCGACAGGGCGTCAGCCTCAGGCTGGGGCCGCCCCAGCAGGTAGCCTTGCACCTCATTACAGCCCCGAGCCCGCAGGAAGGCCAGTTGCTCGGCCGTCTCCACGCCCTCGGCCAGCACCGGGATCGACAGGCTTTCGCCGATGGTCAACACCGCGCGGATGATGGCGCGCGACTGGGGCGCCGCTCCGTCCAGCTCCAGCATGAAGGAGCGGTCCAGCTTGATCTTGTCGAAGGGGAAGGCCTTCAGCGTCGACAGGGAGGAATAGCCGGTGCCGAAATCGTCCATCGCCACGGTGACGCCCAGCGCCTTCAGCTGACGCAGGACATGGGTGGTGCGCTCCATGTCGGTGATCATCGCCGTCTCGGTGATTTCCAGCTCAAGGCGCGACGGCGACAGGCCGGTCTCGATCAGAATCTGATGCACCAGACGCGGCAGGTCGACATGGCTCAGCTGGACCGGCGACAGATTGACCGCAATGCGGTGCGGCTCGGCCCAGGCGGCGGCCTGACGGCAGGCCTGACGCAGGACCCATTCGCCGATCGGCAGGATCAGCCCGTTCTCCTCGGCCACGGGGATGAAGTCGACGGGCGAGATATAGCGGCCCTCGTCGTTCTTCCAGCGAAGCAGGACTTCATAGCCCGTCGCCTTGCCCGTCTCGACCGAGGCCTGCACCTGATAGTGCAGTTCGAACTGCTCGCGCTCCAGCGCCTCGCGCAGGGCCTGGGTGACGCGGCGGCGCGCACGCACGGCCTGATCCATGTCCGCCTCATAGAAGCAGACGTCCTGCGTCAGCGAGGCCTTGGCGCGATACATGGCCAGGTCCGCATTGTTGATCAGGGTCGAAACGTCCCGGGCGTCTTCCGGCCACAGCGACACGCCGATGCTGGCGCCGCACGACAGGTCGGCGTGCTCTATGGTGACGGTTTCCATCACCGCCTTTCGCAGGCGTTCGGCGACGGCGAGGGCCTGATCCCGGCCGGCGACCGACGCCAGGGCCAGGAATTCGTCTCCGCCCTGACGCGCAATGAATTCGCCCTCATGCAGGGCCGCCTTCATCCGCTCGGCGATGACGCACAGAAGCTGGTCGCCCACGGCATGGCCGTACAGGTCGTTCACCTCCTTGAAGCGATCGAGGTCGAGGGCGAACAGAGCCAGGGTCTCGCCTTCCGCCGCCGTCTTCTTCAGCCGGGTCAGCCGCTCCAGAAATGAGGCCCGGTTGGGCAGGCCCGTCAGACTGTCGTTCCTCGCCAGATGGGCGATCCGCCGTTCCTGGGCCATGCGGTCGCGCAGATCGCGCACGGCGTAGATCATGACGCCGCCGGCGGTCGTCTGGTCGCGACGGGCCGACAGCTCGACGGCGATGTCTCCGGCCTCGGTCCGCAGCACGGTCTGGGCCACCGCGCCGTCCCCGAGACGATGAGCGTCCTCGACCCATTGCTCCAGACTTGCCCCTACCAGGGCTTCGCGCTCGACCCCCAGCAGGGTCGCCAGGACTTCATTGGCGGCGATGATGGCCCCGTCGCGTTCGATCGCCATGCCGTCGACGCTGCTGTCGATCAGATACTGTTGACGCTCACGGTGCAGCGCGTGCGCCTGGCTGTCCAGAAAGTGGCTGGCGGCCCCTGCCCCCAGCACCAGCAACCCCACGCCGGCAACGCCCAGCGCGAGCACATGCTGGGCGTCCTGCCCCGTCAGAACGCCGTCCGTGGCGGCGAAGGGGATCACCGCCATCGCCGCCATCGCGGTGAAATGCAGGCAGACGATGCCCAGGACCATGGCGGCGGCTCCCTTCGGGCGAGCGAGCCGGTCGTCAGCACGAGCGCTGAACTGGAAGGCGGCGGCCCCGAAGACGACCGAACCGATCAAGGCCACGGCGACATAGGCGTAGGACCAGTGCACCACGGCCTCCACCGCCATGGCCGCCATGCCGACAAAGTGCATGGCGGCGACCGCCAGGCCGAACACCGCCCCGCCCAGCGCAGGCATGAAGCGCCCCCGGATCGTCGCTCCGCCCAACGCCAGGCCGACACCGACAATGGCGATAGCCAAGGACACCCCGGTGAGCAGCGGCTCATAAGCGATCTCGACGCCGGGTCGATAGGCGATCATGGCGACGAAATGGGTGCACCAGATGGTGGCGCCGCCGGCCAGCGCGCCCAGGAACACCCAAGACGCCAGCGACACGCCGCGCTCTTCCCTGACCCGCCGCAAAAGTCCGCAGGTAACCCAGCTACCGACCAGGCAGATGAAAGCCGCCAAGGCCACCAGACCGAAATGGTGATCTTCGGTCAGACACGAGAGGACGCGCATACTAGGGGGACGCCAGACATGAGAAAACGGTCGGCCCTTCTATGACCGAGGCCTTAAACGCGTCTGTCTGAGCGTAGCTAACAAAAGCTGAAAATTCAGCTCGATCCGACCTATTGGGTCACGCCCTCGTCCCCGTTCAACAGATAGGGGTTGTTGACGACCACATTGGCGCCGGGCGGCAGACCCAGCTCCTCAAAAGTCCATTGCAACTGGACGCCGTCCTTGACCGGACGAGTGCAACGGTCCTCGTCCAGGCGGCGCAGCGTGATGACCGCCGAATCCTTCAGCCGCGTGATGAACGGCTTTACGTCGGCCTTGTCGGTGCAGCCGTTGGAGCTGACGCGGAACACCGCCAGGTCGCGGGTGAAGGCGGCGGCGTGGATCGGCTCCAGCTGGCCCGGCATGCCTTCGGTCCGCACCAGTTCGCCCGGGGCATGCGCGCAGGCGGCGAGCCCGGCGGCCAGAACCAGACCAAAGAAAGACCTTCTCATGTTCGGCCTCCCTGGGCGCGATCCTGATGATTATCCATTGTGCGCTCAATTGGCCCGAAAGTGAACCGTCAAGGCCGCAATATGAACAAAGAAAGGCCCCGGCGACGCCGGGGCCTTCCAAAGAACCTTGGCCAAGAAGCTTGGCTGATCCGTCGAACTTACGAGGAGTAGTATTCGACGACCAGGTTCGGCTCCATCTTCACCGGGTACGGCACGTCGGACAGTTCCGGCACGCGGCCGTAACGGACCGAGAAACCGCGATCGCCCAGTTCCAGGTAGTCGGGCAGGTCACGCTCGCCCGACTGCTGAGCTTCCAGCACCAGGGCCATGTTGCGCGACTTTTCCTTGACCTCGATGACGTCGCCGACCTTCACGCGGTAAGAGCCGATGTCGACCTTCTTGCCGTTGACGGTGACGTGGCCGTGCGAGACGAACTGACGGGCGGCCCAGACGGTCGGCACGAACTTGGCGCGGTAGACGATGGCGTCCAGGCGCGATTCCAGCAGACCGATCAGGTTTTCCGAGGTGTTGCCCTTGCGGCGGGCGGCTTCGGCGTAAGTCGCCGCGAATTGCTTCTCGGTGATGTTGCCGTAGTAGCCCTTCAGCTTCTGCTTGGCCTTCAGCTGCAGACCAAAGTCAGAGACCTTAGACTTGCGGCGCTGACCGTGCTGGCCGGGGCCGTAGGAGCGCTTGTTGACAGGAGACTTGGCGCGACCCCACAGGTTTTCACCCATGGCCCGGTCGAGCTTGTACTTGGCGCTGTGGCGCTTGGACATATGTCACTCTTCATCATGATGCGGCCCGGCCCCTCCCCTATTGGAGCGGCGATCTCAACGGCGGTCCACGCATCGTCCGTAATAGACATCGCGCCTCGGGACGAACCCGATGCGAGAAGGGCGGGCTTATGAAGGCCCGCCCTTCCTGAGTCAAGCAAACCGAAGGCTCAGCCCTTGGCGGCTTCGTACAGTTCGTTGACCTTGTTCCAGTTCACCACCGACCAGAAGGCCTTGAGGTAGTCGACGCGGCGGTTCTGGTACTTGAGGTAATAAGCGTGCTCCCACACGTCGGCGGCCAGCAGGACGGCGCCCTTTTCGGCCGCGTCGTCCATCAGCGGGTTGTCCTGGTTCGGGGTCGAGGTGACCTTCAGCTTGCCGTCCTGCAGGATCAGCCAGGCCCAGCCCGAACCGAACTGACCGGCGCCGGCCGCGTCGAAGTCAGCCTTGAACTTGTCCATGCCGCCCAGTTCGGCGTCGATCTTGGCGGCCAGTTCTGCCGAGGGCTCGCCGCCCGTGCCGACCGGGGCCAGCAGTTCCCAGAACAGGCTGTGGTTCCACACGCCGCCGCCGTTGTTGCGGATCGACTTGGGCAGCTTGGACATGATCGCGAAGATCTCTTCCAGCGACTTGCCTTGCGCCTCGGGCGTGGCGTCGACGAACTTGTTCAGGTTGTCGACGTAGGTCTGATGGTGCTTGTCGTGGTGGAAGGTCATCGTCTCCTTGTCGATGGCCGGCTCCAGCGCGTCGTAGGCGTAGGGCAGCGGGGGCAGGGTGAAGGCCATGGGAGACTCCTTTTTACGGCGTGTGATTCCTCTGGACCCTATCTAGGGCCGCGCGCGCCAGACCCAAGCCTTGAACGTCGCCTTTGTTCACAATTGTCGAGCCAAGGCCGGTTTTCGGAACCTAAAGCGGCAAATAGCGGTTTTCCGCACGCCCGGACCGTCATTGCGGTCGCTTTTCAAGGATGGTGCATCATGCCTGTCCGTTCTCGCGACGCCTTCCTCTCCGACGCCGAAGCGGAAAGCCTGCGCCTGCGGTTGCTGGAGGTGATTCCACGTCTGCGCCGTCATCAGTTGCTCGATCTCGCCGACACCCTGCACGAAGCCGCGCGGGAGCGGCGCTGGTCGTCGGAAGATCGGCTCGACCTCAGGGCCTGACGCCCTCGCCCTGAATCAGTTCGCGTGAAGCTCCTGCTTCACGCGCTCGGCCAGAGTCTTGATGTCCAGCGGCTTGGGCAGGAAGGACACGCCGACCTCGTCCTGCAGCAGGTCCGAGAAGTCGCTCTCGGCATAGCCCGAGATGAACATCACCGGCGCGTCGCCCAGGAACGGCCGCGCCTTGCGCAGCAGGGACGGGCCGTCCAGCCCGGGCATGATGACGTCCGAGATCAGCATGTCGATCTGGCCCGCCCACTCCTCAGCCAGGATCAGGGCCTCCTCGCCATCGGCGGCCTCGATCACCTCATAGCCGCGCTGGCGCAGCAGGCGGGCGGCGATGCCGCGCACGGCCGCCTCGTCCTCGACAAACAGAATGCGGCCGGCGCCCGACAGGTCGCGCGGCGCCTTGACGACCTTCTCGACCGCCGGGGCCTCGACCAGTTCCTCGGCCGTGGCCGCGGGCAGGAAGATGCGGAAGGCCGCGCCGGCGCCATCTAGGTTGACGACAGTGATGTGGCCGCCCGCTTGCTGGGCGATGCCGTAGACGGTGGCCAGCCCCATACCCGTCCCCTCGTTCACCGCCTTGGTGGTGAAGAAGGGCTCGAAGATCTTGTCCAGCAGGGCCGCTGGCACGCCGGGGCCGGTGTCCGAGACCTCGATCAGGGCGACCTCTTCGGGGGCCTCGCGCCAGCCCAGATCGCGAGCCTGCGCGCCCGTCAGGCGGCGCGTCTTGATGGTGACCACGCCCGCGCCCGGCTCGACCACGCCGCGCATGGCGTCGCGGGCGTTGACGGCCAGGTTCATCACCGCCGTCTCCAGCTGGCTCTTGTCGGCCAGCACCAGCGGCAGGTCGCGGCCGTAGTCGGTCTCCAGCCGCACGTCCTCGCGCAGCAGGCGGCGCAGCAGCACGGCGAACTCGCCGACCAGTTCGCCCAGGTCCAGCCGCTCGCGCCGCACCGTCGACTTGCGCGAGAAAGCCAGCAGCTTGCGCACCAGATCGGCGGCGCGGATGGCCGTCTGACGAATCTCGTTCAGCCCGTCATAGGACGGATCGCCGACCGGGTGCCGCTCCAGCAGGCCGGAAAGCTGCAGCTGGATCGCCGTCAGCAGGTTGTTGAAGTCGTGCGCCACGCCGCCCGCCAGCTGGCCCACAGCCTGCATCTTCTGGGCCTGGGAGAGCTGCAGCTCCATCGACTTCTGCGCCGCCACATCGAACAGCCAGACGCGGCGCTTGTCGCCTTCGGGGGCGACATAGAGGTGCAGCTGGCGGTCCGGGTGGGCGCGGGCGATCAGCTCGATCGGGCCGGAGGAGCCGGCCTCCAGCTTGGTCCGGGCCTCGGCTACGCCCACCGGGTCGAACAGATGGCCGAAGGCGGCGTCGCCCGAGGCCGCCGGACCGGTCAGCAGCGCCATGGCCGCGTTCGGCTCCTCAGCTCTTCCTGCGAACAGGTCTTCGCCGCCGATGACGGCCGAGCCGAAGGGGGCGCCTGCGGCCATGGCGCGAGCCTCGCCCGTCGAGGCGATGGGCTGGGGCGCAGCGGGCGCAGACGGGGCCAGCGGCAGGACGGCGTCGGGCGCGGCGCGGACCAGGAAGCGCCCCTGCCCCGCCTGGCCGATCAGCACCTCCTTCTCGCGCGGGCCGATCTGGACGATGGCGCGCCCCTGCTGGCCTTCACGCGCCTGGGCGAAGGCCATGTACAGGGCCTGAGCGGACTTGCCCCCTCCCTTGCCGGACCTGGGAAGCGTGGTGACGGTCCCGTTCTCTTCGGCCCAGGCGGCGTTGTAAGCCAGCACCTGGCCCGACGGCCACACCAGGGCGGCGGGCTCGGCCAGGGCGTCCAGCATCTCGACCGCCGTATCGCCATTGGCGCGCCGCACCTCGGCCCGGCCGAAGGCGAACAGCCAGATCAGCGCCGTGGCGCCCGCCGCGAAGATCAGCATCAGACCCGGCGCGCTGAAGGCGTTGGCCCGAAAGGCCGGATAGGCGATGGCGGCGACCGCCAGGGTGAAGCCCACGGCCATGATCACCAGCAGAGGATCGAACGTCGGGCGGCGCGTCGCCTGCGCCTTCAACCTGTCTTGGGGTCGGGAAATCATCATGGCGTCTCGCCCGCGCGAATCAGGGTTCGTCAGCATACCTTCTAGCACGACGCCTCTCCCTCCCCGGGACGGGGAGGGTGGTTGAGGCCGTCAGGCCGAAGCCGGGTGGGGAGCGTCAGGCGGTGCGCAGCGCGGCGCTTGATCAGCCAAGCCGCCCCCACCCGATCGCTGCGCGACCACCCTCCCCGGGGCGGGGAGGGAGAGGCGTGGCGCCCGTCTCCCCTCACCGCCGTTTCCGCTGCTGCATGACGAAGCCGATGACCTTGGCCGCCGCCTCGAAATGTTCGCGAGGGATCACATCGTCGACCTCGACCGCCGCATACAGGGCGCGGGCCAGGGGCACGTTCTCGACGATCGGCACCTGGTGCTCCTTGGCCACCTCGCGGATGCGCAGGGCCAGGGCGTCCACGCCCTTGGCGACGCAGACGGGCGCGCCGTCGCCCTGATCGGGCTCATAGCGCAGGGCCACCGAATAGTGGGTCGGGTTGGTGATGATGACCGTGGCGTCCGGCACCGCCTGCATCATCCGCTGGCGGCCGCGCTGCATGCGGATCTGGCGCAGCTTGGCCTTTACATGGGGGTCGCCCTCGGACTGTTTGAAGTCGTCCTTCAGCTCTTCCTTGGTCATCCGCATCCGCTTGGCGAAGCGCATTCGCTGCCACAGATAGTCCATGCCCGCCGTCAGCCCCAGAAACACCAGGGCCGACACCATCAGCGCCAGCGCCAGGTCCCGCGCGAACGGCAGGATGTAGGCCGGGCTCATGGCGGCCAGTGCCTCCAGTTCGCGCACATGCGGGTTCAGCACCCAGAAACACACGGCGCCGATGGCGACCAGCTTGATGAAGGTCTTGAGGAACTGCACCACGCCGTCCGGGCCATAGATGCGTTTGAACCCCTCCAGCGGATTCACCTTGGACCATTTGGGCTTGATCTTGTCGGCGGTGAAGATGAGGCCCGACTGCGCTAGATTGCCCCCGACCCCGCCTAGAATGACTGCGAACGACACCGCCGCCAGAAAAGGCGTCACCACCCAGACAGCGCGCATCCCGATCTCGATGCCGGCCCCCGCCTCCAGCCCGCCGATCATGGCGTGCGGCTGCGACAGGAAGGGCATCAGCCCCTCGGCGATCTGGGTGGCGAACATGCCGCCCCCCGCCAGCAACACCCAGGCCGCGCCCGCCAGCGACAGGGCCTGCGCCACGTCCGGCGACTTGGCGACATCGCCCTTCTTGCGCGCCTGTTCGAGTTTTCGCGGGGTGGCTTCTTCTGTTTTCGACTCGGGATCGGGACCGTCAGCCAACGGCGCCTCCCGTGAAGAAGGCCGCTACCGTGCGATAACGGTCGATGAAGACGGTCCCCAGGACCCCTAGACTGAGGGCGAACACCGACAGCCCCAGAACGACGCTCAAGGGCGCGGCAGCAAAATAGACCTGAAAGCTGGGCATGACGCGCGCCACCAGCCCCGAAGCCAGGTTGAAGATCAGGGCGAAAACCAGCACCGGCGCCGCCAGTTGCACCCCGAGCGCGAAGCTCTGGCTCAGGGTGCGGATCGCCATCTGGGTGAAGTCCGACACGATCAGCGGCTTGGCCGGGGCGATCGCCTCATAGGATCCGACCATGCCGCCGATGAACAGATGATGGGTGTTGGTGGCGAACACCAGGGTCACGCCAAGCAGCATCAGAAAAGCCGACAGGGTCGTGCCCGGCTGGGCCTGCATCGGGTTGGCCGTCTGAGAAAAGCCGAGGGTGGTCTGCAGGGAGACGACCTCGCCCGCCGTCGTCATGGCGGTCATGAAGCTGCGCAGGATGGCGCCGATGGCCAGCCCGGTCAGCACCTCGCGCATGACCCAGCCGACGGTGGCGCCCAGGGTGGCGGGCAGGGCCGGCAGGCTGCTGGCCACGATGGGCCACAACGCCAGCGACAGCACCAGGGCCAGCGACAGCCGCACCCGCGGCGGCACATAGGATTCCCCGAAACCGGGCAGCAGCATCAGGATGGCGCCGACGCGCGCGAAGATCAGCCCGCCGGTCCAGACCTGCTCCGCCGTCGCATAGGGCTCCACCCGCCTGCCCTCGCCTTACATTCCCGCGATGCGGGCGGCGATTTCGTTCATGAACCCGCCCAGCAGCGCGCCCATCATCGGCAGAAACAACAACAGGGCGGCGAAGACGGCCACGATCTTGGGCGCATAGACCAGGCTCTGCTCCTGAACCTGCGTCAGGGCCTGAAACAGGCCGATGGAGACGCCGACGCCCAGCGCCACCGTCAGGATCGGCAGACACAGCTGAATGGTCAGCCACAGGGCGTCGCGCCCGACATCCAGAACTTCCGCGCCGTTCATCGCCGTTCCCCAAACCCCGCCGAACATCGGACACGGGACAGTGGGCAGAAAATGCCGACAGGATGGTTAACGCCGCGCTAACCGTCCGGACAAAAAGTCGCTCAAGCTGGGCTCTGGCCTTCGGCGGCGGCTCGGCGCTATGAAGCGCCCATGACCGATCACGCCCCCACCCCGCCCGTCTCGCAGGAAGAAGCCGAAGCCGCCGTCCGCACCCTGATCCGCTGGGCCGGCGACAATCCCGCGCGCGAAGGCCTGATCGAGACGCCCAAGCGCGTCGCCAAATCCTATCGCGAGCTGTTCCAGGGCTATGAGGTCGAACCGCGCGACTATCTGGAAAAGACCTTCGAAGAGGTCGGCGGTTATGACGAACTGATCGTCCTGAAGGACATCCGCTTCGTCAGCTTCTGCGAACACCATATGCTGCCGGTGGTGGGCAAGGCGCACGTCGGATATCTTCCGACCGACCGGGTCGTGGGCATCTCCAAGCTGGCGCGCGTGGTGCGTGGCTACGCCCGCCGTCTGCAGATCCAGGAAAAGATGACCTCCGAGATCGCGCAAGCCATCCAGGAAGTGTTGCGCCCCGTCGGCGTCGGCGTCGTCATCGAGGCCGAGCACAGCTGCATGACCATGCGCGGCGTCGACGTTCCAGGCGCCAGCCTGTCCACCAGCTGCCTGCTGGGCGCCGTCCGCGAAGACCCGCGCACGCGTGAGGAATTCCTGCGGCTGGTGCGGGGGTAGGACCATCTTCCTTCTCCCCTTGTGGGAGAAGGTGGCAGGCGAAGCCTGACGGATGAGGGGTGTAAGCGCGCCCGCCCCATCCGAAAGGCGCTTCACGCAGGCACGCGACAACCGACCGCAGCGCCGACACCCCTCATCCGGTCCTCACGGACCACCTTCTCCCACAAGGGGAGAAGGACATGGCGAGACGGTCCCGTTCCTGCATGAAACCCTCTGAACAAGGGGGTCGCCATGCTGCAGGCCGTGTTTTCGTCCCGGAATGAGCCGCCGCCGATCGGGCGCGGGGGGTGGCTGGATGCGCTGCGCTTCATCGTGGCCGCCCTGATCATCCTGCATCACTTCCAGATGTCGGCGCCCGTGCCCCTGGCCGAAGGGCTGCATCCCGTGTTCGAGCGGGGCGGCTTTCTGCTGACCAACTTCTTCCTGATCGACAGCGGATACGTGCTGATGCGCGTCTATGGCCGCGCCGTCGGGTCGGGGCGGATGTCGAAGACAGACTTTTTCCTGAAGCGGGCGCTGAGGGTGTTTCCGGCGCACCTGATTGTCTTGGGTCTGCTGGTGGCGCTGGTGCTGGTCGCCACGGCCGCAGGGATGCCGCCCAACCATCCCGAATGGTTCGCCTGGGACCAACTCCCCGCTCAGGTCGCCCTGGTGCAGTCGTTCGGCGTGCCCGGCGGCATCGGCTGGAACGCGCCGACGTGGTCGATCTCGGCGCTGCTGGGCTGCTACGTCGCCTTTCCCTTCGTGCTGCGCGGCCTCAGCCGGATCGGACCTTGGACGGCGCTGATTCTGGTCGTCGTCGGCTATCTGGCCGCCAATGAGCTGAGCTGGGCGATCCTGAACTATCCCGTCTATCAGATGCCGCTGAACCTGGGCATCTGGCGCGCCCTGCCCCTGTTCATCCTCGGCATGGGTCTGGCCTGGTTCGCGCAAGGGGTATGGATCCACCCGCGCGTCGCCGGCTGGGCCGGCGTGCTGGCCGCCGTGGCCCTGGCGGGCGTGCAGTATTTCGACAAACACGCCCTGATCTCGCTGGTCTTCATCAGCCTCATCATCCTGGCGGCGGGCGCCGTTCCTGGACGCAGGCCCTCAAAACTGGTCGAGCAGGCGGCGATGGTGTCCTTCTCCATGTTCATCTCGAACGAGGTGGTGCGCATCGCCTGGTTCGGCCTGGCCGACGCCGTGGCCGGCAAGCTGGCGCTGGGCGAAGCCTGGCGCTGGGGGCTGTGGGGTCTGGGCGTGCTGGCGGCCTTCGTCTTCGCCTTCGGCCTGCACTACCTGATCGACCAGCCGATCCAGAACCGCATCCGCGCGTGGCTGAAGGCGCGCGGCCGCAGCGCCGCCGTCAGCCAGCCGGTGGTGTCGCTGGAAGGCTAACCTCAGCCTGCGCCGGCGCCGCCGACCAGATGCAGCACATTGCCGTCCGGGTCCTTGAACCACGCCAGGCGCAGGGACCCGCACACGTGGATGTCGCCGTCGTGCTCCATGCCGTCATAGCGCTCAAACGCCACGCCCTTGGCCTTCAGAGCGGCGACGATGTCGTCCAGTTCGACCCCGACGTCCCAGGATACGGCGTTGGCCTGGTTCGTTCCAGCGAAGTCGGACTTATAGACGATCAGCCAGGTGCCGCCGGTGCGGTAGCCCAGCATCCCTTCCATCCCGCTATCAGCCAGGTTCAGCTCCAGCACGTCTGAATAGAAGGCGCGGGCGCGATCCAGATCCCTGACCGCCACGATAGCCGAGGAGTTCTTGTCCTTGAGCATGGGTCTTCCTTTCACTGTCGGGAAAGAAAGCGTGCGGGGCGCGGGTTCGATCCGCACTCGTCAGGAAATGGAGAAGCCGACGCTAGATCGGCATCCTCATGATCTCCTGATAGGCCGAGATGACCTGGTCGCGGACGGCCATCACTGTCTCCAGCGAGGCCTCGGCCGACGAGATGGCCGTGACGACGTCGATCAGATTGCCCTGGCCCTGGACCGACTGGGCCATCTGGACCTCGGCGACGCGGGTGGCCTGCGTCGTCTGCGTCATGACGTTCTGCAACAGGTCGGCGAAGCCGCCGGCCGCGTTCGGACCGGCGCTCGCGGCGGCGTTGGCCGAGGTCGTGACGCTGACGCCGCCTCCGCCCTGAACGGCGGCGTAGGCGCGGGCGGCCATGATGGGGTTCATGCCTTAGCCCCTTACTTCTTGATGATGTCGAGGGTGCGCGAATCCATGTTCCGCGCCGTCTCGATTACGTTCAGATTGGCCTCATAGGCGCGCTGCGCCTCGCGCATGTCCATCGCCTCGATCAGGGTGTCGACGTTGGGCCGCATGACATAGCCTTCCGCGTTCGCCGCCGGGTGCGAGGGGTCGTAATCCATGCGGAAGTCGCTCTGATCCGGCCGCACCTCGGCCAAGGCGACGCCGGTCGCGCCGTCCACGTCGCGGCTCTGAAACACCGGCATCTGGCGGCGATACGGCTGGCCGCCTGCGACAGTGGCCGTGGACTGTGCGTTGGCGATGTTCTCGGCGATGATCCGCATCCGCGACTGCTGCGCCTTCAGCGCGCTGGAGGCGACCGCCATGGCGGTGTTGCGGGGACTTACCGGGCGGTTGTTGATCGGGTCAGGCATGTTTCATTTCCCCTCAGGCGGCCGGCTTCTTGGCCGCCAGGCGGATCATCTGCATGGACTTCTGGTAGAAGCCGATGGCGGCGTCATAGGCCATGCGGCTCTCGGCCATCTTGAGCATCTGCTCTTCGACCACGACCGAATTGCCGTCCAGGGTGGTCTCGGAATCCGGCGCTTCCATCCCCTCGAAACGCGGCGCGCGCGCTGGCGGAGAGACGTGATGAGCGTTGGTGGCCGTCATGCGCAGCCCGGCGTTCTTTTTCACGGCTGCGGCGAAGTCGGCGGGCGTCTTGAGGTCGCGCGCGATATAGCCGGCGGTGTCGGAGTTGGCGACGTTCTCGGCGATCACCCGCTGACGGTCGTCCAGCCAGGCCAGACGGCCCTTGATCTGATTCAGCAGCGGCAGGTCGGTGACGGACATGCGAATCCCTCGGACGAACGGATCGGCAGATTTTGCCGCCTGCATGGTTAATATCCCGTATCCCTAAACGCGCCGTTAACCACGTCTGTTGAAACATGGCCCGAAGCGTGGCGGCCGAACGCCGGATCGTCGCGCGTCTGGGGCTGCATCCGCATGAACTTCCTTGATCTGTTCCGGGCGATCTTCGGCCTGGCCATCACCCTGGGCATCATCGGCCTGGCCGCATGGGCGGCGCGTCGTTATGCGCCGGAGATTCTGGCGCGCTTTCAGGGCCAGCAGGGACAGGTGCGGCGGATGAAGGTCGTCGAGACTCTGGTGCTGGACCCGTCGCGCCGTCTGGTCCTGATCCGCGTCGATGACGAAGAACGGCTAATCCTGCTGGGCGAGGGCCGCGAACTGATCGAGCCGCGCCAACCGGGAGGCGTGAAGTGAAACGCCCCGCAGTTTTCGCCATGCCGACCCGCGCCGAACTCAAACGCGCGGCCCTGTTGTCGCTGATCACCACCGCCCTGTGCCTGATCTGGCCGCTGGGCGCCCTGGCGCAGGAGGCGGCGCAGAGCGGATCGGCCATCAACATCGACCTGGGGACGGGCGCCGGCCTGACGCAGCGCGTGGTGCAACTGGTCGGGCTGATGACGGTGCTGTCGCTGGCCCCGTCCATCGTCATCATGACCACCAGCTTCGTGCGGATCGTCGTGGTGCTGTCGCTTCTGCGTACGGCGCTGGGGATGCAGCAGTCGCCGCCGAACGCCGTCCTGGTGTCCCTGGCCCTGTTCCTGAGCGCCATCGTCATGGCTCCGACCTGGCAGGACGCCTATGATTCGGGGGTCCGTCCGCTGATGGATCAGCAGATGGAACTGCCTCAGGCCTTCGATGCGGCGTCCGAACCGGTAAAAACCTTTATGCTGGCTCAGGTGAAGCCGGACGACCTGGCCCTGTTCACTCGACTGTCGGGCGTCACGGCCACCGCGAACATGCAGGACCTGCCCCTGAGAGTGGTCACCCCGGCCTTCATGATCAGCGAGCTGAAGACCGCCTTCACCATCGGATTTCTTCTTTTTGTTCCGTTCCTTGTGATCGATCTGGTGGTCGCCAGCGTGCTGATGTCGATGGGCATGATGATGCTGCCGCCGGTGGTGGTCAGCCTGCCCTTCAAACTGATCTTCTTCGTGCTGGTGGACGGGTGGAGACTGGTCGCGGGCAGCCTCGTCGAGAGCTTCCAGAGAGCCTCCGGCGCAGGATAAATCCCCAGCCTGCAAGGCCTTCTGGGCGATGCGGGCTTGCCAAGTTCACAAAAACCGTCGTTGATCCCCCGGTCCTCGCCCGGCGCTTCCTTCCGGGCGACCACCATTGGGAAAATACCCTCATGACCACTCAAGCTGAACTGATCGCCGCTGTCGCCAAAGACGCGGGCGTGTCGCAAGCTGACGCCGGCAAGGTTCTGACCGCCATTGTCGAGAACATCCACAAGGCTCTGAAGTCGGGCGACGACGTCCGTATCTCCAACCTGGGCGTGTTCGACACGGCTGAGCGCGCCGAGCGCGAAGGCCGCAACCCGGCCACGGGCGCGACGATCAAGATCCCGGCCTCGAAGGCCGTGCGCTTCCGCGTGTCCAAGCCGCTCAAGGACGCCGTCAACGGCTAAGCCTTTACGGCGCGTTCGTCCTGCTCGTCAGGATTGATGCAAAAAAACCCCTCTCCCGCCGGGAGGGGGGTTTTTTATTGGCCCGCGCCCGTCTTCGCCCGGAACTCGGCCTTGGTCTGTGCGATCCAGCCGGCATAGGCGTCGGCCCCGGCGCTGAGGGCGGCGAAGTCCTGCGGCCGGCCCGAGTCGCCGCCGTCCAGCCCCGCCAGCGCTACCCGGATCGCGCCCGGCGAGCGCGCGCCCTCGGCGAAGGCGGCGTAGTTCTTGGACAAACGGGAGAGCGCCCCCGCGTCCCGCGCCAGCGAATATCCCGCGCCCGCACGGATCAGGCGCGTCTCCTCGACCTCGCTGAGCGGCGCGGCGGTCTCCTTCCATCGGTCGCCCAGGCGCTGCTCATAGAGGGCGGCGGCCGCCCCCCACTGCTGCTGCTTCCACAGGATGTCGGCGCGCACGTCGCGCGCGGCGGGCGAGGCGTCCTTGCCCAGCACCTCCAGCGCGTGGTCATAGCGCCCCAGTTCCATAAGGGCGCGGGCCTCCAGGGCGCGGCGCTCGATATTCATGGCGGTCGGCAGCAGGGTCGTGCGCGACGACCACAGGGCCTGCAGCGCCTCTTCCGGCTGGCGGTTCATCAGATAGACGGCGGCCAGATTGGTCGAGACCTGAGCCTTGGCCACCCCGTCCAGCCGGTTCTCGGCCTGATACTTCAGCAGCTCCGCCGCCTGATCCAGCAGGTCGACGTCGATCAGGCGCCGCGCCAGCCGCCGCACCATCTCGTCGCCGTCAGCGCCGACGGGCGTCAGTTCTCGGAAGTCGAAGAACAGGGCCAGCGCCTGCACCGGCTGCAGACCGTCCGCCGCGCCTTCGAGGAACAAGGCGCGGAAGGCGTTGTCGAGATCGGCCTGAAGCCGGTCGCCGCCCGGCAGGGTGACGATCTTCGGCCCCGCCGTCTTCAGCGTGGTCAGGGCCTCGCGATAGCGCCCCTGGGAGAGATAAAGCTCGCCCAGAGTGCGGATCACCGCCAGCTCGGTCGCATCCCCGCGCCAGCGCCATTTCAGCGCCTCCAGCTGGGCGGCGGCGGCGTCGGCCTTCAGCGTCCCCTTGGCCATCTCCAGCTTGATGACGCCCAGGCGCGCGGGCGTGGCGACGCCGTCCAGCGGGGCGCGCGCCACCGCCTTGTAGACCGCCAGAGCCCGGTCGGGCTTCTCATCCATTTCGAACAGGCGCGCCTGCACCAGGCGGGCCGTCAGTTGATCGGGGGCCGACACGTTCGGCTGGCTGAAGGCATAGGCCAGCAGTTCGCGCGCGGCGTCGGCGTCGCCGGTCTCGACCGCCGCCATCGCATGGGCGGCGCCGAAGCGCGCGCGCCATTCGGGAGCGAAGCCGTCGACCACGCCTGCGCCGGCCGCGAACAGCCGCCGCGCGTTGGCCCAGTCGCCCTGCTGGGCCGCGATATAGCCCTGCCACACCTTGGTCGAGGGATCGCCCGCCAGGGCGCCGGACGAGAAGTCGGCCTCCGCCTCGTTAAACCGGCCGATGGAGGCGCGGGCGGCGCCGCGCAGGCCGCGCACCTCGGCCACGCCCTGCATGGCGGGCGTCTGTTTGATCAGGGCGTTCAGCACCCCGACCGCCTCGAACCCCAGACCATGCCCGACCAGGAAGCGGGCATAGGCCAGCCGCGCCTCGATCGGGGCGCGCAGGTCTTCGGCGGCGCGGCCGCTCTCGCGTTCGGCGGCGTCCTGCAGGGCGCGATGGCGGGCGATGAAGCCGCCTTCGCCCGCATCGGCGGACCAGTCGGCCGGGATCAGCGCCGGACGAGACGCCGCGCGCGGCGCGTCGGCGCCTTCAGCCGCCCGTTCCAGCCCGGCGGTCGGCGAGGACAGCGTCAGGCCGCGCGGCCTTGTCACCGTCACCAGATCGCCGTCGGCGGTGACGCTGAGATCGTCGGTCGGGGTCTCGACCGCCAGGCCGTGGGCGGTCGGGAGGAAGCCGGCGTCCACCGTACGCCGTCCGGTCTTCAGCCCCTTGCCGGGGGCCAGGGCGGTGACGGCGGCGAAGCGGTCGCCGATCATCGGGTCGGTCAGCCAGACGGTGCGGGTCGCCCCGGCCATGCGCGCGGTCAACGACGCCTTGACCGCGTCGTCGCGCTCGATATCCACGCCGCTGGGCGCAGGGGCGGTTCCGCCGATGGTCACCACCCAGGTCGAGCCCTCGGCGCGGGCGGCCACGGCCTGACCCGGCTCGACCGGAATGCGCACGGCGGTGAAGTCAGGCCCGGCGGCCCAGCGGGCGCCGTTCAGGCCCTCGCCCTTCATCTGCATGCGGGCGGCGTGGTCGAACACGGCCCAGACCGCCTCGCCGCGCCGGAAGACGGCGGCGCCGACCGGCCCGTTCCAGGCGAAACGCATCACCGTCTGCTGGCCCTTGACCTCGGCCGCCACCGGCACCGCCCCGCCGATCGGCACCGGCGAGCGGCGCAGACCGTCGCCGTCCTTGGCCGGCGCATAGAGGTTCAGCCAGACGGCGCCGTCCGCGGACCCGCTGGTCGCGCCCGCCCCCTCGGCCAGGATCAGGACCAGTTCGGTCGCGCCCTGGGCGGCGCGGGTCTCGATCTTCTCCAGCCCCTTGGGCGGATCGACGCGCAGGCGGCTGACGTCGGGAGCGGCGGTCGTGCCGATGCGGACCACGACCGTGCGGCCGTCCTGACGCACCCGTGCGCGCGCCCCGACGACCCCGGCGAACTCGATCCTGGTGAAGCCCGCATTGGCGCCGATGCGGATCTCGACTGGAGCGCCCGCCTGGGCCAGCGACGGCGCCGGAGCCAGAGGCGCGAAGACGACGACGCCCGCCGCGGCGGCCGCCACGGTCGTCTGCAGAACGCGCTTCTTGGCGGGGGCCCCGGACATATCGCGCGCATGCTCGCGCGAAGGGCTTTAATCGTCGTTAACGGGGCCTGACGCGAGGGTCTGTCGCGAATAGGACAAAACACCCGCTTGCTTCCCTGTGACGAACGGCCGACATCATGGACATCGTTCGCCGCAGGAACAGCTTTAGTGTCCGATCCCGTCTATCCTCCGATCAGCCCCGTGAAGACCGGCGTTCGCGCCCGCTGCCCCCGCTGCGGCCAGGGTCCCGTGTTCAAGGGCTATCTGAGCCTGCGCGAGTCTTGCCCCGAATGCGGGCTGGACTACAAGTTCGCCGATCCGGCGGACGGCCCGGCCTTCTTCGTCATGTGCGCCGTCGGCGTCGTCGGCATGATCGCCTTCATGATCTTCGAGTTCACCGTTCATCCGCCGGTCTGGGTCCACTTCCTGGTGACCTTCCCGGTGCTGGCGGCCATGTGCCTGTCGGTGCTGCGCCCCTTCAAGGGCTGGATGGTGTCCGAGCAGTATTTCCACAAGGCTGAGGAGGCGACCTTCGTCAGCGTCGGCAAACATGGCGAAGGCTATGGCTGGCGCGGCCAGGCCGAGCGCGCGGCCAAGGCTGCGGCCCGCGACAAGGACTGATCCGACCGAGAATTTAAAAAGGACGCCAGCATCGCCGGCGTCCTTTTTTCATGGCCTCAGCGCATGACCCGCAGGGTCACGCCCACCGTGCGCGGCGCGCCCAGGAAGGCGCCCAGGGTGCCCGTCTGGAACGGGGCGCCGAAGGCCACCTGGCGATAGTCCTGATCGAACAGATTGCGGCCCCACAGCTCGACGCTCCACGCATCGTCCCGCGCCAGGGCGACGCGGCCGTCCACCAGCCAGAAGCCCGGCTGGCTCTTGGCCGGATCGAGGTCCGAGCCGGTGTTGTATTCCGACGAATATTTGGCCGCCAACGTCACCCGTCCGGTCAAGCCGGCCGTCACCGGCCGCTCATAGGTTCCGGCCAGCGATCCGCTCCACAGGGGAGCGAAGTTCATCCGCTTGCCCGCCAGCAGCGGCAGGCCCGGCACGGCGTCGTCGCCATACTCCGTCTGGGCGTAGGTCAGGCCGCCCTGCAGCGACAGGCCCTCGAACGGCAGGAACATGAAGTCCGCCTCGACGCCCTTGGCCCGCACCTGCGGGATGGAGCGGACCAGGAAGGTCGTGCCCAGGAAGGTGTTCAGCTGGAAGTCGTCATAGGTCTGGCGGAAGGCGGCGGCCGAGACCAGCAGGCGTCGGTCCAGCATCACGCTCTTAATGCCCGCCTCGAAAGCGTCGGCGCTCTCGGCCGGGAAGGCGCGCGAGGCGTCAGGGGCCAGGTTGGTCTGTCCGCGGTCCAGGTTGAAGCCGCCGTTCTTGCGCCCTCGCGACCAGGAGGCGTAGAGGCGCGTCCCCTCGGCCGCCTGGACCTCGGCGCGGGCCAGGCCGGTCCAGGCCTCGTCCTTGACGGTTTCCGACTGGTTCAGACCGTTGAACGCCGGGTTCGACCACGGCAGGCACAAGGTGGCGTTGCTCACGCCATTGGCCAGCGCCGCCGCGCAGGCCCGCCCGCCGTCGGTGTTGTGATAGGCGGCCGTCATCTCCTTGGTCTCATGGGTGCGGCGCAGGCCCCCTGTCAGGGTCAGGCGGTCGGTCACGGCGTAGGAGACCTGGCCGAACAGGGCGGCGCTGCGGGCCGTCTGCCAATAGCGATCCAGCTGACCCTCGCCCTCGACGAAGCTTTGGCCCACAGCCAGGCCGGTCAGGGTCGAGACGTAGTTCGGGTCGCCCAGCGGGTTCGACGCCGAGCGCGACAGCAGGCGGCTGACGTAGCCCTCGTAATCGGCGCCGTAGAGCAGGCTATCGCGACGGGTCAGCTTCTCATCGGCGAAGAAGGCGCCCGCCGACCAGTCCAGCTTTCCGCGCTGACCCGACAGGCGGAACTCCTGCGTCAGGGTGCGGAAGCGGTTCGACCAGCTGCCGTCGTCCGGGCGATAGGCCAGATCGGCCGAGGTGAAGTCCCAGTCCTGACTGATGACGCCGCGCCAGTCGCGCACCGCCGAGGTGCTCTCCAGCGTCGCCCAGCCCAGATCGGCGTTCAGGTGCAGCGCTAGCCCCTTGTCGCGGATGCGGGTGTTGGTGTCGCGGTTCGAATAAGCCACGCGATCCCACGGCTTCGGCGTCGCCGCCACGCCGCCGTCGGGCGCGAAGGTCGCCAGCAGGGGCGCCGTCGCGCCTGTCACCAGCTGAACGCCGACGCAGCAACGCTCGTCCCGCTCGGTCCAGTCTGCGGTCAGGCGGGCGGTCAGGTCCGGCGTGGCGCGCCACAGCAGCTGACCGCGCACGGTGTCATAGTGTTCGGTCTGATCGTCGGTCGAGGTGCGCGGCCCCTCCCCCGTCTTCACGTCATAGAGGCCGTCGCGGCGACGCGCGGCGGCATACAGCCGCCCGGCCAGAACCTCGTCCACGATCGGGCCGGTCAGGGAGACGGAGCCGCCGTGCGTTCCATAGTCGCCGAAGGTCGCCTCGCCCGCCATGCGCGCGTCGAACGACGGGGCGGCGGTGACGACGTTGATGACGCCCGCCGAGGTGTTCTTGCCGAACAGGGTCGCCTGCGGGCCCTTGAGCACCTCGATGCGCTCGACCTCGCCCAGATCGCCCAGCGCCGCCCCGTTGCGCGGGCGGTAAACGCCGTCGATCATGACGCCGACCGAGCTCTCCACGCCCGGATTGTCGCCTACCGTGCCGACGCCGCGGATGCGGGCGGTGGTGAAGGTCTGGTTCGAGGTCGAGGCCACGATCAGGCCCGGCGCCAGGATCTGCAGATCCTTGATGTCGCGCACGCCGACGCCGTCCAGCAGGGGCTGGCTCGCCACCGTCAGCGACAACGGCGTCGCCGCCAGCGGCGCCTCGCGGCGCTCGGCCGTCACCACGATCTCGGACACCTGGGTCGGGCCGGTGTCTATAGGCGCTTCGGCCAGAACAGGCGCGGCGAAAGCAAGCACGGACAGAGAGGCGGACGCGAGAGACGCGGCGCGAACGGCGAAATTCATGGGAGGAAAAACCGCTTTGCGGAGCGACGGCGCAAGGCTTCGTCGCGGACTGTCAACGGCTGTAACAGTCCGGTCGGCAGGACGAAACCCTGGCCGACCATCATCAAATGATGACTTTTAGGCGCGCCCCGCCAGCGGTCCCGAGGCGCGCGGAGCGAAGCTGTGCTCCACCCGGCTGCGATGGGCGTCGACGTCGTTACGAACCCCGCCGCCGATGCGGCACAGTTGCTCCAGCCCGCGCCCGCCGCCGCTTTCGTGTGATGTGATCAGGTCCAGAAGGCGCTCCGCCTCGGCCAGGGTCTCAGGCCGCTGCTCCAGCAGCCAGACCTCAAGCGCCCCCAGTTCAGCCATCAGCCCCCCCGCACGAACGGAGGCCTCAAGCCGTTTGTCATTCCATTGACGGAGCAGCGCGCGGGCCGCCTCCATCGTCCACTGTTGAGCCATGTCGCCCCCCAAAGGCGAAGCGTCGGGCGGCTTCGATTTCCCAGACGCCGAAGAAAAATGTCAGTGACGTCAGGAACCAGAGGACCCAGATCAGCGTCATCGCGGCCCAGGCCAGACTGGTCGAGGTCAAGAACGGCGCGACGTAGACCAAGGTCGACACCAGGTGCAGTGCAGCGGCCATCACGATCCACCACCGCCCCGCCCGCTCGGCGATCAACCACAGGGCGAGGAAGGCCGTCGTATCGATGATGACCACGCCGAACTCAAACCCCTGCGGGCTCGCGTCATCGACCGCGTAGGACAAGGTCAGAGCCATCAGGACGACGCCGGCGGCAGCACGGTCCAAGGTCCGTCCCCGCCAGAGCAGCAGGAAAAGGCCCGCCAGACTGAACGCCAGCAATGCGAACTGCAGTGCGAGCTGCACAGGGGTCATCGACGTCTCCGCTCGGCCCGATCAGTCGTCAGGCGCTTAAATCCCTTTGATCATGCGCATCTCCGCCCATCATAAGCGTCAGCGCAGGCCATGGATCATCTCCAGAACGGGAGGAATTAAACTGATCGCAGCGGCTGCGAGCAGAATCCACGCCAGCGCCCCGCCCAGGATCAACAGCAGAACAGAGCCGCCGACCGTGCGTGGCCGACGCCAGCGCCCCAGGCGTACATAGCTCCCATAGAAGGGAACCGGCCAGGGTGTCTTCCCGTCCTCGACACGTTCGGAACCTGCAAGGACGCCATGTTCTGAGCCCAGAAACGGCTCGGACGACAGGGGCGGCGATTGCCGTGAGTAGGAATTACTCAGCAGGCGGGCCGCCTGCTGGCGGTCGGAAACGCCCAGCTTCTCATAGGCGCGATGCAGGTGGTTCTGAACGGTGCGGGGCGACAGGTTCAGTTGCTGGGCGATCTCCTTGTCGCCCAGACGTTCCGCTACGAGCAGAAGAATTTCCCGTTCGCGCGGCGTCAATTTGTCGATCGCCGAAACTATGGTCACAAAACCCGAATATCCATTTGAAAGGTCGCGCGTCCAGTCTTCAGCGACGCCCGCGACGGATAGGTCGTTAGGTGTCGCCGCGCTGCGACACAACCTTTGCGTTTCAGCATTTCCATTGCATGTCGTCGGAGGATCGCCGCACTAGGAGCCGAGACTGGATAAGAAGACAGAGGGAAGCGCATGCTGGCGACGTTGATGGGCGGCCTGGGACTGATCGTGGGCAGCTTTCTGGGCCTGGTCAGCCTGCGTCTGCCCAAGGGCCAGGATGTCGTCGTGCAGCGCTCCCGTTGCGGGTCATGCGAGCGCCCCCTGAAGCCCTGGCGGCTGATCCCGGTCGTCAGTTGGGCGATGACGCGCGGGAAGTGCAGCGACTGCGGCGCGGCCATTCCTGTGCGCTATCCCCTGATCGAGCTGGCCGCCGCCGCCATCGGCGTCTGGGCGGCGCTGCGCTTCGACGATCCCGCCTGGGCGCTGGCGGGCGCGGTGTTGGGCTGGCAGTTGCTGCTGATCGCCATCATCGACGCCGAGCATTTCTGGCTGCCGGACGCCCTGACCCTGCCGCTGTTTCTCAGCGGCCTGTTCGCGGCTGTGGCGCTGGACCCCGCCAATGTGCAGAGCGGCCTGCAATGGTCGCTGGTCGGCCCGCTGAAGACGCCCTTGATCGGGGCGGCGGCGGGCTTCGGCGGCCTATGGCTGCTGGCCTTTATCTATAAGCGCCTGCGCGGGCGCGACGGGCTGGGCGGGGGCGATCCTTTCCTGTTGGGCGCGATCGGCGCCTGGGTCGGCTGGATGGGCCTGCCCAGCGTGCTGCTGTGGGCGTCCCTGAGCGGCCTGAGCGTCGTCGCGGCCAAGGTCGTCCTGCGCCGCCCCGTCGCCGGGACCGACCGCCTGCCGTTCGGCGTCTTTCTGGCCATCGGCGCCTGGCTGACCTGGCTTTATGGCCCCCTCGGGCTCGGCGTGACCGGCTAGAGGGACAGCAGGTCGGACCAGCGCCAGCGCCCGCCGCTGCCCAGCGCCACGCGCGGGGCGCCCGGCTGATCGCTGAGCGTCAGCAGCACATAGCCGTTCACGGTCTCGGCCTTACAGACGCGCGGCGAGAAACCGACCGTGACGGCGATGGCCTGTCGCACCCCGGCCAGCCCCTTGCCTTCCTCGCCGGGGCTCTGCAGCCAGTCGCCGTTCCACATCAGGATCGCCCGGCCCGAGGCGCCGGAGGCGCGATAGGCCTGTCCGATCGCGGCGTTGATCCGCGCATCATTGCGCAGGGCGTTCTGGATGCGCTTGACCATGTCGCACCCCTGCCCCGAACCGCCCCCTGCGCCTGAACCGGAGCCGCCGCCCGAGCCGCCCGCCCCAGAGCCCGTCCCGCCGCCTCCGCCCGTCCCCTGCCCCGCGGTCAAGGCGCCGCTGAGCGCGCCGTCTCCCAACAGCACGAAGGACACGCTGGGTTCCGGCGCCGAGATCGGCAGCGGCTCGACCTGCGGCGCCGGAGGCGTCGGGCGAGGGGGGCGAGGCGTCGGCGGCGTCGGCGCGGCGGCCCGCGCCTTCTGGGGCGTTTTCGCCGGAACCGGAACGGGCGTCGCAACCGCGGGCGCGGCAGGCGCCGGTTCAGGCTGAGGCGCGGGCGCGGCCTCGGCGCCTCCCGCCGGCGCATCGCCCGGCGCCGGCTCTGAAGGCGCGGGCGGAGGCGGCTCAACCAGGATCACCTCGACCGGCGGCGGCGGCGGCGGCGCGACGACGGGCTTGACCGGAGCCGTCATCATCATCGCCAGGATCAGGCCATGCGCCGCGATGCTGGCCGCAACCGGCAGGACCCCGGACCGTTTACGCCTCGACGCCCGCCTCACTACCTGACGCCTGTTCCGCTGCAGGTTCCGCGAACGCCCGATGGTGACATTTGCAACAAGGCTCCTCGCCGTTCAGATCGCGAGAAACTGATCACCTGAGAACGTCAGGAAAAAGGCGTCTGGCGAGGAAGGGAGAATAACAAGAACGTCGGTTCTTTATATTTTTTTACAGTCAAGCTGAACCTTTTCACTTCTTCGCGCGTCTTTGCTCCGCCGTTTTGCAACCGACATCGGTGCGGCGCGTAACATCCCCGGAGTTGGGCCGGGCACGAAGGAGACTTGATTTGATCAATTTGGCATCTAGGACCGCTGTTATCGGCGCCGTCGCCGTTCTCGGCATCGCCGTCAGCGGCTGCGCCAGCCATCGGTTCGTCCGCGACAACGTCCAGGTCGTGAACGAGCGCGTAGACGGCGTCGACGCTCATCTGACGCAGGTCGAAGGCACGGCGGGCGAAGCCCTGGCCCGCGCCAACGCCGCGCACAAACTGGCCCAAGGCAAATTCCTGTACGAAGTCGTCCTGTCGGACGACTCGGTGAAATTCCCGGTCAACCACACCGAACTGTCGCCGGAAGCCGAACAGCGCCTGGCCGAACTGGTCCAGCGCCTGCGCGCCGAGAACGCCAACGTGTATCTGGAGATCCAGGGCCACACCGACTCGACCGGCACCGACCAGATCAACGAGCGTCTGGGCCAGGAACGCGCCGAAGCGGTGCGTCGCTTCCTGAGCGATCAGGGCATCGCCCTGAACCGCATGGCGACCATCTCCTACGGCGCCGCCAAGCCGGTCGCCCCCAACAACACCCGTGAAGGCCGCGCCCAGAACCGCCGCGTCGCCATCATGGTTCTGGCCTAACAGCCAAGAGCGAAATCGGTTGAGTTGGACGCAGGTCCAACTCAACTCAGATATTCGCTCCAGCTAATTCTGGACCCTTGTTCTGGGTGCAGTCGATTCCGACTGAACCGAAAAGGGTCTAGCCATTCGGTCCGGCCTCCTGCCCCGGCTGGAACGAGAAACGGCGGCGTCCCGCGAGGGGCGCCGCCGTTGTCATTCTGACGTTCAGCTTCAGTCCGCGCGCTATTGCTGACCGGCGGATCCGCCCGCCAGATCCGACAGGATGGGACAGTCCGGACGTTCGTCCCCGACGCAGCATTGGGCCAGATGGCGCAGGGTGTCGGCCATCTCGCGCATTTCACGGATGCGGGCGTCCAGGTCCTCCAGATGTTTCTGCGCCATCGCCTTGACCTCGCGGCTGGGCCGGGCCTCGTCGCGCCACAGGGACAGCAGGCGGCTGATCTCCTCAATTGAAAAGCCCAGCCCCCGCGCCCGGCGGATGAAGCGCAGGTCGTTCAGGTCGCGCTCTGAAAAGTCGCGGTAATTCCCCTCGGTGCGGTCTGCAGGGCGGATCAGCCCTTGCGCCTCATAATAGCGGATCATCTTGGCCGAGACGCCGGTCGCCTCAGCGGCCTTGCCGATGTTCATCGCGCGGCTCCCTTCGCGCTGCCGATATGGGGTCTGAAGGCGCGCAGGCGCAGGGCGTTCAGCACCACGCTGACGCTGGACAGGGCCATGGCCCCCGCCGCCAGCATGGGCGACAGCATCAGGCCGAAGACCGGATACAGCACCCCCGCCGCCACCGGTATCAGCAGCACGTTGTAGCCGAAGGCCCAGGCCAGGTTCTGGCGGATGTTGTTCATCGTCGCCCGCGACAGGCCGATAGCGCTGACCGCGCCGCGCAGGTCGCCGCCGGTCAGCACCACGTCCGCGCTCTCGATCGCCACGTCCGAGCCGCCGCCGACCGCCAGGCCGACATCCGCCGCCGCCAGAGCCGGGGCGTCGTTCACCCCGTCGCCGACGAAGGCGACCCTGCGCCCGCCCTTTTTAAGCGCCTCGATCACCGCCACCTTGCCGTCCGGCATGACCTCGGCGTGGACTTCGTCAATGCCCAGACGACGCGACACGGCGGCGGCGGTGCGGCTGTTGTCGCCGCTGATGACCGCCACCTTCAGCCCCAGCTCATGCAGGGCGGCGATCGCCTCGGCCGTCGTCGCCTTGACCGGGTCGGCCACGGCGATGATGGCGGCCAGTCGACCGTCCACGGCGGCGTAGAGCGGCGTCTTGCCCTCGTCGCCCAGACGGGCCGCCGCCTCGGCGAACAGGGCAACGTCGCAGCCCAACTCGGCCATGTAGCGGTCGGCGCCGACCGCGACGCGCGCCCCGTCAACCAGACCCGTCACGCCTTTGCCGGGGATGGAGGCGAAGTCCAGCGGCCGGGCCACCGTCGCGCCGCGCGCCTCGGCCGCAGCGACCAGGGCGCGGGCCACCGGGTGCTCAGACAGGCTTTCCAGCGCCGCCACCTGGGCCAGCACCGTCGCCTCGTCAAAGCCCTCGGCCGTGACCAGATCGGTCAATGTCGGCTTGCCCTCGGTCAGGGTGCCGGTCTTGTCGAAGGCGACGACGTCCACGCCCTGCAGGGCCTGAAGCGCCTCGCCCTTGCGGAACAGCACGCCCAGCTCGGCCGCTCGGCCCACGCCCACCATGATGGAGGTCGGCGTCGCCAGCCCCATGGCGCACGGACAGGCGATGATCAGCACGGCCACCGCGCTGACCAGCGCCATGCCCAGCGACGGCGACGGCCCGAACAGGAACCACGCCCCGAAGGTCAGGGCGGCGATGGCCATGACGGCGGGCACGAACCAGCCCGTCACCTTGTCCACCAGCGCCTGAATGGGCAGCTTGGCGCCCTGCGCCGCCTCGACCATGCGGACGATCTGGGCCAGCACAGTCTGGGCGCCGACCTGACGCGCCTCGAAACGGAAGGCGCCCGTGGTGTTCAGCGTGCCGCCCGTGACGTCGGCGCCGGCGGTCTTCTCGACCGGGATCGGCTCGCCCGTCAGCATGGATTCATCGACGAAGGAGGCCCCGTCCGTGACCACGCCGTCGACCGGCACCCGCTCGCCGGGGCGCACCACGACCACGTCGCCAACCTTGACCGCATCGACGGCCACGTCCTGCTCAACGCCGTCGCGCACCACGCGCGCGGTCTTGGCCTGAAGCGACATCAGCCGGCGAATGGCTTGGCCCGTGCGGCCCTTGGCCCGCGCCTCGATCCAGCGCCCGACCAGGATCAGGGTGACGATCACCGCCGCCGCTTCGAAATAGATGTTGGCCGTGCCCGCAGGCAGCCACTGGGGGGCAAACGTAGCCACCGTCGAGAAGGTCCACGCCGCCGTCGCGCCCAGCACGACGAGGGAGTTCATGTCCGGCGCCCAGCGCAGCAGGGCGGGCACGCCCTTGCGATAGAAGATGATCCCCGGAACGAACAGCACGAAGGTCGCCAGCACGAAGCTGATGACCTTCCAGTTGAAGGCGCCGATCGTCTCGCCGATCCAGTGGTGCATCCCCGGCACGAAGTGCGAGCCCATCTCCAGCACGAACAGCGGCAGGGTCGCCGCGCCCGCGATCAGCACCGCCCGGCCCAGCTTCCTGATCTCGGCGTCGCGGGCGGCCTGTTCGCGGTCGCCGGCGTCCGGCCCGGCGTCCTCGGGCGTGTCCAGCCCATAGCCGGCCTGTTCGACGGCGGCGGCCAGATCCTGAAACGTCGTCGTCCCCGACAGGAAGCGCACGGTCGCCCGCTCGGTCGCCAGATTGACGCTGGCCGACAGCACCCCCGGCACGGCGGCCAGCGCCTTTTCCACGCGGCCGACACAGGACGCGCACGTCATGCCCCGCACAGGATAGGCGACCTCCTCCTGCATCGGCTCATAGCCTGCGCTCTTGATCGCGGCGGCCACGGCGGCGGCGGAACCGTCAGGCGACAGCGACACCTGCGCCCGCTCGGCGGCCAGATTGACCTGCGCGTGCGTGACGCCCGGCACGGCGCGGATGGCCTTTTCGACCCGGCCCACGCAGCTGGCGCAGGTCATGCCCAGCACGGGTATATCCAGTGTTCTGAAGCCTTCGGCGGCCATGGCGTCGTCCTCGCAAACCTTTGACGACGACACTGCTAAACCTTCCCATCAAGGGAAGGTCAACAGTCAGGAAACCCGCCGCGGAGGCTGGGGTTAGAGAGGCCCCGGAGTGCGCCATAACGTTCACCCGCGTCTCATAAGGGACAAGCGGATCGCCGATCGCCGCATGACGCACGAAGCCGATGATATGGGCGGCGATGTCAGCGTTGCGCGCGCCCGACCATAAGGCACCGAAGCCTCAACGAGGTCGCTCGCCACACCCGCGAAGCAAGCCAAGTCGCCCTCGCCGATGACGCCATGACGATGCTTGAAAAGGCCGAAACGACTATAAGCGGTGTCTAACCAGTTAGACACCTCGCCTTATGTACCTGATTTAACACAGAAAAACGTGAGGTTATCGGGATCACTCAAGACCTGCTCAGTCGGGCCCTGGAATCGTTGGGCTCTAGAAATCCGACCACTTAAGCTGACCACCTAGGAGCGGCTCAAACCCAGCCGAAACCACTTAAGAGTGGCTCAGTCGCTTACCCTCCCGACGCAGCACAGGACTGAGTGTTTAGCTGACGTCTGAAGCGCCATGTGTGGACGGCTCCCCGTTGGCAAGGGTTGATCTGACGTTCTGCTGAGCCTGGTCGGTGCGGCCATGTGTTCGACCTGTTGGTGCGGTACGCATGACCGCTGGCCATAATGCCTTCCGCGAAGCCGGGTCCCGACCAAAAGCACGCGCTCGAGGCGCTCTGGCGCAAGTGGGTTTTCCCGCCTTCCGGTTTC
>NZ_JBKFAI010000006.1:0-160905 GCF_053345555.1 Brevundimonas sp. M1A4_2e | reverse complement strand
TGATCTGCTCTTCCGTGAACCTTGATCGCTTCATTCTGTCCGTCCTTCGTTAGGGCGGACTCTAGCTATTCCTGGAGGAGTTTCAGGGGGTCACGTCACAAGTTTAACAATTCCCCGTGCGAGCCTATTCCAGCCCATACGCGATAGCTGCACAATCCAGCGCCACCAGCAAGGCTTCCGAAGTGCGAACCTGAACTGATCCACTGCTCGATAAGCCAACGAGGTTCGCCCCCTTTCCCGCCACCTCTCGCAGCGCCCAGACAGCCCGCCCGAGCCGCTCGACGTCGCTCTTGCCCAGCGCGCCACGGAAGGTCCGGTCCTCCTCCTGGATCATCGCCTCTAGGTCGCGCACGAACTCCTCTCGCTCCCGGCGCTTCTGGGCGAAGCCCTCGCCGCCGCGGACGATGTTGCGCAGGGCCGGGTCCAGCGTCGGAGGTGTCAGGCCCTTCTCCGGGTCCAGTAGCTCGTAGTCCGCCCGATAGCGAAGCCCCGCTGCGTGCTGGGTTCGGCTGATAGAGCCGGCCGTCAGCAGGGTCTCCAGACCGTCCCGCGACGCCCGCGGCGCCCCCCTCGCCTTCTCATGGTCCGAGACGCCGATGTCCAAACCGCGCAGCGCTTCCAGGCTCCGCAGCTCCTCCAAGTTCGCCTTGGCGTCCCGTTCAAGGATGCGGGCATCGATCTCGGCGTCCAGGGCGCGGAACATGCGCTGGCCGTCCCGCTGCTGGTCCAGGTCGGGCGACGCGACCTTGGCCTCGGCCGCCATGAACCGCAGCGCCTGGCTGTCGGTCAGTCGGACGCCCCGGATCGATACCGGCGCCGTATTGTCGTTGGCAGCCTCGATGTTGTCGTTCGCCCCGATCACCCTCGGCATCGAAGGCTTGGCGTAGCGCTTCCGCTGCTGGCGCTTCTTGGCGCGGTCGGCCTTGCTCATGGGCGGTGTCCTCCGAGTTCGGCGCCAACGTCTGGAGCCCGAGATTGCTGGGTTTCAGGGTGGTGCGCAGGGTCGAAATGGGCAGTTTGGGCGCCGACCTCTCGGGCCTCTGCGGCGATGGCTTTGCTGATCGCGTCGGCCGCGTCCATGAGTGCGAACCGCGACGCCGAGCCGACCGGGCGCTGGCCGATCCGCGCGACGACGTGCCGCTGGATTTCATGAAGTTCGGTCACGCTGCGTCTCCTTGGGCGAACAGGTCGGGCTTGTGGTCGTTTGCAGGGATAGGAGCGTCACAGGTCCAGCCAAAATGCCGAGCCCGCAGGGCGGCCATGACTCCGCGCCGGATTTCGCGGCCGGTCAGGTTCTCATGTACGATGGCTTGAAGCGTGCTGACGTCAAACCGGGTCTTGGCACCATAGGGCTTGGCAAGCGCGAACAGCTCGGGCTTGAGCAGCAACCGCATGAGGGCGCGGTTGTCATATCGATCGTTACCTTCGGTCAGGATCAGCGGACGCTGGACCTCAAGAGGGCCATCGTGCTCTTGAATCCATTCGATCCTCCAGCCGCCCTCAAAGCGATATTGCCGGATAGGCTCAGCCCATCGGGACGCATAGACGACCAACACCGGCCCGCCGATAGAGAGCGCGAACCGCACCTGCCTTTCAAGGCGGGACAACGTGTCCAATTCGCTTTTGATCTCCAGCAGGATCAGGCGATCTTCTGTGATCGCTGCGAGGTCCAGACGGACGCCACATAGGTCGAATTCATGGACGATGCGGGCGTCCGGCCACATCGACCTCAGCATGGTTTCGGCCTTATCGCGGATGCGGGCTTCGGCTGCGCTGGCCATCAGGCGGCGGCTCCTCGGTCAAACAGGTCGTTGGGGTCATTGGCGGGTGCCGGCGCAAGCCCGAACTCCGCCAGCAGGGCGGCAGGGACGCGGCAGGCTGGGTGTCCCGGCCTGGGCCCGGCATCGTCGGACGGCCAGTGGCCGTTCAGGCGGTACTCCCGCAGCCAGCGGCGCCAGCGGTCCGCCTCGGACGGGGTGGCCCGGCTCTGCGAGGCGGCCAGGGCCGTCTTCGGGGCGCGGTCGATCTCGGTTCGGCACCAGTTTCGCCACGCCGCCGGCCAGTCGGCGTAGCGGTGATCCTTCGCAATGCATTGATCGCGGAAACGGGCCGCGAAGCGCTGGACGTCGAAGTTCGCGCCGACCTCACGGGCCTTGGCCTGTTGCTCGGCGATCAGCTCGGCGGTCGGGAAACCATCCGGCAGCGAAACCTTGGCCTTCCGGCGAGACCCGGCCCTGGGGGGTAAGGGGGGATTATACTCGCGGGAGGGTGTGGGTGGTTGGGGGGTCTGGGGGGAAGGAGGGAGAGGGAGGGAGGCTCCTTCATCCTGTAACGTCACGAGACGTTCGCGAGCCGTTACATAACGTTTTTCCCGCCATGCAGCGGCCCAAGCGGCGCCCTTCCATTCCTCGACAGTCCGACCGCTCTTCGCCTGATTGCAGGTTGAACAGGCAGCGACAAGGTTCGCTTCGTCGCTACCGCCGCCCTGGATGAGCGGGTCGACATGATCGCAGCAAAGCCTGCTTTGGGACCCGCAATAAGCACATGCGCCGTCGCGTTCGATGACCCGGCGTGAAAGCGCCCTCCATTCCGTTGTGGTGAGCCCCGAAGCTTCCAAACGCTCACGGTATCGAGCCTGCCGCTCGGCGCCACGCGTCCTCTCTCCACTCGATCGCACAGCCTTCTGCCCAGCCTGTTCGATGGCCTCGACAGCAATGGCGATCACCTCAGGCGTTGCGCCCGCTTCAACCAAGCGCCGGACGGTGTCGGCTATGCTCATGCCGCGCTCCTGTCAGTGATGAGGTCGATCTCAGCCCGGTACTGCTGGGGCTCGGAGCCCTCGGAGCCGTGGCGGTTCTTGGCGATGATGACGTCCATCACCGTGCGCTTCAGGGCGACCTCGGCCTCCCAAAGCATGTGTTCTTCGGTCCCAGCCTTCGGTTCGGCCTTCTGGAGGTAGTAGACCTCGCGGAAGGGGAAGAGGACGGCGTCGGCATCCTGCTCAATGGAGCCCGACTCCCGCAGATCCGACAGCATCGGGCGCTTGTCGTCGCGCTGCTCGACCGAGCGGTTGAGCTGCGACAGCAGGATGATCGCGATCTTGGCTTCGCGGGCGAGCGTCTTCAGCGCACCGGTCATCTCGGCGATGGCGGAGGCTTCGTTGCGCCCCGCCAGGGCAGGACGACGCATCAGCTGGAGGTAGTCGATCCCGATGGCAGCCAAGTCGCCACGACGCTTCATTGCCCAGACGGCGCGAGAGACGTCCTCGACGGACACGCCAGCCCTGTCCCTGAGCCAGAGGTTCTTCGGGATCTCGCCCTTCACGGCATGGAGGGTCTGCAGGTCAAACGAGGTCAGCGGCGCCACCTTGGCGATGTCCGAGAAGCTGACGGGCTGCTCATGCGTGGCCGTCAGGCGTGACAGGGCCCGGTCGTTCAGCTGGTCGGTGTCCATCTCCAGCGAGAAGCCGGCGAATAGCTTGGTCGGGTTCCGTAGGGCGGCGCCGTAGAGGACGTTGCCGAGCAGCGCCGTCTTGCCCATGCCCGGCCGCCCGGCCATGACGATGACTGATCCCGGCATCAGGCCGCCGAGCCGCTTGTCGATCGACGACAGGCCCGTCTGCACGCCCTTGGGCTTGCCGGTAGCGACTTCCAGCTCCAACCGATCCATTCGGGCCAGGGCGGCGTCATGGGCGTTCACGAACAGGGCGTCTTCGGGCGCGGCGCCGCGCTCGGCGGCTTCTAGCTCGGAACGCGCCAAGGCGACGGCCTGATAACCCGACAGTTCGGGGTTGCGGGCCTGATGCATGGCGTCGGCCGCCATTTTGATCAGGCGGCGGCGGACGGCGGTGTCAGCTACCAAAGCGGCGTAGTCCCGCGAACGGTTGGACGGCGGGGCCCGGTCGACCAGATCGAACAGGTAGCCGAAGCCGCCGAACTGCTCGAAGGCGGGGTCAGCCGTGAAGGCCGCTTGTAGCGTCGTCGGCTCGGCCAGCTTCCCGGCCGTCACATGCCCGTCGATGGCCGCATAGAGCCGCTGATGAAACGGCTCGCTGAAGTCCTCCGCCGTGACGACGTCATGCACCTGCCGGTGGACGTCGTTGTCGAACATCAACTGGCCCAGCAGGGCTTGCTCAGCCTCCAGGTTGAGCGGGAGGGCGTTGGCCACATCTTCGGCTTCGCGGGGATCATCCATCATGCCGCCCGCTCCGTGTCGAAGAGCGGGCCGGAACGGATGGCTTCGGCGCGGCCGACGGCGGCGTCCGCCCAGCGGTTCAGTTGCTCAGCCAGGGCAGGGTAGCGCTTGGCGCGCGACTTGGCTTCGCGCCGCAGCATCCGGGCGTAGTTCAGTTCGAGGTCGAGGAGGTCGCGGCGGTTCATGCTCCTGCGACCTCCATCAGCCTTTCTAGAACCGTAGCTCGGCCGGGCTCAGGCAGGGCGTATCCAAAGCCTCGGTAGGTCTGAATGAGACCGCCCAGACCCACGTCCTCAAGGCTTTCCCTCAGGAGGCAGATGCGCGTCTTGGCAACGTTTCCGGGATCGACGGCCTCGCTTTGGCCCATCCATGCACGGGCGTTGGCGATGGACTCGTAGCTGATCGGCACGCCGGAGGCATGCAGCAGGGCGCATAGCGAGGCCGCCTTCGTACGGGTGCCAAGAAGCTGAAAGGCAGCGACTTCAAGGCCCAGCCTCTCTAGGGCGTTCATTCCTCACCCCCGTCATTCGCCGCCGTCAGCCTGCTCCAGGCGTGTTCAGCTTCGTCGTTCTTCACGGCTTTGGGCAGGCGATAGATGGCGCAGACGTCGGCCGCGACCGCGTTGAAGGCCGTTGCCGCATCCACGCGGTTGGTCAGCGGCCACAGCATTTCACCCACGATATCCAGAACCGCGCGGAGGACGCTGACCTTTTCGGCACGCTCATCAAACTCGCCCACCAGAGCGGTGACGAGCTGCCGTGCACGCATCCGGATGTACAGACTGCGCGCGGTACGGGTCTGCTTCGCGCTCTCCCTCTCGCGCCTTCGATCGACGCGCGCAGCCAAATAATCCTCGCGCTGGCTCACGCAGCCCTCCCCTGATCCCAAGGGGTGGACTCGGCGCGACGGGCCGGGCGACGCTCACCGAACCCGAAAGCCTTGGACGCGGCGAGCACCCTGCCGACCGCTCGCTTATGGTGTGTCGGGCAATAGGTCTCAGTCGCGCCAGTAGCGGCGGGATCGACCGGCTGACCGCAGCACATCTGTCCGGCGCCCGACATCTCTCCGACCGGCCATGAGCACTGGAAACGGCGGCGGTCGATCAGCAGGATCGAGGTGTCATTCGCAGCCTCCGTGAAGCCGTCGATGATCCCGGCACCATGCTTGGCGAAATGCTCGCGCTTCTTGGCCGCCTCCTCAGGACTGGAAGGCGCAAACCGGCCGAAGCTGGAAGCCGGTGCGGGCTTGTCGATCCTGATCCCGCCCGTGGTGCGGTTGCGCTTCACGGCTGGGGCGCGGCCAGTCGAAGCCGGGGGCGACGCCTTCGCCTCCATGCGCTCGCGCGTCAGGCCAAGACGGTGCACCTTGGCGATGATGGAGTTTCTGGATCGGGACGGCAGTACCCGCGCGATCTCCGTGGCCGAGTTCCCGGCCAGCCACATCTTCTTCATCGTCTCGATTTCGTGGTCATGCCACGCGTTCAGGATCGTGCTCATGCGGCGGCCTTTCGAAGGATGGTGGGAGAGATTTCGACGTCGACGCCCGGCACCTCGGCGTAGCGCTTGCGGGCGATCAGGCTGACGACCAGGGCGTCGTCTCTGAACGCGACCTTGTTGCAGCCGTCGAGAACGGCCTTCACGACGTTGTCGAGGTCGGGGAGCTTGGTCGGGGCCATTTCGCCCGCCAGCATGGAGGCGCGCTTCTTGCGACTGCTGGACGCGGCGGGGGTCATGCGGACGGTGACAACGACCGTCAGGGGGCAATCGAGCGGAGCCCTACCGCCGAGAGCGCGAGACGCCGCCAGCTTGACGAGGTTCTCGTAGCTGGCGGTCTTGCTGTCGGTGAACATGCGAGCATGGCCGCCAATGGTCGTGGCGCGGGGCCGGCCCTTACCGCGAGGGTCGCCCGGAATGGTAAAGGCCAGCCCCGTCATCAGGCGGCCTCGTCTTCGATAGAGTCGTCGCCGTGGTCGTTGGCCACGTCCTCGATGTCGATCTGGTCGTCATCGTCGGTGACCGGCGCCTGCGCCAGACGAGCGGCGAAGGCGCGGCGCACAGTGGCCTGCCCTTCCTCATGGCCCTCCCCATAGGACTGGATGCAGTCGTGCGGGCATTCCTTGGGGGCCTCATTCGCCCAGCCCTTGCCGGCCAGACCATCGCGGAAGCCGATGTTGCGCCACTTCAGCTGTTCGCGGACCGGATCGGGCGTGGCGTCGGTGCCGTACAGCTCCAGTTGCGAACCGATGGGCTGGCGCATGGCCTCGGCGTACCAGTCGCGCTCGGCGTAGAACTGCTTGACCTCTTCCGGGGTCCATTCCAGCAGGCGGACCTGTTCGTCGAGGACGCCGAGCTTGACGCCCTTGGCCTTCAGGCCTTTGCGGAAAGCGCTGATCTTGGCGTTGAGCTTCTTCCGCTCCTCATTGAGCTGGACCATCTCGTTCGCGGCCATGCGGATGTCGTCGTGGGACGCCATGCCGTTGTCCGGCTCATTCGGAATGGCGCCGATCGTCCCTTGGACGTCGGGGTACTGGTCATTGTCAGCTTCGAGCTTCTTGGCCATCTGGCCCTCCATCAAGACCGCTCAACGGGGCGGTCAGTCCCGTTCGGTCATCGCCAGAGGGCGAAGGGCTTGGCGTTGAAGAGCGACGGCTTGCGCGCCAGACGCAGGAACAGCGCGTGTCCCATGATCAGCAGGAATGCCATCAGGCGGCCCTCCGCGGGGTCGGGCTCGCCGCTTCGATGGCCCGGCGGACGCCGCGGACGCGCTCGAGGGCTTGCTCAGCATCGCGCTCGGCGGCAGCGATGGCGTCGAGGTCGTTGTTGGACAGGCGCCCGTCCGCCAGCGCCTCGCGGACCACGGCGACGACGTCCATGCTCTCTTGGGCGAGGTCGAAGGCGAGTTCCTTCAGACAACCCGTGAGCGGTTTGGGCTTGCAGAGGTCTGCCAGGGCGGCGCTGTAGATCGCCCGCCCGCAATGGCGCTCCAGATCAACCATCACGTCCGCCGGCATCGTCGACGGCTCATTCGGGTTCTCGTAGTTCGACAGCGACGACCTGCGGACCCGGCACGCCCTCGCCGCCTCCTCCAAGCCTCCACAGGCCTCGATGAGCTCTCCGGCGAGCCGGGCGTGTTCTCTGTGGCTGATCTTGTTCACTGGACGTTCCGTGGTCGTTTCCAACTGACCCGCGCTCTCGCTCAGGCGACGGTCGGGGTTGGCTGTTCAGGAGAAGGCGGTTGGGTTTCGTCGTTCGCGGCATTCAGCTTTTCAGCGGGTACGCGACCGAAGAAGGGAGCGAGCGTCCGCTGCGTCAGGTCACGCGCCTTTGCGGCCTCGCGCTCGGCGGCGAGGACTTCCTTGATCGCCTCGATCTCGAACGGCAGCGCGCCCGTGATCGTCGCCAGCGCCTTCAGCGCATCCGCCTCGCGACCCTGGACGGCCAGTTCGTTGGCGCCGATGATCAGACCGTAGACCGTCCCGGCGTTGATCAGGGCTTCTTGGCGTCGAAACTGGAGCGCGGCCGATGACAGCATGTCACGCCGCCTCGATGGCGGGGGCGTCATCGTTGGCCGGGCGGTGCGCTGGGCGAGGGACGTCTTCAGGCCACGCCGCACTCTCAGGCCAGTTGACGCCGAACCACGCCATGATTGCATCGTACTTGCGCGCGGTGAACGACGCGCCCTCGCTCAGGCGATCGAAGAACCGCCAGTCGCCCGCTGCTAGTCGCGCTACAGTCGATGCCTCTCGCTCAGTTGCTTTCGCAAACTCTTGGGCACAGGTTTCAAGATGACGGCGCAGGGTGCTTTCCATGCGCTACAAGATAGTCGGAGATTTCCGACTTGGTCAATCGGAGATTTCCGCGTGGCGCCGCTTGACGGTCCATCGGATATTTCCGACATGGACAAAGAGACGTTGGCGGCGCGAGTTAGAGAGCGAGCCGGTGCCGTGGGCATCAAACCGGTGGCGCTGGCCCGTGCGATTAACAAGGGTCGGGACTATGTCCTCGACCTGCTGAACGGTCGCAAGGCGACGATCCCAAACGACATCCTGACGCCCCTGGCGATCGCGCTGGAGTGCGACGAGCGGTATTTCACCGACAGTTCATTCGACCAACCCGGCCGGTCACGTCGCCGACTATCAGATGAAGAGTTGGCGCGGTTCAAAGCCGCAGCGAAGCACGGTATCTATGCAGCAGCTTGGCGCTCCTACAAGAACCTGTCGCTACAGGATGTCGCGGCCGATAGTGGACTCACAGCCGGCACGGTGTCCGATATTGAGCAGGGATTGCTGCAGCCCGATGGCGAGCAACTGAATGCGCTGGCGCGGGCCTTTTCCACTAATGCCGGGCTATTGAAGACCAATCCGTTCGAGACGAATGAACGCGTCGCGCAACTCATCTCGATCACTGAGGCTCTCGACCCTACCGACCTGCAGACTTTGATCGACATGGCTGAAACTTTGGAAAGGCGGAAAGCTGGATGATAGCCGCGGTAGCAGCTTTGGCCCTTTCGCTTGCGCAACCGCTAGCCTGGGCCGTCGGCACGGAGCGCGAAGTAGACGAGGGTGTCTACATGAAGATCGTTGCGGCTGAGCAGGGCTGGCGGGTTTGGCGGATTGAGACGCGCGGCGGAGTGGATTGCCGAGCCTATAAGTCGGCGCAGGGCCGACGTCACCCAGTGCCCGTAGGCGTCGGCTCTATGATGGCGCGGACGGGCACGCCCTTTCTCGAAGTCTACTGGTATCCAGCTCTGGAGAAGACCTATTCGGAATGGCACGCGGTCCACTATCGTGGCCGAGCCAAATATCGAACTCCAACAGACCGCTTCTGGGAAGAGGGCGCACCAGATCCCGAGACCGTGGAAGAACGGGTTGTCGACGTGGTGATGACTAGTTGGGAATACCCGGAGCTCCTTATCGGCCACGCTGAAGAGCGCGCAAAATTCGATCTGGCGGGGATTCGCTGGGCGGTCGAGGCGGTCCACTCCTGCAACGCCGCAGGACGAGCCGCCAGATCAACGGCGGGGTCGAGCGGCGGATAACCTCGGGGGAGGGATAATTGAAAACCATTGGACTCCGTTGTTCACCTAGTGAGGTGACGTTCGCGATATACGACTCCGCCAGCTCGGCAGTGATCAATATCGAGAGCCTTGTCGTGCCTGCTGCGCTCGGCTGGCCCGAGCGGCTTAAGCACATTCGCAGTAATCTTCTCGATGTGTTGCGCGAGTACGAGGTCGAGTTTGCGGGCATCAGACTAGCTGAGCCAACGGCAAAGCAGTTTAGCGTAGAGCGGACCCACATCGAGGGGGTCGTTCAGGAGGCCTTCGCCAGTAGCGAGCTTTTAGGCTTCTACACCGGCGCCATCTCCACTCTGGCTGCTCGGCTCGGCGTGGAAAGGCCCGCAATCAAGCGCATGGTTGAAGGTGCGAACGAGCTGGCGATTGCAAACTGGGATCAAATGGACGTCAAAAAGCGCGAAGCCGTGCTGACCGCGATTGGAGCTGCACGTGTTTAATGTTGTTACTCGCGCGACGGTATCTTTTGAAATCAAGAAAGAGATCGGCGGAGAAGGAAAGAATTCTCAGGCTTTCCTAGCTTATGATGCGCAACTGGGTGCCGACATCGTTATAAAAAGGGTCGCTAAAGCGGACTTGCGGGACCCTCAGGCCTACTACAATGAATCTCGCGCATTGTATGCTAGCGCTCACCCAAATGTTGTCCAGGTCCACTATGCATGTGAAGACGGCGACAATGTTTTTATTGCTATGCCTTACTATCGTAAGGGCTCCGTCCGTGGGTTGATGGCCGCGCGTTACCTGACGTCACGTGAGGTTGTTGCTATAGGGTGTCAAGTATTTACTGGACTGCACAACCTTCATTCGAAAGCTCTCGTCCACTTTGACATCAAGCCGGACAATATTTTGCTTTCCGATCGCGGCGAAGCTCTGATTACGGATTTTGGACTTTGCCAACCGTTGACCAATGGCCTTGCAACGCCTGAGGGGATTTACGCACCAAACTGGCCGCCTGAAGCGCTTCAAAAGACTGGCTTTGATGCTCGCTACGACATTTTTCAGACTGGCCTAGCCCTCTACGCAATGTGCGTGGGTCTCAAGGAATACAAGGCCCAGTTTGAAGCGTATGCGGCAGAGGGGGTTAAGGGCCAGGAGCGCTTCTTTAAAGATGTCGCCGCCGGCACTCATCCGAATCGCAAAGCGTTTCCGCCTCATATTCCATCTCGATTGAAGGCTGCGATCACCAAATGTTTGGAGGTGGATCCTGATAATCGCTTTCAATCCGCCCTGGAGGCGATGAACGCGCTGGCGTCGGTCGATGGGGAGGAGTTGGACTGGCGCTACGAGGAGCGGAACGGCGAGAGGGTGTGGAAAAAGGACTGCGAGGGCACTAAATATGTGTTCTCTATATGTTCTGCCGGAAACTCCAGCCTGACCAAGAGCGTTAACGGTGCTGCGGCTAGGAAGATAACGGGTGGTTCTATTCAGGGAATTGGGGTCCGAGATATTGCGAAGGTGTTGAGAACTTACGGCTAATGGCAAAGATCAAGAATGATCCTGCTGGGTACAAAAAGCGGAGCGATATCGCTAAGCCGCACGGATTATACGTGCCCGACGCCAAGCCGCTCACGTTGTCTCAAAAAGGCTATCTCGCTGATGCCCTGAGCAGATCAGGGTTCAAAAAGGCGGGGTTCATTGCTTTTGGTCCCATCATTCGGAAGTAGCTGTAGCTTTTAGCGACCGGATGCCGGGTATCGCTATTCACGCCGCTTCTTCGCCAGCCTCTTGCTCTGCCATCGGATCGACTTGGGTCCAGGTGTCGCCATCGGCGCCGCATTCGATCTTGAAGTAGGCGATGTCATCCAGCCAAGGGTCGCGGCCGTCAGGGTCTATTCCAGACGCAGCGCGCGGGACAGACCCGTGTTGGGCCAGCACCTCGACCTCTCCAAAAAGCTCAAGCTCAAGGTCGGCCCACTGCTGATAGACAAGCACGCCATCGGCTGAGCGCGCGAGGATCTCGCCGCCCTCCTCTGCATCAACAGCGCAAACGAACTCGTACCGCTCGGCAGGCTCCCGGCGATGTTCCCAAAACGGTTGCGCGTAGTAGTGCAGCCGTCGCGGCATGCCTGTCCTCCCAAAAGTTAATCCCCATCTCGCCACACCGAACAGCGTTGAGTCGAGCGCGACGATTTCTCCGACGACCGAAACTGACGCATTAAAAATAGTCGGAGATTTCCGACAAAATGTGTTGACGGTCGGAAATCTCCGACTTACCGTTCTCCCATCACCGGGAGACGAACCATGTCACTCAAGACCGAAACCACTGCCCAGAAGACGGCCGGCTTTGACCAGGCGCCTGCCCTTGCGGCGAATGACGACGCTCCGAAGCTGAACAAGCGCCAGCTCGCCAAAGCTGCGACGCGCGAAAAGCTTCTGCACACCGCCCGCGTTCTCTGGGCCCCGGCGGGTAGCTATGAACCCGTCACCATCCGCGACATCGCCGCTGCCGCTGGCATGTCCACCGGTTCGATCTTCGCGAACTGGTCGGGGAAGGAAGCGCTGTGGCGCGACGCCATGGGCTACGAGCCGCCGGTCGACTGCGAGGCCGTCCGCGCCGCGCTGAAGGCCCAGGCCGCGCAAGCACGGTGGGCTGCGTGATGGGCCCGGCAACCTTCACCCCCGGCGAAGCCGTCCTGATCCCCGCGCGCGTTGTGCGCCCTGCTGGCGCCGGTTTGGGCGATTGGGGCCGCGCCCTCATCGAGACTGGCTGGGGCCGGTACGCTCTCGACTATCGCGGCGACGCCATCGCCCATGGCTTGGCGCGCGGCGTCATCCTTGCCCCGTCGAACAGCGGCGCGGGCAAGTGGGACGTGCAGATCGAGAACGGCCTAGCCGGCGTCGTCGTCACCGTCCCCGGCGTCATGCTCGCCTCGGCTCTCGAGCCTCTGCGGAGTGCCGCGTGATGCAACACATCTCCGAAATCATGCCCGGCGTCGTCGCCGGGATCGCCAAAGCCGGGAACGTGAGCCTCGCCTTGGTGCCGCCTTCGAATCTGCCGCTCTTCAAGGTCGAGGGCCCGAAGATCCTGGACCGCCGCACCCGCCGCCGGATGACGGTCGATCAGGCCACGCAGGAAATGCTGCGCCTCGCCGGCGAGCTAGCTGCGGCCGAAGACCCCGGCTTGCTGATCCCGGTCGTCAATGCGCTGGCCTGGGCGATCCGGGACGCGCGGGAGGCGGAGAACGATCCCCTGCCCCCGGCAAGCATGGCGAGGGCGGCATGACGATGGCCGACTACCGCATCATCCCCTCGCACCCTTGGGAAGCCGTGCGCGAGCGCTATCGCGAACTGGCCGCCCAGGTCCGCCCCGGCGATCCGCGCGTCGTACCGTTCGTGCCGCGCCGCGCCCGTTTCGCCATCCGCACCGCCATCCAGTTCGCCGCCTGCGCGCTCTTCACCGCCGCGGCTTGGCTGATCCTTCTCAACGCCTGAACCCCATTCTGGAGGAGCCGCTCGTGGCCCAAGCCCTGCGATCCGTTGAAGACGAAACTCCACAGACCGCGCTCGTCGCGCAGGTCAACGCCAACCCCGGCCTAGTCCTCTTGGACAAGGAGCGGTTCAACCAGTTCTACGAGGCGATCAAGGCCGAGACCGACAAGCTGGTCCCGGACCTGACGACCGAGAAGGGCCGGAAGGAGATCGCCTCCATGGCCTTCAAGGTGGCGAAGACGAAGACCGCCATCGACGCCGCCGGCAAGCTGCTCAATGAGGAGGCGCGGGCGAAGATCAACATCGTCGATGCGGCCCGCCGCGACATTCGCGAGAAGCTGGATGCGCTGAAGGACGAGGTCCGCCGCCCCCTGACCGAATGGGAGGCCAAAGAGGAGGAGCGGGTCACAGCATGCGAAGCCCTGATCGGGCGTATGAAGGCAGCCGCGATCGTCCCGCTGGAAGATACGGCGCAATCCGTCGCGGACCGGCTTGCCGAGGTGAAGGCCTTCGCGTTGGACGAGGGGCAGTTTCAAACCCTGCTTCCCGCCGCCCTCCAGCAACAGGCCGCCACCGTCGAGACCCTGACCGCGGCGCACGCTCGCTTGGTCAAGGAAGAGGCCGACCGAGCCGAACTGGAGCGGCTGCGCGCTGAAGCCGCCGAGCGCGCCGAGCGCGAACGGGCCGAGGCCGAAGCCAAGGCCGCTGCCGAAGCTGCCGAGCGCGCCAAACAGGAAGCCGAGGCCCGCGCCGCTCGCGCTGCTGAGGAAGAGAAGGCCCGCATCGAAGCCGCCGCCAAAGCCGCCGAGGAGGCAGCTCGCGCCCAGGCCGAGGCGGCCGCCCGCGCCGAACGTGAAGCATCCGAACGGGCCCACGCCGAAGCTCTCGCCGCCGAAAAGCGTCGCGCCGACGAGGCTGAGGCTGCGCGTCAAGCCGAGGCGGACCGGATCGCCCGCGAGACGGCTGCGCGCGAAGCCGACGAGAAGGCTGCCGCCGAAGCCGCGGCCGCCCGCGCCGCCGACATCGAGCACCGCTCCAAAATCATGGGCACCGCCAAACAAGCGATCATGGGCCACGGCGTCGGCGAGCAAACGGCCCGGGCCATCGTCCTAGCCATCGCTGCCGGCGACGTGCCGAACGTCAGCATCAAGTTCTGAGGCCGCTATGACCCTCCACAACCCCCTCCCCATGCCCCTGTCGGGCAAGATTAACGAACCGGGCGTCTACTCGCTGCCCATCGAGATCTATCACGGCCAGCCGACTGTCGGCCCATCGATCAGCTCGTCTGGTCTGCGCACCATCTGGGCCCAGAGCCCGGCGCACTACTACGTCGATAGCGCCTTGAACCCGAAGCGGGCGCCGCAGCCGGATCGCCCCGCTTTTGCTCTCGGCCGACTGGCGCACAAGCTGCTGCTGGAAGGCTCCGAAGGCCTGGCCGACGAGTTCGTCACCCGGCCTGAGCAATGGTCGGACTGGCGGACCAAAGACGCGAAGCAGTGGCGAGACGAAATGATCGCCGCCGGGAAGACGGTCATCACCGAGGCAGACCTGGCCGCCGTCACTGGCATGGCCGAAGCTCTCGCCCGTCATCCTCTGGTCGAGCAGGGCATTCTGGACGGCTTCGTCGAGCGCTCCCTGCTCTGGAAAGACGCCCAAACCGGCGTGTGGCTGAAGAGCCGCCCCGACGTCGTGCCGAATGCCTCGGGTCTGTTCGCTGACCTGAAGACGACCGCCAGCGTGGCCGACGACGACCTGGAGCGGTCGCTCGCCGGGTTCGGCTACCACATGCAGGCCGCCCTGGTCGGCATGGCCTCCGAAGCCGTCCTCGGCCGCCCGATGGAGGAGTTCGCTCTGGTCTGGGTTGAGAAAGCCCCTCCCCACTGCGTCCGCGTCACGGTTCTGACCGGCGCTGATCTGGACCGCGGCCGGATGCAGTTGCGCCGTGCCATCGACCAGTTCTCGCAGTGCGTGGCAACCGGCGTCTGGCCCGGCCCCGGCGGTGATCGCCAGGACGCCGAATATCTGACTCTACCGCCTTGGGCGGCGAAGCAGATCGACCAGCGGCTCGAGGTCATCGCCGCCGAAGCCAACGACAACACCCCGAACAGCGAGATCGCGGCATGAACGCTCAAGTCCCCGCAACCCGTCCGGCTGCGCCCAAGCCGCCGATCATGGCCGGCGGCGCGGTCGCCGCGCTGGTCCCGCAATCGCTGGAGGAGGCCTCCCGTGTGGCCCAGGCCATCGCGGCGTCTGGCCTCGCTCCTCGCGGCCTCGACAAGCCGGAACAGGTCATGGTCGCGATCATGGCTGGTGCCGAGTTGGGCCTCGCCCCGTTCCAGGCGCTCCAGTCGTTCGCCATCGTCAACAACCGCCCGACACTCTGGGGTGACGGCCTGATGGCTGTCGCTCGCGCCCAAGGCATCAAGGCCCGCGAATGGATCGACGGGGACGGTGACACGGCCGTGGCTCATTGCGAAGTCACGCGGCCCGACACTGGGGAGGCCATTGCCCGTTCGTTTGCGGTCTCCGATGCCAAGAAGGCGGGCCTCTGGAACAAGCAGGGCCCCTGGCAGCAATACCCCAAGCGCATGCTCCAGATGCGCGCCCGCGCCTGGGCACTACGCGACGGATGCGCGGACATGCTTCGCGGCTTCCAAGTGCGCGAGGAGGTCGAGGACTATCAGACCGTCTCTGCCCGTACCGTCCCGACAGACCGACCCAACCTCGCCGCCCGCTTGGCCGCTCCCAACGACGCACCGCGTGAGGGCTTCTCGGTCGTCCACGGCCGGAGCGACGACGACCACATCCCCGATTTCGACGCGGACACCCCCTCCGACGCCGCGTCGAATAAGCCCGCGTCTGATCCCGCCTCCGACCCGTCAGACGCGGGCGACCCTTTCCCCGGCGATCTCCCCCCCGCCGAGGATACGACAGCCAGCGGCGCTGAGGCCGACGCCGATGAAGGGACGTCGCTGGCTGTCGACACTATCGCATGGGCGGATCGTCTGATCGCTGACCTGCCGTTCCTGCGACCCGAGCAGATCGAAGCCCTCGAAACCGACCGTAAGGAGCTGGCGAAGTTCGCCGTCCTGAAGGCCACCGACATGGCGAAGGCGCGCGAACTGGAAGCCGCCATCACTGCCGCGAAGGAGGGCTAAGCATGACGGTTCTCCGGGTCATTGATTTCGAGACGAGCGGCATGGAGCCCCCGGCCGCCCAGGTTGTTGAGGTCGGCTACTGCGATCTGACGCGTAATGATGACGGCGTCTGGTTTGTGGGTCAGCCTGTGTCGTGGCTCTGCGGCGTGTCCGCCATGCCGGCAGAGGTTCGCGCCGTCCATCACATCGCCCTGGGCGAGGTGGCCGGGCTGGCGCCCTTCGATCCCGCTTCCGTCGTCGCTCCCTATTGCGCCGCTGTCGTAGCGCACAACTGGTCGTTCGAAGCTGCATTCCTAGGCGACCAGCAGACGCCAGCGATCTGCACGCTGAAGGCTGCCCTTCGGGTCTGGCCCGACGCTCCGAGCCATTCGAACAGCGTCCTCCGCTATTGGCTGGAGGATCAGGGGCTGCTCTCGCTCGACCATGAGACGGCCATGCCGCCGCACCGCGCTGGGCCTGACGCCTATGTGACCGCCCATATCCTGAAGGCCCTCTTTGCGGCCGGCGCCACAGGAAAGGACATGATCGCGTGGACGAAGGAGCCGCGCCTGCTGCCCACCTGCCCGATCGGCAAGTTCCGCGGCCAGAAGTGGGCCGACGTCGAGGCGGGCTTCCTGAACTGGATGCTTGCCCAAGCGACGATGGAGGAAGACCTCAAGTGGAACGCCCGCCGCGAACTTGAGCGGAGGCGCGCATGACCTACCTGCGCGCCCCCTCAGGTTCAGTTCCCCGGCTGCGGGCTGGTCGTGGTGATCACTGCTGGGCCGTTGGCCGGCGGGGTGGGTTCGACCTGGCGTTCATTGACAACCGGTGCAGCAGCACGCGCCTCGGCGGCTCGCGCCTCTGCGGTAGCTCGGATCGCGTCGGCCCGAGCAGTAGCGGTCTGAGCCTGGGCGATGGCGACGTCACGCGTCCGACTGATCTGGTTCTGGATCAGAGCGGCCTCTGCGGTCTGCCGGGCGTCTTCAGCCGCAGCTTCGGCTTGCGCAACCCGCAGGTCTGCATCGGTCGGACCCGCCGGACGGAACAGCAGGAAGAGCAGGCCGAGCAGAACGGCGGCGAACAAGATGCCGACAATCCACCAAAGGGCGGTGTTGTTCTCTCGCTCGACGACAACCCTCTCTTGGTAGGTGCTGGTCTGGGCGCTGATGACGTTCGGGTCGCTACGCTTGAACTCGTCCATGGGGTTTCCTCCTCAGTTCTCGGCTCAAACAGCGCCGCTACTGCGATGGTTCCGCTTGGCGAAGCGAGGGTCGCGGCATGACCAAGCGCCGACCCCTGAACCGCACAGAGACGATCCTCGTCCTGCAGCGCCAGACCGCCGCGCCGATCCTTTGCGGCTGCGGCTGCGGCAAGCCGCTGGACCCTGTGACGGAGCGCGTCGTGGACGAGCACGTCATCCCGCGCGAGCTGTCCGAAGTCGGCCGCCAGGGCGAGCGAGACGACCTCGCGAACCGCCGCTTCTACCGCTGGCCGTGCGCGCTGGAAAAGACCCGGACCGACCTCGCTAAGATCGCCAAGGCCAAGGCCCAAGGCGGCGAGACCGGCCAATTCGCCCGCCGCCAGAAGCGCGGCCACGGCTCCATTCAATCACGCGGCTTCGACAAGACCCGGACCAAGCGGTTCGACGGGTCGGTTGTCAGCCGCCTCCAGAGCGAGGCCCAAGACCATGGCTGAAGTGAAGCATACTCCGGGGCCGGAGGTCGATTTCGAGGCCGTTTCTGCTGGCGTCCTTCATGCGATCCGTCCCGTCGTTGAGCGCGAGATGCGCGAAGCGGCGAACCAACTCTACGGCGCGACCATGGAGGCCGTTCAGGACTACCTGAGCGACAACGTGAACTTCAACATTCGGTCCCGCCTCAATGCCTCCGAGGCTGGGCGCCGCGCCGAATGGGAACGGGCCGAAGCCCTGACCCAGCAGCGCGATGACCTGTTCTGGGCCCTGAAGGGGCTTGTGCAGATGGCCCGCACATCTGGCGGCGTCGCAGGAGCGGACTCGGCCCTCATAGCGGCCTGCGAAAAGGGCGAGCGAGCGATTGAGGCGACCTTCGAAGCCGCCCTCTCCAAGGCTACCGCCCAACAGGAGGGTCGCTGAGATGGGGGGCTACTATTCTCCGTACCGCGCCAGCCTCTCGTGCATTTCAGGGTCAAAGCTCTGGAGTTCGGGGGTGGCCGCGCGAATTCGGGCCGCAATGTCGAGGGCTAGCTTTTCGTCCTTGGATTTAATCGCCTCGATAATGGCCCGGAAAATCACTTCGGTGTCTTTGCGCATGTCGTCTCCAGTTTTTGCGACAGGCCCATTATCGGGGGAGTCGGTCCGAAACGAAGCATCGCCCTGCGCCCGCCAATCCCGTGGGGGTGAGGGATGAGCGAGACCGGCGAAAGCACAGCCTCGACCAATCGCCGCCTGGACGAAATGGCGTGGCCCAAGGTTCTCGGCCTGCTCCGGGCTGGAGCGGTGCTGTTCCGCCCAAGCGGGATGCGGGACTACTACACATGGCCCGCGCACCCAGGCGCTGGATATGTCTACGCCGAATGCCTGACCGCGAGCGGCGTGAAGCGGCGGGCGGTTGAGGGCGTCCTGATCAGCAGCGGCGTCGATCGCTACAGCCTTAACCCGGAATGGCTCGAGCCCGAACCGGAGGCTGAACGCCAGGTCGAAGCGGCTCCCGCCGAGCAACCCGACCTGTTTGGAGCCGCAGCATGACGTGCGCGGCCTGTGAAGCCTCGCGCCGCAGCGCCGAGGCCGCCGGTCACCGTGACTGGCGTGATGGTGTCTGCTGGGACCACGCCGCCTTTGACTTGGACAGCCCGGAAGGCCGCGCCCTGATGGCGGACCTGCCGCCAGAACCGCAACCTGATCTGTTCGGAGACGCAGCATGACCGCCCGCGCCCTCTGGAACCTGCACGATGCCCTGATGGCCGGCGAGTTCCCGAACGACTGCCCCGACTGCGGCGCTGACGAATGGTCGCCGTCTGTCGAGGCCTTTGAAACAACCGGCCGCCTGGTCTGCGAGGACTGCGCCGAAGCCGCGATGGAGCAAGAAGCATGACCTCCCCTATCCGCATGGTGTCCGTGCCGGTCGATGAACTGGCGCAGGAAATCCGACGCGTAGATGGAAACCACACCCTCGGCGCGGGTGCGCTCGCTGAGGCGCTTCTGCCGTTCCTGTCTCGCTTCACCGCCGCCCCTGTGCGCGAGGAAGGCGGAGCGTGGACGCTGGACGACATGCGCGAACTCGTCTCGGATGAACAGGTCCGCCATCTGGTCAGTGCGACAGACGTTGCCCAAGGGCGCATCCGACTTCGCGACATCCTCAACGCCCTTGCCACCCGCGAGGAAGCCCCGGCTGAGGCGGGGGATGACGTTCAGCGCACGATGGACGGTGAGACAGTCTGTGGCTTCAAGGTTGCCGCATGGCGCTTTATCGGTCCAAACGATGGCGACGAAGCTCGTTTCGGTCATCGCTACTGCGAGCATTGGTCTACGGTCGGAAACGCTCCGAAGAGGGTCGAGCGTCTGTTCACGGAGGGCCAGTTGCGCGCCGCCCTCCGCGCTCAGCCCCAAGCCCGCGAGGAAGCACAGCCGCTCGGGCCAGACCTTCACGCCATCGCGAAAGACGCCGCCGAGCGCGTCCACAAGAACGGGGGCTGCGTTCCTCAAATGGCGTATGCCCCGATCCTGTTTGCTTTGCAGGACGCCATGAAAGCCACCCCGCCCGCGCCAGAGGCTGAGAAGCTGCGGGTGGCGGTCGATGCGTTGACCCTTATTGCCGACGTGAAGACCGCAGCGCCTGTCTCTACGGCCCGCCAAGCCCTCGCCGCCCTGCAACAGGACGCCCTCTCCGCAGCACCTGGGGAGGCGGGGGAATGAGCGGATACAGCCCCATCCTAGAACTTGGAGACGCCCCGATGCCTGAGACCATGAGCCCGCGCGAGAAGGTGGCGCAAATCATCAGGGACAAGGTGTCTGGGCCGCACTTCACTGACCCGTCCCACTTCGTCGCGATGGAGCAGGATCGTTTTGCTGCGGCCGACGCCATCCTTGCAGCCCTCGCCTCATCCGGCGATCATGCGGAACTGATCGAAGACGCGACTGAGGCCCTTCAGATCATAGATGCCTTCCCGTCCAACCAGGGCGAAGTCGAAGGGCGGATCACGGAAAAAGGAGACCGGCTGCTCGCGTCATGCACACGAGACGCGCGGCTCGCCCTAGAAGCCCTCATCGCAGAGGTCGCGGCGCTGCGGGAGACGAACACCGAAGCAGAGCGCAAGCTGGCTGAGGCGGACCAGGGTGCGGAGTTCATTGCTAGGCTGCTGCCCTGCCGCCGGACTGGAGGGCGCGCCCGACAGCAAGGTAATCGCCTTTTACATCAACATGGGCGAGTTGCGCCAAGCCCGCACCTTCCTCAGCAAGGAGGCCGAACGTGGGTGAGAAGCCAGTAACCATTGGCGCCATTCGCCGGGAGATCCGGTCGATCTTCGGGATGCAGGCATCGCCTTTTCGGAAGGGCATCATCGCGGGGCTCAAAGCACGGACAGGTCAGGTGCCGGTCGGTAACCCGTACCCGGCAAACGGTCCTGCTGATGGGCGCGCGCACCGTCTATGGCGAGAGGGATACGAACACGGTTTGGTTCGCAGGCTCCCCCTCCCTCCAGCACCAGGAGCAGAAGATGAATAGGGTTCATTCCGCCTGCGGCTCCATACCCGTTGAGGGTGGGCCTCCCCGTCGCGTCCAGCTTTCCCGCGCGAAGGGCTGGCGGATGCCGGAGAACACGGTGAGCGTCGCCCGGCCCGGTCGATGGGGGAACCCGTTCAGGATCGGCGACTTCGGCATCCCGACCGCAAAAGAGGCCGTCACGCGCTTCCGTGAGTGGCTGGACGGCCGCGTTGTCGGACCGCCCCAGCCCGACCCGTCAACCCTGCGCGGCAAGAGCCTCGCCTGCTGGTGCCGCCTTGATCAGCCCTGCCATGCCGACGTGCTTTTGGAGTTGGCGAACAAGTTGGAGGACACCACCCATGACCGCTGACCTGTCCGCCCTCATCGCTAGACTGGAAGCCGGGCCCACAAACGAAAAGCCCCACCGTGGAGGATGGGGCTTCGTGTGGGCGCGAGATCTTCCGGCTGAAAGCGCGGCACCTCGTCAACCCCTGCGGCAGTTAGAATCTCATGCGGCGGCGCAAACTGCAAGCCACCCTCCGCGCCAAGCTCGACGGTTACGAAGCCGAAGGCGCAGTGAACAAAAACCTCAAGGCACAGGAGGGGTGAATGGGTGCCTATGAACGTTCCGGCGAAAGTAACGAATGGTATACGCCACCTCACGTCTTCGATGCGCTAGGCGTTGACTTTGACGAGGACGTGGCAGCCCCTGCCGACCGGACGCATGTCTGCGTTCCGGCCCGCCGCTTCATCACCTCGAACAGCCTGGAGCGCGACTGGACTGGCTTCATCTGGATGAACATGCCGTTCGGCAATCAGTCCAACAAGCGGGCTTGGCTCACCAAGTTCTTCGACCATGGCCGAGGCATCGCTCTGACACCGGATCGCACGTCTGCGCCGCGGTTTCGTGAGGCTTGGGAGCGCGCGGATCTGGTGATGTTCACGCCGAAGCTGAAGTTCATCCGGCCTGACGGCTCGATTGGAGAAAGCCCCGGCACCGGCACCTGCCTGTGGGCCTCTGGTCCGTCGGCCGTGTCTGCCCTGCACCGAGCCGCTGAACGCGGCCTCGGCATCCTCGCCACGCCAGAACGGAGGCTCGCAGCATGACCCCGCTGATCCTGATCTGCGCCACGCTGGCCATGAGCGACGGAGACAGCGGGCGGTGCGTGACGGCTGACGGCGAGCGCCACCGCGTCCGTCTGGCCGGCATCGACGCCGGAGAGGACGAGCCGTTCACGCGCTGCCGCCAGCGACCGAATGTGTGGGCCTGTTCTGCGCAGGCTCGGGCTACAGCAGCCCGCGCTACCGAACGCGCCCGCCACCTCGCAGCCAATGGCGCCCGCTGCACCGTCCAGTCCCGCGACCGCTATCAGCGCATCGTCGCCACCTGCACGGTCAACGGCCGCGACTTGGGCTCGATCCTCGTCCGCGAGGGCCTGGCCATATCCGAAACCAACTACGGCGATCCCTACCGCCGACAAGAGAACGAAGCCCGAGAGAGAGGAAGGGGGGTGTGGCAGTGAGCCGCGTTCCGACAGTCAGGCGCACCGACCTGGACCGCAGCCTCGCCGCCCTGAAAGCGGCCGGGCATGAGATCACAGGCGTCACCATCAAGCCGGGCGGCGAGGTCATGATCTTGACGGGCCAGCCCTCGACGGCCCACCAATCCGCTTCTGTGTCCGCTCTGGACGCGTGGCGGGAGCAAAGGCGTGGCCAGGGTGCGGCTTAAGGGCCTGAACCAGATCACTAAGAAGCGCGCGGACGGGAGCCGCGTGACCTATTGGTATGCGTGGAAGGGCGGCCCTCGCCTCCCCGGCTCGCCCGGCTCGCCAGAGTTCATGGCGGCCTACAATGAGGCTGTGGCCGAGCGGAGGGCGCCCAAGACCGACACGCTGCGCTCCCTCGCCATCCTCTACAAGCAGTCGCCGGAGTTCGCCGCCCTGGGCGAGACCACGAAGCGCGAATGGACGCGCTGGCTGGACGTCATCATGGACGAGGGCGGCCCTCTGTCCATCGGCGGCCTGCCGTTTGATGCGCTGGACGACCGCCGCGTGAAGGCCGAGATATTGGCCTGGCGTGACCAATGGGCCGACCGGCCGCGCAAAGCCGACTATGGGATCCAGGTGCTTTCACGGGTGCTGTCCTGGGGGATGGATCGCGGCCTGCTGGCGCTCAACGCCGCGGCCGGGATCAAACAGCTCTACACCAGCAATCGAGCTGACCAGATATGGACGGCCGAAGAGATCGAGAGATACGCCGCCTCGGCCAAATCTCCCGAGGTCGGATTCATCGTCCGGCTTGCATGCCTGACGGGCCTGCGCCGCGAGGACCTGGCCTCCCTGTGTTGGTCGCACGTCGGAGACCTCGCCATCGTCAAGGCGACGAAGAAGAGCCGCGGGAAGAAGACAGCCGTCATCCCCCTGCTGGACGACACCAAAGCCCTGCTAGAGGAAATCCGCGCTCAACAGCGCCGGCGCCATTCCGAATTGGCCGACAGCGCAGCCAAGAAGAACCGGCCCGCTCCGGTCGAATGCCTGACGGTTCTGTCCAACACGCGCGGCAAGCCCTGGAGCCTGGACGGGCTGGAGCATCAGGTCGTGGACGCCAAGGCCGCCGCCGGGATTGACAAGCACCTCCACGACGCGCGCGGGACCTTCGCCACCCGCCTCCGCCGGGCCGGCCTGACCGCCGCCGAGATCGCGGACATCCTCGGCTGGGAAGAAGATCGGGTGCAGCGCCTACTGGCGGTTTACGTCGATCGGGACAGCATCGTCATGGAGATCGCGAACCGCATCCGGCGGAACGAAACGGCGACAGATTCTCCCAACTAACTCCCAACTGCGTCTTCCGCGTCGGGATGGAGGGGTCGTAAGTCATTGAAAAAATTGGAGCGGGTAGCGAGAATCGAACTCGCGACATTCAGCTTGGGAAGCTGACGTTCTACCTCTGAACTATACCCGCATCGCCGAAGCGAGCGCGGAAGATATAGGGCGCGGAGCAAAAGAAAAGGCCCGGCGAACCGGGCCCCTGATTTTTCTCAGATCTGGCGACGGGCCTAATCGCGCACTTCCTCGACCTTGACGCCGCGCTTGGCCAGCATGGTCTGGACGCTGTCGGCGCCTGCCAGGTGGCCTGCGCCCACCGAGATGAAGGCCGTGCCCGAGCCTTCCAGCAGGGTCAGGATCTGCCGGGTCCAGTCGGCGTTGCGGCGCGTCAGCATGACGTCGTACATTTCAGGCGACTGGGCCTTCATCTCCTGGCCGATCAGGGCGTCAAGGCTGTCGACGTCGCCGGTCGACCAGGCGCCGACCATGCGGCCCAGGAACTCGGGCGCCTGCTCGAACTCCTTCAAGCCGGAGCGCAGCATGGCCAGTTGCGCCTCTTCGGACATGTCGGCGATGAAGCCGATCTGTTGCGCCATCGTCTCAAAGCCCTTGATCGGCTTGCCGGCGGCGGCGGCGCGGGCGTGCAGCACCTGGTCCCCGCCGTTTTGCGGCAGATAGCCGGCCTTGGTGATGCTGGCGATCGCCAGTTGCAGGGCCGCGAACCAGGGACGCAAGGGATCCAGCGAAGCCCCCGTGGAGCCGACCTGGCGTGCGGCGGCGTCGAGGTCGGCCAGTTCTTCAACCGTCAGCAGGCTGGACAGGGGGCGGTCCGGCGACACGCCCTTGGCCTGAATGATCGGCACGGCGCCGGCTGCATCGTTCAGATCGGCGATCTCGAACCAGTATTCATCGGCGCTGGCGAAGGCCCGGTCGAGCTTGGCGCTGCCCCAAGGCGTCTCGGGCTTCAGCACATGGACGGTGCCGAACAGATAGAGGGTCGAATCCTCGTCCTTCACCACCCACAGGCGCGGGCCGGATCCGGCCGGAGCGGCCACCACCGCGGCAGGATCGACGGCGGCGGGCGCGGCCTGGGCGAAGGCGGGGGTGCTCGGCGCCAGCAGGGCGGCCCCGAGGGCGACGACGGAGACAGAGGCGCAGGCGCGGCTCCAGAGGCGGCGGATCATGGTCGGGCTCCTAAGTCGCAGGAAAAAAGGGAGACGCGTCAACCCTCTTCGTCGATGAAGATGGACTCGATGGGCATCTCAAACAGCCGCGCGATCTTGAAGGCCAGCGGCAGGGAGGGGTCGTAGCGGCCGGTCTCCAGCGCATTCACCGTCTGGCGCGAGACGCCCAGTTCCTGCGCCAGGTGCGCCTGGCTCCAGTCGCGCTCGGCGCGCAATACCTTGAGGCGGTTCTTCACGGCGTCCTCCTCATCGGCGTCCCAGCCACCACCAGGCCCAGGCCAGGCCGTAGCCGGCGAGCTGGAACAGAAGAATGGCCATCATGCCGGTCAACAGCAGTTCCGGCGGCGTCTCGCCCGCCCATTGCGGCAGCACGACCTCTTCGCGCCGCAGCGACAGGACCATCAACAGCACGGCGCCGACCGCCATGCCGCTGGTCCCGCCCCAGAACCACGCCCATTTATGGGCCTCGCGCGCGGCCTCGTCGAGATGACGCCACCACCAGACGCAGATCAGCAGCGCCCCCGCCATCACCAGACTCAGCATCACAGCGGTCATGGCGAACCCGCCCACGCCGGGCTGGTCGGACAGGATCACGCCCAGAACGCCGCCGATCAGCCCCAGACCCAGGGATACGGCGAACACCAGCAGGGCGCCGCGAATCCCAAGCGGCTTGAACGATTTGAACGACATCGGCGCTCTCAGGCAAAAACAGACAAGTTTGTTTGTCAGTCCCAGCGCACCACGTCAAGCGTGTTTGTCACATGCCGCCGTCATTCCGGCGCGTTCAGCAGCTCCGGCCGGCTGAGGGCCCGGGGCGATTGTTCGACGGCGGCCAGTTCGGGCAGTTCCTTGCCTTCGTGGTCGACCTTCAGGTCCTCGAAACGGCGGGCCGAGACCATGACCTGGCTCTCCAGCGAGCCGACGAACTGGTTGTAGCGGCCGACCGCCGCGTCCAGCGCCTTGCCGACCGAGGCGGCGTGGCCGCCCATCACCGACAGGCGCTTGTAGAGCTCCTTGCCCAGGCGGGCGACGTCCTCGGCGTTCCGGGCTTGCTCCTCGGCGCGCCAGCCGTAGGCGACGGCCTTGCACAAGGCGAACAGGGTGGTGGGGGTGACGATGACCACGCGCGAGGCCATGGCCGTGGTCATCAGGTCCGGCTCATGGTCCAGGGCGGCGGCCAGGAAGGCGTCGCCGGGCACGAACATGGCGACGAAGTCGGGGCTGGGTTTGAACTGGTCCTGATAGGCCTTGGACGACAGCTGGCGCACGTGGGTCTTCATGCTGGCGGCGGTGCGCAGGGACATGGCGCGGGCCTGGGCCTCCTCGTCGCCGTCCGCCTCGTCAGGGAAGGCCAGGGAGACCTTGGCGTCGATGACGAACATGCCGCCGCCGGGCAGTTTGACGATGAAGTCCGGGCGCTGCTGGCGGCCCTCGTCATTGGCCGAGGAGTTCTGCTCCTCGAAGTCGAAGCGGCCGGCCATGCCTGCGGCTTCCAGCACGTTGCGGCAGGTCTGCTCGCCCCAGCGGCCGCGCCGGCCGGTGTTGCCTTTCAGGGCCTCGGTCAGGCGCCGCGCCTCGTCGCGGGTGGCGGTGGAGGCGGCCATCAACAGGTTGAGCTGCTCCTTCAGCCCGCCGGTCTCGTCGGCGCGGCTCTTCTCCAGAGCGGTGACGTGCTCCTGAAACTTGGCGAGGGTCTCCGAGACGGGCTTGAGCTGAGCCTCCATGCGCTCGCGCGCGACGCGGTCCTGGGCCTGGAAGGTCTCGGTGGCGCGGGCGACCAGCTTGGCCGCCACGGCCTCGGCCGACTGCGAAGCCTGAGCCTTGAGGAACTCGGCCATGGAGTCCCGGCTCTCCTCCATCAGCTCCAGCCGGGCGTCGGCGGCGTCGAGCGCCCCCTTCGTCTTCTGCCAGCCCATGTAGGCCCACAGGAAACCGCCGCCCGCCATCAGCGCGACGACCAGCAGGATGAGTTCGAGCGTGTTCATGCTCCGTTCCTAGCGGGAGTCGGGAACGGAAGAAAGTCGCCCGTCGGGATCCGGTTCAGGCGGGCCGCCGGGCCCGCAGCGCCTGGATGATGGTGCCGTCGTCCAGCCAGTCCAGCTCGCCGCCGACCGGCACGCCGCGCGCCAGCGACGTGACCTGCACCCCCGCCGCCGACAGGCGCTCGGCCAGGTAATGGGCCGTCGTCTGGCCGTCGACCGTGGCGGGCAGGGCCAGAACGACCTCCCTCGCCTCGCCGCCGCCCATTTCGCCGCCTTTGACCCGGCCGATCAGTTCGGCGATGCGCAGCTGTTCGGGGCCGACGCCGTCCAGGGCGGACAGCAGGCCGCCCAGCACATGATACTTGCCGCGAAAGGCGCCCGAGCGCTCCATGGCCCACAGGGCGCCGGCCTCCTCGACCACGCAGATCAGGGCGTTGTCGCGGGTCTGGTCCGAGCAGACCGAGCAGGGATCGCGCGTATCGGGCGCACCGCAGACCGAGCAGTTGACGACCTTGGCCGCCGTCTCGGCCAGAGACGCCGCCAGCGGGGCCAGCAGTTGCTCGCGCCGCTTCAACAGGGCCAGGGCCGCGCGCCGGGCCGAGCGCGGGCCCATGCCCGGCAGCTTGGCCAGCAGGCTGATGAGCCGTTCGATTTCCGGCCCGGCGGAAGCGGCCATCAGAAGAGTTTCGGCATTCCGGGGATGTTCATCCCGGCCATCGGCCCGGCGGCGTCGCGCATCAGAGCGTTGTTGATCTCGTCCAGCTTGCGCTTGGCGTCGGCGTGGGCGGCGACGATCAGGTCGGCCAGAATCTCGCCCTCGCCGGGGGCCATCAGGCTGTCGTCGATCTTCACCGAGGTGATTTCGCCGGGGCCTTTCAGGGCGACCGTGACAAGGCCGCCGCCCGAGGTGCCCTCGGCGGTGGATTCGGCCATTTTCGCCTGGGCGTCCTGCAGCTTCTGCTGCATCGCCTGGGCCTGTTGCATCAGGGCGTTGAGATCTTTCATGCCCCCTAGATAGGATCAAGCGCCGCCCGGCTCCAGACCCCCGCGAAGAAAGCGTGTCGCGGCGCCTTGCGGTTATTCGCTGAGAAATCGCCGGCCGATCCCTTGACGCGTCCGCCGCCCCTCCCTAATTAGCCACACCTGAAGTTGCTAATTAGTTTCTGGAGAAGCCCTAATGGCCTTTGACGCCCTTTCCAACCGTGACGTTCCGGTCTCCGACGCCGTTCTGGCCCGACTGTTCACCGAAGCCCGCACGCACAACGGCTGGAGCGACCGGCCGGTGTCCCAAGACCTGATTCGCAAGCTCTACGACCTGACCAAGTTCGGCCCCACGGCGGTCAACATGACCCCGGCCCGCTTCGTCTTCGTCACCTCGTCGGAAGCCAAGGCGCGCCTGGCCCCGCACATGGCCGAGGGCAACCGCGCCAAGACCCTGGCCGCGCCCGTCAACCTGATCATCGCCCAGGACATCGACTTCCACGACACCCTGCCCAAGCTGTTCCCCCACGCCCCGGGGGTGCGCGACTGGTTCCTGGACGAGGCCGGCCGACGCGAGGCCGCCTTCCGCAACGCCTCGCTGCAGGGCGGCTATCTGACCATCGCCGCGCGGGCGCTGGGTCTGGATGTCGGTCCCATGTCAGGCTTCGACCCGGCGGGCGTGAAGGCAGAGTTCTTCCCCGACAGCAATGTCGAGCCGAATTTCATCATGAACCTGGGCTACGGCACGGACGAGAACCTGTTCCCCCGCTCGCCCCGCCTCGACTTCGAGGAAGCCGCGCAGATTCTGTAAGCGGCATCCCTCTCCTCCCCACTTTGTGGGGAGGGGGACCGCGAAGCGGTGGAAGGGCTTAACGACGGCGAAACCCAGACGCCCCTCCGTCTCGGCAGCTCCGCGTCCGATCCACCTCCCCACGCAGTGGGGAGGGGAAACTCAGTCGTCGTCGCCCGCCTCGCCGTCCTCAGGGATGGCGGGCATCTCGACGGCCGGGGCCAGGGTGACGATCTCCTTGATCTCGGCGCCGGGGAAGGCCTGCATGATCGACACCACGAAGGGGTCCGCCTCGACCGCCGCGCGGCGGGCGGCGCGGGCCTTCTTCTCGACCTCGATCAGGGTCTCGCCGCCGCCCTGGCCGTTGGCGGCGATCAGCCAGGTGCGGCCGGTCCACTCTTTCAGACGACCCGCCAGACGCCGCGCCAGATCGTGGGGCGAGCCCTCGGCCGGTTCATAGGTGATGGCGCCGGGGCGGAAGCTGACCACGCGGACGTAACGCTCCACGTCCATCTGCAGGGTGATCTCCCGCTTCTCGCCGATCAGGGCGACCACGGCCTCGAAGGTCTGCGGATCCGGGAGGGCGGGCGCCGCCATCGGCCGCGCCGCCAGCATGGCCGAGGCGCCGCCGCCTCCGCCGCCCGAGCCCCCGCCGCGAGGCCCCGCGCCGCCGCCGGGCACGCCGCCCGACTGGATCGCCTTCAGCGCCTCTTCCGGCCCGGGCAAGTCGGCGGCGTAGGCCAGCCGCACGATGGCCATTTCCACCGCATCGGCGGGATTGGGCGCGCGACGCACCTCGTCCAGCGCCTTCAGCAGCATCTGCCACGTCCGCGACAGGGTGCCCGCCGAGATGGCCGCGCCCAGCGCCGCCAGCTTCTGCGCCTGATCGCCGGGCAGGCGCGTGGCGTTCGGCCCCAGCATCTTGGCGACCGACGCCGCGTGGCAGTGCTCCAGCAGGTCGTTGGCCACCTGCACCGGATCGGCGCCGTAGCCATACAGGGTGCGGAAGGTCGTCAGGGCTTCGGCCGTCTTGCCCGCCATCGTCTGTTCGAACAGGGCGATGGTTTGGGTGCGGTCGGCCAGGCCCAGCATGTCGCGCACCGTGGCCGTCTCGACCACCGCGCCGCGTTCAGCCTGAACCAGCGCCTGATCCAGCAGCGACAGGCCGTCGCGCACCGACCCTTCGGCCGCGCGCGAGATCAGGGCAAGGGCCTCCTGCTCGATCTTCATGCCCTCGCGTTCGGCGACGCGGCCCAGATGGCCGACCAGAACCTCCGGCTCGACCCGGCGCAGGTCGAAACGCTGGCAGCGGCTGAGGATCGTCACCGGCACCTTGCGGATTTCGGTGGTGGCGAAGATGAATTTGGCGTGCGGCGGCGGCTCCTCCAGCGTCTTCAGCAAGGCGTTGAACGCCTGCGTCGACAGCATGTGGACCTCGTCCAGCACATAGACCTTGTAGCGCGCCTCGACCGGCGCGTAGCGGACGCTTTCGAGGATGTCGCGGATGTCGTTGACGCCGGTGTGCGAGGCGGCGTCCATCTCCATCACGTCCATGTGCTGGCCCGCCATGATGGCGGCGTCGTGCCGGCCGGTGAGGCTCAGCGCCAGGGACGGCTTGTCGATGGTCTCGGTTTCGTTGTTGAGCGCGCGGGCCAGCAGGCGCGCGGTCGTGGTCTTGCCGACGCCCCGCACCCCGGTCAGCATGAAGGCGTGGGCGATCCGGCCTGTGGCGAAGGCGTTGGTCAGGGTGCGGACCATCGCCTCCTGGCCGATCAGGTCCTCGAACGCGCGCGGCCGGTATTTGCGGGCCAGAACGGTGTAGGCCTCGCCCTCGGCGGGCGGCGCCTCGAAAGCTTTAAGATCGGACACAGGCGCGTGCTCCGCCTTCGGTTCAGGCGCCGGTTCGGGTGCGGCGGCAGGCGGCGGGGCGCCGAACATGTCGCTGGTGTTGGGGTCGCGCTCTTCGACTTCGGGCGCGTCTTCCTCCCAGGGAGGACCATCGAGACTGTGATCGGCGTCGCTCATGGCCCTGTCTTAGCGCGAAGGGATGCGGTCGCGCACCCCCTCGCGCCTTAGAGAGGCTCAGAGATCGGTGGGCAGTTGGCCGCCGTTGTCGCGGATCTTCTGAATCACCTGCTTGTGCAGCCAGATGTTCATGCTGGCGCTGTCCGACTTGTCGCCAGTGTAGCCCAGTTCGTCGGCCAGTTCCTTGCGCTCGGCCAGCGACGATTCCAGGCCGACCAGCTTCATCAGGTCGACGATGGAGGTGCGCCAGTTCAGCTTCTGGTCGCGCTGCTCGTTCATGAAGTCCAGGATGCCGGCGACATCGACCTCGGGCGCAGGCTGGGGCGCGACGGCGGCTGCGGTGGGCGCGGGCGCCAGGGTCGGGGCCGTCGCTTCAGGCGCGGGCGCAGCAGGCGTCGCCTCCTTCTTCTTGAAGACGCCGCCGAGGATCTTGCCGAGAATGCTCATTCGCCTGCTCCGGAAAAGGGATGAAGCCCTTTCAGCGAATGAGGCGCGGCCCGGTTCCGTGAAGCTTGCACGACGGGCAATGCTCGCGCTTTCTTCTGCGGTCATCCTCGGGCTTGACCCGAGGATCGGGCCAACCGCCTGCGCATTGTCGGAGATGTCTCACGCGCCGCAACACTCGATCCTCGGGTCAAGCCCGAGGATGACGGCGGAGATGCAGGAGATAGCGCGCTCAAGCAGCGAGGCTCCGCGAGCCGAGCGATAGCGCATAAAATGGCGCTCAAGTCGTGAGCGCCCGCGGCGCGAACATAGCGCCCCAAGATAAGGTGGAGACCGCGACCCGAAGGGGAATTCGTTGTGGCTGCTGCCTTCCGGCCCTGACCAGGTTGGCGAAGCCTTCGCCCGCGATCTCCGAGAGGGGATATGACGGCGGACGGCGCGGGAATCAAGCCCTCCCCTGCGCGGGCGGTCGGGAGTATGAAGCGCCATGCCCTACCGTCACGCCTTTTCCGGCAATCCGCTCGACCGCTCCGGCGACCTTCGCAACGATGCCGCCTGGCTGGCCGAACAGGAGGCCAATCCCGAAGCCCTGGCCATGATCCTGTGGGAGGGTCGGCCGCTGATCGAACCGCATGACGGCGCCGAGCGGCTGGTCTGGCTGTCGCTGGGCCATGCGCGCGATTTGGCGCGCGACCGCGACGTCTTCCTGGGACTGTGGAAGGGGGCGCCGGTGTTCGCCGCCGAGTTCGAGGGCTCCATCGACCCGACCAGCGGACCGGCCGGCGGCCTGGGCCGCTTCGTCGAGATGCGCGAGGCGGCGCTCGTCCTGCCCGAGGCCGACGCCGGCATCGCCGCCACGGCCAAGAGCCTGTTCGACTGGCGCCGCCGCCACGGCTTCTGCGCCGCCTGCGGCAAGGCGACCGATCAGGCGTCCGGCGGCTGGAAGCGCGTCTGCCCGGCCTGCGGGACCGAGCATTTTCCCCGCGTCGACCCCGTCGTCATCATGCTGCCGATCTACAAGGGCGGCGCCGAGCCCCTGTGCCTGCTGGGCCGTCAGGCCGCCTGGCCAGAAGGCCGGATGTCGGCTCTGGCGGGCTTCATGGAGCCGGGCGAAGCGATCGAGGAGGCCTGCGCCCGCGAGGTGATGGAGGAAGCCGGTCTGACGGTGTCGGACGTACGCTACCACTCCAGCCAGCCCTGGCCCTTCCCGGCTCAGCTGATGATCGGCCTGATCGCCGAGGTCACGACCGACGAGGCCGCCCCCGACCAGACCGAACTGGAGGCTGTCGCCTGGCTGACCAAGGCCGAGGCCCGCGCCGTTCTGGACGAGACCCACCCGACCATCCACGCCCCGCCGCCCTACGCCATCGCGCGACGGCTGCTGGAAAGCTGGGCGGCGGAGTAAAGCCCTTCTCCCCTTGTGGGAGAAGGTGGGCGCCGGAGGCGCTCGGATGAGGGGTGTCGGCGTCGCGCTTGGAAAATGATGGTGTGACGTGGCAGCCGAATCTTCGCGCCGCCTCGTAGTCACCCCTCATCCGTCTCGCTGCGCGAGCCACCTTCTCCCACAAGGGGAGAAGGACGAGTCACGCCAACGCTCGCGCCGCCTCCAGATCCGCCGGATTGTCCACCGACAGCGGCGCCTCGTCGATTACTGAGGCCCAGATCTGCAGCCCCATCTCCAGGGCGCGCAGCTGCTCCAGCTTCTCGCGCGTCTCCAGCGGCGAGGGCGGGGCGGCGCAGAAGCGGGCCAGGGCCTGACGGCGATAGCCGTAGATGCCGACGTGGCGCCAGACGGCTCCGTCGCCGTAGAGGGTCGAGCGGGTGAAATACAGGGCTCGGCCCGTCGTCGCGCCTTGCGGCAGGGCCAGGACCGCCTTGACCACGTCGGGATTGGTCCGATCCGAAACATCCGCCTCGGCCGCGACCAGGGTGGCGATGTCGCAGGCTGATTCGCGCGTCAGCAACTCGGCGCAGGCCTGCGCCAGCCCCGGCGAGGCGAAGGGCATGTCGCCCTGGATATTGATGACCACCTCATGAGCGCCGTCAGGATCGACCGCCTGGGCCGCCGCCAGGATGCGGTCCGAGCCGCTGGGCAGGTCCGGATCGGTCAGCACCGCCTCCCCGCCCGCCCCCTGCACCGCCGCGACGATCTCGGGATCGCCGGCCGCCACGGCCACGCGGAAGCCCGACAGCGACGCCTGCTCCCAGGCGCGCACGATCATGGGCTTGCCGCCGATGTCAGCCAGAGGCTTGCCGGGCAAACGGGTGGCGGCCATGCGAGCGGGTATCATTATCAGGGGTTTCATGGTCGCCAAGCGCCTTGAAAACGCCCGGAAACGTCCGGGCCGGTTGCGAAGGTCGCGCTAGCGTGTAAGAGACGCCCACGCAAGAATACGCCTAAGCGCCGCTTTGCGGTCGCGGGGCTCATCTAGAGACGGGATGCGACGACGCGGAATGAGCGGCGATCTGAAGTGGAACAAGATTATGGGCGCGTGCTTGGGCACCGCCTTTGCGATCCTGGTGGTCCAGCAGGTTTCGGGCATGGTCTACCACACCAAGCAGCCCGAAAAGATGGGCTACTTCGTCGACGCGCCGGATGAATCGGCCGCGGGCGCGGCTGAAGCCGCCCTGCCGATCGACTGGGGCACGGTCCTGCCGACCGCCGACCTGGCCGCCGGCGAAGCCGCCTTTGCGCGCTGCCAGGCCTGTCACACCGTGAACTCGGGCGGCGCCGACGGCATCGGCCCGAACCTGTTCGGCCTGGTCGGCGGCCCGGTCATGCACCGCGCCGGCTTCGCCTATTCGGACGCCATGGCCAAGCATAAGGCCGAGGCTCCGACCTGGAACTACGACGAGCTGGATCACTTCATCAACGCGCCGGGCCGCTATGTCCCGGGCACCAAGATGTCCTTCGCCGGCATTCGCGACGAGCAGACCCGCATCAACCTGATCGCCTGGCTGCGCACGCAAGGCTCGGGCGGTTACGCCATCCCGGCGCCGGACCCCGCGCGCCAACCGGGCGCCGCCGCCCCGGCCGAAGGCGAAGCCCCGGCCGCTGAAGGCGCCGCGGCCACCGAAGCTGGTTCGGCTCCGGCAGAGGCCCCGGCCGACGCCCCCGCGACTCAAGCGACGAACCCGGCGCCGCAAGCCTGAGGCTGACGGACAGTAGACGACGGAAAGGCGGCCCTCGGGTCGCCTTTCTTCGTTTCAGGGATCAGGTGGAGGGTTCAGACCCGACGGAAGATCGCAGACGCGAAGCCGTCGGCGGTCAGGCGCGCCTCGACCTCGGCCAAGGTCTCGATCACCACGCCGCCGCGCGCGCCGGTCGCATGAATGATGCGCTCAGCGTCAACCATCAGCGCGGAATGGCCGGTCCAGTCGCCCTCGGCCGAGGACAGCCAGATCGCCAGATCGCCGCGCCGGACGCCGTTTCGCGGCACGGCGCGGCCGATTTCGGCCTGCTCTGAAGCACGGCGCGGGCCGGGCAGGCCGCAGGCGAACAGAGCCTGCTGCACCAGCCCGGAACAGTCGGTCTCCACCGAAGACCGCGCGCCCAGAGCGTGAGGTCGGCCCAGCAGACGCTCGGCCACAGCGACCAGATCGCGCTCGAAGGCGCCGACAGATTCGAGATCAGCCTCGGACAGGCCGTGCGCGTCTGCGCCGACCAGGGCGTTCAGCGGCAAGGCGGCGGAAACGGACGCCACGCGCCGGGTCGCCGGGGGCGCGCCGGAGGCCAGAGCCGCCAGCGACACCCACCCCACCACGCCGTCCCGCCGCGCCCGGCCCCAGGCGCGGTCCTCGCGACGCTCCAACACGTCAAAGGCCTCGCCGAACAGCAGCTGGTCGATGCGTTGTCCGTCGTCAGCGACGATATCGGCGACTGGCAGGCGGCAGTGAGAGGGATCGGTCGGGCGATAGGCCTCGGCCCGCATCAGACCTTCCAGCGCCTGTTCGGCCAGCACGACACGATCCCCGTCCCGCAGGATCAGGGGCGCGCCAGGCGGCAGCAGGGCCAGGACATCGGTCAAGCGGCGGTCTCTCGACGGCTCGTACAAATCGAACCCCCGACCCTAGGCGTCGATCCCAAAGGGGGCGTTAACAGCCTTGGCTATTTGACGAATTTGTCGCTGAGGTAGCGGAAGCAGGCGCGGATCGCCTGCGCCTCCCCGCCTTCGGGCCAGCCGGGTCGGGCGCGCGGATTCCAGGCGAAGACGTCCATGTGCGCCCAGCTTCCCGCCGTCGGGGCGAACTTCTGCAGGAACAGGGCCGCCGTCACCGACCCGGCCTGGGCCCAGGCGGCGGAATCGTTGCGCACGTCGGCGATCTCGCTGTCCAGCGAGGCGCGATAGCCCGCCCACAAAGGCATCCGCCACAGGGGGTCGCCCACGGCCCGGCCCGCGCTCAGCAGGCCCTCGGCCAGGGCGTCGTCGTCGGTGTAGAGCGGCGGCAGTTCGGGACCGAGCGCGATGCGCGCCGCGCCGGTCAGGGTGGCGAAGTCCAGCGTCAGGTCCGGCTGGTGCTCGCCCGCCCGCGTCAGCACGTCGGCCAGGATCAGCCGCCCTTCCGCGTCGGTGTTGCCGATCTCGATGGTCAGGCCCTTGCGGCTGTTCAGGATGTCGCCCGGCCGGAAGGCGTCGGCCGACACGGCGTTCTCGACCGCCGCGACCAGCACCACCAGACGCACCGGCAGCTCGGCCTGCATGATCAGGCGGCCCAGCGCCAGGGCGTGGGCGGCGCCGCCCATGTCCTTCTTCATATTGCGCATCCCGGCGGCGGGCTTGAGGTCCAGGCCGCCGGTGTCGAACACCACCCCCTTGCCGACCAGGGCCACCAGCGGCAGGTCCGCCCGGTCCAGGTTCCAGCCGATCTCCAGCACCCGCGGCGCGCGGTGCGGGGCGGCGGCGCGGCCGACGGCGTGGACGGCCGGATAGTTGTCTTCGAGCAGGGCGTCGCCGATCGTGACGGTCAGGCTCGCGCCCGCCGCCTCGGCGATCTCGCGCGCAATGGTTTCAAGCTGCAGCGGCCCCATGTCGGCGGCGGGGGTGTCGACCATCTCGCGGGTCAGGGCGCAGGCGGCCGCGATGTTCAGCGTGGCCGCCATATCAAGACCGTCCGGCGCGACCAAGCGGGCGCGGCCGCGCTCCGGTCGGGCCTTGTAACGGTCAAACAGATAGCCCCCCAGCGCAAAGGCCAGAGCGGCCGAACGCGCCGCCTCGCCCTCGACGCCCTCCAGTCGCCAGTCGCCCGCAGGCAGGCGCGTCGGCAGGCCGCGCGCGTTCATGGGGTCGAATGCCTCGCCCGCGCCGAACAGGGCCTGCTCCGGCGCGCCGTCGGCACCCGGCACGACCAGCAGCTGCCCCGCCTTGCCGGTGAAGCCATTGGCCTCGGCCCAGGCGGCGATCCGTCCCTCCAGCGCCGCGCCAGACTTCACGATGCGGACCGGGCGCGCGGCCTCGGCGGCGGCGATCAGCAGTTCGGACTGAGGGGACATAGGGGGACCTTTCCGACGCTTAACGTCGATTAACCAAACCTTGACCCGTCGGCGCGACCCTAGGGGCTGAACCGCCACGGACCCTTCCATGTCGCGCAACGCCGCCCTCGTCGCAACCGTCAGCCTGACGCTTCTGGCCCTCGCCGCCCCGGCCCTGAGCCAGACTGCGCCCGCAGCCCGCGCGCCCGCCGACGCCGCCACGCGCGCGGGCTATGACCGCGCCGACGCCCTCAGCCGCTCGGTGTTCTGGACCCAGGAGCAGCAGCTCAACCCGATGGACCCGGTCGCCGGGGTCAAGCTGGCCCAAGCCCTGCGCGAACTCGGTCAGTTCGATCAGGCCGCCGAGACGGCGGAAGGGGTGCTGGTCGTCCAGCCCGGCAATGTCGAGGCCATGCTGGAGGTCGGGCGCGCCCACATCGCGCGCGGCCAGGCCTTCTACGGCATCGCCGCGCTGGAACAGGCCAAGGCCGCCGCGCCGCGCGATTGGCGCCCGCTGTCGCTGCTGGGCGTGGCCTATCAGCAGGTGCGCCGCCCCGACGACGCCAAGGCCGCCTGGGCCGAGGCCCTGCGCCTGTCGCCCGACAACGCCGACGTCCTGACCAACGCCGCCATCGCCCGCATCGGCGAGGGCGACGCGCCGTCGGCCGAGATCCTGTTGCGCCGCGCCGCCGCCCAGCCGGGCGCCGGCCTGCAGGTGCGCCAGAACCTGGCCCTGGCGTTGGGGCTGCAGGGCAAGACCGCCGAGGCCGAGGCCATCCTGCGCCGCGACCTGCCGCCCGAGGCGGCGGACCAGAACCTGCGCTGGCTGGCCGCGCGGATGCAGGGGGGCGCGGCGGCGAGCGCGGAGACTTCGCCCACGGCGCGGACGTGGTCGTCGTTGCAGGGCGGGTAGGACGCGCTCGACGCCTCTCCCTCCCCGTCCCGGGGAGGGTGGTCGGAGCAAAGCGGAGACCGGGTGGGGAGGGCCTGGTGATACGAAACTCGACGCGATCCCGGCCTCAGCGCCTAAATAGCCTTGCCGCCCCCACCCGGCTTCGCCTTTCAGGCTCAGCCACCCTCCCCGGGACGGGGAGGGAGAGGCGTCGCGTTCGCAGCCTCTCTTCACCTTCCGCCTCCAAACGCCTATCTTCATCCCGTGATCGACGACCTTTACAGCGCGCGCATCCTGTCGCTGGCGGCCAACCTGCCGCACAGCGGGCGCCTGCCTGCGCCCGAAGGCTCGGCCGAGCGGGTCGCCAAGCTGTGCGGGTCGAAGGCGATCATCGACGTGGCGCTGGACGCCGACGGCCGCGTCAGCCACTTCGCCCAGACGGTCAAGGCCTGCGCCCTGGGCCAGGCGGCGGCGGGCGTGGTCGGGGAAAACGTCCTCGGCGCCTCGGTTCAGGAGATCGAAGCCGCGCGCGACGCCATGTCCGCCATGCTGAAATCCGGCGGCGACGGCCCTGAGGGCCGCTTTGAAGGTTTGCGGGTGCTGAAGCAGGTCGCCGACTATCCAGCGCGCCACGCCTCGACCATGGTGGCGCTGGAGGCGACGCTGGACGCCGTCAAGCAGGCGTTGGCCAAACACCACAGCGATACGCGAACTCGTCTCGCCGGCGCGGCCTGAACGGCGCGTCGGTTGATCCCCCTGCCGTGAAGAGGGATAAGCGCGACGAACCCGAAACAGAGCCCCCGGCGAAGGGACAGATGTCTCTCTACGAACGCAGCGTCCGCGCGGCCCATCGGGGCTATAAGCTGACGCTGTCCCCCCTGATCGGCCAGCAGTGCCGGTTCATGCCGACCTGTTCGGATTACGGGCGCGACGCCCTGATCCGGCACGGTCCGGTGCGGGGGGGATGGCTCACCGTGCGGCGCCTCTGTAAATGCCATCCCTTCGGCGGTTCGGGCTATGATCCCGTTCCGCCCGCCAAGACCGAAAAAGAACGACCGTCATGATCGAACTGAAATTCCCCGACGGCGCCGTGCGTCAGTATCCGGCCGGCTCGACGGGCCGCGACGTGGCCGCCGCCATCTCGCCCTCGCTGGCCAAGAAGGCGGCCCTGGTCGTCTGGAACGGCGAGCAGCGCGACCTGGACCGGGTCATCGACGGGAACGGCGACTTCCGCCTGCTGATGCGCGACGATCCCGAGGCGCTGGAGACCATCCGCCACGACGCCGCCCACGTTCTGGCCCAGGCGGTGCAGGAGCTGTTCCCCGGCACGCAGGTCACCATCGGCCCGGCCATCGAGGACGGCTTCTATTACGACTTCGCCCGCGACGAGCCCTTCTCGACCGACGACTTCCCGAAGATCGAGAAGAAGATGGCCGAGATCATCGACCGGGGCGCCCCGCTGGAGCGTCAGGTCTGGGACCGCGACACCGCCATCGCCCACTTCGAGGGCGTCGGCGAGACCTATAAGGCCGAGCTGATCCGCGACCTGCCCGAGAGCGAGACGATCACCGTCTACAAACAGGGCGAATGGGCCGACCTGTGCCGGGGTCCGCACTTCCCGACGACCAAGTTCGTCGGCAAGGCCTTCAAGCTCACCAAGCTGGCCGGCGCCTATTGGCGCGGCGATTCCAGCCGCGCCCAGCTTCAGCGCATCTACGGCACGGCCTGGGCAAGCAAGGAGGACCTGGACGCCTATCTGCTGCGCATCGAGGAGGCCGAGAAGCGCGACCACCGCAAGCTGGGCCGCGCCATGGAGCTCTTCCACATGCAGGAAGAGGGCCGGGGCATGGTCTTCTGGCACCCTAAGGGCTGGGTGCTGTGGCGCGTGCTGGAGGCCTATATACGCCGCCGTCTGGACGCCGCGGGCTATGTCGAGGTCAAGACGCCCCAGGTGCTGGACCGCAAGTTCTGGGAGGCCTCGGGCCACTGGGACAAGTATCGCCCCAATATGTTCGTCTGCGAAACGGTCGAAGGCGAGACCCTTTCCCTCAAGCCGATGAACTGCCCCGGCCACGTGCAGATCTTCGATCAGGGCCAGCGGTCCTATCGCGAACTGCCGCTGCGCATGGCCGAGTTCGGCGCCTGCCACCGCTATGAGCCCTCGGGCTCGCTGCACGGCCTGATGCGGGTGCGCGGCTTCACTCAGGACGACGCCCACATCTTCTGCCGCGAGGACCAGATCGTCGAGGAGACGGCCGAGTTCATCAAGCTGTGCCGCAGCGTCCACGCCGACCTGGGCATGGAGACCAAATACATCAGCCTGGGCACCCGTCCTGAGCAGCGCGCCGGCGACGACGCCTTCTGGGACAAGGCCGAGGCCCAGATGCTGGAGGCCGCCCGCGCCGCCGGGTCCGAGCCGGTCATCACCGAGGGCGACGGCGCCTTCTATGCGCCCAAGCTGGACTTCATTGTCAAGGACGCCATCGGCCGCGAATGGACCTGCGGCACGATCCAGCTGGACTATGTGCTGCCGGAACGTCTGGACGCGACCTACATCGCCGAGGACGGCCAGAAGCACCGCCCGGTCATGCTGCACCGGGCGATCCTGGGGTCGTTCGAGCGCTTCATCGGCATCATGATCGAGAACTACGCCGGGGCCTTCCCGCTGTGGCTGGCGCCGACGCAGGCCGTGGTGGCGACCATCACGTCTGACGCCGACGGCTATGCCGAAGAGGTTCTGGCCAAGTTCCGCGCAGCGGGTCTGCGCACCGAGATCGACCTGCGCAACGAGAAGATCAACTACAAGATCCGCGAACACTCGGTCGCCAAGGTGCCCGCCATCGCCGTGGTCGGCCGCAAGGAGGCCGAGGAAGGCAAGGTCGCCATCCGCCGCTTCGGCTCCCAGGCCCAGACCATCGTCACGGTCGAGGAAGCCATCGCCCTGCTGACGGACGAGGCCCTGGCGCCCGACCTGAAGCGCCTGCGCGACGGCCAAGGCTGACCATGCTTTCTCCTCCCCACCCAGTGGGGAGGGGGACCGCCTAGCGGTGGAGGGGCCTTGCGAGGGCAGAGCCAAGCAGCCCCTCCGTCTCGGCGGCTGCGCCGCCGATCCACCTCCCCATTGCATGGGGAGGAGAAAGTCGCGTCGGGTCGAGAAGGCGGAGCCTTCTGACCGCGACCCAGCATCAGGCGGTCTTCTCCCTCGCGCCGAGCCGGGCCATAAGCCTTCCATGGCCACCACCCTCTACATCGACGCCGACGCCTGCCCCGTGAAGGAGGAGGTCTATCGCGTGGCCCGCCGCTGCGGCCTGAAGGTCTTCGTGGTGTCCAACGCCTGGATCAACACGCCGCGCGAGCCGCTGATCGAACAGGTGGTCGTCGACGCCGGGCCGGACATCGCCGACGACTGGATCGCCGAGCGCGCCGGGCGCGGCGACATCGTCATCACCGCCGACATCCCCCTGGCCGACCGCTGCCTGAAATCGGGCGCCCAGGCGCTGAAATCGAACGGCCAGCCGTTCACGGCCGACTCCATCGGCTCGGCCCTGGCCGGGCGGATGATCGGCGAGCACCTGCGCTCCATGGGCGTGCCGACCAGCGGGCCGCCGCCCTTCTCGGCCGCCGACCGCTCGCGCTTCCTTCAGGCGCTGGACGCCGCCGTGGTGCGGGCGCGCAGAGAGGCGTCAAGAGAGGCGTCATGAGCCGCATTCCCGAGGAGGAGCTGGAGTTCCGCTTCTTCCGCGCCGGCGGTCCGGGCGGCCAGAACGTCAACAAGGTCTCCACCGCCGTGCAGATGCGGTTCGACGTCAAGAACTCGCCCAGCCTGACCGAGCCGGTGAAGGCGCGGCTGATGAAGTTGGCGGGCAGCCGCCTGACACTGGACGGGGTGATCGTCATCAGCGCGGTGCGCTTCCGCAGCCAGGAGCGCAACAAGGCCGACGCCATCGAGCGGCTGGAGGCCCTGGTCGCCGAGGCCTCGATCAAGCCGGTCTATCGCGTACCGACCCGCCCGACGCGGGCGTCCAAAGAGCGACGGCTGAAGGCCAAGTCCAGCCGGTCCTCGATCAAGAGCGGACGCGGCAAGCCGTCGCTGGACTGATCAGTCCGCAGCCGGGCGAAACAGCAGGGCGGCGATCAGGTCTTCCTCGTCGAAGCCGATGACCCAGTCGGTGGCCTGCTTTTCGAATATGACGCGGAACACGTCGGCGCCGTTCTGCTGATCCAGGTGCGAGATGGACTTCAGCGGGCCGAACTGTTGGAGCAGCGGCGCGACCTGTCCCGACTGGGCGCGAATCTGTTCGGCCATGTCAGGGGTGAACACCGTGTAGTCGATCTGACCGGCCTGCATGGCGGCGATCACGGCGCGCAAGGCCTCTTCTGAGCGGGCGATGTCAGGCGCGATCGCCGTCGTCGGCGCAGTCGGAACGGCCTGCGGGCGAGCCGGAGCGGCGCCGCCCTCGAAGGCGTGCGGCAGGGTGGCCGCTGCGGCGCCCGAGCCAGTCGCGGGGCCAGTCGCGGGCTGTGCAGGGGCCTGTTGCGCCAGCGCCGGGGCGGCCAGCAGGGTCGCGCCCATCAGGGCGGTGGTCAGAGAAAGGGTCTTCATGCGCAGGCTCCGAAGAAACGTCAGGCGACGATCATCGGCCAAAGCGTCAGCACCAAGGCGGCCGCCGACGCGCATACGGCGACGGTGACGGCGGCGACCACCCAGGGCCGCGTTCCGGCCTTCTCGATCACCAACGTCTGAGACGGCGGCGGGTTCTGCACCAGGCGCGACAGCGCCTTCAGCGCGGCCACGGCCTCGTCCATCGCTTCCTTGGCCTGGTTCGCCGGCCCCAGCTCGCGGCGGATCCAGCGCTCGACCACCGGCTTGGCGGCCTCCCACAGGTCGTGATCGGGATTGAGGCGGCGCGCCACCCCCTCGACCGAGACCATGGTCTTCTGCAGCAGCACCAGTTCGGGACGCATATGCATGTCGAACAGGGCGGTGATCTCGAACAGCTGGCCCAGCAGGCGGCCCATCGACACCTGGCTGGCCTGGCGGCCGATCACCGGCTCGCCCACCGCGCGCAGGGCCTGGGCGAAGGTGTCGACCGAATGGTGGGGCGGGACATAACCGGCCTCGAAGTGGACCCGGCTGATGCGATCGTAGTCGCGGCTGATGAAGCCCCACAGGATCTCGGCAAGGTAGCGGCGCTCGGCCGGTCCCAGCCGCCCGACGATGCCGAAGTCGATGGCCGTCAGTTGCGCGGGCGCGTCGGCGAACAGATTGCCCTCGTGCAGGTCGGCGTGGAAGACGCCGTGATCCAGCGCCTGAACCAGGAAGGCGCGCACCACCTTGTCGGCCAGGGCGTCCTTGTCGAGGCCCGGCAGTTGGACCAGCGCCGGGTCCGTCATCGGCAGGCCGGACGCCCATTCCAGGGTCAGCACCCGCTTGCCCACCCCGTCCCAGACGACGGCGGGCGCGGACATATAGCCGTCCTTGGCCATGACCTCGGCCAGTTCGGAGGCGGCCGCCGCCTCCAGCCGCATGTCCAGCTCCAGCTGCAAGGACTGGGCGATGATCTCGACGAAGGCCCGCGGCTCCAGCCGACGGGCGGGCTCGACGAAGCGGTCGACCAGCTTGGCCCCCAGACGCATGGCGTCCAGCCCCTGAGCCACGCGGCGCTCCACGCCGGGGCGCAAGACCTTGACCGCCACCTTGCGCCCGTCCGCCAGCCAGGCCGGATGCGCCTGCGCCAGCGACGCGGCGCCCATCGGTTCGCTCAGATCAATGAACAGGCTTTCGACCGGACGGCCCAGCGAGCGTTCGATCTCGCGCTTGGCCTCCTCCAGCGGGAAGGGCGGCAGCTTGTCCTTCAGCCGGCCCAGGTCCTGGGCGAACTGCAGGCCGAAGATGTCGGCGCGGGTGGCCAGCACCTGGCCCAGCTTGATGGCGACGGGGCCGAGGTGCTCGAAGGCCTCGCCGACGCGCTGGCCGGGCCGCCCGGCGCGATGCCTGCGGCTGGCGAGCATCTGAATCAGTTGCGCGAAGGGGCGGCCCCAGGCGGGCAGCAGCGGGTTGGCCTCGCGCGGGATCAGGGCGTCATGGCGCGCCAGCACCCAGCCCCAGCGAATCATGCGCAGGGCGGCGCCGACCGGATGGCGGACGGGCTGCGCCTCGGGCTTGGGCGGCGGGGCGTTGAAGGTCAGCCGGCTCAGATCGCCCACCCGTGGTGGATGGCGGCGATCCCGCCCGACAGGTTGGTGACGCTGACGCGGCTGAAGCCCGCCTCCTCGATCATCCGCTTGAAGGTCTGCTGATCGGGGAAGCGGCGGATGCTCTCGACCAGGTACTGATAGCTGTCGCGGTCCTTGGCGACCAGCTGGCCGATGCGCGGAATGGCGTGGAAGGACCAGGCGTCATAGGCCTTCCTCAGCGCGCCGGTCGTCGGGCGCGAGAACTCCAGGCAGATGAAGCGGCCGCCCGGCTTCAATGCGCGGCGCGCCTCGCGCAACGCCTGCGAAATGTCGGCCACATTGCGGATGCCGAAGCTGATCGAATAGGCGTCCAGACAGGCGTCCGGCAGCGGCAGGTGCATGGCGTCGCCGACGCCCCAGGCCATCTCGGGCTCGCCGCCCTTGGCCACGCCGTTCAGGATCATCTCGGCGTTGTAGTCCATGACGATGACGGTGGCGTCCTCGCCGCCGCGCCGGTCCTGCGCCGCGCGGGCCATCTTCGAATAGCGGCGGGCCATGTCGCCGGTGCCGCCGGCCATGTCCAGCACCACCTCGCCTGGCCTGACGTTCAGCTTGGCCGCCGTGGCGTCCTTCCAGATGCGGTGCACGCCCGCGCTCATCAGGTCGTTCATCAGGTCGTAGTTGGAGGCGACGGAGTTGAACACGCCGCGCACCATCTGCACCTTTTCCTTGGCGTCCACGTCGCGGAAGCCGAAGGAGGAGGTCTTGCCGGAAGCGTCGGAGGAGGGATCGGCCTGGGTCATGGATGCGGGTGTAACGCCTCCCGCCCCCGCCGTCATCCGGGGAAGCGCCGCATCTGACGCAGGCTGACGGCTTGTCGCGTCACTGGGCGCGCGATACGCCTGACGAAAGCATAAGGAGACGCCCATGACCGCCGCCCTCGACGTGACCGAAGTTCTGGCGGGCCTGCCCGACTGGCGCCGCGCCGACGATCCGCGCACGGCCATCGCGCGGACCCTGCGCTTCGCCGATTTCAACGCCGCCTTCGGCTTCATGACCCGCGTCGCCCTGCTGGCCGACAAGGTCGATCACCATCCGGAGTGGTCGAACGTCTACAATCGCGTCGAGGTGCTGCTGACGACCCATGACGCCGACGGGGTGACCGAGCGCGACGTGGCGATGGCCCGCTTCATCGACGAGGCGGTCAAGGGCCTGGTCGAGTAATGGCCCCCCGTCACGGACGCGTCGCGGGCAAGGCGGCCCTGATCACCGGCGCCGCTGGCGGGCTGGGCCAGGCGATGGCGCGGATGCTGGTCCGCGAGGGCGCCAACGTCGCGCTCAGCGATCTGGAGCTGAACGGCGTCCGCGCCCTGGCCGAGGCGATCAACGCCGACCACCCCGGCAAGGCCTTCGCCTATGAACACGACGTCACGCGCGAGGACGACTGGGTCCGCGTCGTCGGCGCGGCGGTGCAGGACATGGGCGGGCTCAGCATCCTGGTAAACAACGCCGGGATCGGCGGCCAGCTTCTGTGGGCCGAGCAGGACACGCTGGAGAACTGGCGCAAGGTTCAGGCGATCAACCTGGAATCCGTCATGCTGGGCTGCAAGCACGCCATGGCGCCGCTGCGGGCCTCGGGCGCGGGGTCCATCATCAACATCTCGTCCATCGCGGGACTGGCGGCGGCGCCGGGCATGGGCGCCTATAACGCCACCAAGGCAGCGGTCTGGCTCTACACCAAGACGGTGGCGCTGGAAGCGGCCAAGGCAGGCTGGAACGTGCGGGCCAACTCGGTGCACCCGGTCTTCATCAAGACGCCGATCCTCGATCCCTTCGTCGCCATGGCGGGCGGGGACGAGGCGAGCGCGCACGAAAAGCTGGCGCGCGGCATCCCGCTGAAGCGCATCGGCGAGCCGGACGACGTGGCCTACTGCGTGCTGTATCTCGCCTCGGACGAGTCCAAGTTCGTGACCGGAGCGGAGTTCAAGATCGACGGCGGACTGACAGCGCAGTAGCGCTCGGGCCTACAAACCCGCTCATCCCGGCGGACGCCGGGCCCCAGTTCTTTGGCTTCAAGCTGGACATTGGAAACCGCTGTGCGCGGAGTTCTCACTGGGTCCCGGCGTCCGCCGGGATGAACGGAAGTCGAAAGCAATGACAAAGGGCGCCGCGGTCTCCCGCAGCGCCCCTCTGTCGTCAGGCTGGAAGCCTCAGTTGCCGTAGGCGGGCGGCATCGCCCCTTCGCCGCCGGTGCGATAGCGGTCGCGCAGCAGCAGGTTGCGCGCTTGCAGCGGCTGCTCCACCCCGTCGATCAGCACGGCCGAGGGCTGGCTCAGCGGCTCCAGCGGATCGCCCGACCAGACAACGACGTCGCCCGCCGCGCCGGCCTTCAACTCGCCGAACTGGCCGTCGAAGCCGAAGATGCGCGCCGGGTTGACCGTGATCGCCTGGATGGCCGCCGCGAAGGGCAGGCCGTGCGATACGGCGTTGCCGGCGTTGTAGCGGATGTCGCGGGCGCGGTGGGCCGAGCCTTCGTTGCCCTTGAGGGCGATGACCACGCCCGCCGCGTTCAGGGCCGCCGCATTCTGCATCCGCGCCGCCCGCATCTCGAAGTTCGAAGGCAGATTGGTGGTCGGGTGCAGGATGACCGGAACCTTGGCCGCCGCGATCTCATCGGCGACCAACCAGCCTTCGGCGGCGCCGTCCAGGATGATCTTGATCCCTTCCTCGCGCGCCAGACGCAGCACCTGCTGAATGTCCGAGGCGCGGTTGACGGTGACGATCAACGGCATACGCCCCTCGGCCACGGGGATCAGGGCCTCCATATCGGCGCGCGACAGCGACAGGGCGCGCATGTCGGCCCGCTCATAGGCGGCCTTGTTGCGGGCGTAGGTCCGCACCTCGGCCAGGGTCTCCTTGAACAGGACGAACTCGGCGCCGCGCGCGCCGCCCGCCACCGCCTTGCCGGCCTCGCCGAAGGGCGCGACCATGGCCACGCGCGGCTTCACCAGAATGTCGGCGCCGCCCAGCTTGATGACCGCCGCCTGACCCGCGAACAGGCCCGGCGTCTGGAAGCCGCCCGCCCCGGCGCCGGCGAAGTCGCTGTCGTCATGGCTGTGGCCGCCGCCCGAACCGCCGTGCTGTGGCGTGACCACGGCGCGCGTGACGCCGCCCAGACGCGCCACCGGCAGGGTGAAGGACCACGGGTCCAGCCCGTAGGACAGGTCGAAGGCCGCCGTCAGGGTGTTGGCGCGGTTGGCCAGATCGTTCGAGCCGCGCACCGAGCCGACCTCGGTGCCGCCGAGGCCGGAATCCACGGCGACGAAGCCCGGCGTCACCACCTTGCCGCGCGCGTCGATGACCCGCAGACCGGCCGGGGCCGCGCCGGTTCCGACCGAAACGACCTTGCCGTTACGGATGACCACGGTGCCGTTTTCGATCACCGAGGTTCCGGTCAGCACCTGGCCGCCGGTGATGGCGACATCCTGCGCCAGGGCGGGACCGGTCAGGGCCAGGGCCGCGACAGCGCCCGCGAGGAGAGTTTTGATACGCATGGTTCAACGGGCTCCCTGGGCGACGCCAGCGGCGGACAGGCCGAAGCCGGGCTGACCCAGTTCGAAATCGGACACGGGCTGGAAGGCGGGGTTCTGACGGTCGAACGCCAGTCCGCCGTCGATGAAGACCTGGTCGGCGCGGGCGTAGATGGAGAAGGGATCGGCGCTCCAGATCACCACGTCGGCGCGCTTGCCGCTTTCCAGAGAGCCGGTCTCCTTGTCGATGCCGATGGACTTGGCCGCATTCAGCGTGATCCAGCTGATGGCGTGCTCTTCGGCGATGTTCATCCCGGCGCGGCGACCGGCCGACAGGGCGGCGGCGGCTTCCTGGTTCAGGCGCTGGATCAGTTCGGCGTCGTCCGAGTGGATGACGGCGCACGAGCCCTGGGGCGCGTCGGTCAGGGCGGCGTTCTCCTCGATGCCGTCCAGAGCCTCCATCTTGAAGCCCCACCAGCCGGTCCACATGGCGGCGCAGACGCCTTCGCGCGCCAGCAGAGGCGCGATCTTGTAGGCCTCGACCGCATGGTGGAAGGTCGTGATCTTGTAGCCGAACTCCTTGGCCACATCGAGCATGACCGCCATTTCGTCGGCGCGGTAGCAGTGGTTCTGGATCAGGATCGACCCGTCCAGCACGCCGGCCAGGGTCTCAAGCTGCAGGTTGCGGGTCGGGGGCGTGCCCTGACCGGTCTCGCGCCACTTGTCCCACTTGTCCTTGTAGTCGCGGGCCGAGATGAAGGCGGCGCGATAGCCGGCGACATTGCCCATGCCGGTGGCGGGCGACTGGTTGCGGCCGCCGTAGACGCGCGACGGGTTTTCGCCGCAGGCCATCTTCAGGCCGTAGGGGGCGCCCGGGAACTTCATCCCCTGCATGGTCACCGACGGCACGTTGCGCAGCGTCACGCCGCGACCGCCGAACAGGTTGGCCGAGCCGGGCAGGATCTGCAGCGTCGTCACCCCGCCCGCGCGGGCGGCGTTGAAGCCGGGGTCCTGGGGCCAGATCGAGTGCTCGGACCAGACCTGGGCGGTGTTCGGGTTGGTGGCTTCGTTGCCGTCGCTCATCCCCTGCACGCCGGGCGAGGGATAGACGCCCAGGTGGCTGTGAATGTCGATGATGCCGGGCGTGACGAAGCGGCCGCGCGCGTCGACCACCCGGTGGCCCGCCGGGACCGGGGTGTCCGCGCCGCCGACAGCGGCGATGCGGCCGTCGGTGACGACGACGACGCCGCCCTCGATCTTCTGGCCCGCACCGGTCAGCACCGTGGCGCCGACGATGGCCATGTTCTGGCGCGGCAGGCCGCGATAGGTCGAGGGATAGGGGTCCTGGTTGGCCCAGCCGTCCAGACCCGGCGCCATCGTGCGGTCCTTGGAGGCCGACGACGTCGAAGCGGTCTGCGTCTTGGGCGACGCCTCGCCGGTCGTGGCGCAGGCCGAAAGGCTGAGCGCGCCAAGCGCGCAGGTGAGGACAGCGAGGCTTGGACCCCGCAGGCGACTGAACAACATGGGCGAGCCCCCTCGCGCCCGCGAACGGCGGGCAAACAATGGCGCGTATACAATCGCCTGTTTCCGTCAGGGTAAAGCTCTAAAAGCGGTTGCTCGCGGCAAAGTCAGCGAGGCGCTCAATCGGCGGGCAGACGGGCGCGGACCTCCGCGTCGGTCAGGCCGTCGACCTCGATCATCTTCAGCCGCGACTGGCCGCCGCGCGCCAGGGTCACGTCGCGCTTGGGCACGCCCAGCGCCTTGGCCAGGAAGGCGGTCAGCGCGACGTTGGCCTCGCCCTCGACCGGCTGGGCGCGCACGCGGACCTTCAGCACCGGGCGGCCGTCCGGGTCGACGTCCCAACCGTCGATGCGATCGGCCGAGGCGCGCGGGGTCAGTTTGACGGGGATGCGGGCGGTCATGGGACGTGTTTGGCCCATTCACGCGAGAGCGCCAAGCTCACCTTCCCGCTCATCCCGGCGGACGCCGGGATCCAGTGCTTTGGCTTCAGGCGCCGCGCAGGAAGCTTGCGGATATCTCCACCGTTGAGCGCGCAGCTCTTACTGGGTCCCGGCGTCCGCCGGGATAAGCGGATATAGAAGGCGGATAAGAAAACGCGCCGGACGATCTCTCGCCCGGCGCGCTTCTAACTCAGCGTGCGAAACCGATCAGCCCAGAGCGGCCATCAGTTCCGGCACGGCGGTCTTGTAGTCGGCGACCCAGCCGTAGTCGGCGACCTGGAAGATCGGGGCGTCGGCGTCCTTGTTGATGGCCACGATCACCTTGGAGTCCTTCATCCCGGCCAGGTGCTGGATGGCGCCCGAGATGCCGATGGCGATGTAGAGGGCCGGGGCCACCACCTTGCCGGTCTGGCCGACCTGATAGTCGTTGGGGGCGTAGCCCGCGTCGACCGCCGCGCGCGAGGCGCCGACGGCGGCGCCCAGCTTGTCGGCCAGCGGGTCCATGACGGCGTGGAACTCTTCGGCCGAGCCCAGGGCGCGGCCGCCCGAGACGACGATCTTGGCGGCGCCCAGTTCGGGGCGGTCCGACTTGACCATCTCTTCCGAGACGAAGGCGGTCTTGGGCGCTTCGCCGGCGGCGACGCTCTCGACCGGGGCCGAGCCGCCTTCAGCGGCGGCGGCGAAGGCCGTGGGGCGCACGGTGATGACCTTCTTGGCGTCGGCCGACTGGATCGTCTCCAGCGCGTTGCCCGCGTAGATCGGCCTGACGAAGGTGTCGCCCGAGACGACCTCGACGATGTCCGAGATCGGCGCGACGTCCAGCTTGGCGGCGAGGCGCGGAGCGAAGTTCTTGCCGTCCGTGGTGGCGGGGGCCAGAACGGCGTCATAGCTCGCCGCCAGCGGCAGGACAGTGGCTTCGACCGCTTCGGCCAGACCGTGAGCGACGGCGTCGCCCTCGGCCAGCAGGACCTTGCGGACGCCCGAAATCTTGGCGGCGGCGTCCGCGACGCCCTTGGCGTCCTTGCCCAGCACCAGGACGTCCACGTCCGACGACAGCGCCAGGGCGGCCGTCACGGTCTTGTGGGTGGTGTCGCGAACAGCCGAGCCGTCGTGGTCGGCGATGACGAGAACGGCCATTACAGAACCCCTGCGTCTTTGAGCTTGGAAACCAGTTCGGCCGCATCGGCGACCTTGACGCCCGCCGAACGCTTCGGCGGCTCCGTCACCTTGAGCACCTTCAGGCGGTCGGCCGTGTCGACGCCGTAATCGGCGACCGCCTTCACGGCGATCTCCTTCTTCTTGGCCTTCATGATGTTCGGCAAGCTGGCGTAGCGCGGCGTGTTCAGGCGCAGGTCGACCGACACGACGGCGGGCAGTTCCGCCGCAACCGTCTGCAGGCCGCCGTCGACTTCACGCGTCACCACAGCCTTGCCGCCCTCGATCACCAGCTTGCCGGCGAAGGTGGCCTGCGGCCAGTCCAGCAGGGCGGCCAGCATCTGGCCGACCGCATTGTTGTCGCCGTCGATCGACTGCTTGCCCAGCAGGACCAGATCCGGCTTCTCCTGGTCGACCACCGCCTTCAGCACCTTGGCGACGGCCAGCGGCTCCAGGTCGGTGTCCGACTGCACCAGAACGCCGCGATCGGCGCCCATGGCCAGGGCCGTGCGGATGGTTTCCTGAGCCTGGGTCACGCCGATGGAGACGACGACGATCTCGGTCGCCGTGCCCGCAGCATGGTGTTCCTTGCCTTCCTTTAGACGCACCGCCTCTTCGACGGCGATTTCGTCGAAGGGGTTCATGCTCATCTTGACGTTGGCCAGATCGACGCCGGTCTGATCCGCCTTGACGCGGGCCTTGACGTTATAGTCGATCACCCGTTTCACCGGGACGAGTACCTTCATGAGCCTATCCACTTGGTCATCGAAATGTCGGTCGAGGGATTGGACCGACGAGGCCGACCTGTCAACGTAACGCTACGTGAAGTGCGGTGGTGTCGCGGACGCATTTTTGATTTATTGAGACCGGCATGAAACGCTTCCTGACGATCCGTCGCCTCAGCTTTATCTTCTTCAGCCTGTTTGCTGTGACGCTGGCGGGGGTGTTCATCCTGCAGCGTTTCTGGGTCGATCCGGGCGATCGCTGTACGGCCAAGGGCTATTGGTACGACTTGGAGACGCGCATCTGCGCCCAGCCCGTCTACATCCCCGACATCACCAAACGGCCGGAGGGCATGTCGCGCGCTGAAGCCTCGGCCGAGGCCAACCGCGACCTGGTCAAGCTGGAAGACCAGATCGCCGCCGACAAACGCGCCCGCGCCGCCGCCACCGAAGCCGAGCGCGAACGGGTCAAGGCGCTTCAGGGGCGCTAAGGCCCCCCTGCTCTTCAGTCTGTGCTCAGCCTCAGCGCGTCGCGCCGGGGCGCCACAGCACGTCGCCCGCGCCGTTGGCGTTGGCGCGGCGGGCGGCGACGAAGAGGTGGTCCGACAGGCGGTTCAGATAGCGGACCGCCTCGGGGTTCACCGTCTCGCCGCTTTCCACCAGGCGCACGGCGTCGCGCTCGGCCCGACGGCACACGGTGCGCGCCAGATGCAGATGCGCCGACAGCGGCGAACCGCCTGACAGGATGAAGCTGTCCAGCGACTTGAGACAGCCGTTCATCCAGTCGATCTCGCTTTCCAGACGCTCGACCTGAGAGGCGATGATGCGCAGGGCCTCCCACTTGGGCGCAGGCTCCAGCGGGGTGGCCAGGTCGGCGCCCAGGTCGAACAGCTCGTTCTGGATGCGGCCCAGCATGGCGTCGATGCGATCGTTCTGGCCGCTGTTCAGGCGCGCCACGCCGATGACGGCGTTGAGTTCGTCCACCGTCCCATAGGCCTCGACCCGCAGATCGGTCTTGGACACCGGCGCGCCCGAGGCCAGTCGCGTCTGACCGGCGTCGCCGGTGCGGGTGTAAATCTTGTTCAGCGTCACCATGGCGCGCCCTCCCCTGTTTTCGTCGGCGCCGGCCTCAGCCCGCGTGCGTGCGTTTCAGCCACATTCCGATCATCAGCAGCAGCACCGCCACCGCCTGCAGGGCCACGCGCCACCGCATCAGCTTGTTGGACCGGACGCCGGCGCCCTCGCCCCCGCGCTGCAGGTTGTACAGGCCCAGGCCAAGAGTGATCGCGACGGCGGCCACGGCGATGAGGATCAGGATGTCGATGATGTCCATGACCGCCTCTTTAGGCCCACCCGCATTGGCGCGCCAGTCGGGTCCGAGGCGAGCGCAAATGCGACCTATTCGCACACCCCCGTTGCCAGACAGATGCGAACGCTGTTGAGAAGCGTTCTCATTTCTTAAGGCCCTTGCCACCATGTCCTGCTTCCCCGTCTCCCGCCGCTCGTCCCTGCTGACCGCCGCCGCCCTGATGACCGTCGCGGGTCCCGCGCCGGCCCTGGCCAGGGACAGCGGCGACGGGATGGATCAAGCGCACAAGGTCGCTGATGTCGTCGTCACCGCATCCGGCTTCGAACAGAGGATCACTCAGGCGCCCGCTTCGATCAGCGTGCTGCCGCGCCAGGAGATCGAAGAGATTCGCGCAACGTCGATCGCCGAAATCCTCAACAACATCGAGGGCGTGGACACCGGCTCAGGCGTCGGCAAGTCGGGCGGCCAGACCATCAACATCCGCGGCATGGGCCCGGACTACACCCTGATCCTGATCGACGGCCGCCGCCAGAACACCGCCGGCAGCGTGACGCCCAACGGCTTCAACGAAACCGCCAACAGCTTCCTGCCGCCGGTGTCGGCTATCGAGCGGGTCGAGGTTGTGCGCGGGCCGGTCGCCACCCTCTATGGTTCCGACGCCATGGGCGGCGTCATCAATCTGATCACCCGCAAGGTCGGGCAGGTTTGGACCGGCTCGGCCTCGGCCAACTATACGCTGCAGGGCGACAGCGAGTTCGGCGACTTCTGGGGCGTCAACGGCTACGCCTCGGGTCCGCTGATCGCCGACCGCCTCGGCCTGGCCTTGCGCGGCTCCTGGGCCGAGCGCGAGCAGTCCAACCTGAAGTACCGCGACTTGAACGGCGACGAGGTCGAGGTCGCCGGCTTCGGCCGCAGCGCCACCGCCTATGAGATCTGGACCCTGGGCGCCCGCCTCAGCCTGACGCCGAACGCCGACCACGACCTGTGGCTGGACGTCGACGCCGCCAGCCAGTGGTACGACAACGCCAGGGGTCAGATGGGGACCAACACCGTCGCCGGCGGCTACAAGGACTTCCTGGAGTTCAACCGCGAGCAATACCTGCTGGCCCATAACTGGCGCTTCGGCTTCGGCACGCTGGAATCCACCCTGTCGCACAACAAGACCGAGACGCTGGGCCGTCTGATCCCGCGCGGCGTTTCCGGCGCTGGCGGCGACCGCACGTTGGAGACGACGACCACCCTGTTCGACACCAAGCTGAACAGCCAGTGGCGCAACCACACCTTCACCGTCGGGGGCCAGTATATGGACGCCGAAATGACCGACGGCGTGGCCAGCGGCAATTTCGTCTTCGAGCAATGGGCCCTGTTCGCCGAAGACGAATGGCGGCTGCGCGATGATCTGGCCCTGACCGTCGGCCTTCGTTACGACGACCACTCCAGCTTCGGCGACCACGTCAGCCCGCGCGCCTATCTGGTGTGGAACGCCAATGAGCAGTGGACGCTGAAGGGCGGCGTCAGCGGCGGCTACAAGACCCCGCGCCTGGAGCAGCTGACCCCCGGCATTAACGGGTTCGGCCGCCAGGGCGCCCTGCCGTTGATCGGCAGCCCGGGACTGAAGCCCGAGACCAGCACCGCCTATGAGTTCGGCGTCTATTTCGACAACGCCTCGACCTTCCGCGCCAACGCCACGATCTTCCGCAACGACTTCGAGGACAAGATCGCCTCGGGTCAACCGATCGCCAACTGCACCTTCGGCCTGACCCAGGCCCAGTATGACGCCGGGACCTATTCCAAGACGGGCTGCGCCGACGTCGGCTTCTGGTCCGCCATCAAGGAGTTCGGCCAGAGCGTGAACATCGACGAGGCCGTGACCCAGGGGCTGGAAGTCGCCGCCCGCTGGCGCTTCGCTGAAGCCTGGAGCCTGCACGGCAACTACACCTATACCGACAGCGAGCAGAAGTCCGGCGCCCGGGCGGGCCAGCGCCTGACCGACACGCCCGAACACATGGTCAACGCCCAGCTGCGATGGCGGCCCACCGACCGCCTGTCGACCTGGGTGCGCGGCGAATACCGCTCCGAGCGCTGGCGCGGCGAAGGCGCCGCCCGCGACGCCCTGGGCGACTTCAAGGCCTATGAGCTGTTCCACATCGGCGGCTCGTACGAGGTCAACGACCGGGTGACGCTGAATGCGGCGGTCTACAACCTGTTCGACAAGGACTTCGTGCGCCTGGCTCCCTATGGGACGCCGGTCGCCTATTCGCCGGAATACGCCAACAATCAGGAACCGCGCCGCCTCTGGGTGTCGGTGACGACGACCTTCTAAACCCCGCTTCGGTTTCCTCCCCGACTGACCGGGCCGCCTCCTGCGGGAAGCGGCCCGTTTTTTTGGCGCTCCAAACTAAGCCGTTGGTCACCTTTGGCGAGCACAATGGCGGCATGACCGATCGCGCCATCCGCAATCTCGAACACCTGCGCCGCACCGCCTCGACGGCGCGGGTGCTGAACCTGCTCAAGGTCTATGACGAGCACGGCGACACCGACGACTGGGCGGAGCGCCCGATGTTCCGCACCCCCGCGCTGAACCGCTGCCTGATCATCAAGCACCGGCTGCGGCGCAACGAGACGGACGCCTTTCCTGGCCGTCGTCAGGTCGCGACCAAGATCGTGGTGCCGATCGACAGCACCGACCTGAAGACCGGAGGGCGCTTCATCTTCGTCAATCAGATCGGCTTCGAGCGCGCCATGCATGAAGCGTTCGGCGTCGACGCCGATCACCCGGACCTGAAGACCCTGCGGCTGATGGACCGGCTGCCGTCGCTGGACCCCTTCCTGCTGCGCGAGCAACTGAGACGCGGCAATGTCGACGCCGCGCCCTGCTACTTCGCCCTCAGCGACGCCGACCTGGAGCGGATGCTGGAGTTCGTCCAACTCGAAATCGAGCCCCTGGTGACCCTCAGCATCGGCGACGGGGTCGTGGCCGCCGGCTCGACAGCCCGCATGGCCGCGAAGATCCTGTCCAACGCGCCCGGCGACCGGCTGGAGGCCCTGCGCCTGACGCTGAAGCTGGAGCCTGAGCAGTATCAGGAGGGCGTCTTCTGCTGGAAGGGCTTCCTCTATTACAAATGGGCGCTCAGCAGCCTGATGGCCGACATCGTCAATGTCGCCGACGAGGTGGTGACGGTGCAGCCCGTCGGCCCCAGCGACCGGGCCGCCGCCGAATATATTCAACGCGGACGCGGCGTCCTGCGCGCGCGCATCATGAAAACCTGCGACGAGGTCAGCCGGACGCTGCGCTATTACGACGACGCCTATGCGGCCCTGACGCGCGAGGGCAATCCGGTGGCGTTCCGCGACTTTCTTCTGGAGGCGCCGGCCCTGTTCACCCGGCTGGGGGACCAGCTGGGCGCGGTGCAGCACATCGTCAGCTTCTGGCGCTTCCGTTTCAACCCCAAGGCGCCGCCAGTGGGGGTGGACGAGCTGATCGACATCTTCATGGACTTCGAGACCGGCCTGATGGGACGCGGGCCGGACGAGTTCGATCCGCGCGACATCGCGGCGTGAACTGAGCGCCGCTTTCCTCCCCATGAAATGGGGAGGGGGACCCCGAAGGGGTGGAGGGGCTTGAACAGCGGGACGGAAAAGAAGGCCGAGGCGAAACCAAGCAGCCCCTCCGTCTCGTCGGCTACGCCGCCGATCCACCTCCCCATTGCATGGGGAGGAAAGAAAAACCCCGCGCTGTCGCCAGCGCGGGGTTCTGCTTTTCAGACCTTCCGCAGGCCTTAGTAGCGGTAGTGTTCCGGCTTGAACGGGCCCTGGACCGGCACGTTGATGTAGTCGGCCTGGTCCTGGTTCAGCGTCGTCAGCTTGGCGCCCAGCTTGGCCAGGTGCAGGAAGGCGACCTTCTCGTCCAGGTGCTTGGGCAGGGTGTAGACCTTGTTCTCGTACTTGGCGGCGTTGGTCCACAGTTCGATCTGGGCCAGCGTCTGGTTGGTGAAGGACGCCGACATCACGAAGGACGGGTGGCCGGTCGCGTTGCCCAGGTTCACCAGACGGCCTTCCGACAGCAGGATGATCTTCTTGCCGTCCGGGAACTCGACGTGGTGGACCTGATCCTTGATCTTGTCCCACTTGAAGTTCTTCAGGCCCGCGACCTGAATTTCGCTGTCGAAGTGGCCGATGTTGCAGACGATGGCGTTGTTGCGCATGGCGCGCATGTGCTCGACGCGGATGACGTCCTTGTTGCCCGTCGTCGTGACGAAGATGTCGGCCTTGTCGGCGACGTCTTCCAGGGTCTGGACCTCATAGCCTTCCATCGCCGCCTGCAGGGCGCAGATCGGGTCGATTTCGGTGACGATCACGCGGGCGCCGCCGTTGCGAAGCGAAGCGGCCGAGCCCTTGCCCACGTCGCCGTAGCCGCAGACCACCGCCACCTTGCCCGACAGCATGACGTCGGTGCCGCGACGAATGGCGTCGACCAGCGATTCACGGCAGCCGTACAGGTTGTCGAACTTGGACTTGGTGACGCTGTCGTTGACGTTGATGGCGGGGAAGGGCAGCTCGCCGCGCTCGGCCATCTGATACAGGCGGTGCACGCCCGTGGTGGTCTCTTCGGACACGCCGCCGATGGCGTCGCGGATGGCCGAGTAGAAGCCCGGCTTCTCCTTCAGATAGCGCTTCATGACCGAGAAGAGGGCTTCCTCTTCCTCGTTCTGCGGGTTGTCGAGGACCGACGCGTCCTTCTCGGCCTTCGGACCCAGCACGCACAGCAGGGTGGCGTCGCCGCCGTCGTCCAGGATCAGGTTCGGATAGCCGCCGTCGGCCCATTCAAAGATCTTGTGGGCGTATTCCCAGTACTCGACTAGATTCTCGCCCTTGAAGGCGAAGACCGGCGTGCCCGACGCGGCGATCGCGGCGGCGGCGTGGTCCTGGGTCGAGAAGATGTTGCACGAGGCCCAGCGCACTTCGGCGCCCAAGGCTTCCAGCGTCTGGATCAGCACGGCCGTCTGAATGGTCATGTGCAGGGAGCCGGCGATGCGGGCGCCCTTCAGCGGCTGGGACGCGCCATATTCGTCGCGCAGCGCCATCAGGCCCGGCATCTCGGTTTCGGCGATGGCGATTTCCTTGTTGCCGAAATCGGCCAGGGAGATGTCGCGGACGATGTAGTCGGTCATGCTGGAATGTCTTTCGGCCACTATCAGGGGATTGTCGCCGCTATAGCGCGACGCGGCGGGTGGAGCAATCAAGACATAAGGATGTCTTTATATGAATCGCGCTAGGGCGCTGACCACCTCGGCCTCCCACCGCGATTTGAGCCCGCTCATTAAGGGAATCTACGCATCCGCGGCTTAACCCGGCCAATACCCTCTTGGTGACAAGGGGTATTAAGGGCTCTCCCCCGCCCTGCCGTTGCAGTGAGTATTGGGTTCATGGCTTCCCACGAGATCGACCGCCGCATGAACTTCATGGGCCTGGGTCGGCCGTCGGCCGGTTACAGCGCCGTTTCCGGCGTGCTGCGCAAGAATGCGCCTCTGGCCCTGGCCGCCTTCTACGACAAGGTGCGCGCCGAGCCGGAGATGCGCCGCTTCTTCCGCGACGAAGGCCACATCAGCGCCGCCAGCAACGCCCAGCAACGCCACTGGGACGCCATCATCGACGGCCGGGCCGACGAGGACTACGCCGCCTCGGTGCGCACCATCGGCCGGGTTCACGCCCGCATCGGTCTGGAGCCCCGCTGGTACATCGGCGGCTACAGCGTGATCCTGGCCCACCTGACCCGCGCCATCGTCGAGCGGCCGAAAAAGCTGTTCGCCAATCGCCGCGAACATGACCGCATCACCGCCGAGGCCGTCGCCGAACTGACCCAGCGGGTCATGCTGGACATGGACCTGGCCATCTCCATCTATCTGGACGCCCTGCAGGAAGAGCGCGACCGCGTTCAGGCCGAACATGACGCCGCCGAGGCGCGACAGGCCGAGGTGGTGCGGGCGCTGGGCGCCGCCCTGCACAGCCTGGCCGACAACGACCTGTCGGTGACCATCCCCCAAACCTTCCCCGAGCAGTATCGCTCGCTGCAGAACGACTTCCACGCCGCGACCCGCGCCCTGCGCACCGCCGTGCGCGCCGTGGCCGACAGCGTCGAGAGCCTGAGCGCCGGCTCCAGCCAACTGGCCGTCGCCTCCGAGGATCTGGCCAGCCGCACCGAGCGTCAGGCCGCCAATCTGGAGCGGACCGTCAACGAAGCCGACGCCATCGCCCGCGAAGTGGCCGCCACCGCCGACGGCGCGCGCCAGACCGCCGAGGCCCTGGCCGCCGCCCGCGCCGATGTCGAACACACGACCCAGGTGGTCGGCGACGCGGTGTCCGCCATCCACGCCATCGCTGAATCCTCGGCCGAGATCGCCCGCTTCACCAGCCTGATCGACGAGATCGCCTTCCAGACCAATCTGCTGGCGCTGAACGCCGGGGTCGAGGCCGCCCGCGCGGGCGACGCCGGGCGCGGCTTCGCCGTGGTGGCCCAGGAAGTGCGCGCCCTGGCCCAGCGCTCTTCGGAAGCCTCGGGCGAGATCCGCACCCTGATCTCCACCTCCTCGGCCCAGGTGGCGCGCGGGGTCGATCTGGTCGAGCGCACCGGCGCGGCGCTGGAGCGCATCGGCGCCAAGGTCACAGCCGTCGACGGCCTGGCCGGCGGCATCGCCGGCTCGGCTCAGGAACAGGCGGAAGGCCTGGCCCGCGTCCGCCGCGCCATGGGCGAGATGGACGACATCACCCAGCAGAACGCCGCCATGACCGAGGAGGCCACCGCCGCCGCCCGTCAGCTGGCCAACGAGGCCGTCAGCCTGAACCAACAGGTCGGCCGCTTCCGCCTGGACCGTCCGGTCGCCAGCGCGGCGGGGCCGCGCCTGGTCGCCTGACGGGCGCCTCGCGCAACATCGTGCGGCCAAGACAGGCTTGGCGGATCGGCCGCAAGTCGTCTAAGCCGTCGCCCCATGGCTGACGACGCTTCGATCCGACCCGCCCGCGATCTCTCGATCCCCCGTCACGACTGGACTTTGGAGGAGGTCGAGGCCCTGTTCGCCCGCCCCTTCATGGAGTTGGTGTTCGAGGCGGCGAGCGTGCACCGCCGCTGGTTCGACCCGAACGAGGTCCAGAAATCCCAACTGCTGTCGGTCAAGACCGGCGGCTGCGCCGAAAACTGCGGCTACTGCTCGCAGTCGGCCAGCTTCAAGACCGGCCTGAAGGCTGAAAAGCTGATGGAGCTGACCGCCGTCATCGCTGAGGCCATGGCGGCCAAGGCGGGCGGGGCCAGCCGCTTCTGCATGGGCGCCGCCTGGCGCGAGCTGAAGGACCGCGACACGCCCAAGCTGGCGGCCATGATCTCAGGCGTGAAGGCGCTCGGCCTCGAGACCTGCGCCACCCTGGGCATGCTGAACGCCGACCAGGCGAAACAGCTGAAGGAGGCGGGCCTCGACTACTACAACCACAACCTCGACACCGGGCCTGAGTATTACGCCGAGGTGGTGACGACCCGCTCCTATCAGGACCGGCTGGAGACGCTGCAGCACGTCCGCGACGCCGGCATGTCGACCTGCTGCGGCGGCATCGTCGGCATGGGCGAAAAGCGCCGCGACCGCGCGGGCCTGCTGCATGCGCTGGCCACCCTACCCGTCCACCCCGACAGCCTTCCGGTCAACGCCCTGGTGCCGGTCGGCGGCACGCCGCTGGGCGAGCGGGTGCTGAAGGAAGGCGAGATCGACCCGATCGAGTTCGTCCGCACCGTCGCCGTCGCCCGTCTGGTCTGCCCCAAGTCGATGGTCCGCCTGTCGGCCGGCCGCGAAGGCATGACGCCCGAGATGCAGGCCCTGTGCTTCCTGGCCGGCGCCAACTCCATCTTCGTCGGCGGCAAGCTGCTGACCACGCCCAACCCGGAAGAGGACGACGACGCCAAGCTGTTCGCCCTGCTGGACCTGAAGCCCATGCCGCTGAAGATCGAGGCGCGGGCTAAGGGCTCGCCGCCCCCTCCTCCTCAACCATCCTCGGCCGGGAGGGCGGAGGCCCCTATTTGCTCATCCAGGGCCGCGCCGCCCCGCTCTTGATGCGGGCGGCCTGCTCACGCTGGAAGCGCCCGCCGCGCGGCGGCTTCGGCCGCGCATCGAGCGCCGCCTTCTTGAGCCGCAGAGCCCGCTGAACAGGCGTCTCGCCGGCAACAGCGTCCGCGGGTTCGGCGGCGGCGGGGTGATCATCGTCAGTGCTCATGCCCGATCTGTAACACGGCGACGCGTTCAGGGCCGAGATTTTGCGCCGTCTTCAGGGCTGGCGTCGCGCAGTCAGTTCGCCTCGCGTCATCACTTCAGCGACCGCTTCAGCTTGCGCCGACACCGAGCGCCTCTGCGCGCGAGGCGCATATAGAGCCGCAAGATAGGATCTATCCCATTCGGTCAGTCCGGCAGGAAGGCTCCCGGAGAAGAGGTTCAGGACCGTATCAAACCCTGTCGTGTCGGCGCTGGCGTCGATCTGCGCCAGGGCGATCATGGAAACGTAATCGGCCAGCTGCGTCGTATTGACGGAACCGATCAAATCCATGTCAACGATGACAATCACCTTGAAAAGCGTCTCCACCACGGCCGCGTCAAGCCGCGTATTGCCCTGGCGGCGCTTTATGATGGGTGCAGCGCCAATGGCGCAGTCGTGCTGGTTGCAGTTCAGGATTCCGGCGATTTCTCCGTCAACAACTACGCCGCCTCTCTCGCCGGGCATCCGCACCCCGCGCTGCCCCGTATCTGGATCTGTAGGGATGCTCAGAGACCACCAGCGCACAGGCCGTTCGTCCGCCAGAAAAGCGCGGAACGCCCCCCGGCCCGCATCCCAACCGGTGACATTCTGTCGGAACAGTTGGGGGTTCGCCTGGTTCAAACTCTGAGCCGTCGCGCGGCCGTCTTCGGCGAAAACCACGACCAGATTGCTTTCGCAGCCCGGTTTGCCTGTATGAAGCCCCAGGCCTGCCGCAGTCCGGCTCACGCGATCAATGATCGCCTGGGCGGGCTCGCGTTCCAGGTTGACCACCCCAGGGCAGATCGGCCCGCGCCATTGCGCCAGGGGGCGGCCCGGAGACGGCGCCGCCACTCGACCGACGAAGTCACGCACAGCCTCAGGCGTCGCCCGGCCCTGCACAGCGACTTCAGGCAGGACCGTGACGTCAGGCTGCGCCTGCGCCAAGGCCGTTGAGGCCAGCCCCGTTGACACCAGCGCGGCCCAGAGGGCGCCCATACGAAAGCTGCTCACTTCCCAGACCTCCTGCCGACAAGAACATCGATACCCTAGTCGGCATCACGCCGTTCGCCTAGCCGAAGAAGCAGCCCCCGCCTTAGCGCCCCGGCCGCCGGGTCATCGCAGAGGCGGGGGCCAGCTGCAGGCCCCGCGCCTCCAGGCCCGCCGTCCAGCGGGCGGCGGCTTCGACGGTGACGGGGTAGGAGAAGCCGGTTCCCAGCGCCGCGCCGTTGGTCTTGGCGGCGGCCTCTAGCGCGTTGAACTGGCGCAGGATGGCGGCGGGGCTCTGTTCCTCGTCGATGATGCGGTCGGCGCTGGCGCGGGCGAAGGCGCCGGGGCGGCGGCGCATCGAGCCGTCGTCGAGGAAGGCCAGACCGCGCTGACGCAGATTGGTCATCAGCGCGCCCATGCTCTCGTCCGAGGTCGCGAACCGGTCGCCCAGATAGTTGGTCACGCCGAAATAGCCGGTGGCGCGCGCCAGCAGCCAGTCCAGCTTGACCGCCACATCGTCGGCGCCGCCGCTGGACAGAAGCGTGTAGGGGCCGGGGTCGCTGTCGGGATAGCCGGTGGGCTCCATCGGCAGTTCGATCATCACCTCATGGCCGTGGGCGCGGGCCATGTCGATCCAGGTCTGAAGACCTTCAGCATAGGGCACGAAGGACAGGGTCACCTCGGCGGGCAGACGTTCGATCGCCGCGCGGGTGGTGGCGCTGTTCAGACCCAGACCGCCGACCACGAGGGCCACCATGGGCCTGCCGTTCGAGCGGAAGGGCCGAGCGTAGGCCTGGGCCGGCACGCGGCCGTCGGCGGCGATCCGCGGCAGGGGGCCGTTCGGTCCGGGCTGGAACATGCCGGCGATCGGCGCCTTGGGCAAGGGATTGGACGGGGCGCGCACCGGGGCGCTGAAGCCCTGGCCCGAGGCAACGCTGGCGCCGTCGGGCAGGGTGATGAGGGCCTCGCCCCCCATAGCGCCGCCCTCTTCGCCCATCAGAGCCGGGTCGATGGCGCCGAGGTCCTGATAGATGTCCAGACCGCTGAAGCCGAAAGCTTCGGCGCCGGTCGGGGCCGTGTCGGCGGCGGCGGGACGCTCGAGGCGCGCGCTGGCCGTCGGCGCGCCGGCGCGCGGATCGCCCAGAACGGCGACGAACAGGGCGGCCGCGCCGATGACGAAGACCCCGGCCGCGCCCGCCGCGACGGGCGGCTTCTTCAGGGCGTTGAGGACCGGGTCCATGGCGACGCGCGACCGGGGCTCCGGCGGCGCGCCTGCGACGGCGGCTAGGGCGGACTGGCGCTTGGCGAACATGGTCAGGATGGCGGCTCGAGCTTGCAGGCGCCGCACAGGCGCGGCGCCCCTCAGCCTCAGTTAAGCCCTGCGCCGGTTAAGAAACCCTAACGGCGCGTTCACCACGTTCGAGGGCCGCGCCTCAGTCGCTCTTCGGCTTGTTCCCCGGCGTGATTTCCGGGGTGCGCGGCGCCGGGGGGTCTTTCGGCGCGACCGTGACCTTGGGCGTGTCGGTCTCGGCCGTCTCGACCTTGTCCTGTCCCGGTTCGGTGATGACGATCCCTTCGGGCGCGGCGGCCAGTTTGGTCAGGTCGCCGCCGGCGCGCAGCACGTCCAGCGCCCGCTCCAGCTGATAGTCCTTGTCCTTGGCGTAGTCGGCGCCCGGCGCCTCGCGCGGGGTGTGCGGCCCCTTGCGCTCGGCCCCGATGGAGGAGTCCAGCGCCGTCGAATAGGCCGCCTCGGAATAGATGAAGCTGGAGCGCGAGACGATGCGCGCCTCGGCCTCGGAACGGGCCACCTCCAGGTCCGGCTCGATGCCGATCTTCTGGATCGAGCGACCCGACGGCGTGTAGTAGCGCGCCGTGGTGATCGACAGGGCGCCGTCGCGACCCCCGCGCAGCGGGATCACCGTCTGCACCGATCCCTTGCCGAAGCTGGTCAGGCCGACGACCGTCGCCCGCTCCTGATCCTTTAGGGCGCCCGCCACGATCTCGGACGCCGAGGCCGAGCCGTAGTTGATCAGCACCACCACCGGCAGGCCGCCGGTCAGGTCGCCCGGCTTGGCGGCGTAGCGTTCGATATCCTCAGGCTTGCGGCCGCGCTGGCTGACGATCTCGCCGCGCTCCAGGAAGGCGTCGGACACGTCGATGGCCGCCGTCAGCAGCCCGCCGCCGTTGTTGCGCAGGTCCAGCACATAGCCCTTCAGGCCGGGTTTCTCGCGCTTCAGCCGCTCAATGGTCTCGGTCAGCTCGCGGCCGGTGTTCTCGTTGAAGGTGGAGACGCGCAGGTAGCCGAAGTCGCCTTCCAGACGGCCGGTGACGGATTCGACCTTGATGACCTCGCGGGTCAGCACGACCTCGCGCGGCTCTTCGCCGTCGCGCAGGAAGGTGACGGTGACGCTGGTGCCGGTGGCGCCGCGCAGCTTGTCAGAGACCTCGGAGACGCTGAGGCCCGCCGCGTTCTGGCCGTTGACGGCGCTGATGACGTCGCCCGCCTGAACCCCGGCGCGCCCGGCCGGGCTGTCGTCCATCGGCGAGATGACCTTCACCAGCCCGCCTTCGGAAGTGATGGTCAGGCCGACGCCCGAATACTCGCCCGAGGTCCGTTCGCGCAGGTCGTCGAACCCCTTGGCGGGCAGGTAGTTGGAATGCGGATCGAGCGCCGTCATCATCCCCTGCAGGGCGGCCTCGATCAGCTTCTTGTTATCGACCGGAACGACATAGGCCTGCTCGACGATGCCCAGCACGTCGCCGAACATCTCGAGCATCCGGAAGGTCTCGTTGCGCGGAGTCTGGCTGGCGACAGCCGCCGCCGATCCGCCCAGCGCCAGGGCGGCGGCGCCCACGAGAAGCAGTTTACGCATTCGGTCTCTTTCCATCGGATCCGCTCTCGGCTCCGGTCGTCCAGGGCGGCGCGGACGCCGCAAACGGCGCGCGCGACAGTTGGGCCGATACAATCAGCGTCCGCGCCGATTTGAAAGGGATTTCGCGCGGTTGGCCCCCTTACTGGAGCCACGGCGCCGGATCGATGGGCCGTTCCTGGCGCCGCAGTTCGAAATAGGCCTCGCCGTCCTCGCCGGTGCGGCCCAGGGTCTGGCCGTCGGCCACGCGTTGGCCCGTCTCGACCTCCAGCCGGTCCAGGCCCGCGATCACGGCGCGCCAGCCGGGGCCCAGGTCCAGGATCACCACCTCGCCCCACTCCTTCAGCGGCCCGGCGTAGGCGACGCGGCCCGCCGCGGGCGCGCCGACCGCCTCATGGCTGGAGCGCCAGCTCCAACCGGCCGAACGGCCGCCGAAGCGTTGCGACGGCGTCCCCGCGATCGGCGGGGTCAGGCGGCTGCGGCCCGCAGGCAGGCGGGCGGCGGGCGCCGCTTCGGGCGCCTCGGCCACCTGCGGCGCCTGCCCGCCCAGTTCGCGGATGCGGGCTTCCAGCGCCCGTGTCGCGCGCTCGGCCCGCGCCGCCTCGGCCCGCAGGACCGAGCGCAGGGCGGTCTTGCGCGCCGTCAGGCCCTCGATCTCGGCGCGGCGGTCGTTCTGGGCGCTCTCGACGGTGAACAGGCGCTCGCTGGACAGGGCGGCCAGGCGGCGGATGCGGCCGATCTCGGCCTGACGCTCGACCAGGGTTTCGGCGCGCTTCTGAAGGTCGGGCGTGATAGCCCGGATCAGGATGGAGGCGCGCACGGCGTCCACCGCCTGATCGGCGGGGATCAGCAGGGGCGGCGGCGGCTTGCGGCTCATCATCTGCAGGGCCGACAGCAGCCGTCCCTGCGCCGCGCGCTCGCGCGACAGGGCGGCGACCAGCGACCCCTCACGCTCGGCCAGCTCCTTTAGCCGGGCGCGCTGCGCCTCCAGCTGCACGTCGTCCTCGGCCTCGGCCCGGCGCAGGTCGCGCAGCTGGCGGTCCAGGTCGACGATCTCCTCGGCGGCGGCGGCGGCCTCGGCGCGCAGGCGGCGGGCGCGGGCCGTCTCGTCGCGATACTCGGCCTGAAGCCGGGTCAGCTCGGCGCTAGCCTGACCCGCGCGCTGGCTGGCCGCCGGCCCGGCCAGGGCCAGCAGCAGGCTGGAAGAGGTCAGAAGAAGAACGGCCCCGCGTCGCATCAGTCGCGATGATAGGGCGAACCGGCCAGGATCGTCACGGCCCGATACAGCTGTTCGGCCAGCATGGCGCGGGCCAGGGCGTGGGGCCAGGTCTGCGGCCCGAAGGCCAGGGTCGAACGCGCGGCGCGGCGCACGCTTTCGTCCAGACCGTCGGCGCCGCCGATGACGAAGACCAGGCGCCGCTCGCCCTGGTCGCGCAGGGCCGCCACATGGTCGGCGAAGGCGCGCGAGGAATAGGTCCGCCCCCGCTCGTCGCAGGCGATCAGATGCGCGCCCTCGGCAGCGGCGAGCAGCAGCTCGGCCTCCGGCGCCTTGCCGGGCTTCTTCGGCTCAAGGTCGATGAGTTCGAGAGGCCCCAGGCCCAGCGCCCGCCCCGACAGGGTGGCGCGCCGGGCGTAGTCCTCGGCGAGGGTCGCCTCGGGACCGCGGCCCGGCTTGCCGATGGCCGCGATCGCCAGCTTCATGAGGTCAGCCCGCCGTCAGGTGGTTCAGCCGCGGACGGGGCCGCCGCGGTGGGCGCTGTCGACCGCCCAGATCTTCTCGATGTTGTAGAAGGTGCGCACTTCGGGGCGGAACAGGTGGACGATGACGTCGCCCGCATCCAGCAGCACCCAGTCGCAGTGCGGCAGGCCCTCGACCTTCACCTTGCCCAGCCCCTGCTCCTTGAACAGGCGCAGCAGGTGGTCGGCGATGGCGCCGACGTGGCGGTGCGAACGACCCGAAGCCACGATCATGGCGTCGGTCATCGGGCTCTTGCCGCGCAGGTCGATCAGGACGATGTCCTGAGACTTGTCTTCGTCGAGTTTGGCGAGGATGGCCTGTTCCAGCTCGGTCGCGCCGACCGGCAGAGGCTGGCGCCCATCGCCGGACTCGTCGCTACTGGGGCCGTCCTCGGCCTGACCGTCTTCGGAATGGACGGAATCCATCAGGTCCATTTCGTGCGCCGCATTGGAAACGGCGTCTTGCGCGTCGTGCGCGGTCGAGGGGGTCAGCGGAGGGCTCCAAGGCGATTTACTAAAAGCCCAATATAGCACGCCCGGCGTGAAAGGTCACCCGATCGGATTCGACTCTTCGCCCCGCCCCGCCCGCGCGGCGCGGATGGCCGTCGAGGAGCGGTGATTCAGCGGCGCCGACAGATAGGTCCAGGCCGGCGCCTCAAGGCTGGGCAGCAGCCCGGCCTGGGCCATGGGCACGCGATAGCGGGCGAAGCGCACGGCCGCCGGCGCCGTGCGGCTGTCCAGCAGGCTGCCGGGCCGGGCGATCACCGCCACGGGCATCAGCCGCATGATGTCGGTCCAACCGCGCCAGCGGTGGAAATCCGCCAGATTGTCAGACCCCATCAGCCAGACGAAATGCACCCCCGGATGGCGCGCGACGATGGCGCGCAGGGTGTCCACGGTCCAGCGCGTACCCGCCCGCGTCTCGAAATCCGAGATGATCATGGCTGGGCCGACCGTCGCCGCGGCCGCTCGCGCCGAGGCCATCCGCTCGGCCAAGGGGGCGGTCTCATGGGCGGACTTCAGCGGATTCTGCGGCGAGACCAGCCAGACCACCCGGTCCAGCCCCAGTCGTTGCATGGCGGTGGCCGCCACATGGGCGTGGCCGTCGTGGGCCGGATTGAACGAGCCGCCGAACAGGCCGACCTTCATCCCCGGCGCCAGGTCCAGCCCGTCGCGCAGGGCGCCTCGGCGAAGACCGGAGCCTTTCGGCGCAGGACCGGCGTGGAAGAAGGACAAGGGCGTCTCTTGCGGCGGCGGCGAACAGATGAGCGCGGCCGGAACGCCTTATGCTCACTTGCGCCCTAACACGGCCGAACGCGCCTGTCTCGCTCCGCGAACGGACCGAGCGGCGCAAGGGCGATTTGGCCCCGCCCTAGAATTCCTTCCAGCTCGATCCCGGATCGCGCTCGCCCGGCTGGGCCAGCTGCTGGCCCCAGGTCAGCATCATGAAGGCCTTGTGGCTGCGGATCTTGTACTGGCCGATCATGGGCGTGACGGCGCCCAGGGGCATGCCGGTGCGCGCGTCGTAGAGGAAGCCCGAGAACTCGGCCACGCCCATGCGGTCGCGGTTGGAGTAGAGCGACACCTCGGGGATGGAGACGACGTTCAGGCTCTCATTGATCGGCACCCGCATGTCGGGGATGCCGACCACCCGGCGCAACTGATCCAGCGACAGGGCGCCGGCGCGCACCTCGAAGATGGCGTCGGCCTCGCCCCGCTCGCGCACGATGGCGTAGCCGGCTTCCGACAGGGCGGCGCGGATGGCGCTCAGCGCATAGCGGGCGTTCTCGGCCTGGAAATAGGTCTCGTCGACGAAGACGCGCGCGCCCTGGGGGATGGGCAGGGTCAGGCCCTCGACCGCGCGGTCGGCCGCCCGGTTGACCAGCAGCATGTCGGTGGCCGTCCGCGCCGGATTGGTCTCGGTCACCATGGCGCAGGCGCCCAGGGTCAGGACCAAGGCGGCGGGCAGGAGACGGAGAGCAGTCCTCACCAGGCGCCCACGTTCGGCATGGAGGCCCACGGCTCGGCCGGAGCCAGACGCTCGCCCGCCTGCAGCAGTTCGATCGAGATGCCGTCCGGCGAGCGGACGAAGGCCATGTGACCGTCGCGCGGCGGGCGGTTGATGACGACGCCGCCGTCCATCAGGCGCTGGCAGGCGGCGTAGATGTCGTCGACCTGGAACGCCAGGTGGCCGAAGTTGCGGCCGCCGTCGTAATCCTGATCGTCCCAGTTGTAGGTCAGCTCGACTTCAGGCGACTTCTCGGCCTCGGCCCGCGCCTTGTCCGCAGGGGCCGCCAGATAGACCAGGGTGAAACGCCCGGCCTCATAGTCGGCGCGACGCGTCTCCCGCAGACCCAGCAGGTCGCAGTAGAAACGCATCGAGGCGTCCAGATCCTTCACCCGGACCATGGTGTGCAGAAAACGCATCGTCCCGCCTCAGTGCGCCTCGGGCGGGCGGGCCGCCGGGTCGAGGTATTCGTTCTCCGGCTGCGGGTGCGCCGACAGCACGAAGCGGCGGTCGCAATAGCCGCACTCGATGAAGTCGTCCTCGCCCATGTCCATATAGACCAGCGGGTGGCCCAGGGCGCCGCCGCCGCCGTCGCAGGCGACGCGCTTGGTCGAGACGACGATCTCTTCGGGGGGAGGAATGACGGCTTCGAGATGACGGGGAGGCATGATCCGGTCCGGTCTGGAGAGGCTTTGCGCCGTTCCTAGGCGGACCGGAACCTCAGGTCAAACGTCCGACGCGGCGGGCTTGCGGCCCATCACCTTGTCGAACAGGGCCTTGCGCTTCTTGAAAAGGGTCAACCCCAGGCAGCCGGCGCCGACCCACAGGCCGACCTCGCCGACCACCGCGGCGACGGCGGCGATGATCGCCGCCTGGGTCATCGGCAGGTATTCCATCTTGCCAGCGCCCAGCGCCAGGGCGAAGCCGACGTAGCCGACGGCGCAGAAACCCATGGCGATAAAGCCGATCAAGCGGGTGCGGGTCAGCGTTTTGCGGGAGGCGATGGCGGGGGTCATGGCGTTTCCTTATCCAAGCGAAGTTGTCTTTCTGACAAGTAAGCTAGACATGGTTGAGGGCGGCGTCAAGCGACTTTGACATATCGTCTCGCAGCCTTGTCTTCACCTTCGCAACGACGCCTTGGCGAACGGCGCCGCGCCCCCTACCTATGCCGTCCGCCCCTCCCTGCCCGAGTCGAAGTCCGCGCCATGACCCAAGCCCCCGCCCTGCCCGTCAACGCCATCGAGGTCAGGGGGCTGAAGAAGACCTACAAGGGCTCGCGCAAGTCGCCGCCGAAGACGGCCCTGCGCGGGGTCGACCTGACAGTGCCGCGCGGCTCGATGTTCGGGCTGCTGGGGCCCAACGGCGCGGGCAAGTCGACCCTGATCAACATCATCGCCGGAGTGGTGAACAAGTCCGAGGGCACGGTCCGCATCTGGGACCGCGACATCGACCATGAGGCGCGCGACGCCCGCTCGGCCCTGGGGGTGGTGCCGCAGGAAATCGTCGCCGACGTCTTCTTCACCCCGCGCGAGGCGCTGGAGGTCCAGGCCGGCTTTTACGGCGTGCCCGCCAACGAGCGCCGCTCGGACGAACTGCTGGCGGCCCTGGGCCTGTCGGACAAGGCCAACGCCTATGTCCGCGCCCTGTCCGGCGGCATGAAGCGGCGCCTGATGGTGGCCAAGGCCCTGGTGCACAATCCGCCCGTGCTGATCCTGGACGAGCCGACGGCGGGCGTGGACGTCGAGCTGCGCCGCCAGCTGTGGGACTATGTCCGCAAGATCAACGAGGAGGGGGTGACGGTGATCCTGACCACCCACTACCTCGAAGAGGCCCAGGAGCTGTGCGACACCATCGCCATCATCAACCGGGGCGAGGTCGTGGCCTGCGAGCCGACGCAGCAGCTGCTGAAACGTCTCGACACCCGCAACGTGGTGGTGACGCCCGAGACGGCGCCCGAGACCCTGCCGGTCCTGAACGGCTTCCACGTCGCCCCGCGCGCCAACGGCGCCTTCGTCGTCACCTACCGCACGGGCGAGTCCAGCGTCGAACAGGTGCTGGCGGCCGTGCGCGCAGCGGGCGTGACCATCAAGGACATCGCCACCGAAGATCCGGATCTGGAAGACGTCTTCCTGGCCATGACCTACGGCGACACGAGCCGCCCCGATCCGACGCAGGACTGACCTCTCCCCCCTCCGTCATCCTCCGGCAAGCCGCGGAGCGGCGCGACCGGGGGACCCAGCGGCGCCGAAGGCGATCTTTACGGCTAGAGCGGTGGCGGCCGCTTTCGCCCTACGGGCGCCGCTGGGTCCCCCGGTCTCCGCTTCGCTACGCCGGAGGATGACGACGCGGATCACGCCACCATCACCGTGCCGAGCAGCAGCTTGGCCCCCGGCTTGCCCAGGATCGCGTCCGTCGCGTGCTGCAACGCCACCACCAGCCATTCGACATTCGGCGGCGCGTCCGGCAGCAGCCGCTCGGCGGCGATGCGGACGATCTCGTTATAGGCGGCGCTGAGGCGCGGCTGCGACAGGCGCGCCCGCTCCATCAGGGCGCCGTCGGCGATGTCCAGCCCGGTCTCGACCGTCATGACCCCGCGCCGCCCGTCGCGGCGCAGAACCGTGGCCGTGGCGGTGGGCAAGGACAGATAGCCGCCCTTGCCGCCGCCGCTCTTCTCAGGCGAAGCCTGCGCCGCGCCCGCCAGCGTCAAGGCGCTCAAAGTCAGGCCGATCAGATGACGTCTGTCCATGCGGCGACCTTAGTCGCGGCGCCTTTCCCGGACGTTGACGCCTAGCCCGCATCGAGACGGCGGCGTATGCGAAGGGCATGAGCATCGATCTGTCCCTCTATCGCCCCAACGTCGGGGTCGTCCTGTTCAACCCGGCCGGCCAGGTCTGGTTCGGCCGCCGCGCCGACACGCCCGAGCCGTGGAACTGGCAGTTCCCGCAAGGCGGCGTCGACGACGGCGAGGACCTGGAGGCCGCCGCCCGCCGCGAACTGCACGAGGAGACCGGCGTGCGCTCCATCGCCCTTCTGGGCCGCACGAGGGATTGGATCCCCTATGACTTCCCCGAGGGCCTGCCGAGCCCGAAGAGCTGGAAGGGGCTGAAGGGGCAGCGCCAGCAGTGGTTCGCCTTCCGCCTGACCGGCGCCGAAGACGAGATCGACCTGAACGCGCACGGCGAGCCCGAGTTCGACGCCTGGCGCTGGGGGCGGCTGGACGAAGCGCCCGGCCTGATCGTGCCGTTCAAACGGCCGGTCTATGAGCAGGTGGTGCAGGCGTTCGGAGAGTGGGCCGCCTAAGCGCTCGCCCTCCAACCCCTCGGCCCTTCCGCCAATGCACTAAAGCCATCGCTCAAAACAAAAGGCCCCCCGCCGGAGCGAGGGGCCTTTGATCGTTTCAGCCGCGCGAACCTTAGTTCGCGGTCAGCTCCGAGGCCTCTTCGGCCAGGATGGTCAGGCCTTCGCCGTTGACGTCGGCGAAGCCGCCCTTGACCTCGAAGCGGCGACGCTGGGCGCCGTCATAGACGGTCACCACGCCTTCGCGCAGGGTGGTCATGAAGGGCGCGTGGCCCGGCAGGACGCCGAAGTCGCCCTCGACGCCCGGCGCATCGACCTGATCGACCGAACCGGCGAAGACTTCGCGTTCCGGGGCGACGAGGGAGAAGTTCAGCTTACCGGCCATGACTTAGGCTTCCGCAGCCATCTTGGCGGCCTTCTCGACGGCCTCTTCGATGGCGCCGACCATGTAGAAGGCGGCTTCCGGCAGGTGGTCGTATTCGCCGTCGCAGATCGCCTTGAACGAGCGGATGGTGTCAGCCAGCTCGACGAACTTGCCCGGCGAACCGGTGAACTGCTCGGCCACGAAGAAGGGCTGCGACAGGAAGCGCTGGATCTTGCGGGCGCGCGACACGACCAGCTTGTCGTCTTCCGACAGCTCGTCCATGCCCAGGATGGCGATGATGTCCTTCAGCGCCTTGTACTGCTGCAGGATTTCCTGAACGCGGCGGGCGACCGTGTAGTGCTCTTCGCCGATCACCAGCGGGTCCATGATCCGCGAGGTGGAGTCCAGCGGGTCCACGGCCGGGAAGATGGCCTGGGCGGCGATGTCGCGGTTCAGAACCGTGGTCGCGTCCAAGTGGGCGAACGAGGCGGCGGGCGCCGGGTCGGTCAGGTCGTCAGCCGGGACGTAGATGGCCTGGATCGAGGTGATCGAGCCCTTCTTGGTCGAGGTGATGCGCTCCTGCAGGTTGCCCATCTCGGTGGCCAGCGTCGGCTGATAGCCCACGGCCGAGGGGATGCGGCCCAGCAGAGCCGACATTTCCGAACCGGCTTGCGTGAAGCGGAAGATGTTGTCGATGAACAGCAGGACGTCCTTGCCCTCTTCATCGCGGAAGTATTCGGCCTGGGCCAGGCCGGTCAGGGCCACGCGGGCGCGGGCGCCGGGGGGCTCGTTCATCTGGCCGTAGACCAGGGCGCATTTGGAGCCTTCGCCGCCGCCGGCGACGTTCACGTTCGACTCGATCATCTCGTGATACAGGTCGTTGCCTTCGCGGGTGCGTTCGCCCACGCCGGCCAGAACCGAATAACCGCCGTACGCCTTGGCGATGTTGTTGATCAGTTCCTGCATGGTCACGGTCTTGCCGACGCCGGCGCCGCCGAACAGGCCGGTCTTGCCGCCCTTGGTGTAGGGGCAGATCAGGTCGATGACCTTGATGCCCGTGACCAGGATTTCCGACGAGGTCGACTGCTCCTCGAACGAAGGCGCCTCGCGGTGGATCGGGCGGAACTCGGTGGTCTTGATCGGACCGGCTTCGTCGATCGGCTGGCCGACGACGTTCATGATGCGGCCGAGCGTGCCCGGGCCGACCGGGGCCATGATCGACTTGCCGGTGTCGACGACGGCCTGGCCGCGCGTCAGACCTTCGGTCGTGTCCATAGCGATGGTGCGGACCATGTTCTCACCCAGGTGCTGGGCCACTTCCAGGACCAGGGTGAAGGGCTCGCCCGTCTTCTGGTCGACGTTCTGGGTTTCCAGAGCGTTCAGAATGCCCGGCAGGTGGCCGGTGAACTCAACGTCGACGACGGCGCCGATGACCTGGGCGATCTTGCCCTGGCCCGCGACAGCGACGGGAGCGGCGGCCGGAGCGGCCTTCTTGGCGGCCGGCTTCTTGGCGGCGGGTTTCTTGGGGGCGGTGGTGTCGGTCATCGGGGTTTATCCGTGTCGAATGTCGGCTGTGTCGGGATCAGAGCGCTTCAGCGCCGGCGATGATCTCGATCAGCTCGGTGGTGATCTGGGCCTGGCGGGAACGGTTGTACTGCAGCGTCAAGGCGCTGATGAGGTCGCCGGCGTTGCGCGTGGCGTTGTCCATCGCAGCCATCTGGGCGCCGAAGAAGCCGGCCTGGTTTTCCAGAAGGGCGGCCAGGATCTGCGTCGTCAGGTTGCGCGGCAGCAGGGTCTCGAGGATGTCCTCTTCCGACGGCTCGTACTCATAGAGCGCGCCGGCGTCGGCCGAGGCGTCGGCGTCGACTTCGGCCGGGGCCAGCTGACGCGACGACGGGACCTGAGAGATCACCGACTTGAACTGGCTGTAGAAGAGCGTGACCTTGTCGGCCTCGTCCGCCTCGAACTTTTCAGCCAGCAGTTCGGCGATCGGCTGGGCCGAGTGCAGGCCCACCGTCTTGTGCTCGCTCAACTCGAAAGTCTTGACGACCTTGTCCCCGAACAGGCGGGTCAGCTGGTCGCGCGACTTGCGGCCGACAGCGACGATCTCGACGTCCTTGCCGTTGGCGATCAGGCTGTTGATGTGATCGCGCGCGGCGCGGATGACGTTGGTCGAGAACCCGCCCGCCAGACCCTTGTCGGCCGTGGCGACGACGACCAGGTGCTTCTGGTCGGCGCCGGTTCCGGTCATCAGGCGCGGGCCGTCGTCGCCGACGCCCGCCGCCAGGTTGGCGATGACCGAGGCCATCCGCGACGCATAGGGGCGGGCGTTCTCCGCCTGCTCCTGGGCGCGCTTCAGCTTGGCCGCGGCGACCATCTGCATGGCTTTCGTGATCTTCTGCGTCGCTTTGACGCTTCCGATCCGATCGCGCATTTCCTTGAGGCTAGCCATCCGGCTCTGCTCTTCCTTTGACTACAGGGCCGAACGATCAGGCGAAGGTTTTGGCGAAGGCCGCCAGGATGTCCTTCAGCTCGGCTTCCAGCTCGGGCGTCAGGGCCTTCTTGGTGCGGATGCCTTCCAGCAGCGAGGCGTGGTTGGCGTGAACGCGGGCCAGCAGTTCGCTCTCGAAGCGGCCGACGTCCGAAACGGCGATGCCGTCCAGATAGCCGCGCGTGCCGGCGTAGATCGACACGACCTGCTCCTCGACGGCCAGCGGCGAGTACTGCGGCTGCTTCAGCAGCTCGGTCAGGCGGGCGCCGCGGGCCAGCAGGCGCTGGGTCGAGACGTCCAGGTCCGAGCCGAACTTCGCGAAGGCGGCCATTTCACGATACTGGGCCAGCTCGCCCTTAATCGAACCGGCGACCTGCTTCATGGCCTTGATCTGGGCCGAGGAGCCCACGCGCGACACCGAGATGCCGACGTTCACGGCCGGACGGATGCCCTGATAGAACAGGTCCGATTCCAGGAAGATCTGGCCGTCGGTGATCGAAATCACGTTGGTCGGGATGTAGGCCGACACGTCGTTGGCCTGGGTTTCGATGATCGGCAGGGCGGTCAGCGAGCCCGAGCCGTAATCCTCGTTCAGCTTGGCCGAACGCTCCAGCAGGCGGCTGTGCAGGTAGAAGACGTCGCCCGGGTAGGCTTCACGGCCCGGCGGACGGCGCAGCAGCAGCGACATCTGGCGGTAGGCCACGGCCTGCTTGGACAGGTCGTCATAGATGATCAGGCCGTGCATGCCGTTGTCGCGGAAATACTCGCCCATGGCGGTGCCGGCGAACGGGGCCAGGAACTGCAGCGGGGCCGGTTCCGACGCGGTGGCGGCCACGACGATGGTGTATTCCAGCGCGCCCGACTCTTCGAGAGTCTTGACGATCTGGGCCACGGTCGAGCGCTTCTGGCCGATGGCGACGTAGATGCAGTACAGCTTGGCCGACTCGTCGTCCGACTTGTTGACCGTCTTCTGGTTCAGGATGGTGTCGATGGCGACGGCGGTCTTGCCGACCTGACGGTCGCCAATGATCAGCTCGCGCTGGCCGCGGCCGACCGGGATCAGGGTGTCGATGGCCTTCATGCCCGTCTGCATCGGCTCGTGAACCGATTTACGCGGGATGATGCCAGGGGCCTTCACGTCGACGCGGCGACGCTCGGTGAACTGGATCGGGCCCTTGCCGTCGATCGGCTCGCCCAGCGGGTTGACGACGCGGCCCAGCAGGCCCTTGCCGACCGGCACGTCCACGATCTCGCCCAGGCGACGCACGTCGTCGCCCTCGGCGATGGCGGCGTCCGCGCCGAAGATCACCGCGCCGACGTTGTCGCGTTCCAGGTTCAGGGCCATGCCCTTCACGCCGGCCTTGGTGAACTCGACCATTTCACCCGCCTGGACGTTGTCCAGGCCGTGGATGCGCGCGATGCCGTCGCCGACCGACAGCACCTGGCCGACGTCGGAAACGTCGGCTTCTACGCCGAAGTTGGCGATCTGCGACTTGAGGATGGCCGAGATTTCGGCGGCGCGGATATCCATGATTGGCTCTTTCGGCTTTCGTCTTCGGTGCGGGCCCGCTGGCCCGGCTTGAACTGAAATTCGGGGTTTAGGCGCGCTTCAGCGCAAAGGTCATCTGGTCGAGCTTGGTCTTCAGCGAGGCGTCGAACAGCTTCGAGCCCACCTTGACCTTCAGGCCGCCCAGGATCGACGGATCGACGCGGGCGGTCAGTTCGGGGTCGCGGCCCAGGGCGGCGCGCAGCTCGCTCTGGATCGTCTTGGTCTGAGCGGCGCTGAGAGCCACGGCCGAAGTCACCTCGGCGGCCACCACGCCCGTCTTCTTGGCGTACAGCGCCTCGAAGGCGGCGATCACGCCCGGCAGGTCCGCCGCGCGGCCGTTCTGGCCCAGCAGGCCCAGGAAGTTGCGCGTCGTGGCCGTGAACTGCGCCTTGTCGGCGATGGCCGCCAGACCCTTGGCCTGATCATCCGAAGAGATCAGCGGCGAGGTCGCCAGACGGCGCAGGTCGGCGCTGTCGATCCAGGCCGCCTTCAGCGAAGCCAGATCGGCGCGCACGGCGTCCAGCGCCCCCGTCTCATCCGCCAGGTCGAACAGCGCCTGTGCATACCGTCCGCCGACTTCCGTCGTCCTGAAATCGTCCGCCACTTATATTGGTCCGCGTCTGAAGCGATTGTCGCAAGACCGGCCGCAGTCGCCTGCGCCAGTCAAGGGCCTGATATGCTTTGAGAAAGCACGCTGGGGACGCATCTTTCGATACGCCCTTCGCTAAAGCCGCGCGGCTGATACCATGCAAGGCCGCAAGCCGCAACCAAGGGGCGCGGAACGATAACGCCGCACCCGCGCTCCTTTGGTCGAACCGAAGCGGGATGTCATGGCCGCCTCTACATCCAAGCAGGTGATCTTCGCGGCCCTGGCGGGCAACGCCGCCATCGCCATCACGAAATTCGCCGCCGCCCTGTTCACCGGCTCGGCCGCCATGATGAGCGAGGCGATCCACTCGGCCGTGGACACCGGCAATCAGGTCCTGCTGCTGATCGGCCTGCGCCGCGCCGCGCGGCCGGCCAGCGAGAGCCATCCCTTCGGTCACGGGCTTCAGCTCTATTTCTACACCTTCGTCGTCGCCATCCTGATCTTCGGCCTGGGGGCGGTCATCTCGATCCTGCACGGGCTCGAGCGCATCCGCGCGCCCGAGCCGATCCAGAACCCCTGGGTCAACTATCTGGTGCTGGGGCTGGCGGTGCTGTTCGAGGGCGGCTCCTGGTGGGTGGCGTTGAGGGCCTTCAACGGCCAGCGCGGCGGCCGCCCGTTGCTGGCCGCCGTGCGCGACAGCAAGGACCCCACCGTCTTCACCGTGCTGTTCGAGGACACCGCCGCCCTGACCGGCCTGGTCATCGCCCTGATCGGGGTGGTCGCCAGCCACGTCTTCGGCCTGCCCGTCATCGACGGGGTCGCCTCCGTGGCCATCGGGGTCGTGCTGGCCCTGACCGCCGGCTTCCTGGCCTTCGAGAGCCAGAGCCTGCTGACCGGCGAGGCCGCCGATCCAGTCACGCGGGCCGGCATCGCCGCCATCGCCCGCTCCGAGCCGGGCGTCGAGGGTCTGAACGACCTGCGCACCATGCATTTCGGACCCAACGAGATCCTGGTCGCCCTCAGCCTGGATTTCGACGACCGGCTCAGCGCCGCCGATGTCGAGGCTGCCGTGGCGCGGCTGGAGCAGCGCATCCGCGCCGCCCACCCCCAGGCAGGCCGCATCTATGTCGAGGCCCAGAGCCTGGCCAGCCACGCGGCGGTCCGCGCGGCCGTCATGGCGGGGGGCGGGCCGGGCGCCCTGGTGTCCGATGTGCCGGGGGGTGCGACCACGACGCCGCGCACGACCGCTTGATGCAACCTCACGGCCCCGTTACCGCTTATGCTCACCATCACATCCTGGAAACCCGATGCTTGAAAGCATAACCCCGCTCCTCAGCGACCCCGCCGCCTGGGCGGCCCTCGTGACTCTGGTGGTCATGGAGGTCGTGCTGGGGATCGACAACCTGATCTTCATCTCGATCCTCTCCAACAAGCTCCCGCCCGAGCATCGCCAACGCACGCGCCGCATCGGCATCGGCCTGGCCCTGATCATGCGTCTGGGCCTGCTGGCCACCATCGGCTGGATCGTCGGCCTGACCCAGCCCGTGTTCGACCTGGGCTTCCACGGCGAGACCTTCGACACCGCCTTCTCCTGGCGCGACCTGATCCTGATCGCCGGCGGCCTGTTCCTGCTGTGGAAGGCCACGAAGGAAATCCACCACTCGGTCGACACCACCCCGTCGAACGATCTGCTGGAGAAGGACAAGAAGGACGTCGTCCTCAACAACGTCGGCGCGGCCATCTTCCAGATCATCCTGCTGGACCTGGTCTTCTCGGTCGATTCGATCCTGACCGCCGTCGGCATGACCGAACACGTGCCCATCATGATGGTGGCCGTCATCGCCGCCGTGACCGTCATGCTGCTGGCCGCCGATCCGCTGGCCAACTTCATCGACAAGAACCCGACCGTGGTCATGCTGGCCCTGGGCTTCCTGCTGATGATCGGCGCCGTGCTGATCGCCGACGGCTTCGGCGTCCATGTGCCCAAGGGCTATATCTACGCCGCCATGGCCTTCTCGGCTCTGGTGGAAGGCCTGAACATGTGGTCGCGCAACGCCCAGATCAGAAAGGCCCAGGCCCAGGAAGCCGCGCGGGCCGCCCTCAACAAGGCCGAAACCGCCGAGCCCGGCGTCTAAGACATGGGCGTGGGGCCGGTCCTGGCGATGCTTCTGCTGGCGCTTTGCGCGCCGGCGGCGGCGCAAGCGCCGGGGCCGGCCCCCCCATCTTCCCCCGCCCGCCCAGCGCCCGCGCCGATTGCGGTCTACGGCTATGAGGTGGTGCGGGCCTTTCCCCACGATCCGGCCGCCTTCACCCAAGGGCTGGTCATCCGCGACGGCGTGCTGATCGAGAGCACCGGCCGCAACCCGTCCAGCGTCCGCCGCGTGCGGCTGGAGGACGGCGTCGTGCTTCAGAGTCATGAACTCGACCCCGAGTATTTCGGCGAGGGCCTGACCGAGAAGGACGGGCGCGTCTTCTCCCTGTCCTGGATCAACGGCGTCGGCTTCATCTGGGACGCCAAGGACCTGAGCCCCCTGTCGCGCTTCGCCTATGCGGGCGAAGGCTGGGGGCTGACGCACGACGGAACGCGCCTGATCCTGTCGGATGGATCGGCGACCCTGCGCTTTCTCGACCTCGACACCCAGGCCGAGACCGGCCGCCTCGCCGTCACCCTGAACGGCCGTCCGCTGGGGCGGCTGAACGAGCTGGAATGGATCGACGGCGAGGTCTGGGCCAACGTCTGGCAGACCGACTACATCGTCCGCATCGACCCGGCGTCCGGCCAGGTCGTCGGCGTCATCGACCTGACCGGCCTGCTCAAGGATCCGGTGCAGGATCCGGCCGACGACGTGCTGAACGGCATCGCCTGGGACGCCAAGAGCCGCCGCCTGTTCGTCACCGGCAAGGACTGGCCCGCCCTGTTCGAGATCCGGCTCACCGGGCCGCGATAAGCCCCTTCTTCCCGCTCGTCCCGGCGGACGCCGGGATCCAGTCCTTTGGCTGCAAACGACCGCTTCTGAGGCTCTCACTGGGCCCCGGCGTCCGCCGGGGTGAGCGGATGTAAGGGACGCGCTCAAGCAGCGAGCCGCCGGCGGCGAGCGATAGCGCCCTACAAGAAACTATAAGGATCCACGTCCACGGTCAGTCTGACGGACGCCGGGACCTTCACCCGCGCCAGCCAGGCGCGCAGGAAGGCCTGCAGGTTCACGTCGCGATCCGCCCGCACCAACAGCCGCTTGCGTCGCCGTCCGCGCACCAGGGCCAGGGGCGCGTCGGCGGGGCCATAGACCTCCAGCCGCTCGGCGTTGGGGATGGCCTCGGCCAGGTCGCGGGCGACCTTCTCGACCGCCATGGCGTTCTCGCTGGACAGGATCAGCGCCGCCAGACGGCCGTGCGGCGGCAGGGAGGCCGCCTCGCGCTCGGCCATCTCGGCCTCGACGAAGGCGTCGCGGTCGCCCGCCGCCAGGGCCTGCAGCACCGGATGCTCGGGCGTCCAGGTCTGCAGCAGGGCGCGGCCCGGCTTGTCCGCCCGCCCCGCCCGGCCCGTGGCCTGGGCCAGCAGCTGATAGGTGCGCTCGGCCGCGCGCAGGTCGCCGCCGCGCAGGCCCAGATCCGCGTCCACCACGCCCACGAGCGTCAGGCGCGGGAAGTTGTGGCCTTTCGCCGCAGCCTGGGTGGCGACCAGAATGTCGATCTCGCCGTCGGCCATGCTCTGTATCAGGGCGCGGGCCGACTTGCCGTCCGGCACGGTGTCCGAGCTGAACACAGCGGTGCGCGCCTCGGGGAACAGCTGGCGCACCTCTTCCTCGACCCGCTCGACGCCCGGCCCCACGGGGACCAGCGAATCCTCGGCCCCGCACGACGGGCAGGCCTTCGGCTTGGGCATGGAGAATCCGGTCAGATGGCAGACCAGCCGCCCGGTGTAGCGATGCTCGACCAGCCAGGAATCCGTATCCGGCGCCGTCAGCCGATGCCCGCACGACCGGCACAGCACCACCGGGGCGTAGCCGCGCCGGTTCAGGAACAGCAGGCTCTGCTCGCCGCGCGTCAGCGTCTCGCCGATGGCTTCGCGTAAAGGTGCGGACAGCCAGGTCTGCGGGTCCGGCGGACAGTCGCGCAGATCGATCAGGCCGATCTCGGGCAGGACCGCCGCCCCGTGTCGCGCCGCCAGCTTCAGCCAGCGATACCGCCCCTGATGGGCGTTCCACAGCGTCTCCAGCGACGGGGTGGCCGAGGCGAGGACGACCGTCGCCCCCTCGATCCGCGCCCGCGCCACGGCCAGGTCGCGGCCGTGATAGACTAGCCCTTCCTCCTGTTTGAACGAGCCGTCGTGCTCTTCGTCCACCACGATCAGCTTCAGGTTGGCGTAGGGCAGGAACAGGGCCGAGCGCGCGCCGACGACGATGTTGCAGCGGCCGGAGACCACCGCCTCCCACGCCTGTCGCCGGCGCGGCGGGGCGACGCCGGAATGCCATTCGGCCGGGGCGACGCCGAAGCGGGCGGTGATGCGCTCGATCACCGCCTGGGTCAGGGCGATCTCGGGCAGCAGGATCAGCACCTGCGCCGTCGGATCGGCCCGCAGCGCCCGCGCCGCCGCCTCCAGATAGGCCTCGGTCTTGCCCGAGCCCGTCACCCCGTCCAGCAGGAAGGGGGCGAAGCCGCCCGCCGCCACAGCGTCCGCAATGGCCGCCGCCGAGGCCGCCTGATCCGGGTTCAGGGTCGCGGGCGCATGGTCGGGATCGGGCGGGTCGAAGGCGGCGACCGCCTCGACCTCGAACGGCTCCAGCACCCCTTCATCGACCAGGCCCTTGACCACCCCGGACGAGACGCCCGCCGCCCGCGCCAGATCGGGGCCGGGCATGGATCGTTGGCCCAGGGCCTCCAGCACCGCCGTGCGCGCCGCCGTCGGGCGGGCGGGACTGCGGCCCTCGACACGCCGCACCCGCCGCTCGGGCCGGGGCCGCGGCGCGCGCAGGCCCTTCAGCGCCGTGGCCGCCATCTCCCCAGGCGGGCTGAGCGTCCAGCGCGCCGCCCATTCGACGAAGTCCAGCGTGCGTTCCGGCAGGCGCGGATCGTCCAGCACCTGCTCGACCGCCTTCAGCTTGCGGTTGGAGCCGGTCGTCTCGAACACTTCGGCCACTACGCCCCGGATCAGGCGCGGCCCCAGCGGCACGGCGACCTGATCGCCGCGCGCGACCGTCAGTTCCTCGGGGACTTCGTAGTCAAAGGCTTCCGGCACCGGCAGGGGGATGAGGACGGAGGCGACCTTCACGCGGCTTCTCCTCCCCACTGAGTGGGGAGGTGGCGCGGCGCGCAGCGCCGTGACGGAGGGGCTGCTTCAAACCGGGCATGCCCCTCCACCACGACGTGGTCCCCCTCCCCATAAAATGGGGAGGAAAAGGGGAGTCGCCCTTCGCGTTGGTCAGGGTTAGAACTCTTCCCCATGAAACTCTTTCTCGACACCGCCGACGTCGCCGTCATCAAGGACCTGCTGCCCACCGGGATGGTGGACGGCGTCACCACCAATCCTAGCCTGATCGCCAAGTCGGGTCGCAACATCGCCGAGGTCATCGCCGAAATCTGCGCCCTGGTCGAGGGGCCGATCTCGGCCGAGGCCGTGGCCACCGACTTCGAGACCATGGTCAAGGAGGGCGACAAGCTGGCCTCCATCGCCCCCAACGTCGTGGTCAAGCTGCCGCTGACGTGGGACGGGCTGCGCGCAACGCGCGCCTTCGCCGACAAGGGGATCAAGACCAACGTCACCCTGTGTTTCTCGGCGGCCCAGGCCATGCTGGCGGCCAAGGCCGGCGCGACCTTCATCTCGCCCTTCGTCGGCCGTCTGGACGATGTCGGCGCCGACGGCGTGGGCCTGCTGGAGGACATCCGCACCCTGTACGACATCCACGACTTCAGCACGGAAATCCTGGCCGCCTCGGTGCGCAATACGGACCATGTGACCGCCGCCGCCTTGGCCGGGGCCGACGCCTCGACCATTCCGGCCGACGTTTTCAAGGCCTTGGTCAAGCACCCGTTAACCGACAAGGGGTTGGATGCGTTTCTGGCGGACTGGGGCAAGACCGGTCAGTCCATCCTGTGACGCCGATTCTGTAGTTCTGACCCGATGAGAGGTCCCGCTTGAGCACTTCCCTGGACCTCTCTGCCGACCCGGCCGCGGGCCTTCATTGGCCGCAGGTGCGCGCCTGGCTGGAAGATCACGCCGAACACCTGCTGGACGACCGGGCCCTGCTGGAAGAGCTGGGCCTGGCCGCCACCGGCCGCAACGTCGTCGATTTCGGCCGCGCCGCCCTGGCGCGGCTGGAGGCCGTGGCCCAGCGCGAGGCCGGCGCGCGCAAGCTGATCGAAGAGATCGCCCGCGCCAACTTCGCCGCCCAGACCCAGACCCATGTCGCCGCCCTGGACCTGATGGAGGCGCGCACCCACGTTGAACTGGCGCGCCATCTGGACGCCGTCGCGCAGGGCCGCTTCGGCCTGGCCGGCGCCGCCGTGGCGATCGAGAAGCCGGGCGCCGTCCCCTTCGGCTGGAAGGCGCTGGAGCCGGGCCGCGTCGACGCCCTGCTGGGCGAGGACGGCCTGCACTGGCTCGGTCCCAACTTCACCGGCCTCAGCCTGTTCGGCCCTTCTGAGGGCGAAGTCGCCTCGGTCGCCCTGGTGCGGATGAGCCTGAGCGCGCCCGGCGAAAGCCTGCCCCGACCGGCCCTGTGCGCCTTCGGCTCGGCCGAGGACGACGGCTTCACCCCCGCCATGGGCTGCGAACTGGTGGCCTTCGTCGCCCGCGTCGTCGAACGCATGGCCGAGCGATGGCCGCTGGAAGCCTGACCGCCCCCTCCATGACTTCGCAGGACGCCCTGGCCGCCTGGCTGGAGCATCTCGCCCACGAACGCCGCCTGTCGCCGCGCACGCTCGAGGCCTATGGCCATATCGGGCGGCTGTATCTGGCCTTTCTGGAGCGCCATCGCGGCGGGCCGCAAAGCGCGGCCGAGCTCGGCTCGGTCACGGCGGCCGAGGCGCGCGCCCACCTGGCCGAGCGCCGCAGCGGCGAGCGCCCGCTGAACGCCCGCTCGCTCAGCCAGACCCTGGCCGCCATCCGGGGCTTTCACGCCTTCCTCGACCGACGGCTGGGCGTGGCGACACCGCAACTGACCCTGGTGCGCGGGCCCAAGGTCAAGCCCTCACTGCCCCGACCGATCAGCGAGGATCAGGCGAAAGGGCTGCTGCACGAACCCGAGGCCGACCCCGACATGGAGCCGTGGGAGGCGGCGCGCGACCGCGCCGTCCTGACCCTGCTCTACGGCTGCGGCCTGCGGATTTCGGAGGCCCTGTCGCTGACGCGGTCGGACGCCCCCCTGCCGGACAGCCTTCGCATCACCGGCAAAGGCGGCAAGACGCGCATGGTCCCCGTCCTGCCCCAGGTGCGCGAGGCGATCGACGCCTATCTTGCGCTCCAGCCCTTCGTCATCGACGCCGAGCAGGCCCTGTTCCGAGCGCGGCGCGGCGGCCCCTTGAACGCCCGCCATGTGCAGGCGACGGTGCAGCGCCTGCGCGGACGGCTCGGCCTGCCCGCCTCCGCGACGCCCCACGCGCTGAGGCACAGCTTCGCCACCCACCTGCTGGGGGCGGGGGCCGATCTGCGTTCGATCCAGGAACTGCTGGGCCACGCCAGCCTGTCGACGACGCAGAAATACACCCAGGTCGACGCCGCCCGCCTGCTGGCCGCCTACTCGCAGGCGCACCCGCGCGGCTGACCCCGGGGGGCCAGACCGCCATGATCGCGCTTCCTGACGCCGTTCCAAACAAAACGGCGCGCCCCGTGCGGAGCGCGCCGTTCTGACTTCAAACGGAAGCCGGAGGCTTACGCCTGCATGGTCCAGCCCTCGACGCCCATGGCCGCCTGGCGGACGGCTTCGGAGCGTGTCGGGTGGGGGTGGCAGGTGCGGGCGATGTCCTCGGACGATCCGCCGAAGGCCATGGTCATGCAGGCCTCGCCGATCAGCTCGCCGGCCTGCGGGCCGTAGATGTGGACGCCCAGGACCTTGTCGGTCGCGGCGTCGGCCAGGACCTTCACGAAGCCCTCGGTCTCGTGGTTGATCTTGGCGCGGCTGTTGGCGGCGAAGGGGAATTTGCCCTTCTTGTAGTTGACGCCCGCAGCCTTCAGCGCCTCTTCGGTCTTGCCGACCCAGGCCACTTCCGGGCCGGTGTAGATCACCGACGGCACCAGGTCATAGTCGACGTGGCCCGGCTTGCCTGCGATCAGCTCGATCACGGCCACGGCGTCTTCCTCGGCCTTGTGGGCCAGCATCGGGCCGTGCGTCACGTCGCCGATGACCCAGACGCCCGGCGCCGAGGTCTTGAAGTGGTCGTTGGCGATGAAGCCGCGCTGATCCGGCGTGACGCCGACCGTCTCCAGCCCCAGGCCTTGCGTGTAGGGGCGGCGGCCGATGGCGACCAGCACCACGTCGCCCTTCAGCGTCTCCGCCGCGCCGCCCTTGGCCGGCTCCAGCGTCAGTTCGACGCCGTCCTTGGAGGTCTGAGCGCCGGTGACCTTGGTCCCCATGCGGAAGGTCATGCCCTGCTTGGTCAGGCCGCGCTGGAAGGCGGTGGCGACTTCGCCGTCCATGCCCGCGCCGACCTTGTCGAGGAACTCCACGACCGTGACCTGGGCGCCCAGGCGGCGCCAGACCGAACCCAGCTCCAGGCCGATGACGCCCGCGCCGATGACGATCAGGTGCTTGGGCACCTTGGGCAGGAACAGGGCGCCGGTCGAGTCGATGACCTTGCCGTCTTCGAAGGCGACGCCCGGCAGGGGGGTCGGCTCGGAGCCGGTGGCGATGATGATGTTCTTGGTCTCCAGCGTGGTCTTGGCGCCGCCCTCGGCTTCCACCTCGACCTTGCCCTGACCCGCGATGCGGCCGAAGCCCTTCACCACGTCGACCTTGTTCTTCTTCATCAGGAATTCGATGCCCTTGGTCAGGGCCTCGACGCTGTCGTCCTTGGCCTTGTGCATCTGGGAAAGGTTCAGCTTGGGCTTCACCTCGATGCCGATGCCGGCGAACTCGACGTTGGCGGCCTCATAGAGCTCCGAGGCGTGCAGCAGGGCCTTGGAGGGCATGCAGCCGACGTTCAGGCAAGTGCCGCCCAGCGTGGCGCGCTTCTCGACCAGGGCGGCCTTGAGGCCCAGCTGGCCGGCGCGGATGGCGGCGTTGTAGCCGCCGGGCCCGCCCCCGATGATCACCACGTCATAGGTCTGGGAAGCGGCGTCGGCCATGAGGTCCTCTGATCGGTCTGGCGCTGGATACGAAATGCGCTGGGAAGGAAGCGGCGCGGACACTAGCGCCGCTCCCGGCGGGGTCAACCGCCAGGCTCCATATAGGCCGCGATCGCGCGCGCGGCCATGCAGGCTGAACACAATGGGCGGAAAAGCGAAACGGGGCCCGACCTTGCGGCCGGACCCCGTTTTCCACGCTTCGACTGGAGCGGGCGAGGCGATTCGAACGCCCGACCCTCACCTTGGCAAGGTGATGCTCTACCCCTGAGCTACGCCCGCACTCCGTTGGGAGCGATGTGCTGCTCCCCGTCGAGGAAGGGGCGTATAGCGGACCCGCTTCGGATCGCGCAAGCCCCTTTTTCGATTTTCGTCCAATCCGTCGATTTTTTTCGAACAGCCCTGAAACTTCACACGAAAACGGCCCCCGAAACGCCCGAAAGGACGCCCCGGAGGCCGCTTCAAAGCGCCGCCGCCTGCCGTTACGCGCCCGACCCGCTCAAGCAGCGAGCCGCCGCGCGGCGAGCGTTAGCGGCCTTCCGCTCCTCGCCTTAGCGAGGGGCGAGGCGTATAGCCCCGTCCAGACGGATGCACTCGCCGTTGATGTAGGTGTTCTCGGCCAGATGCAGGGCCAGGGCGGCGTAGTCGGCCGGCGTGCCCAGGCGCTTGGGGAAGGGGATCATGGCGGCCAGGGCGTCCTGCACCTTCTGATCCATGCCCGCCATCATCGGCGTCCACATGATGCCCGGCAGGATGGTGTTGACCCGCACGCCCTCGTTCATCAGGTCGCGCGCGATCGGCAGGGTCATGGCGTAGACGCCGCCCTTGGACGCCGAATAGGCCGCCTGGCCGATCTGGCCGTCCTGCGCCGCGACCGAGGCGGTGTTGACGATCAGGCCGCGCTCGCCGTCTTCCATCGGCTCCATGGTGACCATGCCCGCCGCCGACTGCGACAGGACGCGGAAGGTGCCGAACAGGTTGATCGAGACGGTGCGCTCGAACTGGGCCATGTCGTGGGCGCGGATCTCGCCGGTGTCCTTCTTGCGGCTGACGGTCTTCTGGCCGGTGGCGATGCCGGCGCAGTTGACGGTCAGACGCTCCTGGCCATGGGCGGCGCGCGCCTTGGCGAATCCGGCGGCGACGCTGTCGTCCGAAGTTACGTCGACCTTGCAGAAGACGCCGCCGATCTCCTGGGCGATGACCTCGCCGCGCTCTTCGTTCAGGTCGAACAGGGCGACCTTGACGCCCTTGGCCGCCAGGGCGCGCGCCGTGCCTTCGCCAAGGCCCGAAGCCCCGCCCGTCACCACCGCCGCGATCGAAGCGTCGAGTTTCATGGAAGTCGTCCTATATTCGATTGAACCGAGTGCTCGTGCGAGGATTTAGCGGCCATGACCGCAAAGACCAACGGAATGTCGCCTGATGACGCCATCAATCCTGACAAGGCCCTGGTTCCCGCCGTGCAGAAGGTGAACGAGTTGCGCGTGCGCAAGGGCTTCTGGCCCAAGATGCGGCGCACCGCCGCCCGCATCCCCTTCGCCCAGCAGGCGGTCGCCGCGTGGTACGCGGCCCAGGACCCCAAGACCCCGCTGGCGGCCAAGGGCCTGATCCTGGGGGCGCTGGCCTATTTCGTCATGCCGGTGGACGCCATTCCCGACATCTTCGCCGGCATCGGCTTCACCGACGACGCGGCGGTGATCGCCGCCGTGCTGGCGACCCTGGGCGCGCACCTGAAACCGCGCCATCACGATCAGGCGGCGCAGGCGCTGAAACGGCTGCGGGAGGACGAGGAATAAATCCTTCTCCCCTTGTGGGAGAAGGTGGGCGCCGGAGGCGCTCGGATGAGGGGTGTCGGCGCCTGGTCTGAAATCCTGTCGCCGTCCCTCATCCGGCCCTGACGGGCCACCTTCTCCCACAAGGGGAGAAGGATGCTCCGATCAATCCTCGACCTTCACCACGATCTTGCCGACGGCCGTGCGGTCGCTGAGCGCCTGAATGGCCTCATGGGCGCGTTCCAGCGGGAAGGTGCGGCTGACGCGCGGCTTGATCTTGCCCTCGGCGTAGAGCTGCATCAGCTCTGCCATGTTGGCGGCGTGGGCCTTGGGATCGCGGGCGACGGCGGCGCCCCAGAAGACGCCGATGACCGACACCGACTTCAGCAGCGTCAGGTTCAACGGCAGGGACGGAATCCCCGCCGGGAAGCCCACCACCAGGTAGCGCCCGTTCCAGTCCATCGCGCGCAGGGCCGGCTCGGCGTAGTCGCCGCCCACCCCGTCGAAGACCACATCGGCGCCGTCGCGGCCGGTCGACAGCTTGAACTCGCCCGACAGCGTCTTCTGCGCCGCCTTGTCCATCGGGCCGGACGGGTAGATCAGGCCGTTGTCGGCGCCCAACTCCAGCGCGAACTCCACCTTGTCGTTGGTCGAGGCGGCGGCGACCACGCGTGCGCCCATCGCCTTGCCCAGCTCGACGGCGGCGGCGCCGACGCCCCCCGCCGCGCCCAGCACCAGCAGGGTCTCGCCCGGCTGCAGCTGCGCCCGGTCTTTCAGCGCGTAATAGCTGGTGCCGTAAGTCATGATGAAGCCGGCGGCGGTCTCATAGTCCATGCCGTCGGGGATAGGGATCAGGGTCTCGGCCCTGACCTTCAGTCGCTCGACCATGCCGCCCCAGCCGGGCACGGCGACGACCCGGTCGCCCCGGAACACGCCCTTCACCCCTTCGCCGACAGCGTCGACCACGCCGGCGACCTCGGCCCCCGGCGCGAAAGGGCGCTCGGGCTTGAACTGGTATTTGTCGGCGATGATCAGGGCGTCGGGATAGTTGACGCCCACGGCCTTGACCTCGATCACCACCTCGCCCGGTCCGGGCGTGGGGTCCATGACCTCCTCGACGACAAGCGATTCCGGGCCGCCGGGAGCCTTGGACAGGACTGCGCGCATTAGGAACTCTCTTCAGCCACCCCCGCCGGCCATGGCGCCGACACGCCAGCGACGCTAATCAGCCTGCGGCCCGATGCAAAGAGGCCGAACAGGTTCTGAGGAGACGATCATGGCGAAACCCGCCCTCATCCTTCACGGCGGCGCCGGGGCCCGGCGCGAGCGCAACTACGACGCCGAGGTCGCCAACATGCGCCAGGTGGTCGAGGCGATGAAGGCGCGGCTGGACGCCGGCGCCTCGGCGCTGGACGTGGCGGTCGAGGCCGTCGTCATGCTCGAAGACTCCGGCCTCTACGTCGCCGGGCGCGGCGCCTCGCCCAATCTGGCGGGCGAATATGAGCTGGACGCCAGCCTGATGGACGGCGCGACCGGCAAGGCCGGGGCCGTCGCCGCCCTGCAGGGCTTCCGCAACCCGGTCGTCGCCGCCCGCGCGGTGATGGACCGCACCCCCCACGTCATGCTGGCCGGAAGCGGCGCCGCCCGCTTCGCCGCCGAACAGGGCCTGGCGCGCGTGGACGACCCCGCCGCCTGGTTCACCGGCGCCGGCAAGGGCGAGGACAACCACCCGCCCAGCATGTTGAGCCATGGCACCGTCGGCTGCTGCGTGCTGGACAGCCAGGGCCGTCTGGCGGCCGCCACCTCGACCGCGGGCGTGTTCGGCAAGATGCCGGGCCGCGTCGGCGACACCCCCATCCCCGCCGCCGGAACCTGGGCCGACGAGCACGCCGCCGTCTCCTGCACCGGACAGGGCGAGTATTTCATCCGCGTCGCCGCCGCCGCCCGCACCGCCTTCGGCGTCGCCGCCGGTCAGTCGCTGGCCGAGGCCTCTCAGAGCGTGATCGACCGCATCGGCGCCCTGGGCGGCGACGGCGGCCTGATCGCCCTGGACCGGGAGGGGAACATCGCCGCCCCCTACAACAGCCAGGGCATGAAGCGCGCCTGGCTGGCGACCGACGGCCTGATCGGGGTCGAAGTGTTCGAGCGGTGAACCGTCGCGAGGGCGGCGCCGCCCTCGCCTCCTCTCATCTGCGCCGCCTGACCGGTTCCTGCGCCTGTCCTCAACCCTGACCTGGGGCCTGATCTGCAGCAGGGTCGGCGAAGGGCTGGAACAATAAGCTTCGCCGGACGCTTGGCCCCCATGCTGACGACCAAGATGAACCCCCGCGTCTTCTGGGGGGCCAGCGCGATTGCGGGCGGGCTGCTGCTGCTCGCCCTGATGGCGCCCGCTACGTCCGACCTGCTGTTCGGGCGCGCCCAGGCCTGGGTCATAGACACGTTCGGCTGGTTCTACGTGGCCTCGGTGGCGGGCTTCCTGCTGTTTGTGGCGGTGCTGGCGGTCGGGCCGACCGGACGGCTGAAGCTGGGGCCGGACGACGCCGAGCCGGACTTTCCCTATGTCTCCTGGCTGGCCATGCTGTTCGCGGCGGGCATGGGTATCGGCCTGATGTATTTCGCCGTGGCCGAGCCGGTTCAGCACTACATCGCCCCGCCCGAGGCCCAGCCCGGCACGCTGAACGCCGCGCGCGAGGCCATGGTCATCACCTATACCCACTGGGGCGTGCATGCCTGGGCCATCTACGCCGTGGTCGGCCTCAGCCTGGGCTATTTCGCGCACAGGAAGGGTCTGCCCCTGACCATGCGGTCGAGTCTCTATCCCCTACTGGGCAAGCGGGTGAATGGTTGGCTGGGCGATGCGGTCGACATCTTCGCCATCTGCGGCACGCTGTTCGGCATCGCCACCTCCCTGGGGCTGGGCGTGGCGCAGATGAACTCGGGACTGAACTACGTCTTCGGCGTACCCAGCAATGTGATGATGCAGGTCGGGCTGATCGCCGTGGTCATGGGTGCGGCGACGATCTCGGTCCTGACGGGCGTAGACAAGGGGGTGCGGCGACTGTCCGAGTTGAACCTCGTCATCGCCGTCTGCCTGATGCTGTTCGTGCTGATCGCGGGGCCGACGCTGTTCCTGCTGCGGGCCTATGTGCAGAATTTCGGCCTGTATCTGGATCATTTCTTCGTCCGCACCTTCACCCTCTACGCCTATGAGCCGCGCGCATGGATGGCGGACTGGACCCTGTTCTACTGGGCCTGGTGGATCGCCTGGTCGCCGTTCGTCGGCATGTTCATCGCCCGCATCTCACGCGGGCGGACCGTTCGGGAATTCCTGATCGGCGTGCTGCTGGTGCCGTCGGCCTTCACCTTCCTGTGGATGACGGTCTTCGGCAATTCGGCCATGAGCCTGGACCTGGGCGTGGCGGCGGGGGCGATCTCGGAGGCCGTTCAGGCGGACCTGTCGACGGCCCTCTTCCGCTTCCTGGAGTATCTGCCGGGGACGGCGATCACCTCGGTCCTGGCCATCGCCCTGGTGGCGGTCTTCTTTGTCACCTCGGCGGATTCAGGCTCTCTGGTGATCGACACCCTGGCCTCGGGCGGCGCCGAGGACACGCCGCGTTGGCAGCGCATCTACTGGTGCCTGGTGCAGGGGCTGGCGGCGGCCCTGCTGCTGCTGGCCGGCGGGCTCGGCGCCCTGCAGGCGGCGACACTGGTGGCGGCCCTGCCCTTCGCCGTCATCATGATCCTGGCCTGTTTCGGCTTGGCGCGGCAGATGAACGCCGACCTGAAGGGCGAGGCCGTCGAGACCGACGCGGCGCCGCTGCGCGAACAGCTCAAGCGCATCCTAGCCCCCGCCAGCCGCCGCGATATTGATCGCCAGATCGCACGCCACGGCGCCCCGGCGCTGGAAGAGGTGCGCGCCGCCGTGGCCGCCGAGGGGCTGGAGAACAGCGAAGTGCAGAGCGACGAGAACGGCGTCTGGCTGAGGGTCGAGCACGCCAACGGGCGGGACTTCCTGTATCGACTGGGCGCCCGGTCGCGACCTCGCCCCGCCCTCACCGCGCTGGAAGCCCCCGAAAGTCGCCGGGCGCTGGAGTGGCGGCTCAGCGCCGTGACCGGCGACGGCGCCCGCCCGCGCGACGTGACCGGCTTTACCCGCGCCCAGATCGTGGCGGACGTGCTGGAGCACCTGCAACGCTGGCGGCTGGCCGCCTAGGTCAGACTCCCCCTTGGCCCCGGAGACGGGCGGCGGTAGCGTCGCCGCTCAGTCTTCGGGAGCGTTCTTGATGTCCATCCGCCTGTCGCGCCGCGCGGCGCTGATTTCGTCCGCCGTCGCCGCCACGGGCGCGGCCCTGCCGACGACCGGCTGGGCCCAGACCAGCGCCGATACACGCTCCGACGAGGAGATCGCCGCCGCCGCCGACGCCTGGGTGCAGCGCTGCATGGCCGCCTGGCCGGAGCAGCCCGCCGTGTCCCTGGCCCTGGTGCGCGACGGCAGGACGGTGCTGGCCAAGGGTTACGGCGTGCGCCGCCAGGGCAAGGCCGAGCCGGTCGATGAGCACACCCTGTTCGCCATTGCGTCGAACTCCAAGAACGTCACCGCCGCCTGCCTGGCCATCCTGGTCGACGAGGGCAAGGTGAAGTGGGACGAGCCGATCAGGACGTATCTGCCGGGCTTCACCCTGTCGGACCCGATGGTGGGCGAGCGGATCACCGTGCGCGATACCCTCAGCCACCGCGCGGGTTTCGGCCTGGGCGCGGGCGACCTGCTGTTCTGGCCCAATAGCGACCGGACCCGCGCCGAGGTCCTGGCCCAGGCCGCCTTCGTGCCGGTCAAGGACGGCTTTCGCGAAGGCTACAACTACTGCAACCTGATGTTCGTGGTCGCGGGCGCCGTGATCGAGAAGGCATCCGGCCTGTCGTGGGAGGACTTCGTCCAGACCCGCATCTTCGACAAGGTCGGCATGAGCGAGAGCGTGCCCCTGGCCCGCCTGGCCGATCCGAAGAAAAGCGCCCTGCCCCACGGCCGCGTCGGGCCGCCCCTGCGCTATCAGGGGCCGATGACCCAGATCGCCGAGTCCATCGTCGAGGTGTGGAACTGGGATTCGGCGGCGGCGGCGGGCGGCATCTGCGCCAGCGCCCACGACTGGGCCAAGTGGATCGCCGTGCGTCTGAACGACGGCAAGCTGGCCGACGGGTCGCGCCTGTTCTCCGAAGCCGCCGCGCGCGAGATGGTCAAGCCGAACATCGTCGTCTCCTCGTCCAACGGACCGACGGCTGAGCTGCCCAACCGGGCCGTGGCCTCGACCTACGCCATGGGGCTGCAGGTGCAGGACTATCGCGGCGAGCGGCTGGCGACGCACGGCGGCGGCTCGCCCGGCGGCATCTCGGCCACGGTGCTGATCCCCGGCCGCAAAATCGGTTTTTCCGTCTTCACCAACGCCGAGGAGAGCTTCCTCTTGCGCGCCCTGCGTTCGGGACTTTCGGACATCGCCATGAACAAGGTCGACGTCGACTGGATCGCCGACTCCAAGAAGCGCGAGGCCGAGGGAACCGAGAAGTCGCTGAAGGCCGCTGTCGAGATCGACGCCAAGCAGGCGGCGGGCGCGGCCCCCTCCCTGCCGCTGGAGGCCTACGCCGGAACCTGGCGCGATCCCTGGTACGGGGACATCGTCATCGAGCCGAAGACCGAAGGTCGCGGCCGCAACCGCAAGTCCGGCCTGTGGCTGCGCTTCACCCACACCCCGGCGCTGCAGGGCTGGTTGGAGCCCTATGACGGCGAGACCTTCCGCACCCGCTTCCCCGACAAGCGCGAAGAGGACGCCTTCATCACCTTTGCGATCGCCACGGCCAAGCCCGCGACCGCCACGGTCAAGGGCGTCTCGCCCGACATCGACTTCAGCTACGACTATCAAGACCTGCGGCTGACGCGGGTCTGAAAAAAAGTCCCTTCTCCCCTTGTGGGAGAAGGTGGCCCGTCAGGGCCGGATGAGGGGTGTGGGCGCCTCGCCTAAGATGTGGGGCGACGACACGTTTGAACCTTGAAGCCGCCCGCCATCACCCCTCATCCGTCATGCTGCGCATGCCACCTTCTCCCACAAGGGAAGAAGGGCCTCGGTCAGCGCGCAGGCCGCTGCCCCGCCTCGAGAATCGGCATGCCCGCCTCTGTCGGGATGTAGATGGTCTGGCGACCGTCCTTGCCGGCCGTCTCCTGCAGCATGTTGATGTAGGACCAGCGCAGATAGGCCTCCGGGCCGCCCAGGGCCTCAGCCATGATGCGGTTGGCCTCATTGGCGCCCTTGGCGCGCTCGATCTCGGCGGCGGCGGTCAGCTTGGCCGAGTCCAGGGCGGCCTGGGCCTCCAGCACGCGGATGCGGCGGTTCTGCACCGCCTCTTCATAGGCGGCGCGGCCGGCCATCTGCTTGGAGTAGACGTTGTAGGTCGGAAATCCGATCAGCACGATCGCCAGGACGGCGACGACGCCGACGATGGATCCAACGGTGAGGCCGACGCCGCGCATGGGCTTGTCCTGAAAAGCTAAAGCAAAGAGACGCGCAAGGTGGCGGCGAGAGCCGCCTGCGGTCAAGCATCATGACGACGCCGATCAGCGTCGGCGCTTCAGCGTCGCGGCCGGAGCAGGAACCAGCTCCAGGATATCGAGGTTGGACTCATTAGCCGGCCAGGGCGTCACCAGCCGCCAGCGGCTTTCGCCGATCCGCTCCAGCACCGAGACCATGTCGCGCTCGGGCCGCTGGCCATAGGCGCGGGCGGCTGGCTCCGACGCCAGCGCCATCGAGCCGAGGAAGACCATTTCACGATCATTCTCGGGGAACAGCAGGCCCGCCTGACGTTGCGAGCCGCTGAGCTTAGTCAGCTTCAGCCCCAGGGCGGTGTTCTCGATGCGGCAGGCGAACCAGCCGTAGACGACATAACCCAGACCGCCGTCACCGCCCTGAGAGCCCAGCTTGACCGTCCGGCAGCGATAGGCGCCCTCAGGCGGCGTCACGCCCGCCCGCGTCGCGGCCGGGTCGATCAGATCGCCCAGCGACGCTAGGTCGCCCGAACCTGTCTGACGCCTGGACTGCTCCAGAGCCAGCGACCAGGCGGCGGCCCGGCGCTGATAACGATCACGATCGGCGGCGGTGATGACGCCGCGCCAATCCGCCAGCACGGCGCCCGTCGGCGCGTCCGGCGCGGCCGGAATGGAAGGCGGCGGCGGAGGCGGAGGGGGCGGCGGCGGGGTCGTGGCGCACGCCGCCAGCAGGGCGGACAGCGACAGCGCCGCCAGACCGGTGCGGACAACGGTTGGTCGGAAAAAGTCAACGGGCGCGCGCTGCATATCGGGTTTCCCTGACGAACGGGATCGAAAGCCCCATTTCTCTAGGAAGCCGTCGCAGCCCTCCGCGTCAACCCTGAGCCGCGACTTATGAAGCGGCGCGCATCGCCGGCGGTCCGCTGAGGGCGCGCGTCAACGCCTGCGCCAACCCCGTCACGGAGACCGGGCGGTGCAGCACCTCGGCCACGTCCGCGGCCCTGGAAACCTCAGGATCCGAACTGACGCCCAGCACGGGGGTGGAGCGCATGGCCGGGTCCCTCCGCAGGTCCGTCAGGAAGGCCGCGCCGCCGTCCGCCGCCAGATCCAGATCGAGCACCACTGCGTCCGGCCGCAGGTCGCGCGCCATCGCTGCGGCCTTGGCCGCGCAGTCCGCGACATGAAGCTGCAAGCCGCCGAAATCCTGCACCAGGCGTCGCATCAGGGCGACGGCGGCCTTGTCCCTGGCGACATACAGGACCACGCCGTGCGGCAACCGCGACAGCTCCGGCAACAGGCGATCCGCATTCGGCGCCCCATCCGTCGAAGCCGCGTCGACGGCAGGCAGGCTGATGATGAAGGCGGCGCCCCGCCCCTCGGCGCTGACGCCTTCGAGACGGCCTTGCATGGCTTGCAACTGGGTCCTGGCGGCGGCCAGTCCCGGCCAGGATGAGCGGGCGCCCTCTTCGCCGACAGCGGCGATGGCGTGGGCGGCGAGCGGCTGGAACAGGGTTTCAAGCTGCGCCGACGACAGGCCCGGACCGTTGTCGCGAACCGTCACCTGGACCTCGCCGCCAAGACGGCGCGCCTGAATCTCCACAGAGCCGCCGGGGTCGCTGCGGCGTACCGCACCCGCGATCACGTCGGCGAAGACGCGCATCAGGCGTTCGGGATCCGCCATCGCGGTCAGCCCGGCCTGAGGCTCGGGCAGGGCCAGCGACACCTTGGCCGCCTCGGCCTCCTGAAGCAGGGGCAGGCAGGCGCGGTGCGCCAGCAACAGGGGATCGACGCGTTGAAGCCGGCCCGTCGCCGGCCGTTCGGCCTCGGCCAGGGCGCTCAAGCCCTCCACCAGCGTCAGCAGGCGCGTCGCCGCTTCGCCGATGCGTTCGGCCGCCTGCCGTTGGCGATGGCTGAGCGGCTCGCCCCCTGCGTTCAACCGCAGCAGATCCGAAAAGCCCAGCACGCCCTCCAGCGGCGTGCGCATCTGGCGACTGACGACGCGGATCAGATCGGCATGGCGACGACGGCCCTGAAAGGCCTCTTCTTCAGCACGCAGGCGCGCCGCATCGGACTGCGTCAGCGCGGCCTCGAGCTGGGCGACGCGGCCACGGGCGCCTTCCAGCTGGCCGTCATGAAGACGCTGGACCGCGCCGATGCGTCGATGCGCGCGGAAAGACAGCCGGACCCCGGCGACGCCTGTCGCCAGACAGAGAGCGACTACAAAGACGAGCAATTCCATCAGCCTTCCTCCCAGAGCGGGAGGATGACGACGAAAGGTTGTATTTGTCTGTAGGCGCAACCCCTACGGGTTAAGCGGGTCTCAGCCTTCTTCGTCCGTGGCGACCGCATCGGCCTTGCGGCGGGTGCGACGCTTGGGCGCGGGGGCCGGTTCATCCTCGGCGGAGGCCGCTTCTCCGGCCGCGATCGGCCGCGTCAGAAAGCCCGGCAGAGCGGCGGCGTCATCGGTCGGTTGAGCCGCATCGTCCTCGGCCGCCGCACGTGCACGTCGCGGAGCGCGAGGCGCGCGAGGCGCGCGCTCGACCGGGGCTTCTTCAACCACGGCCGGCGCCTCGGCGCTCTGAATCGGCTGGTCCTCGCCCGGGGCCGAATCTTCGCCAGAGGCGGCAGCGTCGCCTTCGCCTTCATTGTTCTCGAAGCGGCGGTTGCGCTCCTCACGCCGGCGCTCCCAGCGCTCCCGACGGGTTTCGCGGCGACCGCCCTCGCGGCCTTCGGCGTCGGCGCCGTTGTCCGATCCCTCGCGGTCACGGTCACGGTCGCGATCGCGGTCACGGTCGCGGTTGGCCTCACGGTCGGCACGCTCGGCCTGGCGGCGCGCCTCGTCTTCTACACGGCGCTCCTCGGCTTGCTGAGCGGCGATGATCGCGGCGGCCTGAGCGCCCGATTCGTCCTCGAAATCGATGTCAAAGCCCTGGCCCGCCAGTTCGCGCTGGGCGATCTCGCTGACCGGGCGTTGCGGCTGAAGCGCGCGCAGGACGCGGAAATAGTGTTCGGCGTGCTGGGTGTAGTTCTCCGCCAGGACGCGGTCGCCAGCGGCTGCGGCGTCGCGCGCCAGCTGCATATAGCGTTCATAGACGGTCTGGGCGTTGCCCCGGACCTTGATGTTCTCAGGACCTTGCGAGTCCCACGAGCGGTTCGGATTTGTGGCGTTGGCGTTGTTGCCGCCGCCGGGCTTCCGGTTGCGTCCGCGCTGACGCTTCATGCCCTTGAAATCTCTCATCGGAGCTTACCGTGCTGGTGCGGGCCGCCGTCGAAGAAGACGGGCGGGACCCTGTTCGTCGTTCCGTTCGTTCGGGGCCTATCCCCGGTGCGAGCTTTTCGGAAAACCGTGCGTTCCCCGTGGTCCGCCGCGTCCGTCTGAGGGGCGCGACCGTCACTGGACCCGGACGCGCTTAAGCGAGCAAACCTGCCCGAAAAGGATGCGTTGGGATGGGAACAACACGGACTTAGCGCGCGGCGCGCCGCTTTCCAAGGGTTTTTATTGCAGCGGCGCCTCGACCTCGGGGATGGGGCCCACGCGGGGGTCCGGACCGTTGGTCACGACGCGGTCGCGATCCGCCAGGTCCTTGACCACCTTGACGTCGGTGAAGCCGGCCGCCTCGAACAGGGCCTTGACCGCCTCGCCCTGGTCCCAGCCGATCTCGACGGCGAAGACGCCTTCGGGGCGCAGGATGCGGGCGATCTCGGGCGCCAGGTCGCGATAGGGCTGCAGCCCGTCCGGCCCGCCGTCCAAAGCCAGATGAGGGTCGTGCTCGCGCACCTCGGGGTCCAGGCCGGCGATGTCGCCGGTCGGAATATAGGGCGGGTTGGACACCACCAGATCGAAGCTGGCGTCGGCGAAACCCGCCGCCCAGTCCGTTCGCATGAAGGTGCAGCGGTTGTTCAGGTCCAGATTGGCCGCATTCTCCCGCGCCACGGCGATGGCCTCGGTCGAGATGTCGGTGCCGACGCCGCGCGCGCCGCGCCGCTCGGCCAGGGCCGCCAGCAGGATGGCGCCCGACCCGGTGCCCAGATCAGCCATCTCAAAGGTCGAGTGCGGCGGAAAGGCGCGCACGATGACGTCCACCACCGTCTCGGTGTCCGGGCGCGGGCTCAGCACGTCGGGGGTGACGTTCAGCATGATCTTCCAGAAGCCCTTGCGGCCCAGGATGCGCGACACCGGCTCGCGGCGCAGGCGGCGATCGACCATGGCGTCCAGCGCGCGGCTTTGCTCTTCGCTGAGAGCGCGATAGGGATCGGTCAGGATGTCGACGCGCCCCGCCCCGGTCGCCGCCTCAAGCAGCAGGCGGGCGTCGATGGAGGGGCTGTCGATGCCGGCGGCCTTCAGGCGGGCCTGCGCGCCTTTCCAGGCGGTCAGCAGGGTCGGTTGGGTGTTCTGATCGGGCATTCCCGGTGATTGGGGTCTGCGGCGCGCGATTTCAAGACGGAACGGCATCGCAGCGTAGCCGTTGAGGGGCGAATGGGGATTCACGACCTGCTCAAATCGAACCGTCGCCGTTCAAGGCGTCGCCCCTCTGGTTCCTCGACGAGAGGCAGCGGCGGCCTGGTGCGTTATCTGGCGGCTGCGGCCGGCGGGCTGGCGACCGGAGCCACCGCCGCCCACCTGCTCTATACGCAAGGCCATCGCTTCGGCCTTGAGCTGCGGCCGCCGCGCCCCGACGTCCTGCCGCCGCGCGATCCGACGCCCGAGGACTATGACGCCAAGGAGCCGGGACGCGGTCGCCTGGCCCAGCGGCCGTTGCAAATCCCGCACAAGGGCTGGGTCGATATCCTGTGGCGCACGGTGATGGGCTATTTCGGCGACCGGGTCGGCTTCGTGGCGGGGGGCGTGACCTTCTTCATGCTGCTGGCGCTGTTCCCGACGCTGGGCGCCTTCGTCACCATCTACGGCCTGTTCGCCGATCCGGCCGACGCCTGGGGGCAGCTCAGCTTCCTGTATGAGATCCTGCCCTCGAACGTGGCGCAGTTCCTGGGGGCTGAGATGACGCGGCTGGCGGGCAATTCCACCGGTCAGCTGACCTTCACCCTGGTGTGGACCCTGCTGCTGACGCTGTTGGCGGCGAACGGGGGCATCAAGACGCTCTTCTACGGCCTGAATCTCGCCTATCACGAGGTCGAGCGGCGCAACATCGTGGTCTACAACCTGATGTGCATGGCCTTCACCGTCTCGGCGATGGCGGCCGTGCTGCTGAGTTCGGCCCTGGTGGTCGGCGTGCCCTTGGTGCTGGCGGTGTTCGGGCTTCAGGACGAATGGGCCTATCTGGCGCCGCTCCGCTGGCCCCTGCTGTTCTTCGGCTATGTCGGCGCGCTGGCCCTGATCTATCGGCTGGGGCCGAGCCGGGCGCGGGCGCGGTGGCGCTGGCTGACGCCGGGCGCCCTGTTCGCAGCGACGATGAGCCTGCTGGTCTCCTTCCTGTTCAGCTGGTTCCTGACCAACTTCGTGCGCACCGATTCCTACGGCCCGCTGGCGGCGGCCATGGGTTTCCTGTTGTGGACCTGGTTCTCGGTGCAGGTGATCCTGATGGGCGCGCGCCTGAACGCCGAGATCGAACACCAGACGGCCCAGGACACGACCATCGGCCCGCCCCTGGCCATCGGCGAGCGGGGCGCAGTGATGGCCGATTCCGTCGGGGCCCGTCGCGGCAACCCCGCCGCCCTGGCCTATACGCTGAAATACGCCGAGAGCCTGGGCGACCGGGTGCTGAAGCGAGGCGCCCGCAAGAAACGGCGCTGATGCCTGAGCCTTAAGCGAACTCAGCTTCCAGATCGGCCAGGCGAGCGGCCTGATCCTCGGCGATCAGGGCGTCCAGCAAAGGGGCCAGGTCGCCTTCCAGAATCTGCGGCAGGCTGTGCAGGGTCAGGCCGATGCGGTGATCGGTCACGCGCCCTTGCGGGAAGTTGTAGGTGCGGATGCGCTCGGACCGGTCGCCCGAGCCGACCTGAGACTTGCGCGCGTCGGAACGAGCGGCGTCCTTGGCCTGGCGCTGCATGTCGTACAGGCGGATGCGCAGGTTCTTCATCGCCTTGTCGCGGTTCACGTGCTGCGACTTCTCTGACGAAGTGGCGACGATGCCGGTGGGCAGGTGGGTGATGCGCACCGCCGAATCCGTTTTGTTGACGTGCTGGCCGCCCGAGCCGGAGGCGCGGAAGGTGTCGATGCGGATGTCCTTGTCGAGAATCTCGATCTCGACGTCCTCGACCTCGGGCAGGACGGCGACCGTGGCCGCCGAGGTGTGGATGCGGCCGCCCGCCTCTGTGGTTGGCACGCGCTGGACGCGGTGGACGCCGCTTTCAAACTTCAGACGGCCGAACACGCCTTCGCCGCTGACGGTGGCGATGATTTCCTTGAAGCCGCCCGCATCGCCCTCGGTCGCGCTGTCGATCTCGACGCGCCAGCCGCGCGTGGAGGCGTAGCGGGAATACATGCGGAACAGGTCGCCCGCGAACAGCGCCGCCTCGTCCCCGCCGGTGCCGGCGCGCACTTCCAGCACGGCCGAGGCGTTTTCATCGGCGTCGCGCGGCGCCAGCAGCAAGGCGACCTCGCGCTCCAGTTCCGGCAGGCGTGCAGTCAGGGCGTCCAGTTCATCGCCGGCCAGGGCGGCCATTTCCGGGTCGGCGGCCATGGCTTTCAGGTCTTCGATCTCGGCGCGGGCGCGCGCCAGGGCCTGAACCGCATCCGCCACCGGCTTGAGCTCGGCGTGCTCTTTGGACAGGCGCACGATCTCGGCGCCGTCCGTGGCGGCGCCCATGCGGGCCTCCACCTGATGGAAGCGGTCGAGCACCTGATCGAGCCGGGCCTGGGGCAGTCGCAACGGCGTGTCCTTGCAGAGGAAAACGAGGGCGGAGCCTTACCCGCGCCGCCGCGCCGTGTCGATAAAAACGCCTCTACACGCGCATATGGAGCGATTGTGAACGGCCGTCACAAGCCCGTCAGCCCGGTTTCTTCGCACCTGCAAACACCCTAGCTCCACCTCGACTTTAACGGGCTGGAACGGAAGAGGAGACAGGGCATGACATATCAGAAACCTCCTGAAGGGGCGCCGGCGGCCATTGCGCCGGGCGCCGATGTCGCGCGCCTGTGCGCGCTCTACGACGGCCTGCTGACGCCGGGCTCACCTTCCATAAGCCCCGCCGCCGAACAGGAATTGAAGGCTCTGGCCAAGATCTTCGACCTGGACGCCGAGCGGCCCGCCGCCGAACTGTGGCCCTATCTCCGCGCGGTCCTGGTGCGGCAAGCGCCGCCGGAGCCGACGGCGGCCTCCACGCCGGTCGAGCCCCGCACCGTCCTGCTGGTCGAGGACGACGCCGACGCCGCCGCCGATCTGACCGAGGCGCTGGACGCCGCCGGACATCGCGTGATCGGCCCCTTCCACAGCGCCGAAGCGGCCGAGGCCGCGACCGCCTTGCACGCCATCGACCTGGCCCTGCTGGACATCAATCTGTCGGGCGAGGCGACCGGCGTCGACCTGGCGCGCAAGCTGAAATCGCGCTGGGGCGTGCCGGTCATCTTCCTGTCGGGCGACGTCACGGCGGCGGCGCACAACGCCGAGCTGGCCGCCGCCATGGTGATCAAACCCTACAGCGGGCGCGACGTGCTGGACGCCATCGCCCGGCTGGAGGGGGCCTGACGCCCGGCAGGGGCGCTTCGCGCAGGCCATTGCCAGACCGGCTGCGACCTGCGCCTGATGGTCCGTAATCCCCGGCTGAGGCGCTGAATGGAAACCTTCTTCCTGTTTCTGCTGGTCGGCGTCCTGGCCCAGGCGGTCGATGGGGCGCTCGGCATGGCCTATGGCGTCATCTCGTCATCCGTCCTTTTGGCGCTGGGGGTGCCCCCGGCCACGGCGTCGGCCAGCGTTCACGCCGCCGAAGTCTTCACCACCGCCGCCTCGGCGGGCAGCCACGCCTGGCACAAGAACGTCGAATGGCGGCTGATGGCGCCGCTGGCCGTCGCCGGGGTGATCGGCGGAGTTCTGGGCGCCTATGTGCTGACCGGGCTGGAAGCGGCGGTGATCAAGCCCTTCATCGTCGCCTATCTGGCCCTGATCGGAGTGTGGATTCTGTGGCGGGCCGGGCACGATATTCCGCACCGCCGCCTGCCCGCCTGGATCACCGGGCCGCTGGGACTGGTCGGCGGCTTTCTGGACGCGATCGGCGGCGGAGGCTGGGGGCCGACCGTCTCCTCGACCCTGGTCGGCGCCGGGCACGAGCCCCGCAAGGCCATCGGCACGGTCAACACGGCCGAGTTCTTCCTGACCGTCGCCGTCTCGGCCACCTTCGTCTGGGCCCTGGTCACCGGCCACTGGGAAGAAGCCGGGGCCCTCCAGAATCACGCCGCCGCTGTGGGCGGACTGGTCGTCGGCGGGCTGATCGCCGCCCCCTTCGCCGGCCTGATCGTCAAGAAGGTGCCGCGCAAGGTGCTGACCTATGCCGTCGGCGGCCTCTTGATCGTGCTGGCGGCGTTCCAGGGCTATCAGCTCCTGACCTAACGCGGGTCATTGACAGCCGATCGCGCGGCTGGCCGACTGTCCCCACACCAGGCCGGGGGGCGACGAATGCGCGTATGGATGATCGGCGTCATGGTCGGGGGACTGGTGTCCGGCTGCGCCTCGACACAGACGATCCCGCCGCAGATCGAACAGATCGATCAGCCCGCTCTCGGCGCCGTCGCCGCCATCGAAGTGGGCGAGGCGGCGGTCGCGACAGGACGGAGCCGAAGCCTGCCGGGTCTGGCCCTGGCCAATGAGCTGAGCTGGGGCGACGGGGTGCTGAGAAAACGCTTCACCATCGCGCCGGGCCGACTGGCGGCGCGCCAGAGCGACGCCCGCCACATCTATTATTTTTCCGACCGGATGACCGCCCGCGATCCGCTGTTCGGAACGGCGCCCTACGCCTCCGGCGGGCTGTGCCGCGCCAAGGACGGCTCAGGCCCGGTGCGCGGCTTCATCACGCCGGGCCAGTGCGTCCTGACCTGGAACGCGACGCCCCAGGTGCGCGATATCCGTATCGAAGAGGCCGACGAGGGCGCGCGGCGACGCGAGCTGATCTACCACGGCCGGGCCGACGGCAAGGTCCGCTTCCTCTATCGCGAGACGATGGGCGACAGCGCGCCGCAGACCCAGAGCCTCGACTATGACCTGGCCCACAGCGCGGTGATCGGCTTTCGCGGCGCCCGGCTGGAGGTTCTGGAGGCGGACAACACCCGTCTGCGTTACCGCCTTCTCGCCGCGTTCGACGGGGACGACTGAGCCTCAGACGGGATAGGTGTCGATGAAGCTGGGCCGCTGCTCCAGCGCCGTCTGCAGGGCGACCAGGTTCGGGCGCCCGGTCTTCCAGTCGTAGTCCGGGTGGCGGAAGCCGATCCAGGTGACGGCGACGCCCGCCGTCAGCACGCCCACGTCCAGCGCCTGGCCGTCCGGCGCGGCGGCTTCCAGCGCGTCCAGGGCGCGGCCCATATTGACGGTCCAGCGCTCGATCCAGGACGCCGAGCGCTCCTGCTCCGGGCGGCGCTTCTCCAGCACCAGTTTGACGCCCATCTCCAGCGCCGCATTGCCGAGCGTCTCCAGCCGCTTGACCCGCAGACGCTCTGCGCCTTCCGGCGGCAGCAGGCGCGGGCCGGCGCCCAGGGCGTCCAGATATTCAGCGATCACCGGGCTGTCGTTCAGCGGCAGGCCGTCCTCGGCGATCAGGGTCGGCACCTGCACCACCGGGTTGGTCGACAGCAGCTCCGGCGCATTGCCGTAGGGATCGACGACGATCTCCTCGATACGGTCGGCCAGACCCTTTTCACGGGCGACGATGCGCACCTTGCGCGCGAAGGGCGACGGGGTGGTGATGTAGAGTTTCATGATTACTCGGCGGCGTTGAGGGTGGCGGGAGCCGCGCGGGCGGCGTCCAGTTCGGCGGCCTTGGCTTCGACCTGGGCGACGATCTCCTCGATCATGCCGTCGTTGGCCTGTTTGTGGGCGATCTTGCCGTTCAGATAGACCATGCCCGCCCCCTTGCCGCCGCCGGTGAAGCCGACGTCGGTATAGAGGGCCTCGCCCGGCCCGTTGACGACGCAGCCGATGATCGACAGCGACATGGCGGTCGAGATGTGCGCCAGCCGCTCTTCCAGAATCCCCACCGTCTCGATCACGTTGAAGCCCTGACGCGCGCAGGACGGGCAGGCGATGATGTTCACCCCCCGGTGCCGCAGGCCCAGCGACTTGAGGATGTCGAAACCGACCTTGATCTCTTCGACCGGATCGGCGGCCAGGGACACGCGGATGGTGTCGCCGATGCCCGACCACAGCATATTGCCCATGCCGATGGCCGATTTGATCGTGCCGGTGCGCAGCGGGCCCGCCTCGGTCACGCCCAGATGCAGGGGGCAGTCGATGGCGTCGGCCAGCTGCTGATAGGCGGCGACCGTCAGGAAGGGGTCGGACGCCTTCACCGAAATCTTGAACTCGTGGAAGTCCAGGTCCTGCAGGATGCGGGCGTGGTTCAGGGCGCTTTCGACCATCGCGTCGGGACAGGGCTCGCCGTATTTCTCCAGCAACTCCTTCTCCAGCGACCCGGCGTTGACGCCGATGCGCATGGAGCAGCCGTGGTCGCGGGCGGCCTGAACGACCTCCTTGACCCGCTCGATCGAGCCGATGTTGCCGGGGTTGATGCGCAGGCAGGCGGCGCCCGCCTGGGCCGCCTCGATGCCTCGGCGGTAATGGAAATGGATGTCGGCCACCAGCGGCACGCAGGCCTCGCGCGCAATGGTGCTGAAGGCCGCCGTCGACTCTTCGTCCGGGCAAGAGACGCGGACGATGTCGGCCCCGGCCTCTTCCAGCTGGCGGATCTGCTCCAGCGTCGCCGCCGCGTCGGCGGTCGGCGTATTGGTCATCGACTGGACGCTGATCGGCGCGCCCCCGCCGACGGGAACGGAGCCGACCATGATCTGGCGGCTCTTGCGGCGCTCGATGTGGCGCCAGGGGCGGACGTGGCCGAGTTCGGAACTTTGGTCGCTCATGACGCCGTACACATAGGACAGGACGGACGGCAAAACCACGACAGACGACGAAAGATCGTCGTCGCAGCCAAAGGATCAGATCAGGCGGCGGGCGGCTGGGCGACCGGGGCAGCGGCAGGCTGATACGGCTGCGGTCCCGGCGCAGCGGCGGCGGCGGCGGCGGCGGCCTGGGCGGCGCGGGCGCGGGCCTCGACGGCGGCGGCGGCGCGCGCCTCGGATTCACGCGCGGCGGCCTGGGCGCGATTGTTCAGCGCGCCCAGCGGCGACTGAGGCGCGGGCAGGACCCCGCCGTGCTCGCCGTTCAGATAGACGTCGAACGCCTCCGGATCGGGCGTGTCGATGGTGGCCGACAGGCCGGGCGGCGCGCGCCAGGCCTCGCCCGCCGCCAGTTGGCGCGCGAACAGGATGCGGCCGTCGCCCTGACGGATGACCAGGATGGCGGGCTTGCGGGCCTGAAGCGTGACCTGCGACACCGTGGCCGAGGCGCCGTAGATGGCGCCGCGCGGGTTGAAGGCGGCCTGCACCGGCGGGGCGGGCGGCGGCGCGGCGTTGGGGTCGTCCGGGTCGATGCCGGTCAGCTGCGCCTCCAAGCCCGGCGTGATGTACATGGCCGGCGTGGTCTGATCCGGCGGGGCGGCCCGGGGGGCGCCGAGGTACAGGGCGCGGTCGCGCTGGCGGTCGGCCTGCTCGGCCCAGTCCTTGGGTACGGCGACCAGATCCGACGGGTGCGGCGCCTCGATACGGTTCAGGCGCTGAAACACGTTCCAGCCGACCACCACCGCCAGAAAGGCGCCGATGACGCCCAGGATCTTGGGCGAGTTCTGGCGCATCTGCTGCAGGGCGGCGCCCGTCGGCGGCTGCAGCGGCACGGCCGCATCGGGATATTCCTGCTTGAACCGCTCGATCGCGTTCAGCTCGTCCAGCCCCAGGGCGCCCGCGTAGGCGCGCACATAGCCCATCGAGAAGATGCGCGACGGCAGGGCGGCGTATTCGGCCTGCTCCAGCGCCGTCAGGAAACGCGGATGCACCCGCGTCATGGTCGACAGCTGGGCCATCGACAGGCCCGAGGCCAGACGCGCGGCGCGCAAAGTCGCGCCCAGGGAATCATCCGAGGGATCTTCCGGCGCCGGCTGGGGCGTCGGCTCAGGGGTCTGATCCAGCGTCGCGTCGGCGTCGAAGTCGAACGCGGCTTGCCGATCCTGGTCCATAGGGTCGGGGTTCCGTCACGCCAGGCGGCCGTGCGCCCGTCATCCCCGCTTAGACGAGGCGAGGAGCGCGGGCAACGCGGGAAAGCGGCGCAGCTTTCCTAGACTTCCACGTTCAGCTTGCGCGCCAGCGACTCGATCTCGCCGCGCACCGACCCGGCCGAGGAGCCGAGCAGGACGTTCATCCCCCGTCGCGCCGCGTTGAGATCCGCCGACAGGATCATCCGCTTGACCGGCCCCACCCCGCCTGCGGGGGCGGACAGGCGGCTGTAGCCCAGGGTGATCAGGGCGAAGGCCTCCAGCGGGCGGCCCGCCAGTTCGCCGCAGACGGAGACCGGCGTGGCGCTGTCGGCGCACTTTTGTTGAATCTCGGCCAGGGCGCGCAGGAAGGGCGGCGACAGGGCGTCATAACGCTCGGACACCCGCGGGTTCGTGCGGTCGGAGGCGAACATATACTGCATCAGGTCGTTGGTGCCGATCGAGACGAAGTCGGTCAGCGGCAGCAGGGCGTCCAGGTGCCACAGCAGGCTGGGGCACTCGATCATGGCCCCGACGCGCAGCAGGGACGGCAGCGGGCGGCCCCGGCGCCGCGCCCAGTCGCATTCAATGTCGACCAGTTCGCGCGCGGCCCTGAACTCGTCCACCGTGGCGATCATCGGGAACATGACGCGCAGTTCGCGCCCGGCGGCGGCGGTCAGCAGGGCGCGCAGCTGCATCCTCAGCAGGGCCGGACGATCCAGCCCCAGACGGATGGCGCGCCGCCCCAGCGCCGGGTTCTCCTCGCGCTCATTGTCCAGATAGGGCAGGACCTTGTCGCCGCCGATATCCAGCGTGCGGAAGGTGACCGGCCGATCGCCCGCCGCATCCAGCACCAGCTTGTAGAGCGCCGTCTGCGAGTCCAGGCGCGGCAGTTCGTCCGAGACCATGAACTGGAACTCGGTGCGGAACAGGCCGATGCCCTCAGCCCCCGTAGCGTCCAGATTCTCCAGATCCACCGCCAGACCGGCGTTGGTCAGCAGCACGATGCGCTTGCCGTCCTTGGTGACGGCGGGGGTGTCGCGCAGTTGGTCGAACTCGGCGCGCTGCTGGGCGCGCACGGCCATGCGGCTCTCGACCGCCGCCAGCATGTCCGGACGCGGCCGCAGATAGGCCTCGCCCGTTTCGCCGTCGACGATCACCTGATCGCCCTCGGTCAGGCGGTCGCGCAGGCCCTGAAGGCGGCCGACGCAAGGGATCTGCAGGGCGCGCGCGACAATGGCCGCGTGGGCAGCGGCGGAGCCCTCTTCCAGCAGCAGGCCGCGCAGCTTGTGGCGCGGATATTCCAGCAGGTCCGCCGGACCCAGATTCTTGGCCACCAGGATCGCGTCGTCGGGCAGGTCGCGCTGGCCCGGATGGTCGCCCGCCATCAGACGCAGCAGGCGGTTGGCCACGTCCTCGAAGTCGTGCAGCCGCTCGCGGATGTAGGGATCGCGGGCGTTGGCGAAGCGGGCGCGGTGCTCGTTGCGGACGCGGTCGACGGCGGCCTCGGCCGTCAGGCCAGAGCGCACCGCCTCCTCCAGCGACCGGTTCCAGCCCCGGTCGTCGGCGAACATGCGATAGGTCTCCAGCACCTCATAGGGGGTGCCGCCCAGCTTGCCCTGACTGCCTTCCAGCAGGGCGTCGATGCTGGTGCGCAGACCGTCCAGCGCCGCCTTCAGGCGGACCTCCTCGGCGACCGGGTCGTCGGCCAGAAGCTGTTCGGGCGCGATCGGCGCCTCGTGCAGCACCGCCCGACCGAACGACAGGCCTTCGGCGAACTTCTGTCCCCGCAGCCGTTCGGGCCGATGGGGCGCCACCTCGACGTCGCGCAACTCCTCCAGCGCCAGCAGCTCGCCCGAGGCCACCGTCTCGGCCAGGACCATGGCGATGGTCTGGATGTCCTCGATCTCTTCCTCGTCATAGCGACGAGCGGCGCGGTTCTGGACGACCAGAACGCCGATGGCCCGGCCGCCGCGCAGCAGGGGCGCGCCGAGGAAGGCGTGATAGGGGTCTTCGCCCGTTTCCGGCCGGTAGGAGAAGCTGGGGTGCGACTGGGCGTCCGACAGGCTCAGCGGTTCGGCCGTGCGGGCCACCTCGCCGACCAGACCCTCGCCGGGGCGCAGGCGGGTGTTATGGACAGCCTCGGGGTTCAGCCCCTCGGTGGCGAACAGCTCCAGCTCGCCCGAGGCGCGCCGCAGATAGATGGAGCAGACCTCGGCCACCATCGAGCGGGCGATGATCCGCACCACCATGTTCAGCCGGGTCTGGGCCGGCGCGCCGCCCCCCGGCCCGGCCAGGGCCTCGCGGATCTGGCGCAACAGGAGGCGTGGCCCCCTCGCCGTCACTGCTGCGCCCTTGACCATGGTCTCTCCCGCCTAACCGTCCGATCCGTTCAGATAGGGCGGCGCGTCCGTTATCCTAGCTTTCCGCGTCCAGTCCGTAGGCCGCGTGCAGCGCACGCACCGCCAGCTCTGCATAATCCGAATCGATCAGAACGCTGATCTTGATTTCAGAGGTCGAGATAGCCTGGAACTTCACGCCCTTGTCGGCCAGGGCGCGGAACATGGTCTGGGCCACGCCCGCGTGGCTTCTCATGCCGACGCCGATCACCGAGACCTTGGCCACGTCGTCGTCGACCCGCAGCTCCTCAAAGCCGATATCGGCCTTGGCCGCCATCATCAGGTCGGCCGCGCGGCGCGCGTCGCGGCGGCCGGTCGTGAAGGTCAGATTGACCGCCCCTTCGGTGCGGGCCTGGCTCTGCACGATCATGTCGACATTGACCTCGGCCTCGGCCAGGCGGGTGAAGACGTCGGCCGGGGCGTCCGTCCGGTCCGACAGGCCCAAAAGCGTGATCCGGGCTTCGTCCCGGCTCATGGTCACGCCGGAAACGATGCGCTTTTCCACGATCTCATCCTCGTCGCAAATCAGGGTGCCGGCGTGTTGCGGCAGGTTTCCGTTTTCATCCGGTTCGATAAAGCTGGACAGGACGCGCACCGGCACGCGCTTGTGCATGGCCAGCTCGACCGAGCGGGTCTGCAGCACCTTGGCGCCCAGCGACGCCATCTCCAGCATTTCTTCGTAGGACACCTTCTCCAGGCGCCGGGCGCGGCTCTGGATGCGCGGGTCGGTCGTATAGACGCCGTCCACGTCGGTATAGATGTCGCACGGCGCGCCGAGCGCCGCCGCCACCGCCACCGCCGAGGTGTCCGAGCCGCCCCGGCCCAGGGTGGTGATGCGCCCGTCGCGGGTCACGCCCTGGAAGCCCGGCACGATGGCGATCTCGCCCGCGTCGACGGCGGCGCCCAGCACGTCGCCCGGCACCTCCTCGATGCGGGCGCGGCCGTGGGCGTCGTCGGTCAGGATCGGAATCTGCCAGCCCATCCAGCTGCGGGCCTTGAAGCCCATGTTGCGCAGGGTCAGGGCCAGAAGGCCCGAGGTCACCTGCTCGCCCGAGGCGACCACTACGTCGTATTCGTCGTCCGACAGGGCGCTGTCGGCGTACAGGCCCGGCGCGGCGGCGCCGACGCCGTCGGTCCAGGCGACCAGCTCATTGGTCTTGCCCGCCATGGCCGAGACGACCACCGCCACGCCCTTGCCTCTGGAGGCCTCGGCGGCGACGATGCGCGCCGCGCGACGGATGCGTTCGAGGTCGGCCATGGAGGTGCCGCCGAACTTCATCACCAACCGGTTCGTGTCGGCCCGCGTCATCCCTGCGCCTGATCCCCCTGCTTGCATGGCGGGCGAAGGCGGTCCATGCCTGAGCCCATGCCCGCTTCTAACGACAGCCTTGATCCGCGCAAACCCCAAAGCGATGAGGGTTTTTCACCCTTTGCTACCGATCGTGCCGAAGGGCCGAGCATTGATCCTGCCGATGTGGCGCGCTTTTCGGCCCAGGCGGCGCAGTGGTGGGACCCCAAAGGCCCTTTCGCGCCCCTGCATCGCTTCAATCCGGCGCGGCTGAAATTCGTGCGCGACCGGGCGGCCGAGCATTTCCAGCGCGACGTAAAGGCGCGCGCGCCGTTCGACGGCCTCAGCCTGATCGACATCGGCTGCGGCGGCGGGCTGATCGCCGAGCCGATGCGGCGCCTGGGCTTTGACGTCACCGCCATCGACGCCTCGTCCGAGAACATCGGCACCGCCCGCGCCCACGCCGAGCAGGTCGGGCTGGACATCGCCTATCGCGCCGCCACGGTGGAGCAGATGGTCGAAGCGGGGGCCGGGCCGTTCGACGTGGTGCTGACGATGGAGGTGATCGAGCACGTCGCCGACCCGGAAAGCTTCATCCGCGCCTGCTCAAAGCTGATCAAGCCCGGCGGCCTGATGATCGTCGCCACCCTGAACCGCACGCTGAAGGGGCTGCTGCTGGGCAAGGTCGCGGCCGAATATGTGCTGCGCTGGGTGCCGGCGGGCACCCACGACTGGCGCCAGTTCCTCAAGCCCGAAGAACTGCGCGCCATGCTGGACGGGGAGCCCCTGAGCGTCACCGGCCCCTACGGCCTGGCCTACGACCCGCTGAGCGACCGCTGGAGCGAGGGCGATGACGCGGGCGTCAACTATATGATGATGGCGACGCGGGACGCCTGACCGCTCAGAGCGGCCGGACCATGTAGCGGGCGTCGTCGCCGTAGCTGGCCAGCTTCTCGGCCATGCCGGGCGGGTTCTGGATCTCGAAACCGTTGCGCGACCAGAAGCTTGATGCGTCGTTGACCGCGACCAGCGCCACCGACGGCCAGCCGTCCGCCCGGGCCTGATCGGCCAGACGCTCGATGATGGGGCGGGTGTGGCCGCCGCCGCGCGTATCGGGGTGCAGGGCCAGATCGTGCAGATAGACCACCTCCGCCTCGGCCGGGATGGCGTCGATCAGCACGTTGAGCGCCGGGGCCGCATTCAGCCTCCACGGATAGGCGACCAGATAACCCGTGATCGCTCCGTCCTGCGCCGCCAGAACGAAGCAGCCCTGAGGATAGAGCTCCAGCCGGTTGGCGAAACAGGCGCGCTCTTCGGGATGATCGGGGAAAGACAGTTGGGCCACCGCGACCACGCCGTCGAGGTCGTCCGGCGTCATGGCCCGCCAGTTCAGTTCGGACAGCGGGCGTTCAGCTTCGCCCTGTTGAATCGCCATTGCACGCTCCATTCATCCGTTAACGTCAAATCCCTCCGCGCCCGACATAGGCGACCGTGCACCGTGCGTCGCGAGCGAAAGACTGCGACTAATTCGCCTTCTTGGGGTCGGGCGGCAAGCTGGGCAGGGGGGCGCAGGGCACGCCGTCGTCCTTGAGCTTCTTGATCTCGGCGGGGGTGGCCTCGCCGTAGATCTCGCGTTTTTCGCTGCGGCCTTCGTGGATGTCGCGGGCCTCGCGGGCGAAGGCGTCGCCGACGTAGTCGAAGTTCTGCTCGACGTGGGCGCGCACCTGCTGCGCCGCCTGCATCATCATCGACTGCATCTGCTTCAGAGCTTCAGGTTTCAGGGCGTCGGGCGACGGCGCGGTCTTCTTCGTGCCCGAGACGGCCGGGGCCATCACCTGCTTGCGCACCGCTGTCGAGCCGCAGAAGGGGCATTCGACCAGGCCGCGCGCCGCCTGATCGTCGTAGTCGGACGAGGAGCCGAACCAGGCCTCGAAGCCGTGGTCGTGGTCGCAGCAAAGGGCGTAACGGATCATAGGGGCAGGTCGAAGTCGCGGTCGTGGCGCAGGGCCGGCACGGAGGCGCGCGCCCGCTCTACAGCAGAAAGGTCCAGCCGGGCGTGAAGCACGGCCGGCTCATCATGGTCGAGCCGGGCGATGATTTCGCCCCACGGGCCGACGACCAGGGAGCGGCCCCAGGTCTGGCGGCCGTCCTCATGCGCGCCGCCCTGGGCCGGCGCCAGGATGAAGGCCCCTGTCTCGATCGCGCGGGCGCGCAGCAGCGTCTCCCAGTGCGCCTCGCCGGTCGGGCGGGTGAAGGCGGCGGGGACGGCGATCAGGCTCGCGCCCGCCTTGGCCAGGGCGCGATACAGGTGCGGAAAACGCAGGTCGTAGCAGATGGTCAGGCCCAGACCGCCCCAGGGCGTATCGGCGACCACCGCCGCCTCGCCGGGCCGCACCGAGGCGCTCTCGCGATAGGTCTCGCCGTTCGGCAGGTCGACATCGAAGACGTGCAGCTTGTCGTAGCGCGCAGTGATCGTACCGCCGGGGTCGATCAGCAGCGAGCGATTGGCGGCGCGCGGGTCGTCCGCCACGCCCGAACGGACAATGGCCGAGCCGACCAGAAGCCAGACTCCCAGTTCGGCGGCCAGGGCCTGCAGCCCCAGCACAGCCGGATCGGCGCCTTCGTCTGACAGGGCGGCGTCGCGGAAGGCCCGGCGCTGTTCGAGGACGTTGGTCCCCTCAGGCGTCAGGATCAGCTGGGCGCCCCCTGCGGCGGCCTGGCGGATAAGGGGCTCGACATGCGCCAGCCCCGCGGCCGCCGTCGCCGGCGTCCGCGTCTGGATCAGCGCAATGTCGAGCGCGTCGGTCACCTAGGCCGCCAGCAAGGCGTCCAGCTCGCCCTTGCGGTCCAGGGCGTGGATGTCGTCCGAGCCGCCGACGTGTTTCCCGTCGATGAAGATCTGCGGGAAGGTGGCGGCGCCGCCCGAGCGCTGGACCATCTCGGCCTTCTTCTCGGGGTCGTTGGAGGCGACGATGTTGGTATAGGCCGCGCCCTTGCTGTCCAGCAGGGCCATGGCGCGGATGCAGTAGGGGCAGCCGGGTTTGGTGTAGAGAACGACTTCGGCCAAGGGGAGCTCCTGAAGGCTGAGGGGAAGGCTTTCCTTCATTTAAGCGGTTCGCGCGCGTTTTTCACCCTCGCGATGACGGCCAGGTCGACGGCGCGCGCTCCGGCCTCCATCAGGACCCGCGCGCAGGCCTCGGCGGTGGCCCCCGTCGTCAGCACGTCGTCGACCAGGAGCAGGCGCCGTCCCTTGATGCGTCGCCGCCCGGCCTCGGTCACGGCGAAGGCCGCCTTGACGTTCAGCCGCCGCCCGCGCGCAGACTTGCCGCCCTGGCTGGCGGTCGGCAGGGCGCGGATCAGGGCGTCGGGCAGGTAGTCGAGCCGCGCCGCGCGGGCCAGCGGCCGGGCGATCTCGGCGGCCTGATTGAAGCGACGCGACAGCAGGCGGGCGCGGTGCAGGGGCACGGGGACCACGGCGTCGGCCGTCTCAATCAGGGGCGCGGCCGAGCGGCTGATCCAGCGGGCGAACAGGGGGGCGAACTGCTGCTGGTCGCCGTGCTTGAATTTCAGGATGATCCCGCGCGACGCCTCGTCATAGACGCAGGCCGCCCGCGCCCGGCCGAAGGCGTAGGGGCTGGCGAGGCAGGCCGCGCACCGATCCGCCGCGAAGTCGCCGCCGTCGCATTCAAACGCGGCGCCGCAGCCGTCGCAGACCGGCGCCTCCAGAAAGGCGACCCGGCTCCAGGCGTCGGGCGAAAGGCCGGCGGACGCCGCCGCCTCGCGGCTGTCGTGAGCGAGCGGCGGCAGCAAAATATCCAGCAGGCCCCGCCCCGCATCGCGCGCGCCGGATGCTAAAGGCCCCCCGACGCCTTTCAATCGACCTCGCCAGCCCCCATCCTGAACCGACATGAGCGCCCCCTCCCCTTCCTCCGGTCCCCCGATCCTCTTCGACGCCGCCCGACGCGCCGCGCGCCTGACCCGCGCCGCCCGACGTTTCGGGGGCGCCGACTTCCTGCACCTGCGCGCCGCCGACAATGCGGTGAACAGCCTCGAGGTGATCCTGCGCGAGTTTCAGACGCCCGTCGACCTGTCGCCCCATCCCGGCGTCTTCGCCCGCGCCCTGGCCGACAGCCCGGCGCGCGAACGGGTGGCTGAGGTCCGCGCCGTCGGCTCGACGGCCGAGCGCGCCGCGCCGGGGGCCGGGCCGCTGGGGCTTGAGGACGGATCGGCCGATCTGATCGTCAACCTGCTGGGCCTGCACTGGGCCAACGACCTGCCCGGCGCCCTGAGCCAGATCCGTCGGGCGCTGAAGCCGGACGGCCTGTTCGTCGCCAGCCTGTTCGGGGCGGCGACGCTGAAGGAGTTGCGCGGCGTGCTGACCGAGGCGGAGCTGGAGGTCAACGGCGGGGCGCAGGCGCGCGTGTCGCCCTTCGCCGACGGCTTCGACGGGGCGGCCCTGCTGCAACGGGCCGGGTTCGCCCTGCCGGTGACGGACGTGGACCGGGTGACCGTGCGCTATGGCGACCCCTTCGCCCTGATGCGCGACCTGCGGGCGATGGGCGAGACCAATGTGCTGGCCGGGCCGATCCGGCCGCTGAGCCGCGCCGTGCTGGCCCGAGCGGCCCAGCTCTACGGCGAGCGCCACGCAGAGGCCGACGGGCGCATCCCCGCCACCTTCGAGATGGTGCACCTGGCCGGATGGGCGCCGCACGAGAGCCAGCAGAAGCCCGCCAAGCGCGGCTCGGCCAAGACGCGTCTGGCCGATGCGCTGGGCGTCAGGGAGCAGACCGGCGAGGAAGGCTGAGCGTCAGCCGCCGGCGGCGAGCACGAACTGGCTGACCTTGCCGTAGACCGCCTCCATCCGCCCGGAGAAGGCGCCGAGCGCGGCCAGTACGACCATGCCGATCAGGCCGCAGATCAGGCCGTATTCGATGGCGGTGGCGCCGCCTTCATCGCGGAGCAGCCGGTGGATGAAACCCTTCACGCCCGGCCTCCCCTGTCGTCGGCCTGTCAGAGCAGATCGCGCAGCCAGGCGATCAGCGGTTCATCGGCCGGAGGCATGGGATAGGCCGACAGCTTGTCCGGCTTCACCCAGGCCAGGCCCGCATGCTCGCGCGCCTCGACCACGCCGGACCAGCGCCGGCACAGATACAGTGGCATCAACAGGTGAAACGATTCGTAAGCGTGACTGGTAAACACGAAGGGGGCCAGGCAGGCCTCCTTCACGTCGATGCCCAGTTCTTCCTTCAGCTCGCGGATCAGGGCCGTCTCGGGCCGCTCGCCCGGCTCGACCTTGCCGCCGGGGAATTCCCACAGGCCCGCCAACTGCTTGCCCTCGGGGCGTTTGGCGATCAGCACCCGGCCGTCCGGATCGATCAGGGCGACAGCGACGACGAGGACGGTGGGGACGGCTAGCGTCTCGCTCACGAGCGATAGTCCCCGTTGATCTCGATGTACCGTTTGGTCAGGTCGCAGGTCCACACCGTGGCCGAGGCGCGCCCCGAGCCGACATGGACGGTGATGTCGATCTCGTCGTTCTTCATATAGGCGCTCATGACCGCCTCGTCGTAGTCAGGCGACGGCGCGCCGTCGACGGCGGCGACGTGGGGACCGAAACGGATGGCCAGACGGTCGCGATCGACGGCCTCCTCGGTCTTGCCCACCGCCATGACGATGCGGCCCCAGTTGGCGTCCTCGCCGGCGATGGCGGTCTTGACCAGCGGGCTGTCGGCGATCGACTTGGCCAGTTTGCGCGCCGAGGCGGGCGAAGCGGCGCCGTCCACGGTCACCTTGACGAACTTGGTCGCGCCTTCGCCGTCCTTGACCAGCTGGTGAGCCAGATCGAGCATGACGGCGTCCAGCGCCGCCGAGAACTCCTTCAGGCGGCGGTCGCCGACGCGGCCGATGCGCGGCGCGCCGGACGCGCCCGTGGCGAACAGCAGGGCCGTGTCGTTGGTCGAGGTGTCGCCGTCTACCGTCACAGAATTGAAGGTGGTGCGGACGTGCAGGTTCAGCAGGGCCTTCAGCACCGGCGGGGCGATGTCGGCGTCGGTGACGATGAAGGCCAGCATGGTCGCCATGTCCGGCGCGATCATGCCCGAACCCTTGGCGATGCCGGCGATCTTCACCTTGACGCCCTCGATCTCGCACTCGGCGTAGGAGCCCTTGGGGAAGGTGTCCGTGGTCATGATGCCCAGGCCGGCCCTGGCCCAGTTGTCGGCCTTCAGACCGGCCTGAACCTCGGGCAGGCGGGCGGTGATCTTCTTGTCGTCCAGCACCACGCCGATGACCCCGGTCGAGGCCAGCATGACGTCGCGCTGGCGGCAACCGAAGCGCTTGGCGAACTCCGAGGCCGTGCGACGCGCGGCATCGGCGCCCGCCTTGCCGGTGAAGGCGTTGGCGCAACCGGCGTTGACGATCAGGGCCCGGACCTCTTCGCCGCCCTTGTCGGCGTCCAGCTGGCGCTTGCACCAGTCGACCGGCGCCGAGCCGACCTTGTGCCGGGTGAAGACGCCCGCGCACGAGGCGCCTTCAGGAAAGTGAAAGACCACCAGATCGTCGCGCTCATGCTTGTAGAAGCCCGCGCGCGCGGTCGCGATCTCGACCCCGCCGATCGGCGCGATGGCCGGAAAGGGCACGGCCAGCGGCGAGATCATCAGTCCCGGCTTGCCGGGCGCAGAGGCCTTGGCCGGCGTCGACCCGGCCGACTGGGCCGCGCGCTTCAGGGCCGAGGCCAACGGGTCCAGAGCCTTCTCGATGACGGTTTCGATCTTCTTGCCGGTCGAGGCGGACTTGGGCGGCTGGCTCATGTGGCGTTTCCGGCGGCGGGAGGAACGGGGACTTTATCGGCGGGCGCGGCGGCGGCGGGCGGCGGCGTCTTTGCGTCGTTCAGGGTGATTTCCACCTCGGCCTTGCCGCGAAGTTGCTCGAGCAATTGGCGCACGCCTTCATAGGTCAGATAGCGGACGATCTGGGGACGGGCCTGCTCCAGCGTCGGCGCCGTCTCCACGCGTCGATCCTCGACCTTGAGCACGGCCCAGCCGGTCTCGGTCTGGATCGGACCGACGACCTGGCCCGGCGTCTTGCCCTGCAGGGCCGTCGCATAGGCCCCCGGCAGAACGTCGAGCGTCGAATAGCCCAGATCGCCGCCGGAATAGCGGGTGGCGTCATCGATGGAGCGTTGAGCGGCCACGGCCTCGAACGCCGCCCCCTGGCCCAGCACGCCCAGAACGGCGTCGGCCTGCTCCCTGGTGGGCGCAAGGATCAGGCGCACGCGGACCTCTTCGGTGGCGCGCGCCAGACGCTGCTGCTCGGCGTAGAGGCGCTCGACCGCCTGTTCCGAAACAGCGCCGGAGACCACCTTTTCCACCAGCATGTCGCCCAGGATGCGTTCGCGCACGGCCTGCAGGCGACGCTGGGCGGCGGGGCTGGAATCCAATCCGCGACGCTCGGCCTCGGCGGCCAGAAGCTTCTGATCCACCACCTCGTCCATCACCCGGCGGAACAGTTCGGAGGAGACATCCAGCGGGTCGTCCTCGCCGATCAGCCCTTGCGCCACCGCCTCGCGCCGCACGTCCGAGGCCCAGACGGCGCGGTCGTTGACCCTGGCCACCACCCGGTCGTTCTTTTCCGGCGCAGCCTCGTCGCCGCCGCGCCCGCAGGCGGCCACGCCCATCGCCAGCCCTACGGCGGCGACCAGAAACAGGCTGGTGAGGGGACGCCGCGCTCGCATCGGACGCTCCGGGCAAGGGTCTGGGGACAGGTCGCCGGGGCGACCGTTCGCGCCTGCGCGGCGCCGCCTTAAAAAGGCCCTCGCGTTGACAGGGGTAAGGGCGGTGCTTAAGTCCCGCCTGCGCCCAAGTCGAGGGATTTTCGATCGTATGCGCGGCCCTTCGCGCGCCCTGACTGCAGGGAAGGCCTAGGGCTGGCGTGATCGCGGCCTCCCGACCGGGCGAAACCTGTCTTTCTCAGAGCCTTCAGCCGCTCGACCGCCTGACCCGGATCGCCCATGCTCGGCTTCGCCAAGAAACTTCTCGGTTCCTCCAACGACCGCAAGGTCAAGGCCTTCCAGGCCCAGGTCCAGAAGATCAACGCCCTAGAACCTAAGTTCGAGGCCTTCTCTGACGACGAGCTGCGCATGATGACGCAGACTTTCCGGGATCGCATCGAGGCCGGCGAGAGCCTGGACAAGCTGCAGAACGAGGCCTTCGCCGTCGTGCGCGAAGCCTCCAAGCGCGTGCTGGGCCAGCGTCAGTACGACGTGCAGATGGCGGGCGGCATGATCCTGCACGAAGGCGGCATCGCCGAGATGCGGACCGGCGAAGGCAAGACCCTGGTGGCCGTGGCCCCGGTCTATCTGAACGCGCTGGCGGGCAAGGGCGTCCACGTCGTCACCGTCAATGACTACCTGGCCCGCCGCGACGCGGAGCAGATGGGCAAGGTCTATCGCTTCCTGGGCCTGGAGGTCGGCGTGATCGTCAACGGCCTGTCGCAGGGTCAGCGCCAGATGGCCTATCAGGCCGACATCACTTACGGCACCAACAACGAGTTCGGCTTCGACTATCTGCGCGACAATCTGGTCTACGACCGACGCGAGATGGTGCAGCGCGGCCACCACTTCGCCATCGTCGACGAAGTGGACTCCATCCTGATCGACGAGGCGCGCACGCCGCTGATCATCTCGGGCCCGACCGAGGACCGCTCGGACCTGTACAAGATCGTCGACGCCCTGGTGAAGGAACTGGTCAAGGACAAGGCCACCTACGACCTCGACGAGAAGCAGCGTCAGGCCCTACTGACCGAGCTGGGCTCGGAGCGTATGGAGCAGATGCTGGAACAGGGCGGCCACTTCGCCGAGGACACCGTCGATCTGTATGATCCGGCCAACGTCAGCCTGGTCCACCACACCAACCAGGCCCTGCGGGCCAACACCCTTTACCAGCGCGACAAGGACTACATCATCAAGGACGGCGAGATCGTCCTGATCGACGAGTTCACCGGCCGCATGATGACCGGCCGTCGCCTGTCCGAAGGTCTTCACCAAGCCATCGAGGCCAAGGAAGACGTCAAGATCATGCCCGAGAACCAGACCCTGGCCTCGGTGACGATCCAGAACTACTTCCGCCTGTACGAAAAGCTGTCCGGCATGACCGGCACGGCGGCGACCGAGGCGCAGGAGTTCCTCGACATCTACAAGATGGACGTCCTGGAAGTGCCGACCAACCGTCCGATCCTGCGCAAGGATTACGACGACGAGGTCTACCGCACCTTCGCAGAGAAGAACCGCGCCATCGCCGCTCAGATCGCCGACTGCTATGTGCGCGGCCAGCCGATCCTGGTCGGCACGGTGTCGATCGAGAAGTCCGAAGAACTGTCCGACCTGCTGAAGGACTACGACTATCAGGTCGAGGTTTCGCGCAAGCTGAAGCCCGAATACGAAGGCCGTGAGAAGGAAGCCCAGAAGGTCGGCGACCCGGCCTATGACATCGAGTACGTCACCGGCCGCGGCATCCCGCACAATGTCCTGAACGCGCGCCAGCACGAACAGGAAGCCTATATCGTCGCCGAGGCGGGCCTGCCGCACGCGGTGACCATCGCCACCAACATGGCCGGCCGCGGCACCGACATCCAGCTGGGCGGCAACCTGGACATGCGGATCCAGCGCTGGGTCCAGGAACAGCGCAACATGGCGATGGAGGTCCCGCCCGAGGCGCTGGCCGCCAAGGAAACCGAGTTCAAGGCCGAGATCGCTGTCGCCAGGGAGAAGGCTCTGGCCGCCGGCGGCCTGTTCGTCCTGGGCACCGAGCGCCACGAAAGCCGCCGGATCGACAACCAGCTGCGCGGCCGGACCGGCCGTCAGGGCGACCCCGGCACCTCGAAATTCTACCTGTCGTGTGAAGACGACCTGCTGCGCATCTTCGCCGGCGACCGCCTGGACGCCATCATGCGCCAGTTCGGCGTGGCCGAAGGCGAGGCCATCAGCCATCCGTGGCTGAACCGCGCCGTCGAAACGGCCCAGAAGCGCGTCGAAGCCCGCAACTACGACATGCGTAAGAACGTGCTGAAGTACGACGACGTCGTGAACGATCAGCGCAAGGCCGTCTTCGAACAGCGCCAGGAGTTCATGGACTCCACCGATCTGTCGGAACTGGTCGCCGACTTCCGCAGCGACGTGATCAACGACCTGGTCGAACGCTATATGCCGCCCAAGGCCTATGCCGAGCAGTGGGATATCGACGGCCTGGACGAAAAGGTCCGCTCGACCCTGGGCCTGGAGCTGCCGCTGCATGACTGGGCCGCCGAAGAAGGCGTCTCCAACGAAGAGATCGAAGAGCGCATCACCGTCGCCGCCGACGCCCGCGCCGCTGAACGTCTGGAGCTGATCGGCGCCGATCAGACGCGCGGCCTCGAAAAGCAGTTCATGCTGCAGATGATCGACATGCAGTGGCGCGAGCATCTGGTCCACCTGGACCACCTGCGCGGCGTCATCGGCCTGCGCGGTTACGGCCAGCGGGACCCGCTGAACGAATACAAGACCGAAGCCTTCAACCTGTTCGAGACCCTGCTGCACGACCTGCGCCACAACGTCACGCGCTGGCTGATGACGGTCGAGTTCCAGTTCCAGGCGCCGCCGCCGATGGAAATGCCTGAGTTCCAGGAAATCCACCTGAACCCCGGCACCGGCGAGAACGAAATGGCCAACCCGATGGCCCAGAACCCGGAAGGCATGCTGACCGGCGATGATCGTTCGAAACTGCCGGTCGAGGCCCTGCCCGCCGATTGGGAGCGCACCAGCCGCAACGCCGACTGCCCCTGCGGCTCGGGCCGTAAGTTCAAGCACTGCCACGGTAGTTTGGTTTAAGGCGCGCTGACGCGCGCGGCGCTACGCTCGCGACGCGGTCGCTCGCTGCTTGAGCGCCGAAGACTGAGTTGAGAGAGGCGGGTTCGCGAAAGCGGCCCGCCTTTTTCTTTGCCCGGTGACGCCGGCCGCCATGCGCGTTAGCCTGCCCTCATGAACTACAAGCCCCTGTTCTCTCGCGCGCTCGGCCTCGACCCCGAACGCCTGCATTTCGCCGCCCACAGCCACCACCTGTGGCCCGACGCCAGCTTCGACGGCCAGGTGCGGGCCTGGGCCGAGGCCAACCGCTTCGCTGATCGCAAATGGGACCTGATCTTCGGCGAGGTCATCCCCGAGGCTCAAGGCCACGTCGCGCGCGAGCTGGGCCTGCCCTCGTCCGACAGCCTGATCTTCGCGCCGAACACCCATGACATCCTGCTGCGCATCGTCTCGGCGGTCGACACGGCGCCGGTGCGCATCCTGGCCACCGACGGCGAGTTCCACTCCTTCCGCCGCCAGTCGGAACGCTGGGAAGAGGCCGGTCAGGCCGTGGTCACCCGCGTGCCCCTGGCCCCGTTCGAGACCTTCGCCGAGCGGTTCGTCGCGGCGGCGCGGGCGGGCGGGCACGACCTGATCTTCGTCAGCCAGGTCTTCTTCCGCACCGGCGGCCTGTTCGAGCGCATCGCCGAACTGGCGGACCTGGCCGACCCGGCCGGGCCGTGGGTCGTGGTGGACGGCTATCACGGCTTCATGGCCACGCCGACCGACCTTTCGGCCGTGGCGGACAAGATTTTTTATCTGGCGGGCGGCTATAAGTACGCGATGGCGGGCGAAGGCGCCTGCTTCCTGCACGCCCCGCCCGGCTTCGGGCCGCGCCCCGTCGTGACCGGCTGGTTCGCCGAGTTCGGCCATCTGGAAGGCCCGCCCGGCGGGGTTCAGTACCGCACCGACGGCGGCCGCTTCTGGGGCGCCACCTTCGACGCCAGCGCCCTTTACCGCTTCAACGCCGTGCGCGCGATGCTGGACCAGCACGGCCTGACCACAGCGATGATCGCCGACCACGCGCGCGGCCTGCAGGCGCGGTTCCAGGCGGCGATTGAAGGCGCAGAAGCGGGCGGCCTGTCACAGGCCGAGATTCTGAATCCGGTCCACGGCGAGGCGCCCCGCGCCCGCTTCCTGGCCCTGCGCCACGCCGACGCTCCGCGCTGGAAGGCGGCCCTGCAGGAGATGAACGTCATCGCCGATGTGCGCGACGACGTCATCCGCTTCGGCTTCAGCCTGTACCAGAGCCAGGAAGACGTCGAGCGGCTGATCCACGCCTGCGCCCGGCTGGACTAGGCCTTTAGAAGAACAGGCTGTCGGCGTCGCGGCGGGCCTCAGGCGGATCGGTGCGGCGCGGCTGACGCTCGCGGCGCGGCGCCGGGGCTGAGGCAGGCGGCGTCGCCCGCGCGGCCGGTGCGGCAGTAGCCGGGGCCGGATCGCCCGGCAGCCGCGGCGTCGGGGTCGCGCGCGGCGCTGGAGCGGCGGCGGCTGGCGGCGGCGGCGCGCTCGCCTCGGTCCTCGGCGGCGGGCCCAGCGTCGGATATTTCGGCGTCGGCGGCAGGGGCGGTCGGCGCGCGGTCGGCGGCGCAGCCGGGGCGGTCAGCGCGGGTTCTGCGTCAGGCGACGAGGCCTCGAGCGCCTGACGCGCCTGGGTTCGCGCGCGGGGGCTGTCGCAACGGCACAGAACCAGATCCTCGCCCTCGCGCCACAGGATCAAGGGCCTGCGCGGCGGCTCGGCCCAGCGATGAGCCAGGCGGGCTAGATCCCTCTCCAGCGCCTCATCGGCGCCGACCGGGATGGCGCGGATCTCATGCCCCTGCGCCTCCCACAGCGGAGCCGTCTGCGCCAGCCAGTCCCACCCCGCGCCGTCCGGGTCGTAGACATAGACGGGTGTGAGGCCGAAGGCCGCGGGACCCGCCGCCTGCTCCAGCCGCGCCTCCAACCCCTGAGACGCGGTCAGGCGCTGCAGATCGTGCCGCGCCACGCCCAGCCACCAGGCCGCCACAACCACGCCGAGCAACAGCAGACCGAGCACGGCGCCGATCAGCGTCCCCAGCAGCAGGCGCGGCCAGTCCGTGTCGGAGGATGAGGTCAGGGCGGCGGAGGTCATCGCCGCCAAGGCCTAGCACCGAATGGCGCGGCTGTCAGACCGCCAGGTCCAGCAGAGCGTCGCGCGTCAGCTCGGCATGGGTCATGGGGAACAGGTGACCGCCCCCCGCCACGGTCTCGACCTCGACATTCGGGCGGCGCGACGACGGGGCGACGGCGCACAGGGCGCCTGTCTCCGCCTTGAGGATTCTCACAGCGCCCGGATAGCTCGCCAGGGCCCGCCAGGGGTCATGCGCCTGGGCGGCGTAGTTGGAGGCCTCCCACGCCGGAGCGCAGGCCAGCTCCAGCCCGCAATCGGTCTCGACCAGACCGTCAGCCAGATAGTCGGCCAGCATCATGTCCGGCCAGCCCTTGAAGGCGCCGCGCCCGCGATAGGCGCTCATGGCCTGTTCACGGCTGTCGAACAGGGCGCGGCGGCGCAGGGTGTTGGCGACGATGGGAAAGCGCTGGGACAGCAGGCCCGCGAGCGGCAGGTTCATCGCCCACACCATCTCGCGGCGCCAGACGACAGGGTCCAGCAGCAACAGTCGCGAGACCCGATCCGGGCGCTCGGCGGCGGCCATCAGGCCGCAGGTCCCGCCGATGGAATGGCCGGCCAGGGCGACAGGAGGGCCGTCGATCGCCTCCAGAAGGCAGATCAGGTCGTCCCGATGATCCTTCCAGCTGCGGCGGCCGTCGGGAACGGCGGGCAGGCGCGTCCGGCCGTGACCGCGCAGATCCGGCGCCCAGATCCGCAGCGCGCCCGACAGGGGCTGCAGCACGGAACGATAGGTCAGGGCGTTGAAGCCGTTGGCGTGGACGAAGATCAGGTCGACCGGCCGCTTGGGATCGCCGAAGTCCAGCACGGCCATGTCGCCCGCGCCCCAGCGATTGTCGATCGGCACGCTGATCCGGCGCGGCGCCGACAGGGCCAGAGCGTCCATCCGGATCAGGCCGCGATGCGGCAGGCGCCGCACCGGCCGTGGCCTTCGATGGTGGTGCGGTCGATCGCGTAGCCCGCGTTCGCGGCCGCCTGGGCGATCACATCGGCGCCGGGGACCGCCACCTCTTCGGTCGCGCCGCAGCAGTCGCAGATCAGGAAGGCCGCCGCATGGCCGCCCGGCGCGCAGGCGTCGGCCGTGCAGGCGACATAGGCGCTGATGGAGGCGATGCGGTGGGCCAGGCCCCGCTTCTCCAGGAATTCGAGGGCGCGATAGACGGTCGGCGGCTTGGCGGCCTGACCATCGAGGCCATAACGGGCGATCAGGTCATAGGCCTTGACCGGCTCGGCGGCCGACAGCAGCAGCTCAAGCACGCGGCGCCGCGGGGCGGTCATGCGGTCGCCGTCGGCCGAAAACCGCGCCTCGACGGCGGCGATCGCCCGTTCGACCTCGGCGGCGCCGGGTCGGCTGTCGATATGATCATGATCGCAGGCGTCGCCCATGAGCTAGAGCTAGGGGGTCCTGAGCCGCGCCGCAACCGGGACCGCGCGCCGCAGGCCCGATCAGGCGCCATTGTGGCCAAACCGCGGCGTTTGCGGCGGCCTCGGGCATGGGCTAGAAGAGCCGTCCTTTCTGTTCAGAAGACCCTATTTCATGACCGACGCCACCCAAGCGAACAGCCCCCTGTCGGGCACTGTCCTGTTCTATTCCCAGCCGGAGCCGCTGTCGGCCGACGTGCACGGCAAGCTGGGCGTGACGCCCGCGGACAAACCCTACGCCTTCGTGGCCCAGACCCACGTCGTGCCGCTGACGGTGACGGAGTTCGCCCCGGCCGCCCTGTCCTATCCGGTCATCTTCGTCGGCGACGCCAAGCAGCCCGTCGCCGCCATGGGCCTGAACCAGGGCGAGAACCTGTTCATCGAGAACGGCGACTTCCGGCCCGACGCCTATATCCCGGCCTATGTCCGCCGCTATCCCTTCGTCTTCGCCAATGACGAAGAGCAGAAGCGCATGGTGCTGTGCATCGACCGCGCCGCTCCCTTCGTGGTCGAAGGCGGCGAGACGCCGCTGTTCGAAAACGGCCAGCCCAGCGGCTACGTCAACTTCGGCATGGAGTTCTGCAACAACTTCGAGCAGGAGCGCGTGCGCACCGAGTCCTTCATCAACCTGCTGACGGAACTGGACCTGTTCGAGGTGCGTGAAGCCACCTTCACCCCGCGCAACGCCGACGGCACCGCCGGCGCGCCGCAAAAGATCGCCGAATATTTCGCCGTATCGGAAGACAAGCTGAAGGCCCTGCCGGTCGAGAAGCTGGCCGAACTGCGCGACAACGGCGCCCTGGGCCAGATCTACGCCCACCTGGTGTCGCTGCTGGGCTGGGACCGCCTGATCGCCATGGCCCTGACCCGCGCCGCCCAGCAACCGGTCGCCGCCAACGCTTGATTAAATCGGGCCGACGCGCGTTCGCGCGACGGCCCGATGAACAATGAAATGAAGACGCCCCGTCAGATTGCTGGCGGGGCGTTTTTTGTCAGGAGATGGGTTTAGCGGCGGGCCACGAGGGCGCGGGTCAGGCAGGAGAAGACCAGCCGTCCGGCCTCGTCCAGCATGTCCTGCTGGGCGATGACCACGCCCTTCTCGTCGCCGACCGGATCCTTGCCCATCACCGTCAGCCGGCCGCGCAGCAGTTCGCCCGCCGGGGGATTGCGCAGGAAGCGCAGCCCGTCGACCGCGAGGGTCTTGGACCCCGCCCAGCCGCCCATGCGATCGGCGGACAGACGGCTCCACAGGGCGTAGACCATCGCTTCAGGCGCGCCATAGGCGACGTCCCACCCCGGCAGGAAGCGTTCGGCGAACAGGTCCAGCGCCGCCGCATCCACGGCGCAGGCGCCCAGAGGAATGACCTGGCCGATCTCAAGATCCTCGAAATGGACGTGCAGAGGTTCGGTCATGCGCGGTCGTTCCTCGCTCAGGCCGCCGGCTCCTCCGACACCCGGACCATCAGCTTGCCGTCATGGTCGCCGGTGAACAAGCGATTCAGCGAGCCGACCGCCCCTTCCAGACCGTCATCGACGTGGACCTTCCACTGAATTTTCCCGTCGGCCAGCCAAGGCCCCATTTCGGCGATCATCTCCTTGGCGCGGTGCGCGTAGTCGAGGACCAGGAAGCCCTGCACGTTCAGACGGTGGGTGATGATGCGCGAGAAATTGGGCGAAGGCGGCATCCGCGTGGCGTTATAGGCCGAGATCAGGCCGCAGACGGCCATGCGGCCGTGCACCTTGAGCCGGTTCCACACGGCGATCATGATGTCGCCGCCGACGTTCTCGAAATTGAGGTCGATGCCGTCGGGAGCCAGCCGGTCCAGGGCGTCGCCGACATCCTCGTTCTTGTAGTCGACGGCGCCGTCGAAACCGAGCTCCTCGGTCAGCCAGCGGCATTTCTCGGCGCCGCCGGCGATGCCGATGACGCGGCAGCCGCGCTGCTTGGCCACCTGGCCGGCGATGGAGCCGACCGCCCCGGCCGCCGCCGAGATCACCAGGGTCTCGCCCGCCTTGGCCTTCAGCACGTCGGTGACGCCGAAATAGGCCGTCATCCCGGTCATGCCCAGCACGGACAGGTTGGCGGTCAGCGGCAGGCCCGGCGCGCGATGGACCGGCCGCAGCCCCGCCTCGGGCACGACAGCGTAGTCGGCCCAGGCGCCGGACAGAGGCGTGACCAGCTCGCCTTCCTTGAACCGCTCGCCGCGCGACTGCTCGACCACCCCCAGCGTCAGCCCGCGCATGACGTCGCCCAGACCCACCGGCGGCAGATAGCCTTCGGAATCGTTCATCCACGTGCGGTTCGTCGGGTCGATCGAAAGATAGATCGTGCGGACCAGGACCTCTCCGTCCTTCAGATCAGGCACGACGCTTTCGACCAGTTCCAGATCCCCATCCTGAATCAGCCCCTGCGGGCGGCGACGCAGGATCCACTGTCGGTTGCGCAAGCTCATCAGTCTGTCTCCCATCAGGGTTTTCTTTCAGGACCCATAGTGGCGCCTCCCGCTGGCAGAGCAAGCCGCCGAACACAGACGCATGCCCGCCAAGCAAAAAAGAAGGCGGACCCTTTTTGAGGATCCGCCAGGAGTCGCATCATCGAGAATGAGGCGAGGGCGAAGACCGACGGTCAGGTCGGCCCGGGGGAATAGCCCTCGGCGATCGAATAACGACGGACTTGCGACTCGGTTCCCGACCTGGGCGACGGGCTCGCGTCCCGGCGTCGAAGGAACGGCCGAGCGACGGCGACGTTCGCCCTACAGGTTCTCAAACCGCGACAAGGAGGCGAGCCCATGAGCCATCAAGACCCGCATTCGCACTCGGCCGACGCCGTAGAGACTCACCACCCCGTGGAGGCCCAATATGTGCGCCAGGGCCGCGGCGGGCGTCGCATCCTGATGCTGCTGATCGTATCGGCGGGGGCGGCCGCCGTGTTGCTGTTGGGCATATGGGCCGTCAACAACGCCGGCCTGCGTCGAACCTCCGAGGAGGCCAGCATGACGCCTGAACCGCCGCCGGTCGTGGATGCCGACCGCACCGCCCGCAGCGCCGGCCCGGAAGCGGCGCCGCCGCCGGTCGACGCCTCTCCCGCCGCCTGATCTTGCACCAGCAAAAAGGGGCTCCGCAGCAGCGGAGCCCCTAAAAAGGCGTCGGGGGCGCCGCCGTGGATCAGGCGGCCGCCTTCTGGCGCGAGGGATGGAAGAACAGCGCCTGGCTGATCGCCGCCTTCACCGTTTCCGGCTGGAAGGGCTTGGTGATCAGGAAGGTCGGCTCGGGCCGTTCCCCGGTCAGCAGCCGCTCCGGGAAGGCGGTGATGAAGATGACCGGAACATCGAACTTGCGCAGGATGTCCTTGACCGCGTCAATGCCCGAAGAGCCGTCCGCCAGTTGGATATCCGCCAGAACCAGTCCCGGCGCGTGACGCGAAACGGCGTCCACGGCCTCGTCGTGGGTGGTGGCGGTGCCGGTGACCCGGTGGCCCAACTCCTTCACCAGGCTTTCGATGTCGGCCGAGATGATGGCCTCGTCCTCGATGATCAATACGTCGGTGGCCAACTCGGCGTCGATGTCGGACTGAGCTTCAGAGATCAGGCGCTCGACCGTGCGCGGATCGACGGCCAAAATCTGGGCGGCCTCGGACGGCGTAAAGCCTTCCAGCGCGGTCAACAGGAACGCTTGTCGCGACTGGGGCGCGATGCGCATCAGCCGACGAGAAGCGTCGTCGGCTTCGGAGACGCCGCCGCTTTCCAGCTGGGCCCCGGTGCTCGACCAGATGGTATGGAAGACGTGGTAGAGCGCCACCCGCGGCGTCATGTCGGCAGGCAGCTGACGCTCGCCCGCCGCCAGGGCTTCAAGCGCGACGCGGACATAGTTGTCGCCCGTGCTTTGATCGCCGGTAAGGGCGCGCGCGTAACGGCGAACATAGGGCAGATGCGGCGCAAGTCTGGCCAAAAGGCTCATATGTAGATCCCCGACTGCGCCCGCCTCCACTGACGAGACGGGCTTAGACGGACCTTAACGTATCAGAGACGCCACGGTTCCGTGGGCTTCGTCCAGCTTGAGCATAAAATAGCAACGGCGTAGGAACTCTATTGGAGAGGCGGCGTTTTGCGTCTCTATGAACGACTTCACAAGGCTTGGGCGGCGGCCGGAAACTCCATGATTGAACCTAAGGACACCCCCGCGCGTATCAGCGGGTCCAACTCGGACGAACGCGATCTCGAAGAGGTCCGTCTGCGTCAACAGGCCATCGGCGTTAAGCTGCGCCATATGTTCGACGAAGTCGTCAACGAGCCCGTGCCGGACGAATTTCTGGAAATCCTTCGCCGCGCCGATCAGGGCGCATCCGCCAAGGAGGGGCAGTGACCACCACCACCACCCCCGCCGCCCGGCCCTCGTCATCAGACGACAACGCGTTCAAAGCTGAACTCGTCACCCTGATCCCTCATCTGCGGGCCTTCGCCCGGACCTTGACCGGCGACCCGACGGCCGCCGACGATCTGGCTCAGGAAGCCATGATGAAAGCGTGGGACGCCCGCGCCAGCTATCAGATGGGCACCAACATGAAGGCCTGGACCTTCATGATCCTGCGCAACCAGTTCTATTCTGAAAAGCGCCGCTCGTGGCGTCAGACCCAGCTGGACCAGGAAGCCGCCGAACGCACCTTGATCGCCGTAGACGACCCCGAGGCGCCGGTGGCGCTGGACGAACTGCGTCAGGCGCTGAAGTCGCTGCCGGAAGAACAGCGCGAGGCCCTGATCCTGGTGGGCGCGGGCGGCTTCGCCTATGAAGAAGCCGCGGAAATCTGCCAATGCGCCGTCGGCACAGTGAAGAGCCGGGTGTCGCGCGCGCGCAAGGCCCTGCAGGCCACGCTGGAGCGCGGCGGTTATGCGCGCGACGGCCAATCGGCGGGCGACGCCATGCGCTCGATCCTGGCCGACGCGGACAGATTAAGCGGCGCCGGGCGCAAATAGCGGTGCGTGTCGGCCGGGTTCTGGGCCGCAAGCTCGGGCGCCGTCGCGTCCAGGGCATCCGATTCCGCCTGGGCTTGGCCATGGCCCTGGGCCTGCTGCCCATACTGCTGCTCGGCGTGATCCAGACCGAGGCCGAGTTCCGCAAGCAGGAGCAGGAGCGCCGGCTCGACCTGCAGCTGGCGGCCGAACGCAGCGCCTCGGACGCCAAGGCCCGGATCAGCTCGACCGTGGTGCTGCTGCAGGCTCTGACGCCGGAAGGGGGCGGCTTCTTTTGCGAGGCTCGCCTTACCGCCCTCGCTGCGCGGATGGAGGGGATCACCAGCCTGGCGCGCTACAGCGCCACGGGCGCGCCGGTCTGCGCCTCGCGCAGCGAGAGCGAGGCGCAGACGAAACAAAACGTGTCGGCGGATACCTGGCACCAGCGCCTGAAGCGCGGCGAAGACGTGGTGATGCAGCGTTCGGCCGACGGCGAATCCCTGATCGTCGCCGTCCGTTGGGAACGCCCGATGGGCGCCTTTCAAGGCGCGATGGCGGCCACGGTGCCGCTGAGCGTGCTCCAGCCGGACATCCGCGATCCCGCCTTGCCCGCCGGGTCGGAGGCGGCGCTGACGGATGGCGCCGGAAACATTCTGATCGCCACTGATCCGCGGCCGTTCGCGCTGAAACGCGCGGCCGAGGCGAACGGCTGGACGGACCGGGCGCGCGCCGACGCCGTCGTCATGTTCGAAGCGCGCGACGCCCAGGGACGACGCAATGTCTATGGAGGCGCGCCTCTGGCTGGGCAGGATGTCTTCGTCCTGCTGTCGGCGCCGGCGCCGGGACTGCTGTCCTGGGCGCGGCTGAACCCGTTCGGCACCCTGTTGCTGCCGCTGGCGGCGTGGCTGACCGCCTTTGCCGCCGTCATGCTGCTGTCCGAGCGGATCGTGGTGCGCTGGCTGGATTATCTGGAACGGGTGGCCGCCATCTATGCGCGAGGACGTTTCTCCATTCGCCCGGTCCAGGCCGAGCACGCCCCGGCCGAAATCCGCACCCTGGCCCGCACCCTGGGCCAGCTGGGCGAGACCATCACCCGTCGCGACCGGGATATTCTGGATGCGCTGGAGGAGAAGGACGCCCTGCTGCGCGAAATCCACCACCGGGTGAAAAACAATCTGCAGATCATCTCGTCCCTGCTGTCCATGCAGCAACGGGCGGTGACCGATCTGGGCGCGCGGGCGGCGCTGGGCGACACGCGACAGCGCATCACCGCCCTGGCCCAGATCTATCGCGTCCTCTACCAGAGCGAGGACATTCGCGAGGCCGACGCCGACACCTTCCTGCGCGAACTGGTCGGCCAGCTCATCGCCGGGGAAGCGGTGCGCGGCCCCCTGGTGACGACGTCCATCGAAGCCGACCCGCTGATCATCGACCCGGACAAGTTGGCGCCCCTGGCCCTGTGGCTGGTCGAAGCCGTGTCCAACGCCCAGAAACACGCCTTCGCTGGCCGCGGCGGCGAGCTGAAGGTGCGCTTCAAGGTCGATGGCGACACCAGTGTGCTGGAGGTCGAGGACGACGGCCCCGGACTGGACGACGCCGTCGAGGCGGGCGTCGGCCGCACTCTGATGATGGCCTTCGCCAAGCAACTACGCGGCGAGGCCCGGATCATTCCCGCGCCGGGCGGCGGCTCAATCGCGCGGCTGACCTTCGTCACGCCCGAAGCCCGCGACGCAGCCCAGGTGCGAGAGGTCGCAGCCTTTCGTCTCAGCGGAACCCCGCCCCAAGCGTAGCGTTGTATGGAGGACGGGCGCGGAGCCCGAACCAACAGGAGCCTCCTATGCGCAAGATCATCATTCTGGCCGTCGCCGCCGCTGCTTTGACCACCGCCGCCTGCAACACCATTCAGGGCGTCGGCAAGGACACCCAGGCCGCTGGCCAGGCGGTCGAAGGCGCCGCTCGCGACGCCAAGAACTAAGCGCTCCAGCCCTCATCGGGCCGGAGTTTTCGCCCCGCGGACATTTGTGTCCGCGGGGTTTTATTTTTCGCTGGCACCGCATGGCCTGCTTGTTTAGCGTCCGCGCGCCCCACGCAGGGGTCAGGACAGTGAAAGAAAAATGCGCGTCGGCTCCCCCCGAGAAACCAAGACCAATGAACATCGCGTCGGCCTGACGCCAGCCGCCGCCGGCGAATACGTCGCCCACGGCCATACCGTCCTGCTGGAGACCGGAGCCGGTCTGGGCGCGGGCTTTACCGACGCCGACTACGAGAAGGCGGGCGCGCGCATCGCCCCCGACGCCGCGGCCGTCTTCGCCGACAGCGACATGATCGTGAAGGTCAAGGAGCTTCAGCCCGCCGAGTTCCCCCTGCTGAAGCCGGACCACATCCTGTTCGCCTATCTGCATCTGGCGCCCGATCCCGAACAGACGAAGGCCCTGCTGGCCTCGGGCTGCGCCGCCATCGCCTATGAGACGGTGACGGACGCCAATGGAGGGCTGCCTCTGCTGGCGCCCATGTCCGAGGTGGCCGGACGGATCGCGGTCTTTTCGGCGGCCGAGACCCTGTTGAAGCACAAGGGCGGGATGGGGCTGTTGTTCTGCGGCGTGCCCGGCGTGGCGCCCGCGCGGGTGCTGGTGCTGGGCGGCGGCGTCGTGGGGCTGAACGCCGCGCGCATGGCCGTCGGTCTGGGCGCCGAGGTGGTGGTGCTGGAGCGCTCCATCCCCCGGATGCGTCATATCGACGAAGTGACCGGCGGGCGCGTCATCACCCGCTATTCCTCGCTGCACGCCATCGAGGAGGAACTGCCCAAGGCCGATGTGGTGATCGGCGCCGTTCTGACGCCGGGCGCAGAAGCTCCGACCCTCGTGCGCCGGGACCAGTTGTCGTCGATGAAGAAGGACAGCGTCCTGATCGACGTCGCCATCGACCAGGGCGGCTGTTTCGAGACTTCGCGCCCGACCACCCACGATGATCCGACCTATGTGGTCGACGACATCATTCACTATTGCGTCGGCAACATGCCCGGCGCCGTGCCGCGTACCAGTTCCGAGGCGCTCACCAACGCCACCCTGCCCTATGGCCTGGCCCTGGCGGACCGGGGACTGGAGGCCCTGCGCGCCGATCCGCACCTGGCCCGCGGTCTGAACGTGCTGAAGGGCGAGGTCACCCATCCGGCGGTCGGCAAGGCGCTGGGCCTGTCGTGGCGCGACCCCTTCGGCGTCTGGGCGCGCGGCTAAGATCGCACCCGCCTGTAATTCGCCGCGCTTCTAGGCCATAAGGCGCCCATGAAGTTCCTCGACCAGGCCAAGATCTACATTCGCTCCGGCAACGGCGGCGCGGGCTCCGTCTCGTTCCGTCGCGAAAAGTTCATTCCCAACGGCGGCCCGGACGGCGGCGACGGCGGCAAGGGCGGCGACGTCTGGGTCGAGGCGGCCGATGGGCTGAACACCCTGATCGACTTCCGCTACCAGCAGCATTTCAAGGCCCAGACCGGCCACCACGGCCAGGGCCGCCAGATGCACGGCGCCAAGGGCGAGGACGTGGTCCTGCGCGTCCCCGTCGGCACCCAGGTGCTGGACGAGGACAAGGAGACCGTGCTCGTCGACCTGGACGAGCCGGGCATGAAGGTGAAGCTGCTGTCCGGCGGCAACGGCGGCTGGGGCAACACCCGCTTCAAGGGGCCGGTCAACCAGGCGCCGCGCCACGCCAACCCCGGCCAGGAAGGCCAGGAGCGCTGGATCTGGCTGCGGCTGAAGCTGATCGCCGACATCGGTCTGGCCGGCCTGCCCAACGCCGGCAAGTCGACCTTCCTGTCGGCCGTCTCGGCGGCGCGGCCCAAGGTGGCGGACTATCCCTTCACCACCCTGACGCCGAACCTGGGCATGGTGGACCTGAGCCCGTCGGAACGCTTCGTCATCGCCGACATCCCCGGCCTGATCGAAGGCGCCAGCGAGGGCGCAGGCCTGGGCACGCGTTTCCTGGGCCACGTCGAGCGCTCGGCCAGCCTGATCCACCTGATCGACGGCACGCAGGACGACGTGGTCGAGGCCTATCGCATCATCCGCGGCGAGCTGGAGGCCTATGGCGAAGGCCTGGCCGACAAGACCGAGATCCTGGCTCTGAACAAGATCGACGCCCTGACGCCCGAGGCTCGTGAGGAGAAGGCGGCGGCGCTGGAGGCGGTCGCGGGCCGTCGCCCGATGCTGGTGTCCGGCGTCTCAGGCGAGGGCGTGACCGAACTGCTGCGCGCCGCCTGGGCCGAGGTCAAACTGACCCGCGGCGAGGTCACCGACGAGGGCGCGGACATCATTCCCGAAACGCCGGGCGGCTGGCAGCCGTAAGCGCGGGAGCTCTCCTCCCCATGCAAATGGGGAGGTGGCGCGGACGCGATAGCGTCCGTGACGGAGGGGCTGCTTGGTTACGCTGTGGCAAAGCCCCTCCACCGCTACGCGGTCCCCTCCCCATTGCATGGGGAGGAAAGCTAAGGCCGGATGACGCCGCGCCTTCCGCCCCCTATGTTCGCGCCATGACCGACGCGACCGCCGAAATCCCCGCCCGCCCCCTCACTCAAGACGGGCCGCCCTTGCGGCTGTGGATGATCGACGCCTCGGCCTACATCTTCCGCGCCTACCACGCCCTGCCCCCGCTGACCCGCAAGTCGGACGGCCTGCCCGTGGGCGCGGTGCAGGGCTACTGCAACATGCTGTGGAAGCTGATCCGCGACATGAAGGGCGAGGACGGGCCGACGCACCTGGTCGCCGTCTTCGACCATTCGGAGAAGACCTTCCGCAACGATCTATATGATCAATACAAGGCCCACCGTCCCCCGGCGCCCGAGGATCTGGTCCCGCAGTTCCCCCTGGTGCGCGAGGCCACCAAGGCCTTCGGCGTCCACTGCGTCGAGATGGCCGGCTACGAGGCCGATGACCTGATCGCCACCTACGCCTGCCAGGCGCGCGACGCGGGCGGCGAGGCGGTGATCGTCAGCTCCGACAAGGATCTGATGCAGCTGATCGGGGGCGGCGTGGTCATGTACGACCCGATGAAAGATCGCCGCCTGGACGAAGAAGCCGTGTTTGAAAAATTCGGCGTCACGCCCGACAAGGTGGTCGAGGTCCAGGCCCTGATCGGCGACAGCGTCGACAACGTGCCCGGCGCCCCCGGCATCGGCCCCAAGACGGCGGCCCAGTTGATCCACGAGTACGGCGACCTCGATACCCTCCTGGCCCGGGCCGGCGAGATCAAGCAGCCCAAGCGCCGCGAGACCCTGATCAACTTCGCCGATCAGATCCGCCTGTCGCGCGAACTGGTCAAGCTGACCTGCGACGCGCCGATTCCCGAACCGATCGACGACTTCGTCATCCGCGACCCGGACCCGCAGACCTTGTCCGCCTTCCTGGAGATGATGGAGTTCAGATCGCTGGCCCGCCGCGTCGGCGACGGCAAGGCGCCGCAGAAGGAAGGCTCGACTTTCGCGCGCCAGCCAAGCGTCCCGGTGGCTACGCCGCGCTATGGCCAGACCGAAGTCGCCGCCCCGGCCGAGCCCCAGGCGATCGATCATGATCGCTATGAATGCGTGCAGACGCTGGAAGACCTCGACCGCTGGATCGCGCGGGCCAAGGCGGCGGGCGTGGTCGGCTTCGACACCGAGACGGACGCCCTGTCCTCGACCCACGCCGGACTGTGCGGGGTGTCTCTGGCCGTGGGGCCCAACGACGCGTGCTACATCCCCCTGACGCACGAACATGAGCCGACCGGCGACGGCGGCTTGGACTTCGGCGACGGCGGCGACGCGCGCCCGCCCCTGCAGCAGATCGACAAGCCGACGGCCCTGGCCCGGCTGAAGGCGCTGCTGGAAGACCCATCGGTGCTGAAGGTCGGCCAGAACATCAAATACGACCTCGCCGTCATGGCCCGGCGCGGCGTGCGCGTCGCCCCGATCGACGACGTGATGCTGATCTCCTACGTGCTGGAGGGGGGCCTGCACGGCCACGGCATGGACGAGCTGGCGCGGCTGCACCTCGGCCACGAGCCGATGACCTTCAAGAGCGTGGCCGGGACCGGCAAGAGCCAGAAGAGCTTCAAGCACGTGGAGATGAAGTCGGCCGTCTGTTACGCCGCCGAGGACGCCGACGTGACCCTGCGCCTGCATCGCCTGCTGAAGCCGCGCCTGGCGGCCGAGGGGCTGTCGAGCGTCTATGAGACGCTGGAGCGCGGCATGCCCGCCGTTCTGGCCGACATGGAGCGGGCCGGCGTTCGCGTCGATCCGGATCGTCTGCGCTCCCTGTCCTCGACCTTCGGCCAGCGCATGGCCGAGCTGGAGGAAGAGGCGCACAAACTGGCCGGCCGCCCGTTCAACGTCGGCAGCCCGCGCCAGATCGGCGAGATCCTGTTCGGCGAGATGAACCTGCCGGGCGGCAAGAAGACCGCCAGCGGCCAGTGGGGCACCGACGCCAGCGTGCTGGAGGAGCTGGCCCAGACGCAGGCCCTGCCCCGCACCATCCTGGACTGGCGCCAGCTGTCCAAGCTAAAGGGCACCTATACCGACGCCCTGGTGGCGGCGATGGACCCGCAGACGAACCGGGTCCACACCTCCTATCAGTTGGCGGCGGCGACGACGGGGCGCCTGGCCTCGTCCGATCCCAACCTGCAGAACATCCCGATCCGCACCGAGACCGGCCGGCAGATCCGCCAGGCCTTCATCGCCTCGCCGGGCAATGTGCTGATCAGCGCCGACTACAGCCAGATCGAGCTGCGCCTTCTGGCCCACATCGGCGACATCCCCGAGCTGAAGCGCGCCTTCAAGAGCGGCCTCGACATCCATGCGGCGACCGCGTCCGAGATGTTCGGCGTGCCGGTCGAGGGCATGCCCAGCGAGACGCGCCGCCGGGCCAAGGCCATCAACTTCGGCATCATCTACGGCATCAGCGCCTTCGGCCTGGCCGCCCAGCTGGGCATCGACCAGGGCGAGGCCGGCGCCTACATCAAGACCTATTTCGAGCGCTTCCCCGGCATCCGCGCCTACATGGACAGGACCAAGGCGCTGGTGAAGGCGCAGGGCTTCGTCACCACCGTCTTCGGGCGGCGCATCCACATCCCGGCCATCCACTCCAAGTCCGGCGCCGAGCGCCAGTTCGGCGAGCGCGCGGCCATCAACGCCCCGATCCAGGGCGCCGCCGCCGACATCATCCGCCGCGCCATGATCCGCATGCCCGGCGCCCTGGCCGAGGCGGGTCTGCAAACCCGCATGCTGCTGCAGGTCCACGACGAACTGGTGTTCGAGGCCCCCGAGGCCGAGGCCGACCGCGCCATCGCCATCATCCGCCGCATCATGGAAGGCGCCGCCCTGCCTGTCGTCGATCTGAGCGTGCCGCTGGATGTCGAGGCCAAGGCGGCCCTGAACTGGGACGGCGCGCACTAAAACCCATTGGCTTTCAAGCAAGGATCACGACATGAGCCTGGACCCCGAAATCCGCGACAACGAAGACGCCAAGCGTTACGAGCTGGAGGTCGACGGCGAGACCGCCGTGGTCATCTACAACCCGGTCGCGGGCGGGCGGCTGATCACCGAGACCCTCGTGCCCGTCCCACTGGAAGGGCGCGGCATCGCCAGCCGCATGGCAAAGCACGTCCTGGCCGATCTGAAAGACAAGGGTCTGCTGATCCTGCCGACCTGCACCTTCTTCTCCAGCTATCTGAAGAAGCACCCGGAATACGCCGATCAGGTGCATCCGACCTATCGAGCCATGCTGGGCCTCTGACGGTCGCTTCGCGCGCGATCCCCTGCTAGGGCGGGGCGATGAAGTGTTCAGACATCGACGTCCTGATCGTCGGCGCCGGCGCGGCCGGCATGATGTGCGCCATCGAGGCGGGCAAGCGCGGCCGTCGCGTGCGCGTGATCGATCACGCCCGCGCCCCCGGCGAAAAGATCCGCATCTCGGGCGGCGGCCGCTGCAACTTCACCAATCTGGGGACGAGCGGCGCCAATTTTCTGGGCGAAAACCCGCGCTTCGCCCTGTCGGCCCTGCGGCGCTTCACCCAGCACGACTTCATCAAGATGGTCGACCGCCACGGCATCGCCTGGCACGAGAAGACCCTGGGCCAGCTGTTCTGCGACGACAGCGCCAAACAGATCATCCGCATGCTGACGGACGAGATGAAGGCGGCGGGCGTCACCCTGTCGCTGGGCGTCGGCGTCAAAACGGTGGAGCGCGCGGGCGAGCGGTTTCAGGTCGATCTGGACGACGGATCGCGCGTGACGGCGGCGTCGCTGGTCGTGGCCAGCGGCGGCAAGTCCATTCCCAAGATGGGGGCAACCGGCTGGGGCTATGAGATCGCGCGGCGCTTCGGCCTGCGCGTCACCGACACCCGCCCCGCGCTGGTTCCACTGACGTTCGAGCCCGGCCTGCTGGAGCAGCTCAAGCCGCTGGCGGGCGTGTCGGTCGACGCGGTGGTGCGCCACAAGGCGCCCAAGGAGGCCGGCCCCGGCCGCCCGGCCAAGGAGACCGTCTTCCGCGAAGGCCTGCTGTTCACCCATCGCGGCCTGTCGGGGCCGTCCATCCTGCAGATCAGCACCTACTGGCGCGAGGGCGAGGCGATCACCGTCGACCTGGCCCCCGATCGCGACGCAGCGGCTGAAATTCTGGCCGCCAAGACCGAGAATGGCAAGCAGGCGGTCCACACGGCCGTCGGCCATGTCGTGCCGCGCCGTCTGGCCGAGGCCCTGTGCGCGCGCGAAAACCTGTCGGGCAAACTGGCGGAAGTCGGCGACAAGAAGTTGCGGGCCCTGGCCGAGGCGGTCAACGCCTGGACGGTCAAGCCGGTCGGATCCGAAGGCTATCGCACCGCCGAAGTGACGCTGGGCGGGGTCGACACCGCCGCCCTGGACCAACAGACGATGGAGGCCAAGACCATCCCCGGCCTGTTCTTCATCGGCGAAGTGGCGGACGTGACCGGCTGGCTGGGCGGCTACAACTTCCAGTGGGCCTGGTCGTCGGGCTGGGCCGCGGGTCAGAGCTGCTGAGCCGGTGAAACAGAGCCTGCGGCGACGCGGCGCGTTGTCGCGCGCGCGGACGCGCCCTACCTCTTTCAGGTAGCGGGACGGGCCCCTCTGGCGGCGCTTCGGCGGCGTGATGTCGGACCGCTTTTAACGACGAAAGAGGATGACGATGCCCCTGTTGATGTGCCCGAACGACAATGCGCCGATGCAGACGCTGGACCGCCATGGCGTCCAGTTCGACATGTGTCCGACCTGTCGCGGCGTCTGGCTGGATCGCGGCGAACTGGAGAAGCTGATGGCCGCCGCCGGCGACGAGGGCCGCGCCGCCGCGCCCGCGCCCGCGCCCCAGGCCTATGCGCCGCCGCCGCAACCGTCCCAACAACCCTGGGGCGGCCAGCCGACCTATCGCGAGCCGCCGCGTCAACGCGACGACCGCTACGACCACGACCGCCGCCGCGACGACGACTATCAGTACCGCAAGAAGAAGAAGCGTCTGGATATCTTCGACATCTTCGACTGAGCCGTCGATTTAGGCCGCCAGCCCCGCAGCCTGCATCAGCGGGCGCAGAGCCTGAAGCGCCTGCGGCTCGGCGCTGAGGGCGGCGCGGGCGTCCGGCGCGCGCATGAGGCGCACCGCCTCGGCGCGGGCGCGCTCGGCGACCGGCCCGCTGGGGCCCGTCTCGCCCGCCGCCAGACGCAGCAGCACCGCCAGCTTCTGCGGGACCGGGGCCGGCGCGCGGGCCAGTTGCGCCGTCAGCCGGGCGTCGGCCTCGATCGCGCCGCCAACGGCGCCGAGGGCTTCGACCACCCCTTGCGTCTCACGCTCGGACAATCCGGCCTTGCGCACGCCGCGCTGAAGCTCGGCCAGGGCCATCAGCCGCTGCCCGGGCGGCGTCGCGCCGGGCGTGCGGGCCCGCATTTCGGTCTCAAACCGCAGGGAGACGACGCAGGCGTCCAGCCAGCGCGCGGCCGCCCGCTTGTTGGCGCCGCCGGTGACGTTTTCGCATAGGCGCGTCAGCCGCTCCGCCTCGGACAGGACGCTGGCGCAATCCTTGACATAGGCGGCGACGAAGTCTGCCGCGACCAGCGCCTTGGACCGCTCGATAAAGGCGGTCTGCACCTCTTCCAGCGTCAGCAGACGCCCCGCCGTGGCCGTCAGCGCCATGGCCAGGACGCGCAGGATCTCGATCTCGCCGACCGCGTCGCCGGGGCGCAGGCGGCGCTGGCTCATCAGTTCGCGCAGCACCATGCGCGCCAGGGAGGCGGCCAGCAGGGGAAACTCGCCCGCCGCCAGCCGCTCGCCCAGACGCCGTACCGGCCCCTCGATCGGCGGGGCCAGCAGGCTGAGGCGCGCATCCTGCGCCAGGACGGCGTCCACCTCGCGCGGGGCGGCCATGCGCACCACCGCCGCCAGGCTGGCGCCCTGATCCAGCCCCGGCCCGAGCACCTGAGCCAGGCCGTGACGCGACCCCAAAAGCTCGCAAAGAATCTGCTCCACCGGCACCAGAACGAGGGCGCGCGGCGCGCCTTCTGCCGGGGCCTGATCGCAGATGTCCATCAGCCGCTCGACCCGCGCCCGCGCGCCCGGCAGGCCGCGCAGGGCGCCCGCCACCGCCCCGCCCATGACGAAGGCCCGGTCCGCCGCGCCCTGAAGCGCCAGAGCCGTCGCCGCGACCGGCCGATCCTCGAAGCTGGGAAACTGCTTCTTGCGCCCGGCGGTCAGCAGCCGCTCGATCGCCTGTTCGGCCAGGCGCTGATAGTGGCGCATCAGGTCGTGCACCGACTGACCCGGGATGGCCTGCGCCTCGGGCACGGCGACCTTCTGGATCGCGTGCTGAAGCTCGACCCCAGAGGCCTCCAGCCGCTCGGCCAGGTCGGGCCGGTGCAGCAGTTCGAAGGCCGTCGCGCCCTGCCGGTTCAGCCAGTCCTCCAACACGCGGCCAAGGGTCTCGCGCGCATGGGGGGCGTACAGGTCGCCGACGCCGCGACAGGCCGGGCCGCGCTGGTCGACGGCGGGCGGACGCTTGCGCGACAGTTCCGGCGCGCCGCGCGTCAGGATGATGACGCTGGCGAACTCCATCGTGTCGGGGTCCAGCGTCTCCTTGGTGACGCGCACGGCGACCGCCTCACGGTCGCGCAACAGCGCCTCGGCGGCGTCGACGGCCTGACGCCGGTCCTCCACGGCCTGATGCAGGGACCAGTCGGCCGGCGCCGTGCGGCGGATGTAGATTTCGTAATGAACAGGTCCGGCCATGACGCCCTTCGCAAGCACAGACGCTTATCCTGCGGCCCCAAGCTTAAGTTCGGGTTTCGCTTTCGTCTCCAGCGGTTGAAAGCCGCGACGACGCGCTCCATTTTGTGTGAACGTAAAGTCACCACGATCGAGTAGAACAGTTACGCTTGCCGTGCGTTGTGCAGACGACGGCGGACCGGACGTTCCCCGCCCGCACTAAGGAGAAGCCCTTGGCCAACATCACTCTGGTCGACGACGACGAGAATATCGTCGCCTCCGTCTCCCTGGCTCTGGAAAGCCATGGCCACACGGTGACCGCCTATCACGACGGCGCCTCGGGCCTGGAAGCGCTGGAGACCACCCCGCCGGACCTGGCGATCCTGGACGTGAAGATGCCGCGCATGGACGGCATGGAAGTGCTGCGCCGCCTGCGCCAGACCTCCAGCCTGCCGGTCATCATGCTGACGTCCAAGGACGAGGAGATCGACGAAATCCTCGGCTTCAACCTCGGCGCCGACGACTACATCCACAAGCCCTTCAGCCAGCGCCTGCTGATCGAGCGGGTGAAGGCCCTGCTGCGCCGCGCCGGCGTCGAAGGTCTGGACCCCATCGACCCGGCCGCCGCCGAAGCCGGCAAGGCGATCAAGCGCGGCAAGCTGTCGATGGACCCGGCGCGCCACGAATCGACCTGGGACGGCAAGCCGGTGAAGCTGACCGTCACCGAGTTCCTGCTGCTTCAGGCCCTGGCCCAGCGCCCCGGCTTCGTGAAGAGTCGCGACAATCTGATGGACGCCGCCTATGACGATCAGGTCTATGTCGACGACCGCACCATCGACAGCCATGTGAAACGGATGCGAAAGAAGTTCCGCATGGTCGACCCTGAGTTCGACGCTATCGAGACCCTGTATGGCGTCGGATACCGCTACCGCGAGAGCTGAACCTGAAACCGTCCGGGCGCGGCGCCGATTCCGCTTCGGCGGATCGCGCCTGGGCGGATTCATCCTGGCTCTCAATCTTCTCAGCCTGCTGATCCTGTTCGGCGGCGCCTTGCTGCTGAACGAATGGCGGCGAGGGCTGATCGAGGCGCGTCAGGAATCCCTCGGCGTTCAGGCCGAGCTTCTGGCCAACGTTCTGGGCGAACTGGGCATCACCCAGGGCGACCCCTATCCCATGCTGGATGATCGGGCGGCCGCCCTGTGGTTGCGCGACAACTTCATTCCGGCCGGGCAGCGCGCCCGCCTCTTCGACATCGACGGGATCGAGGTGTCCGACTCCTTCCGGGTCAGCGACACCATTCCGGGCGCGCCCCTGCCGCCCGCCCACCCCGCGGGAACGGCTCTGGCCCCCGCCGAACCATCGCCGCGCGAGACGGCGCGTCTGGCCCGGGCCAACGCCGAGCTGTCGGCCGAAGTCGAGAGGGCTCTGACCGGCGCGCCCCAGGCCTCCCTGCGCCGTAACGAGGAGGGCGAGCGGGTCGTCTCCGTCTCCCTGCCCGTCCGCCATGTGCAACAGGTTCTGGGCGTGCTGACGCTGGAGGCCGGCGACGTCAACGCCACCCTGGACGCCCAGCGGCGGGCTCTGATGCCCTTCGCCCTGGTGGCCCTGGCGGTGAACCTGCTGGCGTCCCTGGTGCTGCACCTGTTCGTGGCCCGGCCGGTCATGCGGCTGTCGGCGGCGGCGGACCAGGTGCGCCTGCAACGCGCCCGCGCCATCTCCCTGCCCGATCTGGAAGACCGCAAGGACGAGATCGGCGATTTGGCCCGCGCCCTGGAGTCGATGACCGACACCCTGTCGACCCGGATGGACGCCATCGAACGCTTCGCGGCTGACGTCAGCCACGAGATCAAGAACCCGCTGACGTCGATCCGCTCGGCTCTGGAGACCCTGCCGCTGGTCAAGACGGACGAGCAGCGCGCGCGTCTGACCAATCTGCTGCAACAGGACGTGCGGCGTCTGGATCGGTTGATCACCGACATCTCCAACGCCTCGCGCCTGGACGCCGAACTGTCGCGCGACCGGCCGCGCGCCATCGACCTGAACGATCTGCTGGGCGACATCATCGGCGTCTATGAGGCCGGTCGGAAGCCGGACGAACCGGCTGTTCGGCTCGTCACGGCGACCGACAACGCCCGCGTCATGGGCCGCGACGTGCCTCTGGGCCAGGTGTTCCGCAACCTGATCGACAACGCCCGCTCGTTCAGCCCCGCCGGCGGCGAGGTTCGTGTGAGCCTGTATCGCGACGACAGCCCGGCCGACCTGCCCCTGCGCATCCGCATCGACGACGACGGCCCGGGCATCCCGGCTGAAAACCTGGAGACGGTGTTCGAGCGCTTCTACACCTCGCGGCCCAAGGGCACGGCCTTCGGCGCCAACTCGGGTCTGGGCCTGTCCATCGTCCGCCAGATCGTCGACGCCCACGGCGGCCGGGTCCGCGCCGAAAACCGCAAGGGCGAAGACGGGTCCGTTCTGGGCGCCCGCTTTGAAGTCAGCCTGCCCGCCGTCGGCAAACGCGCATGACCCCTGCCCGCCAGCCTGTCCACGCCAGCGTCGTCGCCGCCCGCACGTCTAAGGGATGGCGCGGCGTGCTGATCCAGGGGCCGTCCGGCGCAGGCAAGAGCGACCTGGCGCTGCGGCTGATGCAGAACGGATGGCGGCTGGTCGGCGACGACTGGGTGGAGGTCTTCGCCTGTCGCGGCGCGCTTTACGCCACTGTTCCCGACACCATCGCCGGGCGGATGGAGGTGCGCGGCGTCGGCATCGTCAGCCGGCCTTTTCGCCCCTCGACCCGGCTGGCCCTGGCCCTGCGCCTGACGCGCGAGCCGGTCGAGCGCCTGCCCCAGCCGACATGGCGGGTCATCGAGGGCGTGCTCCTGCCTCAGCTCGATCTGGATCCGCGGCCGGCCTCGGCGGCGGCCGTCGCGGCGGCCGCCCTTAACGCTGTTTCGGAGATGGCGCCGCCCGCTCTTTGATCCGAGCCGCGATTGCCCTATGAAACAAGGCTTGTCGCTCGCGAAGGCGGGCTGGGGATGTCTTTGGTGAAGCCTATATGATCGGGCTGGTGATCGTCACCCACGGGGGCCTGGCCTCTGAATTCCTGTCGGCGATGGAGCATGTGGTGGGACCGCAACGCGGCGTCGCCGCCATCTGCATCGGCCCCGAGGACGACATGGAGCGGCGCCGCCGCGACATCGTCGACGCCGCCGCAGCCGTCAATGAGGGCGAGGGCGTCATCCTGCTGACCGACATGTTCGGCGGCACCCCGTCCAATCTGGCCATCTCGGTCATGGAACAGACCGGCGCCGAGGTGATCGCCGGGCTGAACCTGCCCATGCTGATCAAGCTGGCCAGCGTGCGCGGCCGCGAAAGCCTGGAGGCCTGCGTGGCCCATGCTCAGGACGCCGGGCGCAAATACATCTCGGTCGCTTCCTGGGTGCTGGCGGGCGAAAAATGAGCGACGCCGCCGATCCAGCCGCCATCGCCACGGCGACCCTGAACATCTGCAATCAGCGCGGCCTGCATGCTCGCGCCTCGGCCAAGTTCGTCAAACTGGCCTCGGAGTTCGAATCCGAGATTCACGTCACGCGCGACGGGGTTAGCGTGGACGCGCGCTCGATCATGGGCCTGCTGATGCTCGGCGCCGGGATCGGCTGCGATGTCGAGGTGAAGGCCGAAGGGCGCGACGCGCCCCAGGCCGTGGCGGCTCTCATCGATCTTGTGGCGCGTCGCTTCGACGAGGACCAGTAACCAGGTCAGGAGGCGTGCGGACGACGCCCGCGCACTCGCCCTCCAGCGGCACGCGCACGCCGTCGCCGGATCGATCCGTCCGGTCGCGGAACAGGGCGGCGCGAGCCAGGATGATCAGCGTCACCGGCGTCGTCGCCGTGAAGAAGACCGCCGCCAGCAGTTCGACGGGCATGAAGCGCCCCTCGGCCCCCGTGAAATAGATCACCGAGCCGCACAAGACCAGGAACATGCCCAGCGTCGCCCCCAAGGTCGGGGCGTGAACCCGCTCATAGAAGGTCTGCAGCCGCACGAGGCCAAGCGCGCCGATGAAGGTCAGGCCGGCGCCGAACAGCACCAGGCCCGCCGCCAGCAGGGCCGCCCAGGCCGGGACATTGGCCGGAAAACCGCTCATTCGATCACCTCGCCGCGCATCAGGAATTTGGCGAGGGCGACCGAGGAGGTGAAGCCCAGCATTCCAATGATTACGGCCGCATAGAAGTACTGCTGGGTGCCCGTCCGCACGCCGAAGGCGACGACCAACAACATGCCCGCCTGGTAAAGCGTGTCGAGACCCAGGATGCGGTCCTGGGCGCGCGGGCCCTTGGCGATGCGCCACACGCCGATCAGGCCGGCGGCCGCCAGGAACAACTGCGCCAAAACCAGCGCCCAGTAGAAGACGGCGCCGCTCATTCGAAGATCTCCATCAGGCGGCGCTCATAACGGTTCTTGATGCGCTCCGCCCAGTCGTCGCCGTCCTGCAGATCGAGGATATGCAGCAGAAGCACGCCGGTCGCGTCCTCATATTCGACCCAGATGGTGCCCGGCGTGCTGGTGATGACCACCGCCAGGACCGCCAGGCCATAGCGGTCGCGCATCTCCAGCGGAATATGGACGAAGCCCGAGACGCGGCTGTCGCGCGAGGCGTTCAGCCCCAGCACCACCAGAGCCACCTCCCAGTTCGAGCGAACGATATCCCAGGCGACGACTGCGGCGAAGCTCAGCAGGGTCAGCGGCTTTTTAAGCCGCACCGGCTCAACATCCAGAACGCGCATGATCTGCGGCGCCGCCAGGGCCATCAGCAGCGCGAGGGCGAGCGACGGCGCCGCCGTCGAGCCGCTGAGCAGCAGGGAGGCCCCGAACAGCCCCAGCGACAGTATGGGGTGAGGCAGAACCGCCCGGATCATGCGCCGCCTCCCAGCACTGCGCGGACATAGGCGTCAGGCCGCACCAGCCAGTCGGCCGTGTGGTCGGCATAGGCGAAGCCCGCCTCGCCGAAGACCGCCAGAAACAGGCAGGCCGCCAGCAGGCCCGCAATGGCCACGCCCTCGGCGGCGCCGACCACGATCGCCGGTTCGGCGTCGTCGTCTCGCGCCCACAGCGCCGCCATGCCCAGCCGCGTCAGACCGATCAGGGCGCCCAGCGAGGCGAGCGACAGGGCTATGATCACCCCATAGCCGGCCCAGCCGCCCAGGCCCGACAGGGCCTCCATCATGGCCAGCTTGCCGATGAAGCCCGCCAGCGGCGGCAGGCCCGCGATCATCAGGGTCGAGATCAGGAAGGCTCCGCCCAAAGCCGCCACCGCCGCGGGAATGACCAGACCTGGCTCATTGCGCTCTTCGTCGTCAAAGGGGTCGAAATATTCATCGTCGAAGACGGCGCGGCCCGAGCGGGCGCCCAGGTCCTGGCCCCTGTTCAGGACCTCGGCCAGCATGAAAAGGGCGCCGCAGGCCAGGGTCGAGCCGACCAGATAGAAGACCGCCCCGCCCAGGACATCGGCGTTGCCCGTCCCGACCGCCGCCAGCACCGTGCCCGAAGAGACGATGACGGCGTAGGCCGCCGCGATCGACAGGTCGCGCGCCGCGATCATGCCTGCCGTGCCGAAGCCGATGGTCGCCAACCCGCCCAGCAGGATCCACAACTGGCCGAACCCGGCCGAGGCGCCGCTGTCGGGCGCGAACAGCAGGAAGCTGAGGCGGATGATCACATAGGCGCCGACCTTGGACAGAATGGCGAAGACGGCCGCCGCCGGCGCGCTGGCCGCCGAATAGGTGGTGGTCAGCCAGAAGCCCAACGGCCACATGGCGCACTTGGTCAGGAAGGCCACGCCCAGGATCGCCGCCCCGACGTGGAACAGCCCGCGGTCGGCCGCGGCGATCTGGGGAATACGCACGGCCAGATCGGCCATGTTGAGGGTGCCGGTCACGCCGTAGATCAGGCTGACCCCGATCAGGAACAGCATGGACGCCGTCAGGTTGACGGCGATGTAGGCCAGGCCCGCGCGGATCCGCGCCTCGCCCGAACCATGCAGGGCCAGGCCATAGGAGGCCGCCAGCATGATCTCGAAGAAGACAAACAGGTTGAACAGGTCGCCGGTCAGGAAGGCCCCGTTGACGCCCATGACCAGCAGCAGGAACAGGGCGTGGAAACGGGGCCCGGCCCGGTCCCACCGCGCCAGGGCGAAGATCATGGAGCAGGCGCCCAGCACGCTGGTCAGGGCCACCATCAGCGTCGACAGACGATCAGCCACCAGAACGATGCCGAACGGCGCCGGCCAGTCGCCCAGTTGGTAGACGCGGGCGGTGTCGCCCCCGCCCGCCGCCCCGGTCGCGCTTTCGTGCAGCAGGGCCAGGGCCATGGCCAGGATGGCGGCCATGGCGAACAGGCTCAGGCCGCCCTTCAGCAGGCGGCGGCGCTCGTCGAACAGCAGCATGGCCGCCGCGATGACCATCGGCAGCACGATCGGCCCGATGATCAGATGTTCCTGCCAATCGGTCATTCGGGCGCCTCCTGGCCGTCGACATGGTCGCTGCCGGTCTCGCCGCGCGAGGCGAGCAGCACCACCAGGAACAGGGCCGTCAGGGCGAAGCTGATGACGATGGCCGTCAGCACCAGGGCCTGGGGCGTCGGATCGGCGTAGAGGGCCGGGTCCTCGGCGCCCTCGCGGGTGAAGGCCGCCGCGCCGGAACGCAGCCGACCCATGGAGAAGATGAACAGATTGACCGCATAGGAGACCAGCGACAGGCCGATGATCACCTGGAAGGTGCGCGGGCGCAGCATCAGCCACACCCCCGAGGCGGTCAGCACGCCGATGGCCAGGGCCAGGACGATCTGGGTCATTGCGCCCCTCCCTTCTGCTCGGCGTCCGCTTCGGCCTCGGCCTCCTCAATGCGCGCGCGGCGCAGCGACTGGTGCGCCAGGGCGACCAGGATCAGCACGGTAGCGCCCACGACCAGGACCACTACGCCCAGGTCGAACAGGACGGCGCTGGCCAGAGGGACGCGGCCCAGCAGCGGCAGGTCGGCGTATTGGAAATAGGAGGTCAGGAAGGGCTGGTCGAAGATCCATCCCACGGCGCCGCTGGCCGCCGCAATCAGCAGGCCGACGCCGATCCAGATGATCGGGCGGATCTCCAGCCGTTCCTCCACCCAGCGGGCGCCGGACGCCATATATTGCAGGATAAAGGCGATCGACAGCGCCACCCCCGCCGCGAAGCCCCCGCCCGGCAGGTCATGCCCGCGCAGGAACAGGTGCACCGCCAGAAGGATGATGAAGGGGAAGAGCCAGCGCATCACCACGCCGGGGATCATCATGGTGTCGCTGAGGGTGTCGCCCTCGCTGCGACCCTCGCGGGCGCGGTCAGACGCGTCCTGAACGCGCTTTTGTATCGGCTGGGACAGGCTGTCGCTGGCCGGCCGGAAGCGGCGCAGCAAGGCCAGCACCGTCAAGCCGACCACGCCCAGGACGGTGATCTCGCCGAAGGTGTCGAAGGCGCGGAAGTCGACCAGAATGACGTTGACGACGTTGCGGCCGCCGGCCTCCTCATAGGCCTTCTCGATAAAGAAGCGCGACACGCCCTCGACCGGCGGGCGCACCATGACGGCCCAGGAGATCAGCGCCACGCCCGCCCCGGCGAAGATGGCGATGCCCCGGTCCAGACGACGGCGCCAAAGCGCGCGGCGCCGCTCCGACTCAGGGACATGGATTTCGGCCAGCCGCTTGGGCAGCCAACGCAAGCCCAGCAGCAGCAGCACCGTCGTCACCACCTCGACCACAAGCTGCGTCAGGGCCAGATCCGGCGCCGACAGCCAGACGAAGGTCAGACAGCTGGCCAGCCCCGCCCCGCCCATCAGGATGACGGCCGCCAAGCGATGGTATTTGGCCTGCCAGGCGGCGGCCAGGGCGCAGGCGCCCCCCGCCAGCCACAGGGCGGCGAAGGCCAGGTTGTGCGCTTGGGGCACGCGGAACTCGGGCCAGGTCAACACGAAGCCGCCCGCCGCCGCCACGGCACCCGACAGCAAGGCCGTCAGCAGGATCAGGCGCAGCTGCGGCTGCAGGCGCTGCGCGCCCAGGTGGCGCACGATCCATTGCGACAGGTCCATCAACATGACCTGGGAGCGCTCGAACAGATAGCCGCCGTTCAGCCGCTTCATGCCCCAGGGACCGCCGCGCGGATTGGCGTTCAGCGCCTTGCCGAAGACGACATAGAGGCCGATGCCGCCCGCCATGGCGATGACGCTGAGCAGCAGCGGCAGGTTGAAGCCGTGCCACAGGGCCAGGCTGTAATAGGGCAGGTCGAAGCCGAGCATGGTCACGGCCGCGCTGCGCAGGAAGGGGCCGACGGTGACCGCCGGGAAGACCCCGACCAGCAGACACAGGGCCACCAGCACCTCGACCGGACGCCGCATCCAGCCGGGCGGCTCGTGCGGGACGCGGTCCAGCTCAGTCGACGGCGGCCCGAAGAAGGTCGTGTGGATGAAGCGCAGCGAATACAAGACGCTGAAGGCGCTCGCCAGGGTCGCCAGCACCGGCAGGGCCTGGTTCAGCGCCGAGGTCTGGGTGCTGGCCAGGGCCTCGGCCAGGAACATCTCCTTGGACAGGAAACCGTTCAGCAGGGGCACGCCCGCCATGGCGGCGGCGGCGACCATGGCCAGGGTGGCGGTGATCGGCATGAAGCGGATCAGACCGCTGAGCTTGCGCATGTCGCGCGACCCGGCCTCGTGGTCGATGATGCCCGCCGCCATGAACAGCGAGGCCTTGAAGGTGGCGTGGTTGATGGTGTGAAAGATGGCCGCGATGGCGCCCAGGTCCGATCCCAGGCCCAGCAGCAGGCAGATCAGGCCCAGGTGGCTGATGGTCGAATAGGCCAGCAGGCCCTTCAGGTCGTGCTGGAAAATGGCGCACCAGGCGCCGACCAGCAGGGTCGTCAGGCCCAGGCCGCCGACCACGAAATACCACATCTCGGTCTCGCCGAAGACGGGCCAGAACCGCATCAGCAGGAAGACGCCCGCCTTCACCATCGTCGCCGAGTGCAGATAGGCGCTGACCGGCGTCGGGGCCGCCATCGCGCGCGGCAGCCAGATGTGGAACGGGAACTGGGCGCTCTTGGTCAGGGCCCCGATCAGGATCAACCCCAGGGCGACCGGGTAGATCGGACTGGCCAGGATGACGTCGCGCGCGGCGATGACGGCGTCCAGCTCATAGCTGCCGACGATGCGGCCGATCAGGATCATGCCGACCAGCAGGGCCACCCCGCCGGTGGCCGTGATGGTCAGCGCCATCCGGGCGCCCTCGCGCGCCGAGGCATTCTGGTGCCAGTAGCCGATCAACAGGAAGGAAAAGAGGCTGGTCAGCTCCCAGAACACCACCAGCTGAATCAGATTGCCCGACAGCACCACGCCCTGCATCGCGCCCATGAAGGCCAGCAGGAAGGAGAAGAAGCGCGGCACCGGGTCCTTCGGCGACATGTAGTAGCGCGCATAAAGCACCACGAGCGCGCCGATCCCCAGGATCAGGGCGCTGAACACCCATGACAGGCCGTCCAGGCGAATCGTAAGGTTCACCCCCAGGGACGGCAGCCACGCCAGCGTCAGCTTCAACACCTCCCCGTCCTGGAACCGCGGCCAGAGCACCGCCAGACAGCCGACGCTGATCAGGGCGATGATCCACGACAGAATGGCCGCAGAGGTCCGCGCGTGACGCGGCAGCCCCGAGGCGATCATGGCCCCGATGAAGGGCAGGACGAGAATGACGAGCAGGAGGAAGCTGGCTGGCACGGGCGTGTCGATCATCTCCGATAGGTTGTGGGACGGCGCCCGAAAGACTGCGGATCGCGCCTTTTCGTTTTGCCAGACTTTTTCCTAAGGGAAATGACGCCCTTGCGTCAAAGCGACGAGTTGGCGCGATTGTGACCGTAGCAGGAGCGGTTCGGCCATCGCCTTGCCGCAGCGCCGCGACCTCACGGCAAGTTTGAGCCGTGGGTCGCCTCAACCAGGAACAGGCTCGAGCCAGGGCGACGAACGCCGGCGGGGCTGTACGCTACGGCCCGGTCTCGCCCCTTCGCCGCGCCATCGGCGCCCCCGGAATCTCAGCCGAAGCGCTCGATCTTAAGAGCCTTGGTCCAGGCAGGCGCGGGCCGGCCCAGCGCCATCTGCTCGATGATCTCCGCCGTTCGCGCCGCCGTCGTGAGGCCCAGATGCTGGTGACCGAAGGCGTAGTGCACCTGAGGGTGAGCGTTCAGCCGTCCGATGGCGGGCAGATAGTCCGGCAGGGTCGGCCGAGGGCCGCACCACCGGTCAGGCTGGGCCGAGAAGGCCACGCCCAGGTCGCGCAGATGCGCCTCGATGCTGCGCCACTTACGCGGATCGGGCCGAGCAGACGCGGCGCCGAACTCGACGTGGCTGGAGGCGCGCAGGCCCCCGTCGAAACGAGCGACCGCCAGGGCGCGGTCCTCGAACACGGTCAGAGGCAGATCTTCGGGCCAGTCATGCTGGGCCGACTGCACCGAATAGCCCCGCTCGCCGATCAGAGGCGCGCGCACGCCCAGAGGCCGCATCAGGCGCTCCGACCAGGCCCCGGCCGCGACCACGACGCGATCGGCGTCGATGACTGTTCCGTCCGACAGGGCGACCTCGGCGGCGTCGGCCACGGGCCGGATGGCGGCGGCATCGGCGTGAACCGTCTGCCCGCCTTTGGCGGCGAAGGCGGCCAGTAGGGCGTCGCGCACCGCCTGCGGCTCGCTGACCTGACCCGTGCCGGTGAACCGGATTCCGCCCGCTGGACGCTGACGCAGGACGGGGTCATAGGCGGCCAGTTCATCCGCCTCCATCACGCGGAAGCGCGCCCCGCCGGTGCGCGCGGCGCTCCAACCGGCCAGCCCGCGCCGGGCCGCTTCGGGCGTGGACCAGACCACCGAGTGGCCCGTCGCCCGGATCAGGCTCTCGGGCGCCTGGGCCAGAGCGGCCAGACGCATCCAGGCGCCGACCGGATCGTCCAGCAGATGCGCCAGGACCTCGGCGCCGTGAGCGACCGCCGCCGGACGCGACGCGGCCAGGAACCGCAGCGCCCACGGCCCCCACAAGGACGCATCGCGCGCGCGGAAGTCCAGCGGCCCGCCAAAGGCGAACAGCCGCCCCACGGCGCCCTTGAGGGTCGCAGGCGAGGGCATGGGCTCGCATTGCTCGGCGGCGATGTGGCCGATGTTGCCGAAGGAGGCGCCGCGTCGCGAGTCGCCCCGGTCGATCAGCGTCGTCTCAAAACCGGCCGCCTGAAGGCGAAGTGCCGTCGCCGCCCCCACCAGCCCCCCGCCGACGACGGCCCAGCGCCGGGCTGTCGTCATGCCGCCGCGTCCTCTCCGAACGGGTCGTCCAGACTATGCGACGGCTCGGTGAACCAGACCGGCCCGGCCTCGGTCATGTAGAAATGGTCTTCGAGGCGCACGCCATACCGGCCGGGAATGACCAGCATCGGCTCGTTCGAGAAGCACATGCCGGGCGCCAGCGGCGTAACATCGCTGCGCACCAGATTGGGCGCTTCGTGAATGTCCAGACCGATGCCGTGGCCGGTGCGGTGCGGCAGGCCCGGCAGGCGGTAGTCGGGACCGTAGCCGAGACCGGTCAGATAGTCGCGCGCGGCGGCGTCGACGCTGGCGCAGGGGGCGCCCACGGCCGCGGCGGCGAAGGCGCGGGCCTGCGCTTCCTTCTCATGCGCCCAGACGCGGCGGAAGTCGTCGCTCGGCTCGCCGAAGACATAGGTGCGCGTGATGTCCGAGTGATAGCCGTCCACCAGGGTCCCGGTGTCGATCAGCACGACATCATCCGCCCCCAGGGCGCGGTCGCCCTCGCCCCCGTGCGGCAGGCAGGTGTCGTCGCCGAAGGAGACCAGGCAGAACCAGGACCCGCCCTCGCCGCCAAGGGCGCGGTGCTCGGCGTCGATGAAGGCCTTGACCTGGGAGGTGAGGACGCCCGCTTTCAGCCAGTGACGGGTGCGGCGCTGGACCTCCAGAGTGATGGCCTTGGCGCGGGTCAGAAGGGCGATCTCGGCCGCCGATTTGATGCTGCGCTGGGCGACGATCAGCGGGCCGCCGTCCGTGACGCGATCGGCGCCCAGAACGCGGCTGAGGCCCAGCCAGATGAAGGCCGCCGCCTGATCGTCAATCGCCAGCACGCCGGCCTCGGGAAGGCTGGCCGCCGCCAGGGCGTAGGGGCTTTCTTCCTCTTCCCAGGTCAGGATGTCGCCCGCGACGGCGCCCGCCGTCAGCCCGGCCACCTTGTCCAGCTCAAACCGGGGACAGATGTACTGGACCCGGCCGTCGACATGGATCAGCGCGCCGGTCAGCCGCTCGGACGGATGCCAGTCCAGTCCCGTATAATAACGCAGCGACGCCGTAGGTCCGACCAGCAGGGCCGCCAGCCCATCGGCTCTCAATCGTGCGGCCAGGGCGGCGACGCGATCCTGTCGTTCGGCGACGGTGATGGGCGGGGCGCTGGGCGGAAGAAAGGTCATGGCTCGAATGTATATTGTATCTGATTTCTAGTCATGTTTTCTTTCATTCCTCGGATCGCTCGTAAAGGGCGGCGAGGACCTCGGGGGAGGGAAACATCATGATTATAGCCGTTCTGCTGACGGCGCTGGCGCTGCTGGCCGCCTTTTACGCCGTCCAACTGGTCCGCACCGCCAAGGCGCGCGGAGCGTTGAAACCCAAGGCCGAAGGCATAGCCATCGGCGCGGTCGCCAACTTCTTCGATGCGCTGGGCATCGGCTCCTTTGCGCCGACCACGGCCTGGCTGCGGTTCCGCAAACTCGTTCCCGACAGCTTTCTTCCGGCGGTGCTGAACGCCGGCCACTGCCTGCCGACGGTCATGCAGGGGCTGGTCTTCATGAAGCTGATCCAGGTCGATCCGGTGCTGCTGATCGCCTGCATCGGCGCCTCCATCCTGGGGGCTGTCATCGGCGCGCCCATCGTGCTGCGTCTGCCGGTGCGCGCGGTTCAGATCGTGGTCGGCGCGGCCCTGCTGATCGCCGCCGCCCTTTACGCCATGACCAATCTGAACCTGATGCCTGCGGGCGGAGAGGCGGTCGCCCTGGACGGCAACCTGTTCTTGATCGCCGTCCTGGCCCATGTGCTGATGGGCGCCCTGATGAGCTTCGGCATCGGCCTTTATGCGCCTTCGCTGATCATGCTCAGCCTGATGGGCATGAACCCCACGGCGGCCTTCCCGATCATGATGGGCGCCTGCGCCTTCCTGATGCCGGTGTCGAGCCTGCGCTTCATCAAGAGCGAACGCATCGATCTGCGGCTGGTGCTGGGGATGGCCATCGGGGGGATACCGGCGGTGCTGCTTGCCGCCTTCGTCATCACCTCCCTGCCGCTGACGGTGCTGCGCTGGGGCGTGGTGGTGGTGGTGCTCTACGCGGCCGTCAATCTGTTGATGACCGCCCTGAAGGCCCGTCAGCAGCCCGTCCCGGTCGAACAGGGCTGAGGTTGCGGGCAAGGCTATTGATCAGCCTTGCCTGTCGCCCTGCGCGAACTCCTCGCGCAGGTCGGACAGGGTGTGCTGCAGGTGGTCGGCCACCAGACGGCGCACCTTATCGGCGTCGCGGGCCAGCCAGGCCTGAAGGATGTCCTGGTGTTCGGCTTCGGCCGTCAGATGGCGCCCCTTGTGCTCAAGATGCTTGCGCACATAGCGGTCGGCCATGACGTGGAGGCGGGTGGTGATTTCCGCGGTCAGGGCGCGCTTGCCCGGCTGCACCAGAGCCATGTGGAAGGCGCGGTTCAGAGGGCCGACCGTCGGCATCCCTCCAGCCGCCGCCGCATTCAACTGCGCCAGCACCTGCAGAGCCTCGTCCTGCCGGGCCTCATCCGCGACGAGGCAGGCCTCGGCCGCCGCGTCCGGCTCCAGCTTGAGGCGAAGTTCGAAGATCTCCTCCACCTCGGCCGCACTCATGCCGCGCGCGAAGAAGCCCCGGTTGGGGTGCGACACCACAAGTCCGTCCTGCTCCAGCCGCACAAGCGCCTCGCGCAGGGGGATCTTTGAGACGTTCAGGTCGGCCGCCAGGGCGTCCTGCCGGATCGGCACGTCAGGCGCGATCGCCCCCGACAGGATCATGTCGCGCACGACCTCCATCAGGCGGTCGGACAGCGTGCGGACTTCAAACGGAGATGCGGCCATGCGGTTCATCGAGTCGAAAAAGGCTGGGCCGGTCGCCCGGCCCAGCCATAACGTGCGCCGTGCGCAATTACGACGGCCAGTCGCTCAGACGACCTGGAAGCCGGCCCAGAAGGGATCCGTGCGGTCGATCCAGATGGTGTTGAAGCCTGTGGCGACCGCCGAACCCTCGATCGAGGGCACGATGGCCTTGTGGTCGCCCACGGTCGTTTCAGCTTCGACCCGGCCGATGAACCGGCTGCAGATGTAGCTTTCGTGGACGAAGGCGTCGCCGACCTTCAGCCGTCCCTTGGCGTGCAGATGGGCCAGCCGCGCCGAGGTGCCGGTGCCGCAGGGGCTGCGGTCGATGGCCTTGTCGCCATAGAAGACGGCGTTGCGGCCGTCGGCGCCCTCGCCCTTCGGCTTGTCGGCCCACAGCACGTGGCTGACGCCGTTGATCGAAGGCTCGTCCGGGTGCACCGGATGGAAGGCCGCCCGCACCCGTTCGCGCACCAGACCGCTCAGTTCGATGATGCGGCTGGCGCCCAGGTCGTCCAGGCCGGTGTAGGCGCCCTGCGGTTCGACGATGGCGTAGTAGTTGCCGCCGTAAGACACATCGACGCTGAGCGGGCCGAGGCCCGGCACGTCGATCTCGATGCCTTGCGCCGCCAGATAGGCCGGCACGTTGCGGATGCGCACCGAGGTCACCTTATCGCCCTCAGTCTCATAGGCGATGTCCAGAACGCCCGCAGGGACCTCGATCTTCAGCCGGCCCGGCGTGCGCGGCCGGATCAGGCCATGCTCCAGCCCGAAGGTGATCATGCCGATCGTCCCGTGGCCGCACATGGGCAGGCAGCCGCTGGTCTCGATGAATAGGATGCCCGCGTCCGCATCCGGCAGGGTCGGCGGATACAGGAAGCCTCCGCTCATCATGTCGTGGCCGCGCGGCTCGAAACACAAGGAGGTGCGGATCCAGTCGTAGCGGCTCAGGAAGTCGAGCCGCCGCTCGGCCATGCTGGCCCCTGACAACAGGGGCGCGCCGCCGGCGACCAGGCGAACCGGGTTGCCGGCGGTATGACCGTCGATGCAGAAAAAGACGTCGCGCATCTGGGCTCCCGATCAGGTGATCTTGGTGGCCTTGCCCGAGCCGATCGGGCGCGTTTCCGCCGCCTTTTCGACCATGGCGATGACCTCGGCGCGGCGGGCGCCGGCCAGCGGCATGCGCGGCATGCGGACCCGTTCGTGACCGCGACCCATGATCATCTCGGACAGTTTGATCGACTGGACCAGATCCGCAACCGAATCCAGGTGAAGCAGCGGCATGAACCAGCGATAGATCTCAAGGGCGCGGGCGATGTCGCCGGCCTGAACCGCCTTGACCAGGGCCACCGACTCTTCGGGGAAGGCGTTGGTCAGGCCCGAGACCCAGCCCTTGGCGCCCAGGATCATGCCTTCCAGCGCCACGTCGTCCAGCCCGACCATGACCGAGTAGCGGTCGCCCAGCTCGTTGAAGATGTCGGTGATGCGGCGCGAGTCCGGGGCGCTTTCCTTCAGGGCGACGATGTTCGGCACGTCCGACAGGCGGCGCAGGTCGTCGTTGTTCAGCGTCTGACGATACATCAGCGGGTTGTTGTACAGCATGTTGGGCAGGCCGCTGGCGGCGGCCACGGCGCGGAAGTGCGCCTCAAGCTCCGCCGGCGTCGGCACATAGACCATGGCCGGCAGCACCATCAGGGCGTCCACCCCGATGTCTTCGGCGTCCCTGGCGTAGGCCTCCGCCCGCGCCGTGGTCAGTTCGCTGACCCCGGTGATGATCGGCACGCGGCCGTCCACGACCTCGACCGCCGCCTTTAGGACAGCGCGCTTTTCTTCTGGCTCCAGCGAGTTGTTCTCGCCCACAGTGCCCATGACAATGATGGCGTCGACGCCATCACGGATCAGGCCGTCCAGAACCTTTTGGGTGGAGTCGAAATCGACCCCCAGGCTCTCATTGAACTGCGTGGTGGCCGCCGGAATCACCCCGGTCCAATCCAACTTCATTCCCGCCATGTGCTGCTCCCTCCCGAGCTTGCTTATTTCGTATACGGTATATGATTAAGCCGGAAGCGGTGACCGATCAAGGCCCTGGAGGACCTTTAAAAATCCGCTCTCACGCCTGCTGGTCGGCTTGGCCGCCTCGGGTCAGAACCCAAGGGCCATGATCTGGTCGTACAGGACTTTGGGGGTGCGCACGCCGTTGGCCAGGCTGCGCGCGCGGGCCTCGTACCGGCGCTGCGACGGCAGGCGCGCGCCCTGGTCGGCGAAGGCGGCGAACAGGGCCTCGGCCCGCGCCGCGTTGGCTTCGGGATCTCCGCCGCCCATCAGGTCCGGATCAAACGCCAGGATCAGTTCGCCATGCATGGGCGCCGCCTTGGCGCCGTCGTCGAAGGCCATCGATTCGCGGCTGGTCAGATCGCCGATCAACGGGCCCGCCATCAGTTCGATCATGGTCGACAGGGCCGAGCCCTTGTGCCCGCCGAAGGTCAGCATGGCGCCGTCCAGAGCCGCGCGCGCATTGGTCGTCGGCCGCCCCTCGGCGTCGACGCCCCAGCCCTCGGGGATCGGCTTGCCGGCGATGTCGTGCAGCGCCATGTCGCCGCGCGCGATGGCGCTGGTGGCGAAGTCGAAGACATAGGGGTGCGGCCCCGGACGCGGCCAGCCGAAGGCGATCGGATTGGTGCCCAGAAGGCCGCGCTTGCCGCCCGCCGGCGCCACCCACGAATGGCTCGGCGTCATGGCCAGGGCCGCCACGCCCATGCCGGTCAGGTGTTCGATCTCGGGCCACAGGGCAGAGAAATGGAAGCAGTTGTTGATGACCAGCGCCGCCACCCCGACCTCCTTGGCCTTCTGCGCCAACAGCGGGGCGGCTCGTTCAAAGGCTAGCAGGGAATAGGCGTAACGGGCGTCGACGCGCACCAGGGCGGGCGAGGCGTCGGTGATGACCGGCTCGGCGTCCAGCGACATCTTGCCCGAGTGAATGGTCATCACGCAGCCGGGGAGACGATAGAGCCCGTGCGAGGCGCACTCGTCCCGCTCGCCCGCCGTGATGGCGCGCGCCACCGCCTCGGCATGCGGAACGGACAGCCCCGCCCCCGTCAGCACCCGTCGCGACAGGGCGAACACCTCGTCAATCGACAAGGCGACCGTTTCCTGGGCCTCAAACACGCTCATATCGCTCTCCCGCAACACAATCGTATACGATATGGGCGCGGGCAAAAACTTCAAGCCCGTTTAGCGTCCGTTCTCTTAAGCGCGTCTCGGGCGACGGACAGGTCAGCCAGAAAACGCCTTCGTTCCTCGGCGCGCAACGCCGGATCGGGCAGGCGCAGCAGGTAGGACGGGTGCACCGTCAGCAGCACCCGCGCGCCGTCCTCGGTCGTGAGCACGCGGCCGCGTTCGGCCTGGACGGCGGGCTTTCGTCCCAGCACCGCCAGCCCCGCCGTCGCGCCCAGAGCCAGGATCAGCTCCGGCCTGACGAGGCGCCGTTCATGATCCAGCCACCAGCGGCAGGCCTGCACCTCCCCCGCATTGGGCGTCTTGTGCAGCCGACGCTTGCCGCGCGGCTCGTGCTTGAAATGCTTGACCGCATTGGTGAGGTAGAGGTCGCCGCGATCCAGTCCCGCCTCTTGGAACGCCGCATCCAGAAGACGCCCGGCGGGGCCGACGAAGGGCCGACCGGCCAGGTCTTCCTGATCGCCCGGCTGTTCTCCCACGACCATCAAGGCCGCGCGTTTCGGTCCTTCGCCGCAAACGCCCTGGGTGGCGTCGCGCCACAGCGGACAGCGGCGGCATCCCTGAACGCCGCGCGCCAGCTCGTCCAGGCCTTCGGGGACCAGATCATCCGTCGCCGCGCGATCCACCGACGGCGCGCGAACGCGCTGGAACCTGTCATTGGGCGTGTGCGCGGCCTGGTTCACCATAGCCTCCGTGCGAACCGACGCGGCGGCGGTGAGTTCCGGGATCAATGCCGCCTCGGGCAGGTTCTTCCAGTAACGCTTGGGCATTTCCGACCGCATCGCCTGAGGCCGCAGCCGCGCCGGATTGAAGGTCGAGGCGTAGTAGGTGCGCCAGAAATCCTCCACCGCGTCCTCGGCGGGCGCCTGGGACTGATCGGCGGGCGGGCCGAAGGTCAGAAGCGTTCCGTCCCAGTGCGCCGCCCCGTCCGGCGTCAGGATCGACCACCGCATGGCGCTGTACCGGCGCGCGAAGAAGGGCGCCGTCGCCTGCAGCACCCGATGGGCGGGCTCGAACCACGCGACCCAGCGCTCGCCCGCCTCGTCTTGCGCCTGTCGAAAGCGCACGAAGGCCTTCATCTTGTGGGCGGCGCGGCGCACCGCCTTCACCCGATCCGCCGCCTCGGCCACGTCCCGGTCGGACAGGACGGCCATCAGGTTCGGCTGATCCTTCAGCCGCCACAGCAGGCGATACATCAGGTCGAAGCGATCCTCGGACCGATGCTGGATCAGTTGCGCCGCCGTTTCCAAGAACGCGCGCGGCGCGGTGAAAGCGCCTTCGACCTCAGGCAGGGCGCCGCCCTCGTCGAACAGGCCGCCCCCAGTCGCGCCCACGGCGAACTTCACCCGGCCCGGCTCGATGTCGGCCAGCCGCAGCCGCCGCGCCGCCTTGCGCCAGCCGTCGAAATCCAACGGATCGGCCAGGACCGCCGTGCGCATCAGAACAGGCTCAACTGCTCGGGCTTGCGCTGCGGCGCCAGGCGCGCGCGCAGGTCGGCCGCGTCCGTCAGACCGCCGGGCGTCCAATCCAGCGCCGTGATCCACGGCCGCACCGCCTCGATCGACCGCGTCAGCCGACCGACGTCCTCCAGCCGCAAAGTGCGATGCCGCCGCACGGACAGGATGCGGTCCACCGCCTTCACCCCGAGCCCCGGCACCCGCAGCAGGGTTTCGCGCGCCGCCCGGTTCACGTCGACAGGGAAGGCTTCGCGGCGCCGCAGCGCCCAGGCCAGCTTGGGATCGACGGCCAGATCCAGCATGCCCTCGTCGGTCCCCTCCCCGATCTCGGGCGCAGTGAAGCCGTAGAAACGCATCAGCCAGTCGGCCTGATAGAGCCTGTGTTCACGCATCAGCGGCGGCTTGGTCGGGGGCAGCAGGCTCGAGCCGTCGGGAATGGGGCTGAAGGCCGAATAATAGACCCGGCGCAAGCCATAGCCGCCGTAAAGGGCGGCGCTGCGGGCCATGATCTCCGTGTCCGGCGCGCCGTCGGCGCCGACGATCAACTGGGTCGATTGACCGGCCGGGGCGAAGGCGGGCGGGCGCTTACGGTCCCGCTTTTCCGGCTTGGCCTCTTCCAGCTTCAGCCGCACCTGCCCCATCGCCTTGCGGATCGTCCGCGCGTCCTTCTCGGGGGCTAGACGGCCCAGGGCCTCGTCGCGTGGCAGCTCGATATTGGCGGACAGTCGGTCGGCATAGAGGCCCGCCAGCTCCACCAGCCGCGCGTCCGCCTCTGGGATCAGCTTCAGGTGGATATAGCCGCGAAAGTAATGATCCTCGCGCAGGCGCCGCGCGACCTCGACCAGCTGCTCCATCGTATAGTCGCCGTTGCGGATCACGCCGGACGATAGGAACAACCCTTCGATGTAGTTGCGCTTGTAGAAGGCCAGGGTCAGGTCGACGACCTCCTGCACCGTGAAGCGCGCCCGCTCGACATTCGACGACACCCGGTTGATGCAATAGGCGCAGTCGTAGATGCAGAAGTTGGTCAGCAGAATCTTCAACAGGCTGACGCACCGACCGTCGGGCGTATAGGCGTGACAAATGCCCATGCCCTCGGTCGAGCCGATCCCGCGCCCGCCCAGGGAGTTGCGCTTTGTCGTGCCGGACGAGGCGCAGGAGGCGTCGTATTTGGCGGCGTCCGCCAGAACCGCCAGCTTTCGTCGAAGATCGATCTGAGCCATAAGTTCATGATATGTTCCGCATCAGACCAGGTCCAGCGTCACCGCAGCGCTTTTTTGGTCGAACGCAAGACTCGTCGCAGCGTCGCCGCGCCAAGGATGTTTGAAAAAGCTCGGCCCCGCTCTGGCTGACCGGCTTCGCCCGACGAGCCGTCGAACGCGGCAGGGCCCCAAACTCGCTCGCTTGGCCGACCTCAAAGCCGAAATCCATCCAACCGCCGGCCGTGAGAACTCGATCCGTCTACACGCGGTCGTCGTTGAACACCGTCGCAGGGATCGCTCCCACGCCCATCGCCAGAACGAACGATACAACAGCGCCAGGAGTGGTCGCTCTGCGCAGTCGAAATCAAGCCGACGTTCAACCGACGCCCAGATAGCCCTGCGGCGCTGCCCTGTGATCGAGCCTGTCGGGCTGAGAGAGGGCATAGATTAGCAAAAACCCCCGGAGCATGAGCTTCGGGGGTTTTGAACTTGGGTGCGGGAGCAGGATTTGAACCTGCGACCTTCAGGTTATGAGCCTGACGAGCTACCGGGCTGCTCCATCCCGCGGCAAGGCGGTGTGT
>NZ_JBKFAI010000005.1:0-196353 GCF_053345555.1 Brevundimonas sp. M1A4_2e | reverse complement strand
CAGACGCGGCCCGATCTGGCCGATCCGATCCGCACCGTCGCCTCGCCCATCCGCCTGTCGAAGACGCCGGTGCGATACGACGCCCCGCCGCCGAAGCTGGGGCAGGATACGGACGATGTGCTGGGGGCGTTGAAGGCCGAGGAATGAGCGGAAACCGAAGGGTCAGCTGACCTGCCGCTTCTCCAGCTTCCGCGCCAGGGTACGGCGGTGCATCCCCAGACGCCGTGCGGCCTCGGAGATGTTGAAATCGGTCTCGGCCAGAACCTCGTGAATACGCTCCCACTCCAGCGTCTTGATCGAGGTGGGGCGGGCGGTCAGGGGGGCGTCGGGGTCGCCCGCCGCGCGACCGAAGGCGGCCTCGATGTCGTCCGTGCCGGCAGGCTTGGCGAGGTAGTGGCGGGCCCCCAGCTTGATGGCCTCGACCGCCGTGGCGATGCTGGCGAAGCCGGTCAGAACCACGATCACCAGGTCGGGATCGAAGGCGTGCAAGGTCTGCACGCAGGTCAGGCCCGAGGCCGTTCCCAGCTTCAGGTCCACAACCGCATAATCGGGATGATGCGTCTTAAGCAGCTCGACCATCTGGTCGTGACTGTGGGCGGCCAGCACCTGATAGCCGCGCCGCTCGAACGAGCGCCGCAAGGTGCGGGAGAAGGACTCGTCGTCCTCGACGATCAGCAACTGGCGGGGTTCGTCCGTCATTTCATGCCCTCTTTCCAGACTGCTTACTTCGGCGCCAGGGCGTCGATGGGCAAGGCCAGTCGCACCACGGCCCCGCGGCCGGTCGCGCCCGGACGGTTGGCGGCGACGACCGTGCCGCCCAGTTTGCGCACCACATTGACCAGCAGGAACAGGCCCAGCCCCGCCCCTGCCCGCGCCTTGGTCGACTGATAGGGCTGGCCCAGCTTTTCCAGAATGCCGGGCGCGAAGCCTGGGCCGTCGTCCTCGAAGGCGATGAACAGGCCGTCGGCGTCGGCCACCGCCCGCACCTCCAGGCTTCGCGCGCCCGCCTCCTGCGCATTGTCCAGCAGGGCGCTGAACACCTGTTTCAGGGCCGGGTCGGCGATGATGGACGGATCGCGCGGCGTCGGGCCGCTGAGGGCGACCTGCATGGCGTCTGCGGGCCGATTGGCGGACCAGTCATCGATGATCTCGCCGAGGAAGCCGCTGAGGGCGGTGACGGTCGGCGCTTCACCGCGCGCCTCGCCCGCCGACATCAGGATGTTGGTGACGATGGATTTGCAGCGATCGACCTCGGCCTGCATCTGTTCGATGTCGTGGCGCAGGTCGTCGTCGCCGGTCAGGGCGGGCATGCGCCGCCAGTCGCTGAGGATCACAGACAGGGAGGCTAGCGGCGTGCCGAGTTCATGCGCGGCGCCCGATGCCAGCAGCCCCATGCGCACGATGTGGTCCTGTTCCGCCGCCTGCTGCCGCGCCTCGGCCAGATAGGCGTCGCGGGCGCGCACGTTCTGGCTGGTGCGGGTGACGAAGGCCACCAGCAGCACGGCGATCAGGATGAAGTTGATCAGGGCGCCCTGCTGGATCAGGCCCAACCGCGCATCAGCTCCGGCAGGCAGGTCCAGCGGCTGACGCCACACCGCCAGAAAGGCCAGGCAGGCGCCCGTCGCCAGCACGAAGCCCCAGGCGTAGACCGGCCGCAGCAGCACCGCCGCCAGCACCACCTGCATCAGGTAAAGGGCCGCGAAGGGATTGGTCGCGCCGCCGCTGAAGTAGAGCAGCCAGCTCAGCGCCGCCACGTCGACGCACAGGGCCAGCAGGATCTCCGGGTCGGTGACGACCTTGCGCCGCAGGGTCACCGGCGCGCTGACCAGATTCATCACCGCCAGCGCCGTCGGCGCCAGCAGCAGCGGCCCCAGCGGGACGCTGATCTTCAGACCCCAGTGGACGATGACGATGGTCGCCACCTGACCGATCACCGCCAGCCACCTCAGCTGGATCAGCAGCAGCATGTTGCGCCGACCGGCCGCGCCCGGCGACACCGGCATCTCGGCGTTGGCGTCCATGCCCAGAACGGTGCGGAAGAAGCGGTTCAAAGCCTCAGCTTGCATCAACGTCCCCCAGCCCTGCGGCGCCGCTCGTCGCGCAGCCACAGAACGGCGCCGCCCGCCGACATCAAGGCCAGACCGAACCAGGTCAGGGCGTAGACCAGATGGCTGTTGGCGAACCGCACCACCGTCAGACCGCCGCGCGGCCAGCCGCCGGGATTGGGCGTCGAGTCAGCATCTATGAAATAGGGCACGACGGGGCCGCCCAACCCCTTGGCCTTGGCGATCGCCGCCACGTCGCGTGAGAACCAGCGGTCGCCGGCTGGATCATTGTCGCGCAGGAAGCCGCCCTTGGGTTCGCTGATGCGCAGCAGGCCGGTGACAGAGACCGGCCCCTCGACCTGCCCTTCCGCGCGCGTCTCAGGCGAGGCGCGCTCGGCCGGAACGAAACCCCGGTTTATCAGAACGGTGAAGCCCCGCACATCCTCCAGCGGCGTGACGACCCAGAAGCCCGGCCCCAGGTCCGTCACCGCCTTCACCCGCGCCTCGCGGTCATGCAGGAACCGGCCGCTGGCGGTGACGCGACGGTACTGGTCCGCGTCGCGCGTCACGGCGTCGAAACCTGCAGGCCCCGGCGCTGGAACGGGATCGGCATGAATGCGGCTGTCGACCTGACGGATCAACTCCTGCTTCCACGCCAGGCGCTGGACCTGCCAGACCCCCAACGCGCAAAAGCCCGCGATCAGCACGGCGAAGACCGCCAGTCCCGCGATCATCCGGCGGCGTGACGCCGGACGGGCGGCAGGCTCAGGGGCCGACGATGACGTCAAGCGGCGTCTCCGCGTGCAAAAGGGCTCAGCCCATCCCCTGCATGTCGTGGACGGGCATCATGTTGGTGTTCAGGTGATACATGACCCAGACCGAACCGGCGACGGCGATGACGACGATCACCAGGGTGAAGATCAGCGCCAGCATGTTCCACCCGCCCTCGGACCGGTGGTTCATGTGCAGGAAGAAGATCATGTGCACCACGATCTGCACCACGGCGAAGCCGGTGATGATGAGACCCGTCAGCTGCGGCGCCAGCACCCCGGCCATGACCAGCCAGAAGGGAATGGCCGTCAGAACGACCGACAGGCCGAACCCGATCAGATAGCTTCTGTAGGTGCCATGATCATGGTCGTCGCCGTGGTGATCTTCGTGAGTCACGGCGTGCTCGTTGTGGGCTTCGGCGCTCATCGCAGCATCCCGAACAGATAGACGAAGGTGAAGACGCCGATCCAGATGACGTCCAGGAAGTGCCAGAACAGGCTCAGGCACATGAGGCGGCGCCGGTTGGCCGGGATCAGGCCCTTTTGCGCCACCTGCACCATCAGGGTGACCAACCAGATGCAGCCGAAGGTGACGTGCAGGCCGTGCGTGCCCACCAGGATGAAGAAGGCCGACAGGAAGCCGCTGCGTTGCGGCGTCGCGCCCAGATGGATCATGTGGGCGAACTCATAGAGCTCGATGCCCAGGAAGCAGAGGCCGAACAGGCCGGTGATCGCCAGCCAGGCTTGCGTCTGCGCGACCTTGTTGCGGTACATCGCCAGCATGGCGAAGCCGTAGGTGATCGACGAGAACAGCAGCATCGACGTGTTCAGCGCCACCAGCGGCAGGTCGAACAGATCCTTGGGCGCCGGGCCGGCCGCATAGTTGCCGCCCAGCACGGCGTAGACGGCGAACAGGATCGCGAAGATGAGGCAGTCGCTCATCAGATACATCCAGAAGCCCAGCATGGTGCTGTGGCCCTCGGGATGATGCGGCTCCTCGACCGAGTGGAAGATCGGCCGCCCGGCCTCGTCGATGTAGTCGGAGTGGATGGAAGGTGCGTGGCTCATCGGATCACCCCTGCGTCGCTGCGGCGGCCGCCAGGGCCTGGGTGCGCGCATCCTCGGTCGCCTGAACCGTCTCGGCCGAGATGTAGTAGTCGCGCCTGTAGTTGAAGGTGTGGAAGATGGCGTAGCCGATCAGGGCCGCGAAGCCCGCCGCCGCCAGCCACCAGATGTACCAGATCAGGGCGAAGCCGACGATCAGCGACAGCGCCGACAGGATGAATCCCGCGCCCGTATTGGCGGGCATGTGGATCGCCTTGAAGCCCTCGACCGGACGCTCATACCCGCGCGCCTTCATGTCCCACCAGGCGTCGCCGTCGTGAATAATCGGCGTCTTGGCGAAGTTGTAGTCAGCCGGCGGAGACGACGTCGCCCACTCCAGCGTGCGACCGTTCCACGGGTCGCCCGCCTCATCACGCAGCTTGTCGCGGTTGATGATGCTGACGGCGAACTGGATCAGCATGGCCAGGATGCCCACGGCGATGATCGCCACGCCCACGCCCGCGATGATGAACCAGATCTGATAGGCCGGGTCGTCGAAGACCCGCATCCGCCGTGTCACGCCCATGAAGCCCAGGACGTACAGCGGCATGAAGGCCATCCAGAAGCCGACCACCCAGCACCAGAAGCTGACCAGGCCCCACTTCTTGTCCAGCTTGAAGCCGAAGGCCTTGGGCCACCAGTAGTTGATGGCGGCGAACAGGCCGAACAGCACCCCGCCGATGATGACGTTGTGGAAGTGGGCGATCAGGAACAGGGAGTTGTGCAGCACGAAGTCCGCCGGCGGCACCGCCAGCATGACGCCCGTCATCCCGCCGATCACGAAGGTCAGCATGAAGGCGACCGTCCACATCATCGGCAGCTCGAAGCGGATGCGGCCGCGGTACATGGTGAACAGCCAGTTGAACAGCTTGGCCCCTGTCGGGATCGAGATGATCATCGTCGTGATCCCGAAGAAGGAGTTCACGGACGCGCCCGAGCCCATGGTGAAGAAGTGGTGCAGCCACACCAGGTAGGACAGGATGGTGATGACCACCGTCGCATAGATCATCGAGGTGTAGCCGAAGAGCTTCTTGCCCGAGAAGGTCGAGGTGACTTCGGAAAACACGCCGAACAGCGGCAGGATCAGGATGTAGACCTCGGGGTGGCCCCAGATCCAGATCAGGTTCACGTACATCATCGGGTTGCCGCCGAAGTCGTTCGTGAAGAAGTTGGTGCCGATGTAGCGGTCCGCCGACAGCAGAACCAGGGTCGCCGTCAGGATCGGGAAGGACGCCACGATCAGGACGTTGGCGCACAGCGAGGTCCAGGTGAAGACCGGCATCTTCATCAGGCCCATGCCCGGCGCGCGCATCTTCACGATGGTCGCGATCAGGTTGATGCCGGATAAGGTGGTCCCTACCCCCGCGATCTGCAGCGCCCAGATGTAATAGTCGACGCCGACGCCGGGGCTGTAGCCGATGCCCGACAGCGGCGGATAGGCCAGCCAGCCGGTGCGGGCGAACTCGCCGATGAACAGCGAGGCCATGACCAGCACGGCCCCCATCGTGGTCATCCAGAAGCTGAAGTTGTTCAGGAAGGGGAAGGAGACGTCGCGCGCCCCGATCTGCAACGGCACCAGATAGTTCATCAAGCCGGTGATCATGGGCATGGCCACGAAGAAGATCATGATCACGCCGTGGGCGGTGAAGATCTGATCATAGTGGTGGGCGTTGAGGTAGCCCTCGGACCCGCCGAACGCCATGGCCTGCTGCAGGCGCATCATGACCGCATCGGCGAAGCCGCGCAGGAACATGATCAGCCCAAGGATCATGTACATGATCCCGATCTTCTTGTGGTCCACGGTCGTGAACCACTCCTTCCAGAGATAGCCCCACAGCTTGTAGCGGGTGATCAGGGCCAGCACCCCCAGGCCGCCGATGACGACGACGGCGAAGGTGGCGACCAGGATGGGCTCGTGGAACGGAAGCGACTCCCAGTTCAACCGGCCCAGAAGCGGCGATGTGGAATGTTCGACAGTCATGATCGTTCAGACGCTCAGGATTGCGACGCCGCGGGCGCGGAGAAGAGGGAGGCGAAACGCTCGCCCGGTTGGGATCGGCCGGGGCGCTCCAGCCCCTGGCCCATGACGCGGTTCAGCGGGGTGTCGCGGGCGATGTCCTCGCCGAAGGCCTGACGGCGACGGGCGGCCTCGACAGCGGCGGCCTCGGCCTCCAGCGGGGTGCAGATCGTCAGCACATAGGACTCGCCCGCGCCGAAGACGGCGTCGCCGCGACGGGCGTATTTGTCATAGACCAGCGGCAGGGTGTTCTTGACCGCCGTCAGGCCCAGACCGCCCTTGCGGTCGATGTCCATCATCTCGCCCATGCACATCTTGCCCGGCTCGACGCACATGTTGACCACGGCGTCGAACAGGCGGTCGTCGACCGAGGCGTAGTGGATGACGGGGACCTTCTCGCTGGGCTTCTCCAGCTCCAGATAGGTCTCGCGGTCCAGACCCTGACCGGCGGCGCGAACGCCCGCGACCCACTGATCGAAGCCCGCTTCATCCAGCCCGTGGAAGGCGAAGCGCATGTTGGAGAAGCCGTCGCCGGAATAGTTGGCCGAGAAGCCGACGTACTCGCCCGGGCGGTTGATCACGGCGTGCAGCTTCGTCTCCATGCCCGGCATGGCGTAGATCTGACCGGCCAGGGCCGGGATGTAGAAGGAGTTCATCACCCCGGTCGAGGTGATGTGGAAACGGATCGGCCGGTCGACCGGCGCCGCCAGCTCGTTCACTGTGGCGATGCCGTATTCGGGGTAGATGAACAGCCATTTCCAGTCCATCGCCACCACCTCGACCTGGAGCGGGCGATGCTCCTCGGCCACGGCCTGCCCTTTGGCGATGCGGTCCAGCGGCCGATACGGGTCCAGCAGGTGCGTCCCGGCCCAGGTGATGGCGCCCAGGCAGATGATGATCAGCAGCGGCGCCGCCCAGATCACCAGCTCCAGATGGGTCGAGTGGTCCCAGTCCGGCTCGTAGCGAGCTTCCTTGTTCGATTCCCGATACTTCCAGGCGAAGAAGACGGTCAGGATCATCACCGGAATGATGATGATCAGCATCAGCACCACGGACATGACCAGCAGATCGCGCTGCTGTGCGGCGATGTCGCCGGCGGGCGCCAGCACCACGGCCTGACAGGCCGGCAGCATAGCCAGAAGGGGCAACAGCAACAGGGGGCGCAGTCGGCGCACGGCGGCTCCAGTCGAGGTTTGAGACAAGGGCTCGGTCATCGTCCTGCCCCCGTAAACCCCACCTCCGGAGTGCGACATTGGACAATCTGCCCTATCCCCTCTGCGATCCGAGGGGAGCAAAGGGACGCTTTAGCCATTCTATGATCGCGGGCGTGTACGCGCCCCGGTGCAGGGAGCCTCATGGTCATGAACGCAGCCAGCGGCGCGCCTTCTTCAGAGCCCCTTGAACGGGACGCCAGCCGGATCAACGCGCGAGACGGCAAAATCGACGCGGGCGAAATCGCCATCGGCGTCATCATCGGCCGAACGTCCGAGTTTTTCGACTTCTTCGTCTACGCGATCGCCTCGGTCGTGGTGTTTCCGCAGCTGGTGTTTCCCTATGCGGGGCCGCTGGGCGGGACGTTGCTGTCCTTCGCCGTCTTCGCCGTGGCCTTCATCGCCCGGCCCTTCGGCACGGCCCTGTTCATCGCCATCGACCGGCGCTTCGGGCGTGGCACAAAGCTGACCATCGCCCTGTTCCTGCTGGGCCTGTCCACCGTCTGCCTGGGCTTCCTGCCGAGCCATGCGCAGGTCGGCCACTGGGCGGCCGCCATGCTGATCGCCCTGCGGATCGGCCAAGGCGTCGCCCTGGGCGGCGCCTGGGACGGCATGGCCTCCCTGCTGTCGGTCAGCGCCCCTGAAAAGCGCCGCGGCTGGTACGCCATGGTCCCGCAGCTGGGCGCCCCGATCGGCCTGATCGTGGCCAGCGCCCTGTTCGCCTATTTCCTGAGCAAGCTGTCGGCCGCCGACTTCATGGACTGGGGCTGGCGCTATCCCTTCTTCGTCGCCTTCGCCATCAACGTCGTGGCCCTGTTCGCACGGCTGCGCATCGTGGTCACGCCGACCTTCCAGGCCGCCTTCGAGACGCTGGAGCTGCACCCTGCGCCTGTCGGCAAGGCGGTGCGCGAAGAAGGCGGCAAGATCGTCATCGGCGCCTTCGCCCCCCTGGCCAGCTTCGCCATGTTCCACATGGTGACGGTGTTCCCGCTGTCGTGGGTCTTCCTCTACACCGACGAGGCGCCCAGCCGCTTCCTGATCATCGAACTGATCGGCGCCGTCTTCGGCCTGTTCGCCATCCTGGCCTCGGGCTGGCTGGCCGACCGCTACGGCCGCCGCGCCCTGCTGGCGGCCACGGCGGCGGGCATCGCGGCCTTCTCGGGCTTCGCGCCCCAGCTTCTGGACGGCGGCCCCACGGGCGAGCTGACCTATATGACCCTGGGCTTCATCCTGCTGGGCCTGTCGTTCGGCCAGGCCTCGGGCGCGGTGGCCTCCAGCTTCAGCCTGAAGAACCGCTACACCGCCTCGGCCCTGACCTCGGACCTGGCGTGGCTGTTCGGCGCAGGCTTCGCCCCGCTGGCGGCCCTGGCCCTGTCGGGCAAGTTCGGCCTGGTGGCGGGCGGCGCCTATCTGCTGTCAGGCGCGATCTGCACCCTTCTGGCCCTGTGGCTCAACCGCGAACTGGCCAAGGGCCGCGCGGGAGCCAGGACCTGATGAACGGCCGGGGCAGGCGCGACGTCGCTTGATCAACGCGCCACTGAAGCGCGCGAGGTTCATGCCCTCCCTGCCCGGTCACGTCTCCTTCCTCCCCTTGCTCCTCGCGGCGCACCGAATGGTTATCGTCTATTCACGATAGGATTTAAGCCCCCGCTAAGCCTGTCTGATCGCGTGACGTTAAGAGCGGCCCCGTTATCGTCACCTCGAGATCAAGGGTGATGAGGACGTCATGACCAAGCTGATGCCGGCAAAACGCCGTACGCTTCTGGCGATCGCCGCCGGCCTGACGGTCGTGACGGCCCCGCAGGTCGCGTCCGCCGGCCCCACGGCGGGCGGCTCCTATCAGTTGCGCGCTACCGTGCCGGTAGCCTGCTGGGTGCGCCCGAACACCGCCCTCATGGCGGAGACCGGCCGCATGGGCTCAGTGATCGAGGCCTGCAACAGCCCCGGCGGCTTCACGGTCTCGGCCCAGTACCGCCCGCTGGCGGAAAACGAGAAGGCTCGGATCATCTACGGCGACCGTTCGCTGGACCTGGCCAAGACCGGGATACTGGAACTGCGCCGCTCCAACATGGCGACCATCCGCACCGTTGATTATCGCTTCGATCACGTGCAACTGGACGAACCGCTGATTCTGGCCCTGACCATCCAGCCGATCTGAGGCGGCATTCTAGAACCACCAAGCGATGATCGCTGCGACCGCAATTGGAGCGACGTCGGTGTAAGCGAGCCTGCCTACCGCTGTCGATACGAAAGAAGGCTGATGGCTCCTGCGATTGCAACGCTCCGGAATGATGGGGTGCATGCGATGCGATGCGTTTGGGACGGTAGGGTCGTCGCCGCGCGCCAACAGCCCTCAGAGCGTCGCCGTCATAGGCGGCGCGGACGGAGGCAGTTCCTAAATCAAATCGGCTGCAACCGGCGCTTTGCCGCGCTAGCCAGGCGGAACAGTGAAAGCGACCAGCCGATCTCGACCGTTGACTGGCCCGTGCAGATTGTTGGTCGGGCCGCAACGTGATGACCTAGCCGCTGACTGCTCCTTTTCCCGCTCGTCGCCGACGGGGGTGTATTAGCCCCAGGTCCAATCCGAGCATGAGCTCGGCGAGTTCTCTGGGATGTGGGGGAACCAGCTCGGCCCCTAAAGCCGGAACGTGTTAAAATCCTCCGTTGGGGTCGTAGCTTCTGCCCTGCCACGGCTTTCATTGAAACGTCGTGCGATTTTTTAAGTAATGACGTTGATCGGCGAGCAATGTAATATGTCCTGTACACCGGGGTGTACAGGACATTAGATTGTCGACGGAGGGAACGGGGTGGGCCTGCACAACACGGCAAAGGCGCGTCCATTTGTCTTTGGATTGATTAAAGAAAACGACTGTTCTGAAGCTTGGAGCAAGAGTTGCAGCCGTGCGGCGATGATCATCACGCCCAGTCTCCACCTTTTGTGGTGCAATGAAGAAGGGCGGCGGCTTCTCGACATCGACCAAGATCTTGGAGAAGTCGGGAGTCGACTAAGTTTTTCTCAGCGCACCGGTGTTTTCGCCTTCGCCGCCTTTCTGGAGAACCTAGGCGAGGAGCCACGGGCCTGGGTCCTGGCGCGGCGCGACGGCGGCGGAAACTGCCTGATCATACGGGCTGTGCGGATAACGCTTGGCGACGCCGACGCGTTCATCCTCGCCTTCAGCGACACGGCAGGGTCGCGCCAACTATGGGCCGACTTCGGTCCCGCGCTCGACCTGACGTCGGCCGAGACCACCCTGTTGAAGCGGCTTGTCGACGGCGCGACGGTGACCGAAGCCGCGCGCGACCTCGGCGTGAGCCTGGAAACCGCCCGGACGCACGTCAAGCGGGCCTACGCCAAGCTGGGCGTCAGCAGTCGCGAAGAGATGTTCGCAAAGATATCGCCCTTCCGTATGTCCTGATCTGCGATCAGGGATCAGGCGACGGGACAGGACGGCGGCGGATCGCGCACGATGCGCACCATCTCGTCCGAACGCTCCGGGCCCGAGCGCATCGCCGTGGTGCGTCTGACCTCAGACACCCAGCCGTCCATGACATAGAGGATGGCGCGCGCATCGCGATCTATCCTGGTTGCCGCGTCGGAGACTCCCGATGTTTCGGCGACGAACGAGCGCGTGAGCAAGAGATTGCACCCGTCGGCGGAGCGGGACGCGGATTGTGCGCCTGACCTCGACACCTCGCCTGTACTCTGAGGGAACTGTTCGAAACGACCTTCCAACAATGGCTGCCGCGGCTGCATTTCCGCCAGCAAGGCGACGTCGCTGAGCAGCAGCGACAGTAGCTCCGAGCGGTCAAGCCCAGCCGCCAAGGCGTCTCGTTCCCTCTGCGGCAGTCCCAGCTCGCTAAGCCTCGCGAGGTAGGCCGCTCGGACGGTTGGCCAGTCCGCGAAAGCCAGAGGGCGGCCAGACATGTCCGCAGTGATGACCACGTCCACGCCCACCCAGCCTTGAAGCAGCCGCTCCAGACCGGAATCGCGACTGTCGGTCAAGGAAGCTTCCAGCAGCCGGAACCGGAGAGTCAACCGTTCGGACGAGGCCGCCAGGGTCTCCAGTTCAAACCTCTGGCGGTTGACCTGACGGGCCTCGCTGCCTCCTGCATAGGACGTAAGTTCGGTCTCGCTGACGAACACGCGCCGATCGCCCACAGCGTCAGGCTGACGCTGCACCTCGAGGGTCGGCGGCGGGGTATCGGCAAGCGCGACTACGGGCGGCGGCGTCTGCGGCGCCGCGAAGTACAGGACGGAAAGCGCCGTCAAAAGGATCTTCATGCGGCCTTTCTCACTCGGCTCGGACGTGAGGCTACGGCGCCTCAATTCGCGCTTGCGGCGAATTGCATCGATTAATCATGAAATTAACTATCTTTTCTTTCGGCGCGTACCCCATATTGGGGACGATTAACAAAACCCTAACGTGCTCCTTAGCCCTCAGATGAGGGAGCGGCGACATTCGCCGGGGAGCCGATGCGAACAGCCTGTTTGCTTGCAGCCGCGATGCTGGTCACAGCGGGAACGGCGGCCAAGGCTGATGACGCCGGGCGCAAGGCGCTGGTGCTCGAAGCCGTCGGCCGTATTTCCCCCAAATGCGACATCGGCGCCTTGGGCGGCGTCGATCTCGGCGATCTGCGACGCAGCGGCTTGGCCGTCGAGACGCGCTTCGGCCTGAGCTGCAACGTCCCCTTCGACATCAATCTGCGCTCCGCCAACGGCGGGTTGGCGCATGAGACCCTGCCGCGCGGCCAAGGGCCGTACAGCGGTCTGGCGGCCTATCGCCTGGCGATCAACGTGCCCCTGGAAAGCGGGCATCCGGGCCGAGGCGGCCTAGGCGGCGCGGCGACCGGCGATTTCACCAGCCGGCAGTTGATGGCCGGTCAGGTGATCTCGAGCCGCGGCGGCGTCGCCTTCGACGGCGGCCGTCTGAACATAGAGATGATGGAGCCCGAAGGCGCCGGCCTGCTGGCCGGGCGCTACTGGGAAACCGTGGAGATCAGCCTCGTGCCGAGGCTGTAGGGACCGGCGATGGTCGTGAAGCACAACGAGCGTCGAGCGGACGCCTGGCGCCCCAGCGGGCTGCTGAGCGGACTGTGCGAAAGCTCGGCGCGTGCAGCGCGGCCAAAGCGGGTGTGACTGGCGCAATTCTGCGCACTTCTTGGAGGAAGACTGAAATGAAAGCCTATCAACTGATCGCCGGCGTCGCTGCGCTGGCCCTCTCCGCGACCGCCGCTTCGGCCGGCAGCTTCAGCCAGAGCGCGGCTCACCTGCCGATCATCGGCAGCATCAGCGGCTCGGGCCAGGCCTCGGCCATCGCCGGCCAAGGCGCCAACGCCCTGTCGACCTTCTTCGGCGGCGAGGAAGTCGCGTCGTGGATCTCGGCCTCGGGCAGCGTCGCCAACAACATCGGCACCGCCGGCAACGCCCAAGCCAGCTTCACCCTTAAGGGCGAAGTCTCGCAGGACTGCTCCTTCTACTCGGGCAACATCAACACCGTCCTGAACTTCGGCCAGATCGGTATCAACACGCTGGACAACGGCGGCGTTGACGACGCCTTCGACATGGTCAGCGCGGCCAACGCCTCGATCGAGACCAACACCGCGGGCTGCAACACCCGCAACGAAGTGCGCATCACCAAGACCAACGGCGTCGCCGGCATGAAGTCGAACTACGCCGGCGCCTTCGACGGCGCCCAGTTCCAGGCCAACCTGCCGTACAAGGTGGATGCGACCTGGACCGGCGTTCCCGCCGGCGCCGGTTCGGCGACCGCTTCGACGCAAACGCTGACGGTCGACACCACCGAAGCCGGCGACCTGAAGGTCCAAGGCGCCTGGAAGTCGCACTTCAACGTCAACATCAACGTGCCGGTCCCGAGCAAGTCCTTGGTCTCGGGCGTCTATCAGGACACCCTGACGATCGAACTGGCCGCCATCTAAAAACGGCTGAGTAAGACGCGAAGAAGCCCGCCCGGCCCTGTCGGGCGGGCTTCGACCGTCAGTAGCCAAGTATTGGCGTATCAGTGGCACGAATTCTGCATGACATCGGTACACGAGTCAGCAGGCCACGGGGGAGGATCATTATGGGATCAGGGCTGAAAGAGCGGGCGGCGCCTCGCCCTCATCGACACAAGAAGATGTCCCGCCTTGGGCTGCTCCTGGCCGCCACCCTGTTCCTGGGAATCACCGCCACCGCCGTCGAAGCGATGCGGGTATCGCCCATGGTCGCGGAAATCTCATCGCGCGGCGCGGGATCCTCGGCCCGGATCGAAGTGCAGAACCTCGCAGCCAAGGCTCTGCCTTATGAGACGCGGATCACGCGCATCTCCTTTGACGCGGACGGAAAGCTGGTGGAAACCCCGGCGGACGAAGACTTCCTGGTCTTCCCGCCTCAGGGCGTCGTGCCGGTTCGCGGACGCCAGGTGATCCGGGTCCAGTGGGTCGGCGACCCCGACATCGACGTGTCGCGCGCCTATTACGTCGGCATTCGCCAGCTTCCGGTAGAACTGGAGGAAGGCGCCAATGGCGACCTCGCCGCCCAGGTCCAGGTCGTCTACCACATGAAGTCGCTGGTCACAGTCGCGCCCCCCGGGGCTACGGCAGACGTCTCGGTCGTCAGCGCCCGGGCGATCGAAATCGACGCCGCCCCGGCCGCCCCCGTCATCGACGAGAGCGTTGGCGGCACGGGCGAGGCCGTCGCCCAGCCGGATGCAGCCAAGGTTCCTGGCGTCGAGGTCCGTGTGCGCAACGCCGGACGCCGCTACGCCCTGATGAGCGGCGCCACCTGGTGGGTCGAGGGCCTTGGTCCCGACGGCGCGCGCACCGAAATCCGTCTCGACGCCTCCACGGTCAACGAAGCTGTGGGCGCCGGCTATCTGGAACCCCTGAAAGGCGATCGTACCTTCTACCTTCCTACCAACGTCGCCTTCTCGCCTGATGCGCCGATCAAGGTGCGTTTCAGCCAATGAAGCCGCGCCTCGTCCCCACGGCGATCCTGGCGTCGGTGCTGGCGTCAAACGGCGGGGCGCCCGCCGGCGCGGCGCCGTTCAACGAGGACGCGCCGATCATCACCGCGCCGCCTCGGTTCGAGGAACCGCCCCAGGCGCAAAGCCCAGAAGCGCAAAGCCCGCCTTCTGCCGCCGCCCAAACCAGCGACCAGCCGGCGGTCGTCGTGCGCCCGGACATCAACCCCTACAACCGCGACATCACCCTGACGGCGCCGCTGACGTTCAATCGGCGGCCGCTGGGCGAAGTCCCGGTGACGCTGACCCGCGACGACCGCTTCATTGTCGAAACAGCCGCCTTCCTGGAGCTGATCACGCCGCTGCTTACCGACGATGCGGCCGCTGCGCTGGCCTCCCGTCTGGCCGGTCAGCAGGGCTTCGAAGGCGAGGAGTTGGCCGAACAAGGGGTATCCCTCGAGTATGATCCGACGGCCCTGTCGCTGCTGGTGGTCCGCATCGCCCCCAACCTGCGGCGGCTCGAGGTGTTGTTCGAGCGCGGGGATCGCGAAGCGGAAGGTTTGGCACCCCTGCCCTTCTCCGCCTTTCTAAACGCGGCGGCGTCCTGGAGCTATCGCCATGCGACCGGCGACGCCCCCGCGCCGAACGTCTATTTGAACGGCGCCAGCCGCTGGCGCGGGCTGGTACTGGAGGCGGAGGTTCAAGGCCGCGAGACGCTGGGATCGGGCGACTATGAATTGCTACGACGGTACGCTCGTTTCGTCTTTGACCAGCCGCAGGACTATCGACGCTGGACTCTCGGTGATCTCAACCCCGAGTTCCGGGGTCTGCAGGGGTATGCCGACGTGGGCGGCGTGGGGGTGACGCGCCAGCGGCGCCGCTTCGATCCCTATCGCCCCAACGTCTTCCGTCAGGACAGGCAACTGCTGCTGCAGAGCGAGTCGACGGTACGTATCCTGCGCAACGGCGCCCTGGTGCGCGAACTGCGCCTGGACCCCGGCCAGTACGACCTATCAAACCTGCCGGTGCAGACGGGGAGCAACGATCTCGAAGTCGTCGTAGTCGACGGATCGGGGGCTTCGCAGTCCTATCGCTATAGCGCCTATATAGACTCTATCGACCTGGATCCTGGCGAGTATGAGTACGGCGGCTATTTCGGCGTGGCCGGGCGGCCCAGCTTCGGACAGCCCGATTATTCCAACGGCGACCTCGCCTTCACGGGCTACTGGCGCAAGGCCTTCATCGACCGGCCGGCGCTGGGCTTGGGCCTGCAGGCTAGCGAGCGGGTCCAAATGGGCAACGCCCAGACCCAGTTCATCCTGCGCAACGGGTCACGCCTCAACCTCCAGGCCGGCGTTAGCAATAGCGAGACCGCCGGCAGCGGCTACGCCGTAGTCGCGGCCTACGACTTCTATGTCGACCGCCCCACCACCTCGGATTTCTTTACAGTCCAGTTCGAACACGTGTCGGAGGGGTTTGCGACCCTGTCGGACCCCGACGCCTCCAACCCCGTCGCCTGGCAGGTCTATGGCCAGTATTCCCGCGTCTTTTCCGATCGCCTCTACGGCAGCTTGGGCCTAGCCTACAACAAGTCGCGTGACGACGCCGGGCTGGGCGATTCATTCCGCTCGGACCTCACAGCCAACTACGCCATCAACCGTCAGTGGAGCGCACAGGCGGGGGTGAACTACCTCAAGTATGAGGACACGCCCGGCGGCCGCCGCGATCGCGACGGCTGGGGCTTCACCTTGGCTCTGACCTGGCGTCCTTCAAGCGATGTGCGCGCCGACGCGCGTTACGATTCCAACCTGAACAGCGCTTCGGCCTCCTTCTACAAGATCCCTGAGAACCTGGCCGGATCGTTCGGCTATTCCGCCATCGCCACCTATGACGACGGCCCCGCCAGCTTGCTGGGCGGCGTCGACTATGTCGGCAATCGCTTTAACGCCTCGGTTTCGCATGCTGGCTACGGTCAGGACTTCGGCTCGATCGGCGATCAGCAGGTCACGACGGCCAGCGTCTCGACGGCTATCGCTTTCGCTGGCGGCAAAGCCGCCATTGGCCGCCGCGTCGCCGACAGTTTCGCTATCCTGTACGGCCACCCCAGTCTGCAAGGTCGGCCCGTCATCGCGGGCGAAGTCCTGCGCGATGGCCGGTACTCGGCGGCCAGCGGCCCGCTCGGCCCCGTGTTGTATCCTTACCTGGGATCGTACGTGAACGACTCCGTCTACTATGACGTCATCGACGTGCCCGCCGGCTATGACATCGGCGAGGGCGTGCGAAGGGTGAGGCCGGCCTATCGCAGTGGATATGCGTTCGAGATCGGGTCGGACGCCTTTGTCAGCGCGGTGGGCTCCGTCACCGGACGCGGCGCCGCCGGCCCTGCACCGCTGTCGCTGATCGGTGGGCGCGTGATCGCCCTGGACGAGCCGGACGCTGCACCGCAGCCCTTCTTCACCAATAGCGTCGGCCGGTTCGCCGTCCAAGGATTGAAGCCGGGCGGGCGCTATCGCGTTGAACTGTTCACGGATCCCAGGGGCGGTTTCGACTTCACCGTCCCGGCCGACAACGACGGCCTCTACAATCTGCGTGTCGTCCACGTCGACATCGCTGCGCCCGAGGGAGATTAAGCATGAGCGTTCTTCAAAAACGTGCGGCGTCAGCTTTAGCCGGCTTGGCGCTGGTCGCGACGCTGGGGGCGACCGGAGCCGCCTCGGCACAGCCGTCCCGGCCCTCGTCAGGTTGCCTGTTGCGGATCGAGCCGCAGTTGGCCCGGTGGGAAATCCGAGGCTATGACCCCTATGGAGGCGACGCCGCTTTCGCCACCTTCGATATAGCGTGGACGAATGAGGGCGAGGCGGCCTGTGACGGCGAGGTGGAGGTCAACACCCAGGGCCTGCCCTTCGGCTTGCGGCCCGCCACCGGGCCGAGCGGTCGCTGGACCACTTTGCCCTACAGCCTTACGGACGAATATTCGGCGGCGAACCTGACCCCAGTGGCGGGGCGATCTCAGGCCCGCCCAGGCGGCGTGTCTCTGGCGCTTCAACCCGGCGCTCGCGTCATGCGTCGCTATCGCTTCGAAGTCGACGTCGATCAGCTGAGCCAGGACGGCCTTTTCGAGCAGACGGTGCAGTTCGCCTTCCGCTCCACGGACAACCGGATAACCGTCGACAAACTGGTGGTGCTTGCGCTCAACGTCCAGCCGTCGGCGGTCATGGGGCTGCGTGGCGCCTTCATCCGCACGGACGGCGGCGGACGGATCGAGCTGGGCGAGCTGACCGAGGGCGGGACCAACCTGCCGTTGCAGGTGTGGGTCAAGAGCACCGGCGGCTATCGCGTCGTCGTGTCGTCGCGCAACAAGGGGCGTCTCGTGCTGGCGGAGGACTCGTCATGGTGGGTGCCTTACCGCCTAAGTCTGAACAGCCGCCCTATCAACTTGGGCATCGGCGGCCACGTGGAGAGTCGCAAAGGCACAGGCATGAACGAAGACGCCTATGACCTACAACTTCAGGTAGGCGAGACAGCCAGGCGCCGGGCTGGCCTCTATTCCGACCTAATCGAACTGACCGTTGCACCAATCTAAGGTCTGAACTGGGGACAGCCCTCCTCTCTCGCCTTGGCCTTGCGGCGCCAGTGGGTCAGCAGGTGCTCGGTATAGCCGTTCGGCTGTTCTCTGCCCTTGAACACCAGATCGCAGGCCGCCTGCCAGGCGGGGCCGTCGTAGCCGGGCGCCAGGGGGCGATAGGCCGGATCGCCTGCGTTCTGGCGATCCACCACCACGGCCATGCGCTTCAGCGCCTCTATGACCTCGTCCTCGGTCGTGACGCCGTGGCGCAGCCAGTTGGCCAGATGCTGGCTGGAGATGCGCAGCGTCGCCCGGTCCTCCATCAGGCCCACGTCGTGGATGTCCGGCACCTTGGAGCAGCCGACGCCCTGATCCACCCAGCGCACGACGTAGCCGAGGATCCCTTGCGCGTTGTTGTCTAGCTCCTGCCGGATTTCATCCGCGCCCGGCGTTCCGGTGGCGAACGGCGGGATCAGCAAAGGCGTCAGGTCGGTCGGCGCGCGCGTGGCGATCTCGGCCTGGCGCGCCCAGACGTCGACCTCGTGATAGTGCAGGGCGTGAAGCGTCGCCGCCGTCGGCGAGGGCACCCAGGCGGTCGAGGCGCCCGCGCGCGGATGGCCAGCCTTGGTCGCCAGCATATCGCCCATGCGGTCCGGCGCGGCCCACATGCCCTTGCCGATCTGGGCCCGGCCCGACAGGCCCGCCTTCAGGCCGATGTCGACGTTGCGATCCTCATAGGCCTTGATCCAGCCGGTCTCGCGCACCGCCTCCTTGCGGACGACGGGGCCGCCTTCCATCACCGAATGGATCTCGTCGCCGGTGCGATCCAGGAAGCCGGTGTTGATGAAGACCACCCTGCCCTTCGCCGCCGCGATGCAGTTCATCAGGTTGACGCTGGTGCGGCGCTCCTCGTCCATGATGCCCATCTTCAGCGTCAGGGCGGGCAGGCCCAGCATGGCCTCGACCGCGCCGAACAGTTCGTCGGCGAAGGCGATCTCGTCCGAGCCGTGCATCTTGGGCCGCACGACATAGACCGAGCCCGCCGAACTGTTTCGCGCTTCGGCCGGACGGCGCAGGTCGTGCAGGCCGATCAGGCCCGTCATGGCGATGTCCAGCAGATGCTCGGGCGTCTCGCGCCCATGGGCGTCCAGCACGGCGTCGGTCGTCAGGTGCAGGCCGACGTTGCGCACCAGCATCAGGCTGCGCCCCCTCAGGGCCAGCGTCGAACCGTCCGGCGCCGTATAGAGGCGGTCGGGGTTCAGGCGCCGCTCGACCGTGCGGCCGTCTTTCTCGAAATCGGCCTGAAGGTCGCCGCGCATCAGGCCCAACCAGTTGGCGTAGACCAGCCGCTTGTCCGCCGCGTCGACGGCGGCGACGCTGTCCTCGGCGTCGGCGATGGCCGACAAGGCCGCCTCGACCACGACATCGGCGACGCCCGCCGGGTCGTCGCGGCCGATGCGGTGCGCGCGGTCGATGACGATCTCCAGATGCAGGCCGTTGTGGCGCAGCAGAACGCCCGACGGCGCCGCCGCCTCCCCCGCATGACCCGCGAAGACGGCCGGATCGGCCAGCCCTGTTTCACGCCCGCCTGACAGGGCGACAACCAACCGCCCGTCCTCGACGCGATAGCCGACCGCCTCGGCATGACCGCCCTCAGCGAGCGGCGCCGCCTGATCCAGGAAGGCGCGGGCGCGGGCGATCACGCGGGCGCCGCGTTCGACGTCATAGCCGCCCGCCTTGGGCGGCTCGCCCAGCGCATCGGTGCCGTAGAGCGCGTCATACAGGCTGCCCCAACGCGCATTGGCGGCGTTCAGCAGATAGCGGGCGTTGGTCAGGGGCACGACCAGTTGCGGCCCGGCCAGGGTCGCGATCTCGGGGTCGACGTCGGCGGTCTCGGCCTGCACGCCCCCGCGTTCGGGCTCGATGTAGCCGATCTCGCGCAGGTAAGCCTGATAGGCCGCCTGATCCGGCTGGCCCGGATAGGCGCGGTGCCAGTCGTCCAGCTTGCGCTGCAGTTCGTCGCGATACTCCAACAGCTCGCGGTTGCGGCGCCCGAAGCGGGCCAGCAGCCCCTCAACCCCTGCCCAGAAGGCGTCGGCGCTCACGCCGGAACCCGGCGCCGCCTGCTCACGCACGAAGGCGTCCAGTTCGACAGCGACCTTTAGGCTACCGTGACGGACATAGGGGTCGGCGGGGGTGTTGGGGGCGTCGAACATGGCGGTCTCCTTCAGGCTGAAGACTAGGCCCGAATGGCCGCCGCTATCCACGGCGCAGAATGAGGCCTATCTTTGCTAGATCTGCAACGATGAGAGCCCGTCATGCTGGCCGAGTATGAAATCTTCGTCCGCGCCCTGGAGGAGGGCAGCCTATCCGCCGCGGCGCGTCGGCTGGACCTGTCGCCCGCCGTGGCCTCGCGGCGGCTGGCGCGGCTGGAGGACCGGCTGGGGGTGCGGCTGATCGAGCGGACCTCGCGCCGTCTGGCCCCGACCGAGGCGGGGCGGCTGGTCTATGACCGCGCGGCGCAACTGCTGGAGGGGGTCGAGGACCTGGAGGCCGTGGTGTCGCGCCGCACCACCCAGGCGCGCGGCCTGCTGCGAGTCTCGGCGCCGACCTCGTTCGGGCGGCGGCTGGCGCCGTTGCTGGCCCCATTTCTGGAGGCGCAGCCGCGTCTGACGCTAGAGCTGAACCTGACCGACGCCTTCGTGGACCTGATGGCCGAGGACGTGGACGTGGCGGTGCGGATCGGGAGCTATGAGGCGGCTGATCCGCTGATGCACCGACTGGCGCCGAACCGGCGGGTGCTGTGCGCCTCGCCCGCCTATCTGGCCGAGCACGGCGCGCCGCAGACGTTGGACGACCTGCGCCGCCACGCCCAGCTGGCGGCCGACAACCAGTCGACCTGGCGGCTGGAGGGTCCCGAAGGTCCTGTCGTCTTCCGCGCCCGCAGCCGGGTGCGGACCAACTCAAGCGAAGTGGCCCGAGAGTTGGCGCTGGCGGGCCTCGGCGTCGCCCTGCGCTCGACCTGGGATGTCGGCGACGAGTTGCGCGACGGGCGGCTGAAGGTGGTGCTGCCGCAATATGCCGGCTCGTCCGACGTAGCGATCTTCGCTCTGACGGCAGGGCGGGCGCGGGCCGAAACCCGCGTCCGCGCCTTTATCGACTTCCTGACCGGCCTCTACGGAGAGACGCCGGAGTGGGATCGCTGACTATTCCTGAGACGGCGTAGTCGTCGGCTTCATCCAGCGGTCCAGCCAAGCGCCCATCTCATACAGGGTGTGGCCGACAGACTCCCGCGCGCGATAGCCGTGGTCCTCCTTGGGCAGAACCACGTAGCGCGCCGTGGCGCCATTGCCCTTCAGCGCGGCGTAGAAGCGTTCCGTCTGGATCGGGAAGGTGCCGGAGTTGGCGTCCGCCTCGCCGTGGATCAGCAGGATCGGCTCGTTGATCTTGTTGGCGTAGGTGAAGGGCGACATGGCGTTGTAGGTGTCGGTCGCCTCCCAATAGGACCGCTGCTCGGCCTGGAAGCCGAACGGCGTCAGGGTGCGGTTATAGGCGCCCGAACGCGCGATGCCGGTCTTGAACAGGTCGGTGTGCGCCAGCAGGTTCGCGGTCATGAAGGCGCCGTAGGAGTGGCCGCCGACGGCGATCCGGTCGCGATCCGCCACGCCCAGCGCGACCACGGCGTCGACCGCCGCCTTGGCGCTGGCCGACAGCTGTTCGATGTAGGTGTCGTTCGGCTCGGCCCCGTCGCGGCCGATGATCGGCATCGTCGGGTTGTCCAGAATGGCGTAGCCCTGCGTCAGCAGGAACAGGTGGCTGGAGCCGCCCGGCCGCACGAAGCGGTTGTCGGTATCGACGACCTGACCGGCCACAGCGGCGTCGGTGAACTCGGCCGGATAGGCCCACATCAGCAGGGGCAGCGGGCCGTCGCGGCCCTTGTCGTAGCCGGCGGGCAGATACAGCGTCCCCGACAGCTCCACCCCGTCGTCGCGGGTATAGGTGATCAGTTCGCGGCTGACCCCGGCCAGTTGCGGCGCCGGGTCCGGGAAAGCGGTCAGGGCCGTCACGCCGCCGTCCAGATCCCGCACGCGCAGGTTGGCCGGGTCGGTGCGGCTTTCGCGATAGGTGACCAGCTTGCGGCCGTTCTCGTCCAGCACGCCGACGACGGTCTCGTACTCGCCCTGGGCCGAGCGCCACAGACGCTCGGAGGCGCCGGTCTTCAGGTCCATCAGATCGAGGAAGGGATATTGCCCCTCGCGCGTCGCGCCCCCGCCCTCGACGAAGACCTTGGAGCCGTCGGCGTTGAAGCGCATGACCGAGCGGCCGCGCGCGTTCGGCTCGGTCATCACCGAGCCCGGATCATTGTAGCGGTCCTGATAGTTGCGATCGACCAGGACGCGGCCCGCGCCAGGGTTCGATGGATCGACCAGGGTGCGGGTCTCGTGGCGGGTGTTGAACCAGCGGCTGTTGACGATGGCCACGTCATCACGGCCCCAGGTGGTTCCGGCGTAGCGTTCCTTCAGGTCAAGCAGCACCTGCGGACGGTCGTTGAACGGCGCGCGCAGCATGAAGACGCGGTCGCGCACCTCGGCGGCGTTGCGCGGATCGCCGCCGTCTTGGGCCTCGGCCCAGACCAGGGTGGCGTCGGCGTCCGCCCGCCACTGGACCGAACGCGGCCCCGGCGCCACGGCGTCGAAGGGCGTCGGCACATTGTCCCGCAGCGGCAGGTCGGCGACGCGGTGCGCCTCGCGCCCATTGAGGTCAGTCACGATGATGTCCGACGGGAACAGGCTGGCCGGCACCACATAGGAATAGGGCTTCTTCACCCGCGTCTGCAGGATGTAGCGGCCGTCCGGCGAGGTCGACAGGCCCAGCACGACGCCCGGCTGCCCCACAGTGCGGGCGCGACCGTTCAGCGACACCACGGTCGGCTGGCTGGTGAAATAATAGTCGAACAGGGCCTCGTCGCCTGCATTGGACAGCAGGTCCTGATAGGTGCGTACCGGCGCGGCGCGGCCGCCGGTCTCGGTGATGATCGGACCCTCGGGCGGATGATCCACGTTGGGGGCCACGCCGCGCCCGGCCGGAACGGCCAGGACCAGCAGGCCAGAGGAATCCGGCAGCCAGGAGAAGCCCGAACCCGAGGCGGCGTTGACCATCGGCCCGTTCAGCTTGCGCGCCTTGGCCTGGGCGACATCGGCGACCCACAGCTCCAGTCCGTTGGGGACGTTGACCAGGAAGGCGACGGTCTTGCCGTCCGGCGCCCAGCTGGTGTTCGTCAGGCGCGCATTGGCCGGCAGGCCCGACACGGGCCGCGCGGCGCCGCCGTCGATCGCTTGGAAGCTAAGCCCGGTCAGCCAGGAGACGCGGCTGTTAGCCGGGCCGTTGTTGCGCGGGTTGATGCGATACCCCGCCAGCCGCAGCATCGGCTCAGACAATTCAGCGATGCTGGGCAGATTAGAACGGTCGGTCAGCAGCAGGGTCTTGCGATCCGGGCTGACGCTGACGCCCGGATTCGGCTTGGCGTCCAGAATCTGGGCGATCGGCGCCGGCGGTTGCTGATAGGTCGGCGCCGCATCCTGGGCGATCGCCGCGACCGGCAGCATCAGGGCCGGCACGGCCGCAGCCAGAACCAGGGCGGGCAAGGCGGCCCCCATCAGTCGATTGCGCATAAAGTTTCCCCACTGAGTTCAGTCTTGTGCGGCCGTAGGTGTGTCGCCCCAAGGTCGCGGGGTCAACCGCCCGGCGTTTCGACGCATGGCGCTTGCCCCCCTTCGCCGCCCGCTTTAAGGACGAAGGAGACGGCGATATTCATCAGATGGTGAAAAAGGGAGTCCGATGGGCAAGATTTACGCTGACGTGAAGTCCGCGCTGGAGGGGCTGACATTCGACGGCATGACCGTCATGTCGGGCGGCTTCGGCCTGTGCGGCATTCCCGAGAACCTGATCGCGGGTCTGCGCGACACAGGCGTCAAGGGCCTGACCGTCATCTCGAACAATGCGGGTGTGGACGGCTTCGGTCTGGGCCAGCTGCTGGAGACGCGCCAGATCGCGAAGATGATCTCGTCCTACGTCGGCGAGAACAAGGAGTTCGAGCGTCAGTATCTGGCCGGCGAACTGCAGCTGGAGTTCAACCCCCAGGGCACCCTGGCCGAGCGCATCCGCGCGGGCGGCGCCGGCATCCCCGCCTTCTTCACCGCCACCGGCGTCGGCACCCTGGTGGCCGAAGGCAAGGAAGAGCGCGAGTTCGATGGCCGCCGCTACATCATGGAAACCGGCCTGATCGCCGACCTGGCCATCGTCAAGGCGTGGAAAGCCGATGAGCGCGGCAACCTGGTCTTCCGCAAGACGGCGCGCAACTTCAACCCGATGATGGCTGCGGCCGGCAAGGTCACGGTCGTCGAGGTCGAGGAGATCGTCCCCGTCGGCTCGCTGGACCCCGACCACATCCACACGCCGGGCGTCTATGTCGACCGTTTGATCCAGACCGTGTCCGAAAAGCGCATCGAACAGCGCACCGTCCGTCAGAAGGGAGCGTAAATCATGGCCCGTACTCGCGAACAACTGGCTGAACGCGCCGCCAAGGAGCTGCAGGACGGCTTCTATGTGAACCTGGGCATCGGCATCCCGACGCTGGTGGCCAACTACATCCCGCAGGGCATGACCGTCACGCTGCAGAGCGAGAACGGCATGCTGGGCATGGGCCCCTTCCCTTATGAGGGCGAAGAAGACCCCGATCTGATCAACGCCGGCAAGCAGACGATCACGGAGATCCCCGAGAGCAGCTATTTCAGCTCGGCGGACAGCTTCGCCATGATCCGCGGCGGCCACATCAATCTGTCGATCCTGGGCGCCATGGAAGTGGCCCAGAACGGCGACATCGCCAACTGGATGATCCCCGGCAAGCTGGTGAAGGGCATGGGCGGCGCCATGGATCTGGTCGCGGGCGTCAAGCGCGTGGTCGTGGTCATGGAGCACGCCAACAAGCACGGCCAGTCCAAGGTGCTGAAGGCCTGCACCCTGCCGCTGACCGGCACGGGCGTGGTCAGCCGCATCATCACCGATCTGGCGGTGTTCGACGTCAAGCCGGACGGTTCGGGTCTGGAGCTGATCGAACTGGCCGACGGCGTCACTCTGGACGAGGTCGCGGCCAAGACCGAGGCCGAATACACGGTGGCGCCGGGCGTGGGCTGAGCCCACTTCCCGTCTGTTCCTCCCTTCTCCCCTCGAGGGAGAAGGTGGGCGCCGGAGGCGCTCGGATGAGGGGGCTGTGTCCACGGGTAGGACGGCTGACATCGAGGCGAAGCCGACCTGCCCCTCATCCGTCTCGCTCCGCGAGCCACCTTCTCCCCCAAGGGAGAAGGATTCTACTGTGTCGCCTGGCTGGCCTGCTGGTCGGTCCAGACGACGATCTGGCGGCTGGCCTCGGCCGTGGCGCGGTCGAAGGCGGCGACGATGGCCGACTGGCGGTTCTCGCCGGCGTTCTCGCTGACCGAGATGCGGTCTTCGGCCACGATGGAGCGGTCGCCCGGCCGAACCAGACGCAGCAGCACGACGATATTCGCATCCGGCACGGCGCCCGGCGCGGCGTAGACGGCCTCGAACCGGCGTACGTCCACGCTCAGCAACAGGCCGTCGCGCGTCAGCGGACCGGCGCTCAGAACCGTGCAGGTCGCCCCGTCCAGGAAGGCGTTGCGCAGGGCTTCCTCGAACAGGGTCTCGGCTGGAGACACCCACCGTGCGCCCTTGATATAAGCCGCCTCGGCCCCTGTGACGGCCAGCACGCGGTCGCCCCGCGCGGCCTCAGGGAAATCGACGCGGCGCATGGCGACATGAACGTCAGGACAGGCCGAGGTCGCTCCCGTCCCGGCGAAGGCCGAGGCGCCGCCAAAGCGGTACAACTGCACCGGATCAGGCGACGACAGCAGGGCGCACCCGGACAGCGCGCCAGCCAGGGCGACCGACGCCGCCGCAATCATCAGAGTGGAACGGATCACGGCTGCACCTCGAGTTCCTTGGACGGCGCCTTGGCGATGAAGTCGCGCGGGCTTTCACGCACATTGTCGATCAGCGACTGAAGCGAACGCGTCGCCTGATCCAACTGGCGGATGGTGTCGTTCAGTTGCGGCACCGTCTGCGTGCCGAAGTCGCCCAGCGGCCCTTCCAGTCCGGTCGCCGAGCGGTTGATGGAGGCGATGGCGGCCTGCGCCTCCTGCGTCGCCTTGTTGATATTGGCGATCGCCTGCCTGCCGTCGGTGTCGATCATCTGACGCGCGCTGACGCCCAGGGCCTGATATTCGCCGACAGCGGCGTTGGCCTTGGTGATCGTCTCTTCAAGCTGCTGGAACATGCCTTTGCGGGCTTCGAGTTCGGCCGTCAGGGCCTCGACGTTCTTCACGCTGGTCGAGAAACTGCGGATGTTGTCGTCGGACATGACCCGGTTGATGCGGTTCAGGGCGTCCACCGTCTGAGCCAGCACCGTGCCCGAGCCGCTCAGCAGTTCGGCGATGGGGCTGGGCTGGCTCTGGATCACCGGCACGACATTGTCGGGGTATTGATCTTTCAGCAAGGCGCTCTCGGGCGTGCCGGCCGTGATCTGAATGTAGTTCAGGCCCGTGATGCCCTGCGGCTCCAACTGGGCGCGAGAGGTCACGCGCACCGGGGTCGTGCCGTTCAGGCGGACGCGGGCGATGACCTGATCGCCCTTCTTGGGGTCAAGGTTGAGGTTGGTCACCTCGCCGACGCGAATGCCGTTGAAGTGGACTTCCCCGCCCTCCGACAGTCCGCGCACGGGTCCGTAGAAGACGATGTCATAGACATCGTAGTCTTTGTTGAACTGCAGCCGCGCCAGCCAGATCGTGAAAACCGCCAGCGCCACCAGAAGGGCGACGGTGGCGATGCCGACGGCGGCGTAATGAGCGTCTCTTTCCATCGTTTCGCGTCCTCCTCAGGCCGCGGTCTTATGGGCGGCGCGTCCGCGCGGCCCCAGGAAGTATTCCTTGATCCAGGGGTGGTCCGAGCGTTCCAGCTCAGCGACCGGCGCCTTGGCCACCACATGTTTATCGGCCAGCACCGCCACCTGGTCGCAGATGGCGTAGAGGCTATCGAGGTCATGGGTGATCATGAAGACGGTCAGCCCCAGGTCGTCCGACAGCTGACGGATCAGTTCGTCGAACGCCGCCGCCCCGATGGGGTCCAGCCCCGCCGTCGGCTCGTCCAGAAAAACCAGCTCGGGGTCCAGCGCCAGGGCGCGGGCCAGGCCGACGCGCTTGCGCATCCCGCCCGACAGTTCCGCCGGTTTCAGATAAAGCGCTTCGGGCTTAAGCCCCACCATGGCGACCTTCATCTCGGCCAGTTCACGGATGGTGTTCTTGGGCAGTTGGGTATGTTCGACCAGCGGCGAGGCGACATTGTCCAACACCGACAGGGAGGAGAACAGCGCCCCCTGCTGGAACAGCACGCCGGTGCGGCGCTCGACGGCGGCGGCCTCCTCCTTGGTCATGGCGCTGCGGTCCTCGCCGAACAGACGCACCTCCCCACCTTCAGGCTCTTTCAGGCCGATGATGGAGTTGAGCAGCACCGTCTTGCCCGTGCCCGACCCGCCGACGACGCCCAGCACTTCGCCGCGCATCACGTCCAGGTCCAGGTCCTGGTGGATGACCCGCTCGCCGAACTGGCTGAGCAGGCCCCGCACCTGAATGACGGCCTCGCGGTCGTCCGGTTTGCGCGTCTCGGCCGTCATATTTTCAGCTCGATGAAGATCAGGGCGAAGACGGCGTCCAGCAGGATGATGGCGAAGATGGCCTGCACCACGGCCGCCGTGACCCGGCGCCCCAGGCTTTCGACGTCCCCCGCCACCGACATGCCCTGTCGGCAACCGATCGCCGCGACGACGAGGGCGAAGACGGGCGCCTTGATCAGGCCCACCATCATGTGGGTCGGCATGTAACCGTCCTCGACCAGCCGCTGGAAGAAGAAGACCGGGCCCAGGTTCAGCTGGCTCCACGACACCAGCACCCCGCCCAACAGTCCGCCCACCATCGCCAGGAAGGTCAGCAGCGGCAGCATCACCAGCAGGGCCGCCAGACGCGGAATGACCAGGGCCTGGAAGGGATCGACCCCCATGACCCGCATGGCGTCCACCTCCTGCGTCATGCGCATGGAGCCGATTTCAGCGGCGAAGGACGAGGCCGAGCGGCCCGCCAGCAGCACCGCCGTGATCACCACGGCGAACTCGCGGAAAACGGCGACGCCGATCAACTGCACCGAGAAGACTCCGGCGCCGAACTGGGTCAGCAGGTCCACGCCGATGAAGGCCACGACTGCGCCAATGAAGAAGTTGGTCACCACCACGATGGGAATGGCGTCCAGCCCCGTGCGCTCGGCCTGGCTGAACCAGGCGGCCCAACGGATCTTGCCGGGATGCTTCAGCGTCGTGACCATAGCGGCCATCAGCCGGCCCAGGAACGCAAGCGACAACATCGCCTCGGCGCCGAAATCGTAGACGCCCCGCCCGACCTTGGCGAAGCCGCGCGTCATTGGCGCCGCCCGGCGGGGCGGCTCGGTCGTCATACAGTCGAGCCGGGCCACCATGCGGTACAGCCGACCCGCTTCGGGCCGTGCAGACCAGGCGGATTCGGGAATGGGTCTGCTCATGGCCTGAGCCACCGCCAGAGCGCCCGCGGTATCGAAACGGCCGAGGTCGTCCAGGTCCAGAACCGTGACCGGCCGACCGTCAAGCTCGGCTATCAGCCGGTCGCCGAGACGGCCGACGGACACGGTCGACCAGTCCCCGGCCAGGCGCAAGCGCGTCTGGCCATCCTGCTGATCCTCAATCTGGAAATCCGCCCGCTTCATGAGTTCGACACTGACACAGGCCCGTTCGCGCGCCTACGCGGCTTAAAGCTATGCTTTTCGCCGGACGTCAACGACTGATGACAACTCTTGATCTCTTCCGGCCTTGCTGAACGCAAGCCAAGCCCTCCCCCATCACGGCGCAGCTTTGTGAACGTCGTGGGGCGATTTTTGTTCAGAGGCGTCGAAAAGCAAAGGCCTAGCGCAGATAGTCCAGCAGCGAGACCTGCCGGAGTTGGCTGATCACCTGGGCCGAAGCCTGCAGGGCGACCTGGGCCATCTCCAGCTCCACAACCGCCTCGGCCATGTTGGCGTCAGTCTTGCCAGACAGGATGGTGTCGACCGAGATCTTGCGCGCCTCCTGCGACTCCAGCAGGCGATCCACCCGGTTCTGCATTCCGCCGTTGGCGGCCTGCAGTTCAACGACGCCCTTCGCCGCCGCCTCGAAGCGCCCCATCTGCGTCGTCAGAAAGGCTTTCTGCGCATCGGTCATCTGTCCTTCCAGCGGCGCCGCCTCATGGGCCAGCTGAATGTCGCGGAAGATGGCGAACAACTCCGCTCCCATAGCGTCGGCCAGGAAGCCGGTGTCCATCGACACGTTCTCGTCCAGCCAGGACGATTGCTTCAGCTGATCGTTGCGGAAGGCCGCATTCTCATCAGGCAAAGCGGCCAGCTTGGCCATCATGGTCGCGCCAGGCTGGCCAGGGATGTCAGGCAGGTCCACGGGCGCGCGGTCAGAAGCCCCGCCGCCGAACAGATATTTGCCCTGGTGCTTCATGTTCAGCCCGTCCTGAGCCTCCATGAACAGGCTTTCCAGCGAGCCCATCAGCGCGTCCATGCGTCCGGCCGCGATGGCGTCGGCAAGGGCCTGGCGCGCGGCGGTCGCGGCGTCGGCGACGCGGTCCATCGCCAGGTCCTGGGTCTCCAGCCGGGCGGCGACGGCCTTGTTGGTGTCGATGAAGGTCTGGATGCGGGTCTGGCTGGACTTCAGCGCGCTGACCGTTTCCGATCCCCGCCCGAAGCCGACCAGATCGGTGGCGTTCTTCTGGGTGTTGACCTTCTTCTGGGCCGTCTCGGCGCGCGACTGGGCCGACATCAGGTCCAACAGGGCCGATTGGTAGTTTCCAAAGGTCGAGACGCGGGTCATCGCACCATCCCCAGCAGGATATCGTACATGTCCTTGGCGGCCTGAACCATGCGCGCCGAAGCGTTAAAGGCTTGCTGATAGGTGGTCATCAGCACCAGCTCCTCGTCCAGATTGACGCCTTCGACCGAGGTTCGCCGCGCCGTCGCCTCCTTGGCCAAAGCCGTGGCGCTGACGGCGCTGTTCTTGGCCATAGCGGCGCGGCTGCCGATTTCGCCCGATAGTTCGGACGCATAGCGCGACAGCGACATGGAGCCGCCCGCCGATCCGCCCGCCGCCGAGAAGGTCGTGGCGTTCTCGCCCGCAGCGGCCAGAAGCCGGGCGCCGCGCGCGTCGTTCCGGCCGACGACGGCCGTGCCCAGACCGCCCGTGGCGTCCGCCTTGGCGAAGGCCATCAGCGCGGGATCACGCACAATGTCCGCCCGGACTGAAAAGGCGTCCGCACGCGAGGCGCGCGCCCCGCCCAGGCCGAACAGGGCGCTCATCGATACGCCGGACGGAACCTGAGTGGTGCGGTCCTGCAGCACCGAAAGCTGGGCTCCGGAACCGGGCCGGGGCGTGAACGCCATCTCGCCCGCCGCATTGAGGCTGAAGGTTCCCATGCGTCCGGCGCCCGTCATCGGGTCGTTCAGCGCGGCCAGCAGGCTGGTCATGTCGCCGCCGGCGGGGACCGCCACCTGGACATCGCGCAGCTTGGCGCCCGCCGCATCGCTGAAGCGGAAGGTGATGGTCTCGCCCGCCGGGAAGCCATGCTGCGACGCGCCCGCCATGCCGGTTTCGTACATCGCCGGCTGGTCGGTGGAGATCAGGTCGTTCAGGCCGAAGAAGTGCGAAAAGCCTCGCCCGCCCTTGTTCGTCGGCGCGGCGGGGTCGTCGACCACCACGACCCCCGTTCCCGGCGCGCCCTCGATCTTCAGCCGCCCGTCGACGAAGCTGGCGCTGCCGTTGGTTCCCAGCTGGGCGTTCAGATCGGCCAGGAAGGTCGCCGGGTTCGCCGTCGCCAGATCCAGGTCCACCTTATGCAGGGCGACGCCCTGGTCATTGGTGATGACGATGGAGGTACGGCCGGTGAAGCCCGCCAGCGCGGTCTCCAGCGACTGGCCCACATTGCGCCCGGTCAGGCTGTTCGGCGGCGGCGCGGCCGAGGAGGCGTTGTGCGCCCGGTTCAGTTCGTCGGCCAGCCGAGACATGAGTTCAGCCAGACGCTCGGCGGTGGCGGGGGCCTCGCCGTCGCGCAGTTCCAGCAGGCCCTTGATCTCGCCCGAACCCAGACCCTCGGCCAGAGAGCGGGCCTTTCCGGCAGGCGGCTCTATGACCGTGATCTCGTTGAACACCGCCTCGGCCGCGACAGCGCCCGCGCGCACATAGTCCAGCTTGGCCGCCCCCTGCCCCGCCAGCAGGATGCCGGCGCCCGTGCGGATTTCGACCCCGCCCACGGCGCGGCCGGTGATGCGCACATCCATCAGGCCGGACAACTGGTCGATCAGGGCCGCCTGAGCCGTCTGGGCGCCCGATGAGTCCGCATTGACCACCGTGGCCTTGGCGATCTCGACGTTCAGCTTTTCGATCTGCTCCAACAGGCTGTTGGCCGTCTCGACCGCGCTCTTGATGCGGGCGTCAGCGTCTTCGCGCACCGACTGGATCTGGCTGTTGATGCGGGCCGCTTCGTCGAACAGCCCTTGAGTCTTCCAGATGGCGTCCTGACGCGCGGGGCCTGAGGTTGAATTTTCGGCCGAGGCGGCGAAGGCGGCGAAGACGCTGTCGATCTGCGAGAAGAAACCGCTGTTGGCGCCGGGGTCGCCGAACATCGACTGGATGCGGTCATACAGCTCATAGCGCACCGTCTGGCGCCCGGCGTCGGCGCTGGCGTTCAGGCTGGCCGCCTGCAGGAAGCGGTCGGTGGCCAGGCGGATGCGGGCGATCTCGACGCCGGCGCCGACGCCCTGACTGGCCCAGGACTGCTGGTCGGCGATCTTGCGGACATAGCCGGGCGTGTTGACGTTGGAGACGTTGTCCGAAACCACCCGCAGCTGCGTCTGGGCCGCATTCATGCCCGAGGTGGCGATGTTCATGATCGAGTTGAGGGACATCAGACGGCTCCTGCGCCCAGGCTGATCGATGGGCGGATCGACGGGCGCGCGCTCGGCAAGCCTTGCAGGCAAGCGTGCAGATCTTGCCCGGCGAATTGAGCGGGCCTTCTGACCATCTCTTTGATTTTCCTCGACATCGGCATTCGGCCCCTGTGCGTTCCCAGGTGAGGGAGGCAAGGCGCGGGCCAAGTCGCGTGACGCCTTGCTCGCCCGGCAAAAAGCGACAGGCGCGGCAAGAAGCGCCCGGCGGCGGCAAGTGCGGGCAACGTGTCGTCGAGACAGAACCTACAGTTATATCAACGAGTTGGCACCTAAACCCGCATCTGGCCCGGGGCTTGCGGAGGCTTTGCCGAATGACCCAGGCGCAGCAGGCGCCGCCCTACCGACCGAAAGCGCCTGCCTCCGCATGTCCGCCCTCAGCATCCTGTCTGTTCTGACGCCCGCCGCCCCCGACGGCGCGGGCCCGGACGCCTCAATCGAGGCGGCGGCGGACAGCGCCATGTTCGCGGACCTGATGCTCAAGGAAGAGACGGGCGAGGCCCCAGCCGCCGCTCCCTCGCCCGTCAGGGCGCCCGCCGCGCAAACTGAGCCCGAGGACATGGGCGCGGCCATCGCCATGATTCCGATCTGGTTCGCTCCGGCGCCTGAGCCTCAACAGCTTGCCAGCAGCGGACCGGCGCTGGCAGGTGAAAGCGACAGCGCGCCGCTGCACACGCCCCCCGCGCCCGAACAGCCCGTGCTAGAACAAATTGCCGATGCGTCTCCCGAAGCGGAGACGCCGAACGCAGACGCGTCCCTCGTCGCCGCGCCTGTCGTTCAGGCCGCTCTCGCTCTATCCGCATTCCCCGCCCCCGCCGGTCCGACAGTCCCTGAGACGCCCGCTGCGACCGAGCCCGCAGCCCTGTCCGTTCCCGGCGTTGTTTCAGTCTCCAAGGCGTCGCCTGCCGTCGGCGCCGAGGAGTCAGACGCCCCAGCCGATGGCCCGCCTGCCGAAGGCGAGGAGCCGACCGAGGCTGTCGCGCCCGCCCGTCCCGCCTCGCCTGCGTCGTCCAGCCCGATCCCCACCCTGCCGGGCGTGACCGGATTCCGCTCGGGCGCCGGAGAGCGACTGGCCTCAGCGCGCGAAGCCATCCAAGCATCAGAGTGGGCGGAGGGCGGCTCGGAGCGGTCATCGGCCGAGCGCCTCACGTCAACCGATAATCCGGCGGCCGCCACAGCGCCCGCCGCTCGGCCCTCCCCCGCAGCATCGCCCGCCGCGCCAACCGCGCCCCCGCCCGCGCTCGCCCCGCCTTCGGCTGACGCGGACGCGCCGGTTCCGCCCCCGGCCTTCGCCGAAACGGTCGGGCCCGAGGCGTCTGCCGCGTCGCGCGACCTGGGCCTGTCGCAGCTATCGCGCGCCACGGTCGAGACCACAGCCCAGATCGCCGCCCAGATCATCAAGAAGCTGGACGGCCGCTCGACCCGCTTCGACATGGCGCTGACGCCCGAGGGTCTGGGCCGGGTCGATGTCAGCCTTGAGATCGAGTCCGATGGTCAGGTCACGGCCCGTCTGGCCTTCGACACCCCGGCGGCGGCGGCCGATCTGCGCGCCCGCGCCGATGAACTGCGTCGCCAGCTGATGGAGGCGGGGCTGCACCTGTCGAGCGACGACCTGGAGTTCGCCGAGCGCGACCCCTCGTCCGGCTTCGGCGGCGGGGCCTTCGAGCGCCAGCCCGACCGCCGCGCCTTCACCGGCGCCGCCCGCCTGGCTGCAGAGGCCGATTCTCTCGTTCCGCCGCCCAGCGCCTGGACATCCCTTTCCCTGACGCCTGACCGCGTCGATCTGAAGGTCTGACGATGGTTGACGCCGTCTCCACCAACAACGCCGCAGGCCGGGTGAACGCCGGGGGCCAGATGCTGGCCTCCAACTTCCAGACCTTTCTGTCGCTGCTGACCACCCAGCTCAGGAATCAGGACCCGCTGTCGCCGGTCGATTCCAACGAGTTCACCGCCCAGCTGACGCAGATGGCGGGCGTCGAGCAGCAACTGCTGACCAACGACCTGCTGACCGGTCTGCTGAAGGCCCAGCAGGGCGACGGCCTGACCGGCGCCGCGCCCTATATCGGCAAGGACGCCACCGCCGTCTGGTCCGCCACCCGCTTCGAGGACGGCGAAGCCAGCTGGAGCTATGAATTGGCGTCCGATGCGACCGACGCCACGCTTCAGGTGCTGGACGCCTCGGGCAAGGTGGTCTGGAGCGGCCCGGCGCCGGACAAGACCAACGGCCTGCATGACTTCAAGTGGGACGGAAAGACCACCGGCGGCGGCCAGGTGGACGATGGCGGCGTCTATACGCTGAAGGTCGTCGCCAAGGACGGCGCGGGCAAGGATGTCGGCAGCCAGGTGCTGATCCGCGGCCGCGTCACCGGGGTCGAGATGTACGACAACACCCCCTTCGTCGTCATCGGCAAGTCGATCATGCCGGTGTCCAGCCTGATTGCGCTGGAGGAGCAGAAGGCCGCCGCCAAACCCGATTCCAACGAGGACGCAGGCGCGCTCAGCGCCCTGGCTTCGAAACTCAACCCCTTCAATCTTCTCTCGTAAGGAACCCCAGCCATGAGCATCAACGGCGCCATGCTGGCCGGCGTGTCCGGCCTGACCGCGAACGCCGCGGCCCTTTCGACGATCTCGCAGAACATCGCGAATGTGAACACGGTCGGCTACAAGCGTGCGGCGACGGAGTTCTCCACCGTCGTCAACGCCCAGACCCAGGGCGTCGGCTATTCCGCCGGCGGGGTTCAGGCGACCGCCCGTCACTTCATCAGCCAGGCGGGCCAACTTCAGCGCACCACCTCGGGCACCGACCTGGCCATCGCCGGTCAGGGCTTCTTCGTCGTCACCGAAAAGTCCGAAAACCTGGCCCCGTCCGACACGCGTCTGTTCACTCGCGCGGGTGCCTTCAAGATCGACGATCTGGGCTATCTGCAGAACACCTCGGGCCTGTATCTGCAGGGCTGGCCAGTAGCCGCCGATGGCACGGTCAATGTCGACCCGTCCGACATGACGCGTCTGCGCACCATCAACGTCGGCTCGGTCGGCGGCGCCGCCGAACCGACGACCCGCGTCGGTCTGAACGCCAACCTGAAATCCAGTCAGAGACCGTCAGAGGCTGCCGAGCAGGCCGCGCTCACCCCTCCGGGTCTGCTCGCTTATGATCCAACCTCAGCCACTCGCTCCATGGCCTCTTATGACCCGGCCGCGCCCAATCAGGGAACCAGGGCGGACTTTCAGATCAGCGTGCCGGTGTCCGACTCCAAGGGCGGAGCGCGAATGATGACGATCTCCTTCCTAAAGAAGGCCGATGAGCCCAATACTTGGTTCGCGGAAATTCATGCCCCGGACGGCTCAGTCGAAAACGCGGACTTGCCGCTGAAAAGCGGTCTGGTGAAGTTCTTACCGGACGGCCGTCTGGACACCGGCTTTGCCGGCCCCAACGCGCTTTTTCCTGATACGACCAAGGCTACCATCACCCTCGCCGCCTCTGGCGCTGCGCCAGGCCCCGACGATAACGGCGTCTGGTCTGGCTCGGAAGGTCTAGCGGCCCAGACCATCACTTTCGACCTGGCCGCTTCCACTGGCGGCCTGACGCAGTACGACAGCACCTCCATCGTCCAGGCCACCTATACGAACGGCACCGCCTTCGGGAACCTGACCGAGGTGAAGATCGACGAGGCCGGCTTCGTCACCGCCATCTTCGACAATGGCGTCATGCGCAAGATCGCCCAGGTCGCCCTGGCCACCTTCCCCAGCGCCGACAGCCTGACCGAAGTCGCGGGCAACGCCTTCCGGGTCAGCCAGAACTCAGGCACCTTCAACCTGAAGGCCCCCGGCACGGGCGGCGCAGGCCTGTTGGGCGCGCAACAGCTGGAAGCCTCGACCGTCGACCTGTCGACGGAGTTCACCGGCCTGATCACCACCCAGCGCGCCTATTCGGCCTCGTCCAAGATCATCACCACCGCCGACGAGATGCTGGCGGAGCTGATCAACATCAAGCGATGATCGGCCAACAGGAATCCATGAGCAAGGTCTCGTTAGACTCGATGAATCCTTCCTTTAGGCGGCGCAGAAGGCGCCCGGCCGGACGGATGCGTCTTAGCCATTCCTTCACCACGACGCTTAAACGCCCTTTAGCGGGCGGGGGCCTAGCCTGCGCGTCTATGGTGGTGGTGAAAGAGGCTTAAGCCCATGCTGCAAGAGCGACGCCTTAACAGTAACGGCGAACAGTACGTGGTCGGGCCGACGGGCACGCCCCTGACCCTGCGCGACCTTCCGCCCTCGGACACGAACCGCTGGGTCATCCGGCGCAAGGCCGAGGTGGTGGCCGCGGTGCGCGGCGGGCTGATCAGCCTGGAAGACGCCCTGGAGAAGTATCGCCTGACGGCCGAGGAGTTCCTGGCCTGGCAGAAGGCCATCGACAAATGGGGCATGCAGGGCCTGCGCACCACGCGTATCCAGAGCTATCGCGACTAGGCTGTTTCGCCTGACCGCATGATCACGGCCGCTCCAGAAACGGGGCGGTCTTTTTCATTGGCGCGCCATCGTTTTAAGCCAGGCCTCGAAATCGCGCGCCTTAAGGCCTAAATGGCGGCGATGACTATGGACGCCCTGACCGACGACATCCTCTGCTCCGTTCCCGACATCGCCCCCATGTCGCAAGCCGACATGGACGCCGCGATCGAGAGCGTGCGATTGGCCGTGGGCCTGCCGCAGGGCGCGCGCGTGGTCGCCGCGATGTCGGGCGGCGTGGATTCCACCGTCGTCGCCGCCCTTCTGCACAAGGCGGGCTATGACGTGGTGGGCGTGACCCTTCAGCTCTACGACCACGGCGAGGCGCTGAAGAAGAAGGGCGCCTGCTGCGCCGGTCAGGACATTCACGACGCCCGTCTGGCCGCCGATCTGATCGGCATTCCACACTATGTCCTCGACTACGAGAGCCGGTTCAAGGACGCGGTGATCGACCAATTCGCCGACTCCTATCTGAAGGGCCAAACGCCGGTCCCCTGCATCCGCTGCAATCAGACGGTGAAGTTCCGCGATCTGCTGGACGTCGCGCGCGATCTGGGCGCCGAGGCCATGGCGACCGGCCACTACGTCCGCCGCGCGACCCACGGCAACCGCTCGCAGATGCGCAAGGCGGTCGATCATTCGCGCGACCAGTCCTACTTCCTGTTCGCCACGACGCAGGATCAGCTCGACTATCTGCGCTTCCCCCTGGCCGATCTGGAAAAGCCCCAGGTGCGCGGCGTCGCCGCGTCGCTGGGCCTGCGCATCGCGTCCAAGCCGGACAGCCAGGACATCTGCTTCGTGCCGACCGGCGACTACCGCACCCTGATCGACCGGCTGCGGCCGCAGGGACGCGAGGCGGGCGACATCGTCCACATGGACGGCCGGGTGCTGGGCCGCCATTCGGGCATCACCGACTACACCATCGGCCAGCGCCGGGGACTGAACGTCGCCGTGGGCGAGCCCCTGTTCGTGGTCAAGCTGGACCCTGACAACCGCCGCGTCATCGTCGGCCCGCGCGATGCCCTGCTGACCGCCAGCCTGACGCTGGAGGAAACCAACTGGCTGGGCGACCAGGCCACCATCGAGGAGGCCGCCCGCGACGGCGCCCCGGTGCTGGCCCGCGTTCGCTCGACGCGCCAGCCCTCCTCAGCCCGGCTCATGTTCGTGGAGGACGCCGTTCAGGTGGTGTTCGATCAGGGCGAGGAAGGCGTCGCCCCTGGCCAGGCCTGCGTCCTCTACGACCCGGCCGACGATGAGCGCGTGCTGGGCGGCGGATTTATCGCGTCCACCACGGCGGTTGCTGTCTGACGCCTACGCCGCCTTGTCATCGGCCGGCATGACCTCGCCTACGGTCGCGCGGTTCTCGGCGAAGACGACTTCGACGTCGCGCGGTCGGACCATCTCATTGCAGCAGCCGCAGGCGATGCGGGGCTGCAGGTCATGGCCGCAGGTCTTGTGACGCAGGATGATGCCCGAAGGCTCCTCGCCGTAGACATGCTTGGCGCCCCAGGCGTTCAGGGTGACCAGGACGCCATACAGATCCTTGCCCTTGGCTGTCAGCACGTACTCGTTGCGGGGGGGACGCTCGGAATAGGGGCGCGGCTCCAGCACGCCATGACGCACCAGCGACTTCAGTCGGGCGGCCAGGACATTGCGCGCCACGCCCAGCCGGTCCTGCCATTGCTCGAAGCGGGTGACGCCGTTGAAGGCGTCGCGGATGACCAGCATGGTCCACGGGTCGCCGATCACCTCGAGGGTGGCGGCGACCGAGCAGCTCTGGCGCGAATAATCGGCGGTGCGTCCCATTTCCCGGAAAGTGACCCCGCGTCAGCCGTTTGACAAGGGTTGCCAATCGCGACGGAGTCAGTCAGTTTCTATTTGCAACGGACATGGCCGCCCCGGGGCCATATCCTTCCTCGACTCGGGGGCGGCGCTGTCGCAGTTTCCGCCTCCGCTTTTCGATGTTGTGTGATGACCGAAGCCGACTTGATCCACGCTGCCTTCCGCCTGACGCCCGAGGATGAAGGGGTTCTGGCCGCCACCCTGTCCGGCGAGTTCTCCAACGGCCCGATCAGCGCCCCGCCCGAAGCGGGCTTTCCCTTCGGCGGCCTGCTGGCGGCCTTGTGCGCCGGGGCCATGCGTCAGGGACTGGGGATTGAGGCGCCGCTGCGCAGTTTGACGGTCCAGTATCTGGCCGCCGCCCGTTACGGCCAGTCCCTGCACTTCCGGCCCCGGATGCTGCGCGGCGGCCGCAACGTCGCCTATGCCGCGGTCGAGGGCGGGCAGGGATCAAGGCTGACCCATCACGCCAGCGCCACCTATGGCGCCGACGGGCCGACGCCCGCGCCTCTGACGCCGCTGCTGGCGACGCCGCCCTCGCTGGACAGCCTGAAGGACGCGCCGGGCATCAGCGGCCCGATGGCGCCGCGCTTCGCCCAGCACGTCGACTATCGCTTTGACGGCGGCCCCAACATCCTGGGCGGCAATGAAGCCAAGCCCGTCGTCGAGCGGGTCTGGATGCGGGTGAAGGACGGGGCGCCGCTGGACGAGCTGCGGATGTGCTACCTGCTGGACGCCCTCTATCCGCCCGCCTGGACCGCGTTCAAGGCGCCGCCGATGATGACGACGGTGGACCTGCGCTGCGACTTTCTGAACGATCCGACGCCCGACAATGCGCCGGATGGCTGGGCCTTCTTCGAATACCGCCTGCTGGACCACGGCCTGGGCTGGTCGGTGGACGAGGCCATCGCCTGGGGCGCAGACGGCCGCCCGCTGGCCCTGGCCCGCCAGCGACGCAAGCTGCTGTAAGCCGCCCCGCTTGCCAGCGGGCCTTCGCCTCCCCTAATCCCCCGCGAAACGATTCACTTACGGAAACGCCCCTCATGACCGCCGCCGCTGATCCCGTCGTCATCTGCTCCTTCGCCCGCACGCCGATGGGCGGCTTCCAGGGCGCGCTGTCGCCGGTCAAGGCCACCGATCTGGGCGCTGTCGCGGTCAAGGCCGCTGTCGAGCGCGCAGGCGTCGCGCCTGAAAAGGTCGAGCAGATCTTCATGGGCTGCGTCCTGCCCGCCGGCCTGGGTCAGGCCCCGGCGCGTCAGGCCGCCATCGGCGCAGGCCTCGGCAAGCACGTCGAGGCGACGACGGTGAACAAGATGTGCGGCTCAGGGCTCCAGGCGGCCATGATGGCGCACGACGCCCTGCTGGCCGGCACGGCCGAAGTCATCGTCGCGGGCGGCATGGAGTCGATGACCGGCGCCCCCTACCTGATGAATAAGCACCGCGGCGGCGCCCGCATCGGCCACGATGTCATCGTCGATTCCATGATGATGGACGGCCTGGAGGACGCCTATTCGCCCGGCAAGGCCATGGGCGTCTTCGCCGAGGATGCGGCGGCCCAGTATCAGTTCACCCGCGAGCAGATGGACGAATACGCCATCGAGAGCCTGACCCGCGCCAAGGCCGCCATCGCCTCGGGCGCCTTCAAGGCCGAGATCGTCCCGGTCGAGGTCGCCACCCGCAAGGGCCCGGTGACGGTCAGCGAGGACGAGCAGCCCGGCAAGGCCGACCCGGCCAAGATCCCCACCCTGCGCCCCGCCTTCACCAAGGACGGCGCCATCACCGCCGCTAACGCCTCTTCGATCTCGGACGGCGCCGCCGCCCTGGTCATGACGCGCGAGAGCACAGCCAAGGCCCTGGGCCTGCCCATCGTCGCCCGCGTCGTCAGCCACGCCGCCCACGCCCATGAGCCGGGCCTGTTCACCACCGCCCCGGTCCCCGCCATGCAGAAGGCGCTGAAGAAGGCCGGCTGGTCGGTCGAGGACGTAGATCTGTGGGAGATCAACGAGGCCTTCGCTGTCGTCGCCATGATCGCCCAACAGGAACTGGGCATCGACCGCGCCAAACTGAACGTCAACGGCGGCGCGACCGCCCTGGGTCACCCTATCGGCGCGTCCGGCGCACGCATCCTGTCCACCCTGCTGGCGGCGCTTCAGGCGCGCGGCGGCAAGAAGGGCGTGGCCTCGCTGTGCATCGGCGGCGGCGAAGCTGTGGCCATGGCCGTGGAACTGCCCTGATCCTGTGGCGTTGTCCGCGGTCAAGCTAACTGTGGAGACCTCCCCCTTGAAACTCCCTGCCCTGCTCGCCGCCGGCGTCGCCGTTCTCAGCCTCGCCGCCTGCGCCACGGCCCAGGCGGAAGGCGCCATGCCCCAGAACGACACTGTCGCCGGCCAGGCCGGTTCCGCTGACCTCAAGGCCTTCCCGGCCGCAACGGCGGGTCAGACCCGCCACGTCATCAACCTGCCGGCCCAGTCGGACGAGGACGCGCTGAAGGTCGAACTGATCCTGGGCAAGACCCAGACGGTCGACTGCAACCGTCAGTTCTTCGGCGGCCGCCTTGAAACCCGCACCGCCGAGGGCTGGGGCTACAACTACTATGTCCTGCCTGCCCTGGGGAACGCGGCCAGCACCCTGATGGGCTGCCCTCCGGGTTCTGAGCGCCAAGCCTTCGTGACGACGCAGGAACAGCCGCTGATCCGCTATAACTCGCGCCTGCCCGTGGTGGTCTACGCCCCGTCGGACGTCGAGGTGCGTTATCGCGTGTGGCGCGCAGGCGAGACCCAGATGGCGCGCTGATCGCCGCCGTTCTTTGAAATCAGACGCGGGCGTCGGTCGGGTTCGATCGGCGCCCGTTCTGTATCAGGCCCGCGTCTTCCGTTCGCATCCCGCTGCATCAGCGAGGCCAGGCAGGCGCATCCGGCGCTCAGAACGATCATGGGCCAACTCCTGCATTTGCGAACCATTTGCAGGTTTGCGCAGAGTCGGCCGTCGTGCAAGCGTCCGTCTCCATTTCTCTCGGAGAGTCGCCATGCGCGAAGACGGCAAGCTGGATTATCTCGAACTGCCCGCGACGGATCTGGCGGCGCACAAGGCGTTTTACGCCGAGGCGTTCGGCTGGCGCTTCCAGGACTATGGCCCGGACTATGCGGCGTTCAGCGAGGGGCTGGACGGCGGCTTCACCCCCGACGCCATGACGCCCAAGCCCCTGCCCATCCTCTATGCCCATGATCTGGAGGCCATGCAGGCCAAGGTCGAGGCGGCTGGCGGCGCGATCACCCACGCCATCTTCGCCTTCCCCGGCGGGCGTCGTTTCCATTTCCGCGACCCGTCCGGCAACGAACTGGCCGTCTGGTCTGAAAACTAGACCCTATTTCGGGTCCACCGTCTGGGCGATTCGCTCGGCCTCGTCGCGATCGGCGCCGTCCTGGGCCATCACCCAGACGTGAATCTCGGCGGGCTGCGCCGAGCGCTGGAAGAGGTGTTCCATCGCGATGCGACGCGGCCCTTCGGTCGTCACCACGGAGATGCGGCCGCCGGCCGTCACCTGCTCGCCGTCATAGATGGGAAACTGCGACGACGGCCCGGCGTAGACCATCAGATAGGTCTTGCCCGCCTTGCGCGCCGAATAGACGTGAGCGTTGGGGCCCGACCGGCCTTCGACCAGTTGGAAGCCCGGCGGCAGGTCGATGCGGAACGGAAGAGCCGCCCGCTCTGCGGCGCTCAGACCTTGCGGCGCGGGCGCAGAGGGTGCGGGCCTCGGCGTCGCCGGCGGGGCCGAGGCGGGCGGCGCCTGGGTCGTCGTCGATCGTCGAACCGGCGTCTCCTGGGCGGGTTGCGCCGGGCGGGGCTGAGTTTGGGGCTGGACGGCGGCCGGTGCGGGCGCAGAGGCGGGCGGACGACGGATCGGCTCGACGCGCTGGGGCGCAGGCGCCGGGGTCGGGCGCGGCGGAGAAACAGCTCCCGGCTCAGCCCTTGGCGGAGCGCCGTTCAGGCGACGGGTCAGTTCTTCGATCCGGGCGCGTTCTTCCGGGTCCTGGCGGGCGGCAGGCCCGGCCGGGGGCTGGGCCACAGATGTCTGGGTCGCAGATGTGTGGGTCGCAGGCGCCGAGGCGGGGCGTGACGGCGCCGTCGATTGCGGAGCGGGCGGGGCGCCGTTCAGGCGACGCGTCAGTTCTTCGATGCGAGCGCGCTCGTCCGGGTCCGGCTGGGCGGCGGCGGGGGTCGCAACGACCGCCAGCGGGGCGATAAGCGACAGGGCGACGAGAGCGGCTTTCATGGCTCTGACATTGGCGGCCCGGGCCGCGCCGGGTCAAGCGGCCATATCAGCGGAGCTGTTTCAGACGCCCGGGATCTCCACCCAGAACGTCGCCCCTTGCCCGACCACGGAATGCACGCCGATATCGCCGCCCTGCAGTTCGACCAGCCGCTTGGCCAGCGTCAGGCCGACGCCGTGCCCTTCGATGCTGGAGCGATCCAGGCCCAGGCGGTTGAACGGCTCGAAAAGCTGAGCCTGCTTGTCTTCCGACAGGCCCGGCCCCCGATCGATCACCTCAATGCGGATGCGGTCGCCGCTCCATGCCGCCCGCAGAACGACCACCCCGCCCGACGCGCCGTATTTCATGGCGTTGCTGGCCAGGTTGCCGACCACCTGCGTCAGTCGCTGGGAGTCGGCCATCGCCACCAGGGCGTCGCCATCGGCGATCACGTCGATCCGCAGGCCTTCCGCCTCTGGCAACAGCGCCATGGACCGGCGCACGTCTTCCAGTACGCCGCTGACCTCGGTCGGCCGCAGGTCGACCTTGACCGCCCCGGCTTCGGCGCGCGCCACATCCAGCAGATCATGCGTCAGCGCCTCGATCTGGCGCGCCGTCTTGACCAGCATCTGCGCCATTTCGACCTGGCTGTCCGTCACCTGGCCCAGATGGCCGCCCGCCCACAGTTCGCCGATGCCGATGACGCCGCCGACGGGGCTCTTGATCTCATGAGCCACATTAGCCAGCAGCCGAGACTTGGCGGCCGATGCCCGTTCGGCGCGCAATCGTCCCTCCTTGGCGCGCTGCATCAACTGGTCGCGCTCCTCGAGCAGGGCGGCGACCACGAGGATCGGCATATAGCCCAGCAGCACCAGAAGCTGCGCCAACAAGGCGCGATCCTCGGCTGCGAACTGATGATAGGGCCCGTGCCCCGCCATCGTGCCGCCGATGGCGACCACCGACACCATTAACAGAGCCCATGCGGCTCCGATGACGCGGAACCTTACCGCTGCGAGCAGGATCAAGGGCAGCAGCAAGAAGCCGAACGGCAGGCTAAGATGGGAAAAGAGCGCATAGCAGGCTCCCCCGAGCAGGGCGCCGAGGCCGAGACCTTCGGCCAGTCGCGCCGGTTGCTTCAACACTTGCCAATGCGCCTTGCGCAGGCTCAGCCCGACGACGCCGATCACGGCGAATCCAAGGGCGTGGCCGCTCCACCAAATGCGGAAGGCGTCGAGGGAATCCTGTCCGCCGACGTTCGCCACAGCCACACAGGCCAGCAACGCCGCCGGAAGAGGGGCGATGGCGCATATGGTCCAAAACCGGGCTAGCCCCTGGACGCTATCGACGTGCAGGCCCGTCACCATTCGGCGCGTCAGCACGACCGCAAGCACGATTTCCAGCACATTGCTCAGGGTGAACAGGGCCGAAAGCCACAAAGGGTTTCCGGCCAGTATCTCGCCCGCGAACACCCCCGCCGCCACAACGGCGCCGAAACCCAAATCGTATTGAAGACCGCGGCCGCTGCGCAGCCAGGCGGCCATCGCCAGCCCGCCTGCGCCCCACAAGCCGGCGATCAGTCCGTTGGTGCGAGCGAAGCTGATCGCCAACACCACCAGGATCGCGACGCCCAGGGCCGTCAGGATGGGCGCCAGCGGCTGGCGGAAGAAATCAGCGTTGGGCGGGACCTGGGTTTCAACCCCGATCGCCCCCTTCGCTGTCGCTTCCAGTGCGACCTCACTCCTGTGGAGCGCGCGGCTCATGCTCATCAATCCGGCCCAGAATTAGAGTCTCGGGACCTGATCTTGATCGATGTTCCTAAACATCCCCTGAAATCGACGCGGGACTTCAGGACGCGGCGCTCAGCACCTCGTTGAAGGCGCGCACGGCCGCTGCGGCGCCATCGGGATGGCGCCACACGCCAGCGCTGACCGCCACGAAGTCCGCGCCCGCCGCCGCCAGCCCGCCGGCGTTCTCGACCGTCACCCCGCCGATGGCGACGCAGGGCGTCTCCATGGTTTCCTGCCAGATAGTCAGGATACCCGGCTCGGCGTGGTGCACGACGTCCTTGGTCTGCGTGGGGTAGAAGGCGCCGAAGGCGACGTAGTCGGCGCCCCCCTCGGCCGCCTCCATCGCCAGGTGGCGGCTGTCATGGCAGGTGACGCCGATCATGGCGTCCTCGCCCATAATCCGGCGCGCGTCGGCAAGCGACGCGTCGTCCTGGCCGACGTGAACGCCGTCGCAGCCCGTGGCGCGGGCCAGATCGGGGCGGTCGTTCAGGATCAGAGCCACGTCGTGCGCCTGGCAGATCGGCCTCAGCCGGGCGACGGCGGCGCGGATCTCATCGTCGGAGGCCTCCCTCAGCCGCAGTTGCACGGCGGCGCAGTCGCCGGCGGACAGGGCGGCCTCCAGCTGGACGGCGAAGGCTTCCAGGTCCGGCAGGGCCGAGGGCGTGATCAGATACAGCCGGCAGGGCGGACGGGCGGGAATTTGCGGTTGACGAGCCATGACACCGCCCTGCCCTCCGACGCCGACGGCGTCAATGTCGCAGAGCGCATGAGAATGATTTGCACCCGCCTTAATAGATGCTATAGCGAGCCATTCTCAAGTTCCGGGTGCCTCGCCTTGTACGTTTGCAACTGTAACGGTCTCCGCCAGCGTGACGTCGCCCTCGCCATCGAGGCGGGCGCTAGCCGCCCGAAGGACATCTTCGCCAGCCACCAGTGCGCGCCGCAATGCGCCAAATGCGTGTGCGAGATGCGCCAGATGATCCAGGAGCAGCAGTCCGCCTTCGCCATGGCGGCGGAATAATCCGTTTTGAAAGCGGATTTCACTCGCATTATCAATGCAGTGATAAAAACTCGCAAATAAGCTGCGACGGCAAAGCCGTGGTATGTAGTCGTCACGGGCGGTCCCGAGGCTCGGTCTTGCGTCAAGACCGACTCGCCGCTGCTTTTAAAGGACGACGACCATGAAGGGCGATCCCGCGATCATCCGCACCCTCAATGCGGTGCTGACCAACGAACTGACGGCGGTGAACCAGTACTTCCTGCACGCCCGCATGTTCGAAAGCTGGGGCCTCAGCCACCTCGGCAACGTCATCTACGAAGAATCGATCGGCGAGATGAAGCACGCCGACATGCTGATCAAACGCATCCTCTTCCTGGACGGCCTGCCGAACCTGCAGGACCTGCACAAGCTGAAGGTCGGCGAAGATCCGATCGAGTGCCTGGGCGCCGACCTGCAACTGGAGATCGACAGCCGCGCGACGACGCGCGACGCCGTCACCCAGTGCGAGCAAGCCCGCGACTACGTCAGCCGCGACCTGCTGATGAAGATCCTGGCCGACACCGAAGAGCACGTGGACTTCCTGGAGAACCAGCACAGCCTGATCCAGCTGATGGGCGCGCAGAACTATCTGCAGTCCGCCATGAAGGAAATCGTCACCGACGGCGCCGCCACCGGCAATTGATCCAAAGGCCGGGCGCGGCTTCAGCGAGCGGGAACGTCCGCCGCGCCCGGTTGTTTTGGCTGCATGAGCAGCATGGATGACGCCCTCGACGCCGCCCGCGATCACGCAGCGGATTTCCTCAATGCTGAAGGCCGCGACTGGCGGCACGTCGCCCTGGGCGCGGCGGTGACCGTCGGCTTCGCCCTGGCGGCTACCGTGGTCGCCACCCGCGCCGTGCCCCCGCAAACTCGTAGCCTGTCCGGCGCCCGAAAGCGCGAAGGCCCGATCACCGAGCGCCCGCGCGGGCCGTTCAGCCTGATCCTGCCCGCCGTCTTTTCGGCCACCACCCTGTCGGCTCTGCGCGTGTGGAACGCGCCGGCGCGGCCCGGCCGCAACGCCGCCATGGGCCTGTGGGCCGTCGCCCAGGCGGTCAACGCCGTCTGGCTGGCCGCCCGCCCGACCGGGCGCTGGACCCAAATTCTGGCCGCCATGTCCTCAGCCGGCCTGGCCGCCGCCTTCGCCCATGAGGCGCGCAAGCTCGACCCCGGCGCAGCCAAGCTGGCGGCGCCGACCGGCATCGGCGTGCGTCTGGCCAATCGGGCTGAGGGCAGCCTGGACGGCCCGACCTGAAACAACGCGCGGCGGCGCCCGCGCCATTGCCCTTTTTCGCCTTATCCTCTAGGGCTCGCGGCGATTTGGCGCGCCACGCTCTGGCGGTCGGCGCCAGCCGCCCCCCAGCAACGAGCCCTACGGTTCTCATGAAAATCAACGCCAACACCATCAAGCCCGGCATGGTCCTGCAACACAACGGCGGCCTGTGGGTCGTCACCAAGGCCAGCCACGTCAAGCCCGGCAAGGGCGGCGCCTTCGCCAACGTCGAGGCCAAGAACCTCGAGACCGGCAACAAGCTCAACGAACGCTTCCGCTCGGAAGACAAGGTCGAGCGCGTCACGCTGGAACAGCGCGACTACTCCTACCTGTTCGACAACGGCGAAACGCTCGTCTTCATGGACGACGAATCCTACGAGCAAATCGAACTGCAAAAGGGCTGGGTCGGCGAAGACCGCATCCCCTACCTGCAGGAAGGCATGAAGGTCGTCATCGAGTCGCACGAAGAGCGTCCGATCGGTCTGGAACTGCCGGAACAGGTCGTTCTGGAAGTCGTCGAGACCGAGCCCACCGTGAAGGGCCAGACCGCCTCGTCGTCCTATAAGCCCGCCAAGGCTTCGAACGGCATCCGCGTCATGATCCCGCCCTTCATGTCGACCGGCGAGAAGATCGTCGTCGACACCTCGACCGGCGAATACGTCCGCCGCGCGGACTAAAAAACACCGCCTTTCCCGGCCAAGGTCGGGCAAGTTAAGACTACAGGGGCGCGGATGGTCCGCGCCCCTTTTGCTTCTCCGTCCATCCGGGCTGCGGCCTTTTGAGGATCGACGGATCAGGAGAACCGCCTATGGCCCTCGCTTCCGCCCTACTCCAGGTCATGATGGACGCCGTCCGCAAGACCGCCCGCCCGATGCTTAGGGATTTTGGCGAGGTGTCCCAGCTGCAGGTGTCCCGCAAGGGCCCCGGCGACTTCGTCACCGCCGCCGACATCAAGGCGGAACAGACCCTGTTCGAACTGCTGCTGAAGGCCCGCCCGGGCTACGGCTTCCTGGGCGAAGAGCGCGGCATGATCGAGGGAACCGACAAGACCCACACCTGGATCGTCGACCCGATCGACGGGACCACCAACTTCATGCACGCCATGCCCCACTTCGCCATCACGGTGGGCCTGGAGCGCAAGCACCCCGACGGCACGGCCGAGATCGTCGCCTGCGTCACCTACAACCCGGTCATGAACGAGATGTTCTGGGCCGAAAAGGGCAAGGGCTGCTACCTGAACGACACGCGCATCCGCACCGCCGGGCGCGCCGACATGGCCGAGTGCCTGATCGCCACCGGCCTGCCGTTCATCGGCAAGACTGGCCACGGCCAGGCCATCAAGGACATCCACGCCGTGGGCCAGCGCGTCGCGGGCATCCGCCGTCTGGGCGCCGCATCGCTGGACTTCGCCTGGGTCGCTGCGGGCCGCTACGACGCCTATTTCGAGCGCAACCTGCAGCCGTGGGACGTGGCGGCGGGCATCTTGCTGGTCACAGAGGCCGGCGGCGTCGTCACCACCATCGACCAGGACGGCGATCCGATGAAGGGCAAGCAGATCGTCGCCGGCAACCCCGACATCCAGGCCAAGCTGCGCAAGATCCTGCGCGAGGCGTAAGGCAAAATTCTCCCTCCCCTTCATGGGGAGGGTGGCTGAGCCCGAAGGGCGAGGCCGGGTGGGGGCGGCGCCGCTAACGTGGCGCCGCCTTTGTCATGCCTGGCTCCGCCCTCCCCACCCGCTCGTCGCTCCGCGACGACCACCCTCCCCATGAAGGGGAGGGAGAGATCACGCGCCTGTCACGTGCTGCCCCTACCCTTCGCGCATGATCGCCGCCATCCTGACCGCCGTCCTCCTGTCGTCGAGCCAACCGGCCATGTCCGCTCCCTCCGCCAAGCCTACCGTCATCGCCCACCGCGGCGCCTCGGGCGAACGGCCGGAGCACACCCGCGCCGCCTATGAGTTGGCGATCGAACAGGGCGCGGACTTCATCGAGCCGGACCTGGTCATGACCCGCGACGGCCACCTGGTCGTCCGCCACGAGAACGAGATCGGCGAGACCACCAACGTCGCCGATCACGAGGAATTCGCCGCTCGCCGCACGACCCGCGACATCGACGGCCGCCCCGTGCCCGGCTGGTTCACCGAAGACTTCACCCTGGCCGAGTTGAAGACCCTGCGCGCGCGCGAGCGTCTGCCCGCCCTGCGCCCTGCCTCGGCCGCCTTCGACGGCCAGGAGCCGATCCTAACCTTCGAGGAAGTGGTCGCCATCGCCCGCGACGCCAGCGCCCGCACCGGCCGCGTCATCGGCGTCGCGCCGGAGCTGAAGCACCCCAGCCATTTCGCCGCCATGTACCTGCCGATGGAGGACGCCTTCGTCGCGGCGCTGGAGCGCCACGGTCTGACCGGCGCTGACGCCCCCATCCTGATCCAGTGCTTTGAGGTCGGGACTCTGGAGCGGCTGGCGGCGCGCATCGACGCGCCGCTGCTGCAATTGATGCAATCGAGCGGCGGCCCCGCCGACCGGCCCGGCGCGACCTATGTTGAAATGGCGACGCCGCAGGGGCTGGCCGAGATCGCCCGCTACGCTGACGCCATCGGGGTGCAGGATCTGATGGTTGTCCCGCGCGACGACAAAGGGCGCGCGCTAGGGTCGTCGTCGCTGACGGCTGACGCCCATGCGGCGGGCTTGAAGGTCGTAGTCTGGACCTTCCGAACCGAGAATCTGTTCCTGCCCGCGCAGTATCGCAGGGGCGCAGCGCCCGCCGACCATGGCGACCTGACGGGCTGGCTGAAGGCGATCTACGCGCTGGGCGTCGACGCTGTATTCAGCGATTTTCCTGCGATTGCCGTAAACGCGCGCTGACGCCTTTCCTCCCCATGCGATGGGGAGGGGGACCGCGAAGCGGTGGAGGGGCCGGGACCGCGGAACCAAGGGGCCCCTCCGTCACGTCGCCTACGGCTCCGCGCCACCTCCCCATTGCATGGGGAGGAGAAGGTTTACGTCCCCTGGAACTGCAGCTTGGCCAGACGCGCATACAGCCCGCCCTTGGCCGCCAGTTCGGCGTGCGTGCCTTGCTCGACCACCTGGCCGCCGTCCATCACCACGATGCGGTCGGCCCGCAGCACGGTCGCCAGGCGGTGGGCGATGACCAGGGTGGTGCGCTCGGACATGGCCTGATCCAGCGCGGCCTGCACCAGACGTTCGTTTTCGGCGTCGAGCGCGCTGGTCGCCTCGTCCAGCAGCAGGATCGGCGCCTCGCGCACCAGGGCGCGCGCGATGGCCAGACGCTGGCGCTGACCGCCCGACAGGCTCTTGCCGCGCTCGCCCAGCGGCGTGTCGAAGCCTTCCGGCAGGGCGTCGATGAAGCCCAGCGCCTGGGCCTCGGCGGCGACGGCGCGGGCCTCCTCCAGCGTAGCGGCCTCGCGGCCGAAGCGAATGTTCTCCAAGGCCGAGCCCGAGAACAGCGGCGCTTCCTGCGACACCCAGGCGAAGCGGTCGCGCACCGCGACCGGATCGGCCGCGCGCACGTCCACCCCGTCGACCGACACGAGACCGGACTGCGGATCATAGAAGCGCAGCAGCAGACGGAAGACCGTGGACTTGCCCGCCCCCGACGGCCCGACCAGGGCCACCGTCTCGCCGGGTCGCACGGTCAGGCTGAAGCCCTTCAGCGCCGGCAGGTCGGGGCGGCCCGGATAGGCGAAGTCCACGGCTGACATCGACACCTCGCCGCGCGGCGGCTGAGGCAGGGCCACAGGGCTGGCGGGCGGTGCAATGGCGGGGGTCGCCCGCATCAGTTCGTCGATCCGCTCCATGGCCCCGGCGGCCTTCTGCACGTCGCCCCAGCTCTCGCCCAAGGCGCCGACAGCGCCCGCCGCGAACACCGACAGCAGCACGAACTGCAGCAAGGCGCCCGGCGTCATGGTCCCGGCGATGACGTCCTGCGCGCCCAGCCACAGCACCAGGGTGACGCCGCCGAACATGACGACGATGATCATGGCGGTCATCACCGCCCGCGCCCGCATCCGCTTCAGGGAGACGCCGAACGCCTCCTCCACCGCTGCGCCGAAGCGGCCGATGGCGCTCTTTTCGCGGCCGAAGGCCTGCACCGTCTCGATGGCGTCGACGCTTTCGCCGGCGAAGCCCACGGCTCCGGCGAAGGTGTCCTGCGACTTCACCGTCAGCTTGCGCACGATCCGCCCGAAGACGAACAGCGGCGCGATCAGCACGGGCACGATCAACAGCACGAACGCCGTCAGTTTGGGGCTGACGAAGAACAACAGGATCACCCCGCCGATCAGGGTCAGGAAGTTGCGCAGCGCATAGCTGATGGAGGTGGTCAGCAGGGTGTCGACCAGCTGGATGTCCGTGGTCAGGCGCGACAGCACCTCGCCCGTGCGCATATGGGCGAAGAAGACCGGGTCCAGCGTCAGGATGCGCTGGAACAACGCCGTGCGCAGGTCGGCGATGATCCGCTCGCCGGTCTTGGTCACGTAGAAATAGCGAAGCGCCGTCGCCAGCCCCAGGATCACGGCGTTGAGGCCCAGGATCAGGAACCACTTGTCGATGTCGGCGCCGCCGTTCTCAAACCCCTGATCGATGGCGCCGCGCGCCGTCGCCGTCAGGGCCAGGGAGGCGATGGTCGAGCCGATCAGCCAGAGCGCGGAAATGCCCGCATCCAGCTTGTGCCGTCCCAGAAAAGGCAGCAGTCGTCCCAGCGGACGGATGTTGCGGCTCTTGGCGCGTTTGCCCCCCGCCTCATCCATCTGTTCGGCCAGAACGGCCCCGGCGCCGGGACGGCCTGTCGGTTGGGCGTGACGTTGCGGTTCTGCGTGGGTCATGGCAGCGCTCTTGCCCCGGATCGCCCCCCGGTGTAAACGCCGCCCCTCGCTCCCGTCGCGCTCCGTGGCGGGATTCTCTAATTACGCGCAGTGACGGTCGGCATCGTCGTCGCGCAGAGACGGACAAGATCGATGAAAGCGGACACGCACCCCGACTACCACTTCATCACTGTTGTGATGACCGACGGCACCTCCTACCAGACCCGTTCGACCTACGGGAAAGAAGGCGCCACGCTGAACCTGGACATCGACCCGACGTCTCACCCGGCCTGGACCGGCGGCAACCAGCACCTGATGGACCGCGGCGGCCGCGTCTCGCGCTTCAACAACAAGTTCGGCGGCTTCATCAAGAAGTAAGCCACGCTTGCTGCGACAAGTTCGCCACAAAAGCGTCGGTCCTCGGGCCGGCGCTTTTTTGTTGCCTGGAACGCCGTTAACATGGGCGCGTTCGATCCCTCGGGGCGTGGGCGTTGGGTCCGGGCCGATATCGGACCACAAGAGTTGCAGACGATGAATCGACGGGAACTGGGCCTTGGCGTCGCTACGACAAGCCTGACGCTGGCGGCCGCAAGCGGCGCGCTGGCCCAGACGCGCACGACCGACCCGCAGGTTTTCATCGCCGGTTTCGACGCCCAGGCCGGACGCCTGCCCGCCGCCCAGCAGGCCGACGTCCGCGCTGTCTACGAGCTGACCCAGGGCAAGCCGATCTGGACCGCCGACCGCCTGCGCGTGCTGCAGGAAGTCGCCGCCGGGGCCGAGCGCCACGGCCTGCCGGCCGGCGACTTCTTCGACTTTGTCGGCCTGGCCGCCGACCGCGAGACCGCCGAAATCCGCACCACCGCCGCCGCCCTGGCCTACGCCCGCGTCCTGGCCGAGGGTCGGGTCCGCCCCGAGACGGTCGAAGAGCTGTGGGAGATGCAGAAGAACAGCGTCGACCTGCCGCGCGGCCTGGTCGACGCCGTCGCCGCCAACAAGCTGAGCCAGTGGTTCGACGCCCTGCCGCCGACGGATTTGGGCTACACCAATCTGTCGGCCGGCTACGCCCGCTATCGCCGCATCGCCCGCCAGGGCGGCTGGCCCGCCTTCCGTATGGGCGGCACGATCGAGCCGGGGACCAGCGACCCGCGCATCCCCGCCCTGGTCGCCCGACTGGCGGCTGAGGGCGACCTGAGCGCCGCCAACGCTGAACGCCTGAAAGGCAATCTGGCCTACGGCCCTGAGTTGCAACAGGCGGTGCGCAGTTTCCAGACCCGCCACGGTCTGGGCGCCGACGGCCGCATCGGCGGCGCCACCCAACGCTCGCTGACCGCGACGGCCGAGGATCGCGCCCGCCAGATCGCCTTGAACCTGGAGCGCCGCCGCTGGCTGAAGCGCGACCTGAATCCTGAGCGGATCGAGGTCAACACCGCCGCCGCCATCATGGTCTACTGGAAGGACGGCAAGCCCGTTCACTCCAACCGCGTCGTCGTCGGCACGGCGGCCAATCAGACCCCCAGCCTTGAAAAGCCCTTCGCCTCGGTCGTGGCCAACCCGCCGTGGACGGTGCCGATGGGCATCGCCCGGCGCGAAATCCTGCCCAAGGGGCCGGGCTACCTCGCCGCCAACGACATGTACGTGAACGCCGACGGCTGGGTGGTGCAGCGCGCCGGTCCGAAGTCGTCGCTGGGCAATGTGAAGTTCGAGCTGCAGGACAGCTACGCCATCTTCCTGCACGACACCCCAGCGCGAGGCGCCTTCAACCTGTCGGTGCGCCAGCGCAGCCACGGCTGCGTGCGGGTGCAGGACGCCATCGGCTTCGCCCGCCTGCTGCTGTCGCCCGATCCCGAGCGTCTGGCCCTGTTCGATGCGGCCCAGGCCAGCGGCGAGACCAAACGGGTGACCACCGGCCGGAACATCGGCGTGCGCCTGCTCTACTGGACCGCCTTCGTCGACGGCCAGGGCCGCGTCGCCTTCCGCGAGGATGTCTACAAGCGCGACGCCAAGCTGGCCGACGCCCTGGGCATCTCTGTGAACCTGCCGCAAGTCGTGGCCGACGCCCCGATCGACCCGGACGAAGTCACGCCTTAAGGCGCCGCCGCCTTATCCAAAGGCGGCGCGCAGCATATCCATCTGGCTCTGCACCGGATTGGCGGAGGTCGTCGCCGGCTCGACATACATCTGTCGATCCAGGTGCAGCACGCGGTCATAGAGCTTCTCGGCCCGCACGGCGTATTCGATCAGGGCGATCGGCAGGTCGCCGCGGCGCGGTTCCGTCTCGATGCGGCGATCCGCCAGCCGGTAGCGGGGATCGCCGGCCGCCTCGGCGCTCATATCCTGTTCGCGCACGGCGCGCTGGACCAGCAGCCATGAGGCGATCTGCATCAGCCGCGTGGTCAGCTTCATGCTCTCGCCCGCATAGGACAGGGCCGCCGCGCGCGACAGCAGGCGCGAATCCTGACGCCCGTCCCCGTCCAGATAGGCGGCGGTCTCCTCGACCAGTTCCATGCCTTCGCGGAAGGTGCGCTCAAACAGTTCGGAGCGCGCGAAATCCAGCACCTCGGCGCCCGACAGGCCTGCCCGGCTCAGATTGGCTTCAATGGCGGTCACAGGCGTCCATCCAAGAATTTCATCCATCCGCTGGCTGCAATCGTCATGCCACGGAAGTCGCCTCTTCGGGAGAGCGCCGTCGAAACCATCCCCAACCGCTGTCGTTCAGCGGAAGTTGAACAGCGCATCGGCGGCGCTGCGTTGCGACGACTTGCCGTCGATGGCGGCCCTGGAGCGCGCGATCTCGGCCTCAAGGGCGGCGATCCGCTCCTGCAGTTCGTCCACGGCGTAGAGGTCCAGGTCTTCGCGGGACAGGGCGGCGATAGCCTCGCCGCGCTGTCGGCGGGGCTCCAGATCTTCGAAACTCAACCTCGCCTCCTTGGCCATTGCGGGCGCCAACCCCTATGTGAACGCCGCATTGAACAGGAATGCAAGCAAGGGAGCCTCCGCCATGCAGGCCATAGAGATCGAGAACGGACGCGGCCCGGCCGACGCCCTGCGCCTGACGACGCGCCCCCTGCCCGTTCCGGCGCCCGGCGAGATCCGCATCCGTGTGCGGGCGGCGGGGGTCAACCGCCCGGACATCGTCCAGCGCGAGGGCCGCTATCCGCCTCCGCCAGGCGCTTCGGACATTCTGGGACTGGAGGTTGCGGGCGAAGTCGAGGCCGTCGGCGAAGGCGTGACCCGCTGGGCGATCGGCGACCGGGTCTGCGCCCTGCTGGGCGGCGGCGGATATGCGCAATACGCCGTGGTCGACGCCCGCCACGCCCTTCCGATTCCCGACGGCCTCGACTTCGTGCAGGCCGCCGCCCTGCCCGAGACCGCCTTCACCGTCTTCGCCAACATCTTCGAGGGCGGCGGGCTGAAGGCGGGCGAGACCCTGCTGCTCCACGGCGCGACCAGCGGCATCGGCGTCATGGCCATCCAGATGGCCAAGGCGGCCGGCGGCCGCGTCATCGCCACCTCGCGGGGCGCGGCCAAGGCCGAGGCCGCCCGCGCCCTGGGCGCCGACGTCAGTCTGGACGCGACGGCGCAGGATCTGGCGGCCGCCATTCAGGACGCGGGCGGCGCTGACGTGGTGCTGGACATGGTCGGGGCCGCCTATGCCGAGCTGAACCTGAACGCCCTGAAGCCCGGCGGGCGCTGGGTGGTGATCGCCGCCCTCACCGGCGCCAAGGCCGAGGTCGATCTGATGCGGATCATGCTGAAGCGGATCGTACTGACCGGCTCGACCCTGCGCAGCCGCCCCGCCGATGAAAAGGCCCGACTGGCCGCCGCCGTCGAGGCGACTGTCTGGCCGTGGGTCGCATCCGGCGCCGTCAAGGCGCAGGTCGAGGCGACCTTCCCCCTGGCCGAGGCCGCCGCCGCCCACGCTCACCTGGAAGCGGGCGCCCACGTCGGCAAGGTCGTGCTGCTGCCCTGATCAACGAAAAGGGCGGGAAGCCGAAGCCTCCCGCCCTAATCGTCAAACCGTCGCCACGGCTTACCAGCGGCCGCCGCTGCGGGCCGGACGCAGGGACGAGATCTTGTCGTTCAGGCCCGTATTGCGCAGGTCGCGGAGATCGCCGCGCACGACCTCGCAGCGCCCGCGATAATTGGCGTCTTCACAGACTTCCCAGCTTCCACGCGACAGGCGGATCGAGCTGATCGCGTCGTTCATGCCCAGGTTGCGCAGGTTCGGAACTTCGTCGCGGAAGCTCATCGACTGGCCGCGATAATTGGCGTCGCGATAGACGGTGATCGAGGATTGGTTCCAGCCGCCGCCCTGACCGGGGCGATTGTCATCCCAGCCGCCGCCGGGACGGTTCGGCCGATTGGGACGGCCGGGGCGGTTGTCTTCATAGTCGCCGCGATGGTTGTAGCAAACCAGCAGGCCGTTATCGTTGCCGATGTCGCTGCTGGAGCACCGCGCCAACTCGATCGAGGTCTCGCGCACATTGCCGTTGCGGTCGCGACAGTCCGCGTACAGCCGGCCCTGATTCACATAGGAGCCGGTGCAGCTCTGCGCATAGGAGCCGCGCGGCGCGCCACGGGCCTGAACCTGCGCTTCAGCCGTCCCGACGTTGACGACGGAGAAGCCGCCCGCCGCCATGACTAAACCTGCCGCTGCAACCACGAACTTCTTCATGACACGGTCTCCTTAGAGGTTCTCTTCCGGCGCATAACGCGCCCTGGGTCCGAATGTTCATCATCACAGATGAACCTTTGCTGTATGGCGACGACAGACGACGTTTTCATTTGCCGCGAAATCCCCTATATGTGGGCTATCGCGCCCGGCCGAAAAGGTCGGGCGCCGTCGATTCAAACGCCCGTTTTTCGGGCCGCAACCGCCGGGATCCATGCCCATGACCGACATCCTGATGCCTAAGGCCACCGCGGTCTGGCTGGTGGACAACACCTCGCTCTCGTTCGAGCAGATCGCCGACTTCTGCGGCCTGCACCCGCTTGAGGTGCGCGGCATCGCCGACGGCGACGTGGCGCGCGACATTCGCGGCGCCGATCCCATCGTCAACGGCCAGCTGACCCGCGAAGAGCTGGACAAGGCCCAGAACGACGAAAACTACCGCATGAAGGCCGTGGTCAGCCGCCACGCCGAACTGCTGAAGCCGGCCAAGTCGGGTCCGAAATACACGCCGGTCTCGCGTCGTCAGGATCGCCCGGACGCCATCATGTGGTTCGTCCGCAACCACCCCGAAGTGACCGACGCCCAGATCGCCAAGCTGCTGGGCACGACCAAGGCCACGATCGAGAGCGTGCGCAACCGCACCCACTGGAACTCGGCCAATATCAAGCCGGTCGACCCGGTGACCCTGGGCCTGACCGGCCAGCTGCAACTGGACGAAGTGGTCCGCAAGGCCGCTGACAAGAAGGCCAAGGACGACGCCAAGAACGGCGTCCTGCAACCCATCGAGGCCGAGCCCGAACCGGAAGCCGCCGTCGAAGACGCCGAAGAAGAATACGGCATGGGCGCCGAGCCTACCGCCGAATCGGTGTTCGGCTCGCGCGACTGATCCCTTCGATCCGCCGAACGATACAAAACGGCCCCGGAAGAGCGATCTTCCGGGGCCGTCGTCATTTTCAGATGGGAAGCGGCGTCAGCAGGCGCGGGCTTCCAGGCTGTTGATCTCTTCCTTAAGTCGCAGCTTTCGCTGCTTCATCTCCCTGAGGTGTATCGGGTCCGCGGAGGGGCGGCGCATCTCCTGCTGGATGGTCTCATCCAGCGACCGATGCCGATTACCCAGTTCGCGAATACGAGCCTCGATGGTCATGGCTTGCGCCTCCATGTGTAAGGGACCACTACACTGAGCGCCCGGTTTGGCGGGGTGTGGAATCACATTGCGGTGACCCTCGCCGCTCCGGACACGGACAGGTTGGAGGCGAATTTGGCCGATGTTGTGAACTCGGCCGTTGGGGCGGCGGCGCCCTCTCGGCTAGTCGTTGGAATCTCTGGCGCTTCCGGCGTCGTCTATGGCGCGCGCGTGCTGGACGCCCTGCGCGAACTGGGCGTCGAGAGCCATCTGGTCGTCACCCGCGCCGCCCTGCTCACTTTGTCGCAGGAGACCGATCTCACTCCAGACGAGCTGACCGGCAAGGCCGATGTGGTCCATCGGCTGAACGACGTGGGCGCGACCATCTCCTCCGGGTCCTTCCGAACCCTGGGCATGATCGTCGCGCCCTGCTCGGTGCGGACGATGAGCGAGATCGCCACGGGCGTGACCTCCACCCTTTTAACCCGCGCCGCCGATGTCGTGCTGAAAGAGCGCCGCCCTCTGGTGCTGATGGTGCGCGAGACGCCGCTGCACCTGGGCCACCTGCGCACCATGACGGCGCTGGCCGAGATGGGCGCCGTCATCGCCCCGCCCCTGCCCGCCTTCTACGCCCGGCCCGAAAGCCTGGAGCAGATGGTCGACCAGTCGGTCGGCCGGGCGCTGGACGTCTTCGGCCTGGACTGGGCGCCGGTGCGGCGCTGGGAAGGGCTGAAGGGCGGGGCCGGGGCATGAGCGACGACCTGTGGACCTGGGCCTGCGCCGCCTATGCCGCGCCGGGCGTGAGCGAGGCTTGCCTGTCGCTGCAGGACTATCACGAGCAGAACGTGCCCCTGCTGCTGTGGGCGGCGTGGACGGCCGTCACCGGCCGCCGCCCGGACGAGGAGACGATCGAGGCCGCCTGTGACACGGCGCGCGCCTGGCACACGACCACTATTGCGCCTCTGCGCGCGGTGCGACGCACCTTGAAAGGACCGGTGCCGGACCTTGAAACCGACGCTCGTCTGGCGGTACGCGCACAGGTTAAGGCTGCCGAACTGGCCGCCGAGCGCCATCTGCTGGAAGGCCTGCAGGGCTTGTCCCCCGCCCCTTCCGGCCCTGCGCGTCCGGCCGTGGACGCCATGGCCGACGCGGCGCGCCTGTGGGACCGCGTGGTGCCGCGACCAGGGTTGAGAACCCTGGCCGACCTGCTTCCGAGCTGACCCCGGCTCAGCTATAACCACCTGGTCCGGGGCCCGATGATGAACGACGACGAACCTTACCTGTCCGAAGAAGACGAGGCGCTGCGCGCCGAGCTGGCCCGCCTGCTGCAGGAGCACGCCGACCTGGACGCTTCGATCGAGGCGCTGGGCCATATGCCTGCGCCCGATCAGCTGATGATCGCCCGGCTCAAGCGCAAGAAGCTGGCCCTGCGGGACGACATCGTGAAGCTGCAGGATCAGATCCTGCCCGACATCATCGCCTAGAGCGGCAGGACCGAAGTGTCCTTGACCTCTTCCATGACGGCGTAGGTCCGCGTTTCGCGCACGCCTGGCATGGTGATCAGGGTGTCGGCCAGGAAGACGCGATAGGCCGCCATGTCCTTCATCCGCACCTTGACCAGATAATCGAAGCCGCCGGCGACCATGTGGCACTCCAGCACCTCGGGCGAGCGCCGGATGCGGTCTGCGAACTGATCGAAAATGTCCGAGGTGGTGCGGTCCAGCAGCACCTCGATGAAGATCAGCAGTTCCCGCTCGGCGAACTTCGGATCGATCAGCGCCGTATAGCCGACGATCACGCCCCGCTCTCGCAGGCGGCGCACCCGTTCAAAGCACGACGACGCCGACATGTTGCAGGCGGACGCCAGGTCCTGATTGGTGATGCGGCCATCCTGCTGCAACACCCTCAGGATTCGGCGATCCGCGTCATCCAACTTGTAATCCGCTGTGTTCATGCGCGGCTCCCCCTTACGCATCTACCCTACTCCGACTTTGTCAAACCGCCTGCTGATCCGCAATGGATCAGCAGGCGGTGGAGACCAACGACCTGGGAGAAAATCGTCGGCCAGAACGATCGCCCGTCAGAAAAACGGCCGTCTACTCGGCGCGGCGAGCCCCGGCCGCCTGTTTGCTCTGGGCGATGAATGCCTCCATTTCGGCGGTCATGGCCGGAATGGTGGCGACGCCCAGCGCCAGCAGATGATCGTGGAAGGCCCTGATGTCGAAATCGGCGCCCAGCTCGGCCTCGGCGTTGCGACGCAGGCGAACGATTTCAATCTCGCCCAGCTTGTAGGCCAGGGCCTGCCCGGGCCAGGTGATGTAACGGTCGATTTCGGTGCCGACCTCATGGTCCGACAGGGCCGTGTTGCCGCTCAGGAAGGCGATGGCCTGGTCGCGGGTCCAGCCCTTGGAATGCAGGCCGGTGTCGATCACCAGGCGCGCCGCGCGCCACATCTCGTAGTTCAGGCGTCCGAAATCCTCATAGGCGTCTTCATAGATGCCCATCTCGACGGCCAGTTTTTCCGTGTAGAGCGCCCAGCCCTCCCCGAAGGCGGAGATCCCCGCCTGCGAACGCCATTCCGGCAGTTCGGCGTGCTCGCGGCGCAGGACGCCGTGCCAGGCGTGGCCAGGGTTGCACTCATGGACTGTCAGGGCCGGGATATTGTAGCGCGGCCGCGAGGGCAGGTCATAGGTGTTCAGCAAGCACGCGCCATTGCCGCCGCGGCCCGCCGTATAGAAGGGCGCGATGGCCGGAGGGACCGGGATCAGGCTGAAGGTGTCGCGCGGCTTCAGGTTGAAATACTGCCCCATCTTGCCGTCGACCTTCTTGATCACCCAGGCGCCATGCCACAGCAGATGCTCGGGCTTGTCGTACTGGAACTGGCGATCGGTCTTCAGAAAGGTGAGGAACTCGGCGAAGCTGCCGGTCCAGCCGGTGCTGCGCATCACCGCTTCCATCTCGGCGCGGATTCGAGCCACCTCGGCGCGGCCGATCTGATGGATCTGGTCCGGCGTCAGGTTGACGCTGGTGTATTGGCGGATCTGCGTCTGATAGAAGTCGTCGCCGTTCGGCAGACGGTTAGCGCCAAGCGTGTCGCGCGCGCCCGGCACATATTCGTCACGGATAAAGCTGAGCAGGGTGCGGTGCGCGGGCACGACCTGCTGCTGGATCACCTGGACAGCCTCGGCGCGCAGGCGCTGCTTGTCTGCCTCCGAAATCGTCGACGGCATGTCGATGAAGGGCTTGTAGATCGGGTTGGCTTGCGGGTCCGTCGGCTCTGTCACGGCCAGGATGGAGACGTCCCGTCCGACCAGCGAGGCCTTGGGCTGGGTGAAGCCGCGCGCCAGTCCGGCGCGCATATTGGCGATCTGCTGGTCAAAATAGCGCGGCGTGTCGCGCAGCTGCGACAGGTAGCGGTCATAGTCCTCCACCGAAGTGAAGGTCTGGTTCGCCATGCCCGAGATCGAGGACCAGAACGAGCTGTCCGAGTTAAAGGGCATCTCGTACAGGCGATGGCGGCCGTCATCGACGAAGTTGTCGATCTGATGCTTGTAGACGGCGTAGTTGGTGCGCTCGGACGGCGACAGCTGGTCCGGCGAAATGGCGTTCAAGCGACGCTGGATTTCGGTCCAATAGGCCAGGCGGCGCTGCTGGGTGGCGGCGCTGACGTCCGGCAGATTGGTCGGTTTGGCGGCGCGAGACGGAATCTCATTCCGGCGCCAGGCGTATTCCTCGTCGGCGATAGCGCGGAATTGGGCGTCAAGGGCGCTGGCGGTCGTCGCCGTGGCCGTGGCGGGCGCCGAGGCCGATGCCGCCGACGCCGTCGTCGGCAGGGCGGCGAGCGCCAGAACGCCCGCCGCGGCGGCGATGGCACTATATGCGGTCAGGGTCTTCATCGGTTTCTCCCCTTGGTCCTGAGGACGCCCCCTCGAGGCCCCCAGCGTGAAAAGCCGCCCGTCGCCGGGCGGCTTTCCCTAGTTGCGGATCAGAAGCGTGCGTTGACGCCGATGTAGGCGTAACGGCCCAGGTTGTTGTAGATGCTGGCGTTGAAACCGGTGTTCAGCGACGTGCCGGTCCAGGTGAACGGCGTCTGCGGCGGCTCCTCATTGGTGAAGTTGTTCACCCCTGCGAAGACCGAGAACTTGTCGAAACGGTATTCCGCCCGCAGGTCGTGGGTCAGCCAGGACGGCGCCTTGTAAGGCTCATAGGCCCCTGCCGGATCCTGATTGCTGCGCACCATGCTGCTCAGATACTGGTTGGCGTAGGACAGCGAGACCCGGTCGTAATCCCAGGTGACGCGGAAGTTCATCCGGCGCTTGGGATTGGGCAGTTCGCCCGCCTGCTCGTCGCGCACGCTGGGGTCGCCCGGGACCGGATCATAGGTCAGGTCTTCCAGGAAGCCCGCCGCAGCACTGAAGGACAGCGAGCCGTAGTCCGGCAGTCCCAGCTTGGCCAGGTCCGTGCGGTAGGAGGCCGTCACGTCCCAGCCCGAGTTGGTGTACTCGGCCACGTTCAGCACCTGGTTCAGCACGCGGGTGATGTTGCCGTCCGCGCCGCGCGCCACGCTGGCGCAGAACGGGTTGTTCAGGTCCGGACTGTCGACGCAGTTGTTGATGATGTTGCGGAAGCCCAGCGAGGCGATCACGTCGCTGATCTTGATGTCGTAGTGGTCGATCGTCAGGGCGAAGCCCGGCAGGATCGACGGCGTCAGCACCACGCCCAGGGTCAGGGTCTCGCCCTCTTCAGGGTTCAGGGCGGAATTGCCCTGGCTGACCACCGGCCGCGTCGCGGTTGACTGCACGAAGTTCGGGCTCAGGCCCAGGGCCGCGCAGTTCGCCTTGCGGTTAGCCGGGGCGTTGCCCAGGTTCAGGCGCGTCGCGTCGCAGGGATCGTCGATCAGGCTGTAGCCTTCGCTGCCGCCGCCGAACAGTTCGTTGATGTTCGGCGAACGCACTGCCTTGGCGTAGTTGCCGCGGAAGCGGATGTCGCGGTTGACCGTCCACTCCAGGCCCAGGCCGTAGCTGCTGTCGCCGCCCGTGGTGGTGTAGTCCTGGTAGCGATAGGCCGCCGTCAGATCCAGGTATTGGACGAAGGGGACATCCGCCAGCAGCGGCAGGTTGATCTCGCCGAAGACTTCCTTGGACTCATAGCGTCCCTCGGTGATCTGCTGGGCGTTCTGGAAGATCAGGCCCTTTTGCGAGGTGATGTCCGGCACCGAGCGCGCATATTCCTTGCGCCACTCCACGCCCGCCGCGAAGGCGACCGGCAGGCTCGTTCCGCTGAACAGCGAGGGGTAGGAGAACAGCTCCCCGTTGACGCTGGCCACCGCGTTCCACTGGCGGGTCAGGTCGTTCCGAACGGTGTAGATGTAGGAGTAGTCGATCGCTTCCTGCGAAGCGACGCCGGCGCCGAACAGGTTTAGAGGCTGACAGCCGCGGGCGCGGGCGTCAGCGCTGCGGCAGACGATCTGGCCATTCAGATTGATGGCGTCGATCGACTCGTAGAACTCCTTCTGCAGCCGGTCGAAGTTGGTGAACTCCGACTTGGTCTGGCCGTAGTTGGCGTAAACTTCGAACCGCCAGCCATTGCTGAAGGCGCCGTCGAACCCGGTCACGAAGCGGGTGGTGTCGTACACGCTCTCATAGGTGCGGATGCCGAAGTCGCGGTCGTTGCGGGTGATGTCGAAGCGCGCCACCCCGGCGGCGGCCAGCATGGCCTTCAGGTCAGCGGGCAGGAAGGCGTTGTCGGCCTGGATGCGGTAGGCGTTGCCCGTCGCCGTGCCGGGCACGTCGCCGGCGAAGGTGCCGTTCTCGCGCTGGCTGGTCGCTTCGGTGTGGAAATACTTGCCCTCGGCGAACAGGTTCAGTTCGGTGATGTAGTCGTTCGACGGCTGGAACTGGTGACGCAGCTGCAATTCGCCGCCGTAACGCTCGACCGGGGTGCGCAGGGCGTCTTCGCGGAACTTGAAGCCGTCGCCGCCGATCGAGACCTTCTGCGGACGCCCGGCGCCGTCGACCACGATCTGTCCGCGGTCGAAGGGAACCAGCTTGCCGTCCGGCGTGAAGGTCAGGCTGTAGGCCGCATTGCCGCCGATCGGCGTGACGATCACCGGGGTGAAGCTGTCGTTGGTGATGTTCGTATAGACGTCCCGCGCCATGATGAAGGACGGCAGGCCGTCGTTCGGGCTCTTCTTGTTCGGGTTCGGGATGTAGGCCAGGCCGCTCATCGCGTAGTCGCGCTCGTGCCGGTACAGGCCCTCGGTCTTGTCATAGGTGCCGGCGGCCATGACGTTGGTGCGGCCGTCGTTGAAGTTCCGACCCACGGCGACCGAGCCGTAGTAGGTGTTCGGACCTTCGGCCGAACCGTACTGGGCCTGGGCGGCGATGCCGTCGAAGTCCTGCTTGGTGATGAAGTTGACCACGCCGGCCACGGCGTCCGCGCCGTACACCGCCGAAGACCCGCCCGTCACCGTGTCGACACGGGCGATGGTGGTCTTGGAGATGGTGTTGACGTCCACGGCGCTGGTGCCGCTGGACCCCGCCACATGGCGGCGACCGTTGACCAGGACCAGGGTCCGGCTGGCTCCGAGGTTGCGCAGGTTCAGCGTCGCCAGGCCCTGGCCGGCCACCGTATTGGTGGTGCTGGAGGCCGAACTGCCCAGGCCGACCTGCGGCTGGCGCGCCATGGCGTCGATCAGGTTGGTGACGCCGATGTTCTCGATTTCCTGGGCGTCGACCACGTTGACCGGGGTCGAGGCTTCGACGTTCGGGCGGCGGATACGCGAGCCGGTCACCACAATGTCGGCGACGGCGCTGGCTTCCGGGTCGCTCGCCGGAGTTTCAGATTGCGCCCAGGCGGGCTGGGCGGCGGCGGCCGTGAAGGCCAGACCGGCGATCATGGTGCCGGTCTTCAGGTACGCAGACAGTCTCATTGAATCACCCCTCGTTTTTTTGATGTGAAGCACGGGCGCGCCCTCCCCATTAGGCGCCGCCCGGCTCGTCCGTTGTTGGTTCAGCGCCCTCCTTGCGCCTCGCCTCGCTCGGCTTTTTGCCGGTCGACCATGGCCCGCACGTCGGCCAACAGGGCCGGCGCGTCGTAGGCGACGCCGCGCGCCACCGTCCAACGCACCCCGCCGACCGTCTCGATGCGGTTCTCAGGGCTCAGGCGCTCATGCCCGGTGCCGTAAAGCGTCTTGAAGTTGGCCAGCGGGTTCTCGGTCGTGATGACCAGATCCGCGCTCATGCCCGGTCGCACGATGCCGAAGGTCGGCGCCTTGCCGGTCGGCTCGGCCAGGGTCATGGCCCCGTCCATCGTCGCGGCGCGTACGATCTCCAGCGGATGGAAGCCCGCTTCCTGCAGCAGTTCCAGCTCTTCGACGTAGCCAAAGCCGTACAGCTTCCAGATGAAGCCCGAGTCCGACCCCACCGTCACCCGGCCGCCGACCTTCTTGTAGTCGTTCAGCAGCCGCATGAACCGCTCATAGAAGCGGCGCCACGCCACCTCGTTCGAGGTCGTCCAGTCGAAGAAGTAGCTGCCGTGGTTGTCGCGCGTCGACTGGAAGTAGTCGGCCAGCGTCGGCAGGGTGTAGGTCTGGTGCCAGGGCGCGTTGCGGGCCTTCATCAGGTCGCGCGACGCCGCATAGATGGTCATCGTCGGATCGAAGACGACGCCCGCCTCCTTCTGGGCCTCCAGATAGGCGTACCACTGCGGCGAGCCGGGCTCGACCTCGTCCCAGATTTCGGCCGCCTCGCCGAACCGCTTCTGCTCGTCGTAGAAGTTGTAGTCGGTCGGATAGTCCTGGATCGTCCGTCCGCCCAGCAGGGATTCGAAGTGGCCGTAGAAGTGGGTGATGGTCCCCAGGCCCGCCGCCGCCAGCTGTTCGGCGTTCAGCTGCGCCACGCCCGGCTGGGCGATGTGGGCCACGGTGCCCATGCCGACCTTCTTGGCCTCGTCGAGCGCGGCCAGGACCACCTCGGGCGTCTCGTCGCCGCGCAGGAAGAACTTGATCCCGTCCACGCCGTTGGCCGCGCCCCAACGCACCCATTCACGCGCCATCTCCGGATTGCGGATGCGGCCGCGCGACCAGCCCGAGCCGATGGTCTGATAGTTGTAGATGCGCGGCGCGACGATCTCGCCCCGGGCCGAGCGGGCCTTTTCCGACACGGCGATGTCATGCGGCGCCAGGCTGACGCCGCGCACCGTCGTCACGCCGTGGGCCAGCCACAGCTTGTAGACATACTCCAGGTCCGGCGCCTTCTGAGGGCTGCCGCCGTGGGCGTGGGCGTCGACGAAGCCCGGCATGACATACATGCCGCGCGCGTCGATCTCGTGCGCGGCGTTCAGCGGCGGACGGCCCTCGCGTTCCGGCAGGCCCGGCCAGCCGGCCTGAATGATGTCGGTGATCTTGTCGTTCTCGATGACGATGTCGACCGGCCCCATCGGCGGCGCGCCCGTGCCGTCGATCAGCATGGCCCCGCGGACCACCATCAGCGGATAAGGGCCGTATCCCTCCCCCGCCCGGCGCGCCGGCGCCGGGTTCAGGCTGGCGCGCGCCGGAGCCGCCTGGGTTTGAGCCTGAGCTTGGGCCGAAGCCACGCTCGGCGCCGTCGCCAGCATCAGGGCGGCCGCACAGGCCGCGCCGGCGCCGCTGAAGATAGACCTAGTCTCTAAACGAGTCCGCAAGCTCCAATCCCTCCCAAGATCGACGGTCTTTCAGACCCGTGCCAGCGCAAGTCGGGCCCCTCAGCCCGACGCCAATTCGCTACCACCCCAAGGCAGACAAGAGTTTCGGATATTCTCCACCCTGCGGAATAAAATTCACGAAGAAGCGGCCAGACGTATACGTTCTTCGAAACCCAATATTTCTGACCAACAAAGCGAAAGAGGCGTTGTTTATCCGGCAATTCTGATTTTATGATCCCCTGAAGGCGACAAAACGCGGCATATTGGGGTCGTTTTTTTTAGCCACGTTCGGCCGACGATCGCGCTGCGCGCCAAGAATGCTGCGCCACATCGACGGTATCCCGAATATTTTCTGTTCTACCGAATAACATTCGCAACGTCTGGGGAAGACGCATGAGTTTCTTGACACGCCGCAAGGCCCTGCCTGCGCTGGGGGGCGCAGCACGCAAGGTCGATGGGCTGAAGCCCACCCTGTCCTGGCCGCACCTGGTCGCCCTGGGCGTCGGCGCCATTGTCGGCACCGGTATCTACACTCTCATCGGCGTGGGAGCGGAACGGGCAGGCCCGGCGGTCATGCTCGCCTTCGTCATCGCAGGGATCGTCTGCGTCTGCGCCGCCCTGGCCTATGCCGAACTGGCGACGATGATCCCCGAGTCGGGCTCAGCCTACACCTATTCCTACACCACGCTGGGCGAGGGCGCGGCCTGGATGGTGGGTTGGAGCCTGATCCTGGAATACACCGTGGTCTGTTCGGCGGTGGCCGTCGGCTGGGCGGGGTATTTTTCAGGGATGATGGAGGGCATCGGCATGGGCCTGCCCGCCGTGCTGACCTCGGCGCCGTCGCAGGGCGGCATCGTCAACCTGCCGGCCGTCGTCATCGTCGCCGCCGTGGCGGGTCTACTGGTCGCCGGCACCAAGGAAAGCGCCTCGATCAACGCCGCCCTGGTGGTAGTCAAGATCGCCGCCCTGATCGCCTTCGTGGCCATCGCCCTGCCCCACTTCAACGCCGACAACCTCAAACCCTTCATGCCCTACGGCTTCTCGCACGGGGTCGGGGCTCAGACCGGCGTGATGGCGGCGGCGGCCATCATCTTCTTCGCCTTCTACGGCTTCGACGCCGTAGCCACGGCGGCCGAGGAAACCCGCAACCCCGCCCGCGACCTGACCATCGGCATCATCGGCTCCATGGTCGCGTGCGTCGCCATCTATATGGCCGTGGCCATCGCCGCCCTGGGCGCCATGCCCTTCACCGAGTTCATGAAGTCGCCCGAGCCGCTGTCGCACATCATCCGCACCGTCGGTTCGGACCTGTGGGCCACCCTGATCGCGGGCGCGGCGGTCGTCGCCCTGCCGACCGTCATCCTGGCCTTCATGTTCGGCCAGAGCCGCATCTTCTTCGTCATGGCGCGCGACGGCCTGTTGCCGCGCAGCCTGGCCCATGTGTCCAAGCGGTCCGGCGGCCCAGTCCGTGTGACGGCGGGAACGGCCGTCCTGATGGCGATCATCGCGGGCTTCATCCCCCTGGGCGACCTGGCGGCCCTGGCCAACGCCGGGACGCTGGCGGCTTTCGCCTCGGTCGGCCTGTGCCTGATCGTGCTGCGTCGCCGCGAGCCGAGCCGCCCGCGCGTCTTCCGCGCCCCGGTCTGGTGGCTGGTGGGGCCGATCGCCATCACCGGCTGCATCTATCTTTTCTTCAGCCTGCCGGCCTCGACCCAGATCAACTTCGTCATCTGGAATGTGATCGGGGTGGCGGTCTATCTGCTCTACAGCCGGCGCAACAGCCTGCTGAACGGCTAAGAATCAAGGGCGCCGGGGCTGACCTCGGCGCCCTTTTCAATTCGTCAGCGCGTCCCTTCCGGCCGTGCTTTCTTGCGCAGCCACATGGCCGCGTCCGCCTCGGCCAGCCAGACGTCGGCATCCGCCTGTCCGGCGAATGCGCGCACGCCGAACGAGCCGCCCAGGGGCAGACGCTCGCCTTGCCAGACGAAGCCTTCGCTGTTCAGCGCCTCGCTCAGCCGCCGCGCCTTCTCGCGCCCTTCCTCGGCGCCTGCGTTCATCAGCACCACGGTGAACTCATCCCCGCCCATGCGGCCCACGGCGTCGGACTCGCGGACATTCGCCATCAGCAGCTCGGCCACAGCGATCAGGGCCGCGTCGCCCGCAGCATGGCCCAGGCGGTCGTTGATTCCCTTGAACCCGTCCAGATCGAGATACAGCAGCGCCGCCTCGACCCCGTGGCGGCGGCAATAGGCCAGATTGCGCGCCAGCACCGTCATGAAGCCGCGCCGGTTCAGCGCCGGCGTCAGCACGTCGTGATCGGCCAAGGCCTCGGCCCGTTCAGCCCGCTCGGTCAGGGCCGCTATCTCGGCGTGCAGACGCGTGATCTCGGCCTGCAAGTCCGTCTTCGCGTCCGCAGCGGTCGTCTGTTCGGCCAGGTGGTTCAAGGCAGGCTCCGACGCCGCATTTCCGGCCGACTCACGGCCCCGCGACGCAGCTGAGTCTAGCGTCCTCGGTTGCGGGCGCAACGCGGGTGCTGTAACGGGCCGCTTTCCGCATGGGGAGCCTTTGCGCATGACCGCCTCCACGCCGCCGGCCACGACGCCTCCTGTCGCCATCATCATGGGCAGCCGCTCCGACTGGCCCACGATGAAGCTGGCCGCCGACCGCCTGGACCAGCTGGGCGTCGCCTGGGAGGCCAAGGTCGTCAGCGCCCATCGCACGCCCCAGCGCCTCTATGACTTCGCCACGACTGCCAAGGACAAGGGCTTCAAGGTCGTGATCGCGGGCGCTGGGGGCGCGGCCCACCTGCCGGGCATGGCCGCCTCGATGACCGACCTGCCGGTGCTGGGCGTGCCGGTCCAGTCCAAGGCGCTGAAGGGCCTCGATTCCCTGCTCTCCATCGTCCAGATGCCCGGCGGCGTGCCCGTCGCGACCCTGGCTATCGGCGAGGCGGGCGCCGCCAACGCCGGCATTCTGGCGGCGCAGATCCTGGCCCTGTCCGATTCCGCTATCGCCGAGCGTCTATCCGCCTTCCGCGCCGCCCAGACCGAATCCGTCGCCGAAAGCGTCGAAGACTGATGCCCGATCTTCCCCTGCCTCCCGGTTCGACCCTCGGCATTCTCGGCGGGGGTCAGTTGGGCCGGATGTTGGCGCAGGCCGCCGAACGTCTGGGCTTCGACGTGGTGATCCTCGATCCCCAGCCGGACTGCCCGGCCGCCCGCGTCTCGCGCGCCCAGATCACCGCCCCCTATGACGACCCCGACGCCCTCCAGGCCTTGGGCCGTCTGTGCGACGTCGTCACCTTCGAGTTCGAGAACGTCCCCGCCGCCTCGGTCGAGACCCTGGCCGAGGCCGGCGCCCTGGTCGCACCGGGACCGACGGCTCTGGCCGTGGCTCAGGACCGGGTGGATGAGAAGACCTATCTGAACGCCGTCGGCGCCCCGACTGTCGATTTCGCCGCCGTGACGACGCTGGACGACCTGACCGCCGCCATCGACCGCCTAGGCCTGCCCGCCCTGCTGAAGACCCGCCGCGAGGGCTATGACGGCAAGGGCCAGGTCTGGATCCGCGACGCCGCCGAGGCCGAGGCCGCCTTCGACGCCATCGGCCGCCGCCCCGCCGTGCTGGAGGCCGCCGCCGTCTTTAATCGCGAGCTGTCCGTGATCGCCGCGCGCGGCCGCGACGGCGCCGTCGCCGTCTATCCCTTGGGCGAGAATGTCCACCAGAACGGGGTGCTGAAGACCACCACCGCCCCCGCCGCCGTCGACCCGGCCACGCAAGGACGCGCCGAAGCCATCGCCGCTGCGGTGCTGGACGGCCTGGACTACATCGGCGTCATGGGCATCGAACTGTTCGACATGGGCAGCGGAGAGTTGCTGGTGAACGAGGTCGCCCCGCGCGTCCACAACACCGGCCACTGGACCCAGGACGGCTGCGTCTGCGACCAGTTCGAGCAGCACGTCCGCGCGGTCGTCGGCTGGCCGCTGGGCCCGAGCAACGCCCACGCCCGCATCGAGATGACCAATCTGCTGGGCGACGAGGTCGATCAATGGCGCACGCTGGCCGCCGAGCCGAACGCCCGGCTGCACCTCTACGGCAAGCACGACGCCCGGCCGGGGCGGAAGATGGCGCACGTCAACCGCATCCTCTGAACCCTTTCACAGCCTTCCCTCTCCCGATGGGAGAGGGCGTTACGCCTTGGCGCCGTAGCGCAGCCGCCCCAGCGCCTCGGTGATCGAGCGCACGGGCGCGTCGAAATCCTTGCCCGCCTTCCACTTCTCGAAGGCCATGACGTTTTCGATGCGGCGGGCGACAAAGGCTTCCGCCGCCTCGCGCCCGTCGAACCAGCGCATGGTCAGGGCGGGAATCAAGATTCCGCCCAGGATCGCCCGCTTGGAATAGTGATTCTGGTCCGTCGCGGTATCGCCCGCCCAGCGCCAGAGATGATCCGCTGTCTCCCACGCCAGCTTGAAGCCAAGGTCGACGTTGGTCGGCAGGCTGAGGAAGCCCGCGCAACGCTTGGCCGCTTCGATGTCCTGCGCCCCCGCCTCCATCCGCGCCGAGACGGCGGCGGCGATTCGTTCGCGAATCTTCATCGTCGATGCGGGCGTGGCTTCCAGCGCCTTCAAGGCGCGCGCGTCGTGGCGGCGCGACAACAGGACCGCCAGATCGCGCGCCCCGTTAGGCAGCAGCAGCTCCTGGTCGCCTAGCGACAGGCCGCACGCCTCGCACGCGGCGCGCGTCAAGCGCGCGTTCCAGCCCAGCGCGGGCGCGCGTTCTATGGCCGCGTCCAGAACGGCCTGTTCGGTGCGGTCGGCCCAATCGCCTTTCGGAGCGGTCTCGGCTGTCTCGGTCATGGGCGCCACGATACGCCCATACGGCGGGCGTTTCGACCCATCACGATTAGGCGCGACGATCTGGACACGCCCCCCCCGATCATGTATCAGCGCGCCTTCACTCGAGAGGGCTTCCTCTTGAGCGTGGTTTTGTTTTGTCTGCCCGTCTCCCTTGGAAAGGACGCGGCGGGCGGCCAAAGGAGAGAGACCCCTGGTTCAGATTTTTGTCCGCGACAACAATGTCGATCAGGCGCTGAAAGCCCTGAAGAAGAAGATGCAGCGCGAAGGCAGCTTCCGTGAAATGAAGCGTCACGTGCACTTCGAAAAGCCGTCGGAAAAGCGCGCTCGCCAAAAGGCCGAAGCCGTCCGTCGCGCCCGCAAGCTGGCTCGCAAGCGCGCCCAGCGCGAAGGCCTGCTGCCGGCCCCCAAGGGTCGCGGTCGCTAAGACCGACTGACGCCTGAAAGATCAAAGGCCGCCCCGGTTCGCCGGGGCGGCCTTTTTCTTTGCCTGGTTCCAAGCCGTCTCCCCGGCGCTCTCTCCCATCTCCCCTCTCCGTCATCTTCGGACTTGATCCGAGGATTCAGTTATTCGTTGCCTCGCTCTTTCCGATTCAGCGCCGCGTTCGGGGCCTCGCCCGATCCTCGGATCAAGTCCGAGGATGACAGAGCTAAGGGGCGACGACACAGGCAAAGAAAAAGCGGGAAGACGCCGCCGCCTTCCCGCTTCCAATCAGGGCGTCCCCTGCCCTTCCCCCATCAAGGGGGGAAGGGAGAGGCATTGCCTCGCCTCACCGCCCCGTCACGGCGCCCATGAAGCTCTTCCAGCTCAGCTTCACGTCGGACAGGGCGCCGGCGCGGAAGGCGCGGCCCGCCGCCCAGACCATCAAGGCGGCGAACAGGAACATGCCGACCAGGCCGCCGATCATCTCGATCAGAGGCGGCCCGCTGGGCGCGCGGGCGGCCATGACGAAGGGGGTGAAGGGCGGGATCAGGCTGATCACCTTCACCACCATGGCGTCCGGCGTGCGGATGGCCATTTGCATGACTAGGATCGGCACGATCAGCACCATCATGATCGGCCCCATCAGGGTCTGGGCGTCTCGCGGCGTGTCGCAGAAGGCGCCGATGGCGGCGAAAAGCACCGCATACATCAGATAGCCGCCGACCAGCAGCAGCAGGAACCAGACGAACAGGCCGTCGGTCAGCAGCACCGAGCCGATGTCGCGCGCCACGTCAGGCATGCTCGCCATCAGGCCGATGGCGCCGATGCCGCCCCAGGCGCCCAGCACGGCCAAGGTCAGCAGGGCCACGCCCAGCACCTTGCCCGTCAGGATCTCGGTCGCCGAAGCCGAGGACAGCAGGACCTCCAGGATCTTGTTCGACTTCTCCTCCATCACGCTGTTCAGCAGGATCGAGGCGCCGGTCATGACGAGGGACCACAGGATGAAGCCCACCGCCAGGCCGACGAGGACCGGCAGCTTGTCGCGGAACGACACCTCTCCGCCCGACGCGGCGCGCGGCGAGAAGACCGACACTTCAGGCCGGAACCGCTCGGTCTGCGCCACCACCGAAGGATCGATGCCGCTGGACACGAAGACGCGGCTGCGGTTGGCGGACTTTAGGGCGTCGCGCACGGCGTCTTCCACCACATCGTCGGTGGCGCGGCCGGTCCAGACGCGCGCGCCGGGCTGGCCGTCCTTTTCAGTCAAAAAGACGACGGCGTTCAAACGCTCGCCCTCAGGCGCGTCCTTATCGACGTAGCGGCGGGCCAGGGCGTCGCGCGCCTCGCCCGGCGCAGCGGCCAACAGGTCAGCCGGCGCCTCGACCAGCTCAAACGAACGCTTTGGCGTCTTGAAGCCTGCGGCGGCGCGCGGCGCCTCCTTCTTCAACGCCTCCAGCCCGGCGTCGAAACCGCCCTTCTCAGCGGCCTCGCGCACGCGGTCCCCGCCCGCCGTTCCCGCCTCGGGCACGGCCGCAAGGCGCAGGGCGGCGATATCGGCGCGCCCGCGTTCCGTCTCCAGGGCCTGGCGCACGGCGGCGGCCAGACCCGACCCGGCCGGGGTTTCGTCTATGATGACGGCTTCGCGCTGAGGCTCTGCATGTTTCATCAACACCGGGATGGCGCCGCCCAGCACGGCGAACAGCGGAAAGGCCAGCAGGGACAGCCAGAAGCCGACCGTCTTGGCATAGGCCAGAAACTCGCGGCGCGCGATCAGAAGAATGCGGCTCATCGCGCGGCCTCCATCTTGTCGGTCTTGGCGACGGACTGATCCTCGTCCGGGTGGTCGCCGGTCAGGGCGATGAAGGCGTCGTGCAGGGTCGGCTCCTTCATCTGGAAGCGCCGCACGTCCAGCCCGCCCAGGAAGGCGGCGCGCAGGGCGGATTGCGCCTCCGCCCCCGGCGCCAGGCCGACGCGCAGGGTGCTGACAGCGCCGTCCTCCGTCAGGATCTCGATGCCGCTGACGCCCGGCAGGGCGACGACCGCGTTGCGGTCCAGCGCCCCTTCCAGCTCCAGAAAGCGCGGCGAGGTTGCGCGCGCCTGATCCACCGTGCCCTCAAACGCCTTACGCCCGCGCGCCAGCAGCACGACCTTGTCGCACAGACGCTCGGCGTGCTGCATCACGTGGGTCGAGAACAGCACCGTCGCCCCATCGGCGGCCAGGGCGCGGATCATGGCTTCCAGCCCCTGCTGGTTCATCGGGTCTAGCCCGGAGAAAGGTTCGTCCAGGATCACGAACTCGGGCTGATGCACCACCGATGCGATCAACTGGACCTTCTGGGCCATCCCCTTGGACAGCTCCTTCATCTTCTTCTTGCTGGCCTCGCCCAGGCCCATCTGCTCCAGCATCTCGCGGCCGCGACGGCGACCCTCGGGCAGGGGCAGGCCCTTCAGGCCGCCGAAGAAGGCGATGGCGTCCACCGGCGTCATCTTCTTATAGAGGCCGCGCTCCTCGGGCAGGAAGCCGATCCGGTGGCGCACCTTGCGGCCGTCGTCGGCGCCCAGAATGTCGATGCGTCCGCTGGTGGCGGGCTGCAGTCCCAGGATCATCCGCAGGGTCGAGGTCTTGCCCGCCCCGTTGGGCCCCAGGAAGCCGCAGATCGAGCCTTTCTCGACCTGGAAGCTCAGGTCGGAGACCGCCTGGAAGCCTCCGTATCTCTTGCTGATTCCGTCCAGCGTCAGCGCCGCGACCATTCGGTTCCCCTGCGATAATTCAAGGGTCGAAGGTAAGGGCGCGAGCCGCTTCGAGTAAAGCAACTTTTACATTACGGTTTGGTCATGATGCCGCGCCGCCGGATGCGGTCAGACCGGCGCCTTCACCCGGATATCGAAGCTCTGTCCAACGATCTTGGCGGGGTCGACCTGACCGCCGTTGCGGCGGACCTCGAAATGCAGGTGCGGGCCGGTCGAATAGCCGGTCGAACCGACCAGGCCGATGCGCTCGCCCGCCTCCACAGTCTTGCCCGAGTGGACGTCGATGCGGCTGAGGTGGCCGTACAGGCTGGTCATGCCGTTGGGATGCTGCACCTCGATGAAGTTGCCGTAGCCGCCCGCCTGATAGCCGGCGCGCAGCACCTTGCCCTCGGTCGTGGCGAAGACTCCTGTGCCGGTGGGGGCGGCGATATCCACGCCCTTGTGCGCCCGGGCCTTGGCTTCGATCGCCAGCTTGCGCAGGCCGAACGACGAGTTGATGCGATATCCCTTCACCGGGGCTTCGAAGACGATCTTGCGCGTCACCGGTCCGGCGGGCTCCGCCACCGCCTTTACGGGCGGGGCGATGGGGGCCGACACTTCGACGACCTTCTCAGGCGCGGCGGCGATCATGCCGACGGGCGCAGCAGCCATCGCCAGGACCGACAGGGCGACCAGGGCGCCGGTTTGACCAAAACGGATGACATGCGGCCGAACGGCCGGGGGGACTAGACGCATACTCAAACGACTCATTCTGAGCGCTTCGTCAGCGCGGGGGGAGCCGTCAGGAAGGCGCGAACACGCACGCAAAGCGAACAACCAAGGCTCGCCGACGGCCGGATTTGACCGCCTTTTGCAATTTCACCGGGACATGAATGGGGCGCCCCGAGGGCGACACGGCGTCGCACCTCGGGAACCTTCGTTTTCCAACTCTACAGCGGCAGGCTGAACTTCACCGCCGCCATATGGCTGTCGGCATGGTCGCCGAAACGGCCCTTGTAGCCGATCGAGACCTTCAGCCGCTCCATGACCGTGCCCTCGATCCCGGCGGCGGCCAACACCTGCCCGCCGAACGGCAGGTCCACGTCGCGGGCCAACACCTTGGCCGGATTGCCCAGGATGCCGGTGCGCACCGCGTCGCTGTCGTCGCTCAGGCTGTCGCGATAGCCGCCCTCGGCGTAGAAGCGGACGCGCTCGGTCCCGCCCTCGGCGCGCAGGGCGATCTCGGCCGTCGTCGCCTGCACCGAACGGTCGGCATAGGCGTATTGCGCCGCCGGCCCCTGCTCGCTGAAGCCGTCCACATCGGCGTTGATCCAGGCCACCGCCGCGCGCGGCGACAGGGCGAACCCGCCCATGTCGAACCACATCCCGCCCTGCAGCCGCGCCCCGGTCGAGACGCCGCGCGTCGAGCCGCTGTGGACGATCGGCGCCAGGCTGGTCAGCCGGTTGATGTCGTTGAAGTCGTCCTGAGCTACGCCCGCCGCGGCGTTGACGAACAGGTCGCCCGCGCGCCAGCCGCCGTAGACGTCCAGTCCGAAACTGTCGATGTCCGCGCGCAGGGCGCCCGCGTCGACATCGGCGTTGCGATAGGAACCGGACAGGCCGAAACGCCAGGTCTCGCTGCCCGACTCCAGGGCGATGCGCACGCCGTAGCCGTCGGACGTGGTCTTGCCGATGACGCCGCGCGCGTCCGTCTCGGTCTTGTCGGCAAGGGCGCCGACCGAGATGGAGGTCCCGCCCATCCACGCCTCGCGCCCCGACAGGGCCGCCGTCGAACCGTCCAGCGCGTCCTCTCGGTGACGCCACGCCGTCTCGCCCAGCACGGCCGTCTGGCTGCCCAGGTCGCCGTAGTAGAGGTAGTCGTTCGCCAGCCGCGCGATCACCTCATGCCCCTTGGCCGTCGGATGCACCCCGTCGAAATAGAAGTAGGAGTCAGGGTTAGAGCACACGGTCACGCCGTTGAAGCAGGGCTGCGTCACGTTCGACACGCCAAAGGCGCTGGGGTTGCCGGAAATCACATCGCCGACCTTGAACAGGTCCATCAGGATGATGTTGGTCCCCGGCCTCGCCGCCGCCGTCGCGTTCAGCCCGGTCAGCAGGGCGCCGTTGAAGGTCGTGACGGCGAAATCCGCCAGCGGCGCGGCCGGCGTGGCCCGGAACTGCGGCGTCAGACTGAGCTTGGGCAGGTTGGTGACCAGCACCGTCCCCGCTCCCGCCTGGGCGATGCTATTGACGATGAAGTTCATGTCCGACGCGGCGCCCAGGGCCACGGGCGTAATGGCGCCGGTCGGATTGGTCGAGGCCCCGGCAGCGGGCAGACCCTGGAAGATGTTGTTCGCCCCGCCCAGGACGCTGACCAGATCGTTCGCGCCGAACGTCCCGCCGCGCTGCTGATACTGGGCCAGTTGCAGCCGCATCCCCAGGGGTTGAGCCTGGCTGTCCGTGCGCGCGCCGCCAAAGGCGTAGTTGATGCTCCCCGTCACAGGGCCCATGAAGTTGGCGGCGTTGAAGCCCAGCCGTTCGGTAAAGACCGGACCGTTGGAGAATCGCCCTGCGCCATAGGGCGGCGAGGCCGGCGTCGATCCGCCGGTCGCCAGATAAAGGTTGCCGTTGTCCGAAAGGCTGTCGCCGAACACCACCAGACGGCTGTAGCTCTGGGCCGAGGCGGCCCCGGCGACAGACACGGCGGCCAGGCTCAGGGCGGCCAGCGCCGCTCCGCGAAGAAGACGAGTCATCGCAATCCCTCCCATCGACCGTCAGTATGCGGCCGTTGAACCGCACTCTGCGCCGCTTTTCTCAGGACGCAAGATGCCCCTGGGGAAGGTGATCGATGATCAGTGCAATCGGCGGAAGCGGATCGTGCCCGGAAGCTGCTTCAGCGCCGTCAACGCCTCGCGGTCATAGTCGCGGTCCACGTCGGTGATGACATAGCCGGTGCGCTCGTCCGTCTTCAGGTGCTGGCCCAGAATGTTCAGGCCCGCATCCGACAGCGCCCGGTTCAGTTCGGCCAGCACGCCCGGCTGGTTCCTGTGGATGTGCAGCAGACGGTGCGCGCGGCTCACCTCGGCCAGTTGCACGTTCGGCAGGTTGACGCAGAAGGTCGTGTCGCCCCGGTTCAAATAGCCCAACAGGCGCTCTGCCGCGAACTCGGCGATGGCTTCCTGCGCCTCTTCGGTCGAGCCGCCGATGTGCGGGGTCAGGATGGTCTTGTCCAGACCGACCAGCGGGCTGTCGAACGGGTCGGCGTTGGTGCGCGGCTCCTCGGGGAAGACATCGACCGCCGCCCCGCCCAGACGGCCGGACTTCAGCGCCGCCGCCATAGCGTCCACATCCACCACATGGCCGCGCGACAGGTTCAGGAACAGGGCGCCCGGCTTCATCCTGGCGAACTGATCGGCGCCGATGATGGCGGTGTTTTCCTTGCGGCCGTCGACGTGGAGCGTCACCACGTCCGCCTCGGCCAGCAAAGCGTCCAGCGAGCGCATCCGCCGGGCGTTGCCCAGCGCCAGCCGCTCGGACAGGTCGTAGAACAGCACCCGCATGCCCAGGTTCTCGGCCAGCACCGACAACTGGCTGCCGATGGCGCCGTAGCCGACGATGCCCAGCGTCTTGCCGCGCACTTCGCGCGAACCGGTCGCGGACTTGTTCCACTTGCCCTTGTGCATCTCGCGCGACTTGTCCGTCACGTCGCGCATCAGGACGATCATCATGCCGATGGCCAGTTCGACCACCGAGCGGGTGTTGGAATAGGGGGCGTTGAACACGGCCACGCCCTTGTCCGCCGCCGCATCCAGGTCGACCTGATTGGTGCCGATGCAGAAGGCCGCCACGGCCATCAGGCGGTCAGCCGCGTCCAGCACCTTGCGGCTGACGTTGGTCTTGGACCGGATCCCCAGGACGTGCACGCCCTTGATCGCCTCGATCAGGTCGTCCTCGTCCAGCGCGCCCTTCATCGTCTCGACGGTATAGCCCGCCTCCTCCAGCCGCTCGACGGCGGCGGGGTGGACGTTCTCCAACAGCAGCATGCGGATGCGGTTGCGCGGGTAAGACCAGCGCCCGGCCACGCCCTCGGCGTAGAGCACCTCGTCCAGCGAGGAGGCGACGGCGTCGGCGGCCTCGACCACCTTGGAGCGGCTGACGATCTCGGTGAAGGCGTAGAAGCGGTCGGCCGCGCCCTGAATCTTGACTTCGGCGTCGGTCCAGCCGTCGCCGACCATGACAACCGGACCTTCCAGCTGCAGCGCGCGGATGACCTCGGGCTTGCCGTTCTCGCGCGACAGGGGGTTGGCCATATCCACGCCCGTCACCCGGTCTTCGTCGTCATAGATCAGGTCGTTGGCCAGCACATGGTCGGCGGCCACGCCCAGGCGCTCGGCCAGGGGCGCGATCACCTCGCGGAAACCGCCGGACAGGATGTAGATGCGCTCGGCGTTGCGCTGGAAGAAGTCGACGTTGCGGCGGATGGAGACCGTCGCCTCGTCCAGAATCCGATCGGTCAGGGCCTCGACGTGTTCACGACGCAGGGCCAGCAGATCCAGTCGCTGCTTCAGCGCCTCGCCAAAGCCGATGCGGCCGTTCATGGCGTCGTCGGTCAAGGCGGCGATCCGGGCCTTGCGCTCGGCGGCGTCCGGGGCGTCCTTGAGCGCCAGGTCGGCCAGAGCCTCCAGCGTCTCGATGCGAACCAGGGTGGAATCGAAGTCGAAGATGAAGACAGGCGAGATCATGCGCGGGCTCTAGCCCCTCTTCGCATCCGCAGCAATAAAAAGGGGCGCCGCAGCGCCCCTTTCCGCATGATTTTTCCACCTGACGGTGAAAGCCGGCTCAACCGCTCTCGCGTCACCCCTTGCGGCGGCTTTCCAGCGCCGCCGCGCCGATCACGGCGGCGATAGTGGCGACGGCCAGAAGGGCGCCCCCTTCCTTGGCGTGGTCGCGGGCGAAGTCGCCGGCGTCTTCGGCGTAGCGACGCGCCTGCTTGGTGTAGCGGCGCATCGGGCGGCGCGACTTCTTCTTGGCCTGGCGATACCATTGGTCGGCCCGGTCGCGAGCCTCAGCGCCGAAGCGGCCGGCCCGTTCATGGGCGTGGCCGCCCATGTCGGCGGCGCGATGGTTCAAATCATCAGCCCCGTGGCGTACGCCGCGCGCGATGTCGTCGAAGCGATGGCGCAGGGCCTCGGCGTCGAACCAGCCGCGCGGGTCGATGCGGGTCTTGATCCGCTCATAGCGCGTCGGGCCGTTGCGCTGATTCAGCAAGATCGTCGCCAGACCCACGCCCGCCAGCACAGCCACTACGCCCGCCACGATCCCAGGGTGTTTGCGGACCTCGTCCACGACGTTGAACTCATGATCCATCATGTCAGACCTCATGTAGGCGGATGGGAAGGGAAGGGCTTTTTCAGCTAAGGGAGCGAGCTTCAGCACAAAGAGTTCCATGGTCCCGGTCAAGCCTGACGAACCGCGCCTGCGCGTGGCGTGAGCGACACGCCCTCCCCTTACCAAGCGGCCTTCGCCTCCCTATGTTGCGCCGCTTCCGACAGTTTGCAGGATTTTCGCCGTGACCGATCACGCGCCCGACGCCCCCATCGCCGCCCCCACGGACGACTTCGCCGCCGCCTTCCAGATCGAAGGCTGGCCGGTGCGCGGCCGCCTGGTCCGCCTGGGCGAGGCGATCGACAAGGTGCTGTCGGCCCACGCCTATCCGGAACCGGTCGCCGCCCTGCTGGGCGAGGCCTGCGTGCTGGCGGCCATCGTCGGCTCGGCGCTGAAGTTCGACGGCCGCCTGATCGTTCAGGCCCAGGGCGACGGCCCGGTGCGCTATGTCGTCGCCGACTACGGCACCGACGGGCATCTGCGCGGCTTCTGCCGCTTCGATCCGGAAGAAGTGGCCAAGGCCGCCGAAGGCTTCGCACGTCCCGGCGCCAAGACCCTGTTGGGCGGCGGCGTCTTCATCATGACGGTGGATCGCGGCGCCGACTTCGAACGCACGCAGGGCGTGACGCCAATCGAGGGCGAAAGCCTGTCGCTGTGCGCCGAACACTACTTCTCCCAGTCCGAGCAGGTGCCGACCAAGGTGCGCCTGGCCGTCGGCGAGGTCGAGACGGATCAGGGCCGGTCCTGGCGCGCCGGCGGGGCCATGATCCAGGTCATCGCCGGCGACGAATCGCGCGGCTCGACCGAGGAGGTGTGGGAGCGCACCCGCGCCCTGTTCGCCACCCTGGGCGACGACGAGTTGATCGACCCGACCATCAGCGCCGAGACCCTGCTGTATCGCTTGTTCCACGAGGACGGCGTGCGGCTGGAAGGCGCCAAGGCGCTGGCCGCGGTCTGCCGCTGCTCGAAGGACCGTATCGCCACCGTGCTGCAATCCTTCCCGACGGAAGAACGCGCCGAGATGGTCGAGGACGACGGCAAGATCCGCGTGACGTGCGAATATTGCTCGGCCGTTTATGACATCGACCCGGAAGAGATCATCGGCTGACGGAAGCGCCACGTCTTTCCCTCCCCGTCCCGGGGAGGAAGAGGGCTCGGGTCAGTTATTCAGATCCAGCGAATAGCCCGCCGAGCGCACGGTGCGGATCGGGTTGACCGTGCCTTCGACGTTCAGCGCCTTGCGCAGGCGGCCGACGTGGACGTCCACCGTGCGGGCCTCGACATAGACGTCCGAGCCCCAGACCGCATCCAGAAGCTGCTCACGGCTGAACACCCGGCCCGGATGTTTCAGGAAGTGATCCAAGAGGCGGAACTCCGTCGGCCCCAGGTGCACCTCGCGACCCGCCCGGCTGACGCGGTGGGCGACGCGGTCCATGATGATGTCGGCGTGGTTGACCCGGTCGTCTGCCAGACCCGGGCGGATGCGACGCAGCACGGCGCGGATACGCGCGGTCAGCTCCGTCATCGAGAAGGGCTTGGTCATGTAGTCGTCGGCGCCGGTGTCCAGGCCGCGCACGCGGTCCGTCTCCTCGCCGCGCGCGGTCAGCATGATGATCGGCAGGTTGCGCGTCTCGGCCCGGCCGCGGATGCGGCGGCAGACCTCGATGCCCGACAGTTTGGGCAGCATCCAATCCAGCAGGATCAGGTCGGGGGTACGCTCCTCGACCTGCAGCATCCCCTCCTCGCCGTCCGAGGCGACGGCCACGTCATAGCCTTCCTTCTCCAGATTATACTGAAGCAGGGTGGCCAAGGCGTCCTCGTCTTCCATCACCAGGATATAGGGTTGCACGTCAGCCTCTCCGGTTCGTCGAAGTCGTCAGCGATGTAGGGGGGATCAGTCGTCCGCCGCGTCGGGAGACGCAGACAGATGCGGGGTCGGCGTCGGTTCTTCGCCGGGACCGGGCACGGCCTTGGGCCGTTCGCCCAGCATTTCCTCGCCGGTGATCTCATAGTGGACCGTCTCGGCGATATTGGTCGCGTGGTCGCCGATCCGCTCCAGGTTCTTGGCCATGAACAGCAGGTGGGTGCAGGCCGTGATCGTGCGCGGGTCGCCCATCATGTAGGTGAGCAGTTCGCGGAACAGGGCGTTGTAGTGCTCGTCCACCTCGTCGTCGGTCTGCCAGACCGACAGGGCGCGCTCGATCTCCGAGGCCGTATAGGCGTCCAGCACGTCGCGCAGGCGGTTCGACACCAGCCGCCCCATGCGCTCGATGGAGCGGGTCAGCGGCTGCATCGGCTCGGCCTCGGCCAGGATCAGCGCCCGCTTGGCGATGTTCTTGGCCAGATCGCCGGTCCGCTCCAGGTCCGAGGCCAGCTTCATGGCCCCCAGCGTGCGGCGCAGGTCGCTGGCGACCGGCTGGCGCAGGGCGATCAGGCGGATCGCCTTCTTCTCGATGTCGCGATGCAGGGCGTCCAGGCGGCTGTCGCGCTCGACCACCGCCCTGGCCAACGCCACGTCGCGGCGGGCGACGGATTCGATGGCGTCCGCCACCTGGGCCTCGGCCAGGCCGCCCATGCGGACCACCTCGGCCGTTAGCTGGTTCAGTTCGTCGCCGTAAGCCTTGACCGTATGCTGGTTCATCGTGGCGTCCTCAGCCGAAGCGGCCGGTGATGTAGTCGAGCGTGCGGCGCTCGCGCGGATTGGTGAATATCTCTTCGGTGTCGCCGGTCTCGACCAGCTTGCCCATGTGGAAGAAGGCCGTGCGCTGCGACACGCGGGCGGCCTGGGCCATCGAGTGGGTGACGATGACGATGCAGTAGCGCTCGCGCAGTTCGTCGACCAGCTCCTCGATCTTGGCCGTGGCGATCGGGTCCAGCGCCGAGCAGGGCTCGTCCATCAGGATGACTTCGGGCTCGACGGCGATGGCGCGGGCGATGACCAGACGCTGCTGCTGGCCGCCCGACAGGCCGGTGCCCGGCGAGTGCAGCCGGTCGGCGACCTCGTCCCACAGGCCGGCGCGCTTCAGCGCCTTCTGCACGATCTCGTCCATCTCGGCCTTGGACGAGGCCAGACCGTGAATCTTGGGCCCGTAGGCGACGTTTTCATAGATGGTCTTGGGGAAGGGGTTCGGCTTCTGGAACACCATGCCGACCTGGGCGCGCAGCAGCACCGGATCGATCTTGCGGTCATTGATATCGCCGCCGTCCATCTCGATGCGGCCGGTCACGCGGGCGCCAGGGATGGTGTCGTTCATGCGGTTCATCGTCCGCAGGAAGGTCGACTTGCCGCAACCCGACGGTCCGATAAGCGCCGTCACCGTCTTGTCCGGGATGTCCAGCGAGACGTCGAACAGAGCCTGCTTATCGCCGTAGAAGACGCTGACGTCGCGCGCGGCGATCTTGATGGGCCCCAGGGGCGCCGAGGCATGGGCGCCGACCGTCGGCGCGGTCGTCAGGGTGGCGGGCTCGGAGACGCCGCCGTTCGAGGCGCCTTCGGGAGCGCGGAGGATGGGGGACTTCATAGGATTTACCACCGGCGTTCGAAGCGACGGCGCAGCAGGACTGCGGCGGCGTTCATGACGATCATGAAGGCGAGAAGGACAAGGATGGCGGCCGCCGTCCGTTCATGGAAGGCGCGCTCGGAGGCGTTCTCCCAGATGTAGATCAGCGACGGCAGGGCGCCGACGGGCTCGTCGATGGCGTGCGGCACGCCCGGCACGAAACTGATCATGCCGATCAGCAACAGCGGCGCCGTCTCGCCCAGCGCGTGGGCCATGGAGATGATCGCGCCGGTCATCACGCCGGGCATGGCCAGCGGCAGGACGTGGCCGAACACCGTCTGGGTGCGGCTGGCGCCCATGGCCAGGGCCGCTTCGCGGATCGACGGCGGCACCGCCTTCAGCGACGAACGGGTGGCGATGATGATGGTCGGCAGAGCCATCAGCGCCAGCACCAGACCCCCGACCAGCGGACTGGCCCTGGGCAGGTGCAGGAAGTTGATGAACAGCGCCAGACCCAGCAGGCCGTAGACGATGGACGGCACGGCGGCCAGGTTGTTGATGTTGACCTCGATGATCGCCGTGATGCGGTTGCGGGGCGAATACTCCTCCAGCCACACGGCGGCGCCGACGCCGACCGGAATGGCGATCAGGGCCGTCACCATCAGCATCAGGGCCGAACCGACCACGGCGCCCAGCAGGCCCGCCAGTTCCGGCTGGGTGGAGTCGCCCTTGGTGAACAGGGCCGCGTTGAAGTGTGCGCGGATGGCGCCCGAGGCCTTCATCTTGTCCAGCCAGTCCATCTGCGCATCGGAGACGCGGCGCTGGTCCTCGGGCTGATCGCGGGTGATCTTGCCCTTCAGATACATCTCGGCGTCGTCGGACAGCGGGGCGGCGACCGGCACGGTCTGGCCCAGCAGGCTGGGCTGGCGCGCGATCATCTTGGCGGCCTGGAACTTCAGTTCTGAGGACAGCAGGGCCTTCATGGCCGAGGCTCTGGTCCCCTGATCGTCGTCCTGAACGCCCAGGCGGCGGATCTGCTGCTCGGCGACGATCTGCTCGAAATTGGCGCCTTGAGGATAGGAACGGTCGATGCGCGCCGGATCCATATAGACCGGCAGGGTCACGGTGTGGGCGTAGAAGGCGGTGTAGCCCTGGGTGACGATGCTGCCGAGCAGGATCACCAGGAAGGCCAGGGCCACGCCGATGGCCGCACGGCCGTACCAGCGGAAGCGCGTCTCGCGCGCATAGCGGGCGCGCAGGCGGGCCTTCAGGCGCTGGGTGCGCGGGCTGACGCCGGTCATGGGGGAAGCCGCGTCAGTCATACTGTTCCCGGTAGGCTTGCACGATACGCATGGCGACGACGTTCAGCAGCAGGGTGACGACGAACAGCGTCAGGCCCAGACCGAAGGCGGCCAGCGTCTTGGGACTGTTGAACTCCTGGTCGCCGGTCAGCAGGGTGACGATCTGGACGGTGACGGTGGTGACCGTCTCCAGCGGGTTCAGGGTCAGATTGGCGGCCAGGCCCGCCGCCATCGTCACGATCATGGTCTCGCCGATGGCGCGCGACACGGCCAGCAGCAGGGCGCCGGCGATGCCCGGCAGGGCGGCGGGCAGAAGCACCTTCTTGACCGTCTCGGACTTGGTGGCGCCCATGGCGTAGGACCCGTCGCGCAGGGACTGCGGCACGGCGTTCAGGATGTCGTCGGACAGGGAGCTAACGAAGGGGATCAGCATGATCCCCATGACCGCCCCCGCCACCAGAGCCATCTGGTTCTGCACCAGCGACAGGTAGACGCCGAGGCCGTTCAACGGCCCTCCGATCAGCAGGTCGCCAATGCCGTTGAAGAAAACGCGCAGGGCCGGTCCCACAGTCAGGGCGGCGAAAAAGCCGTAGACCACGGTCGGCACGCCCGCCAGAACCTCAAGCGCAGGCTTGACCAGGGCGCGGGTCTTACGCCCCGAATACTCCGACAGATAGACGGCCGAGAACAGGCCGATCGGCGCCGCCACCGCCATCGCGATCAGCATGATCAGGAAGGTGCCTGCGAACAGGGGCACGGCCCCGAAGGCGCCCGACGATCCGACCTGATCGGCGCGAATGGCGATCTGCGGGCTCCACTTGGTCCCGAACAGGAACTCGGTGATCGGCACCATGCTAAAGAAACGCAGCGAATCGATCACCAGCGAGAAGATGATGCCCAGCGTCGTCAGCACCGCCACCGCCGAACAGGCGAACAGCAGGCCCGTGATCCAGCCCTCGACCTTGTTGCGCGCACGCAGGTCCGGACGGATGCGAGTGAAGACGAACAGGCCGCCCAGCACCGCGGCGATCAGGGCGGCGACGCCCCCGCCCCAGCTCAGGGTCGCGGCGATGCGGTGGGCGCGACGGCCCTCGGCCGGCAGTTCCTCGGCGTAGGGCGCGGGCCAGATCTGGCGCGCCTCCTGCCCCGCCCCGACCAGGCGGGCGTCGGCGAAGAACGCCTCGCGGCGGAAGGGCTCAAGCTGAGCGACGCTGTCCGGCGCGCCCGCCCGCATCATCTGCTGCTCGATCGAGGTCGAGAAGACGGAGGCGGCGATCAGCATGGCCAGCGTCGGCGCCCCGACCCAGATCAGGGCGTAAAGTCCATGTTGGCCGGGCCGCGAATGCGACTTCGCGCCTCGGCTCCGACGCACGGCCAGCGCCCGCCCGGCCACATAGGCCATGACGACGAAGGCGATCAGCAGCAGCAGGAAAATCCAGATCATCCGGTCCGATCAGCGCAGGAATCGACAAACGCGCCGGGCGCGGTGCGTTTCGGCCGGGAAACTGCCTGCGATACGTCAGCGGATTAAGACGGCTGGATGACAGTTATGTTACGGCGCAGGTCCGTCATGTCGCAGTCCTGTGACGGTGAATCCGCAAACGCCCGGATTTCCTTCGCTTCCGTCAGCTTTCAGAGGTCGGAGCCAGCGGGAAACAGGCCGCAAAGATAGCCCCCTGTCCCGGCGCGCTGTCCACAGACAGGCCGCCTCGGTGGCGAATGATGATGTGCCGAACAATGGCCAGGCCCAGACCCGTGCCCTGACGATCGCCGCTCTTCTGTCCCTCGACACGATAGAAGCGCTCGGTCAGGCGCGGCAGATGCTCGCGCGCCATCCCCGGCCCGTGATCGCGCACCGTAACCACAGCGTAGCGCTGACCCGCCTCGCGGTCCGGCGTGGCCAGCGACAGGCGGTTGCCCTCGGCCATCCGGCTCGACATGGCCTCGTCCAGCGTGCGGTCGATCTCGATGCCGACCTCTATGGTTCCGCCCGCGCTGGAGTACTTAAGGGCGTTGTCGATCAGGTTCTGCACCACCTGGGCGATCTCGTCCCGGTCGCCGGTCACGGCGGAGCCGCCGTGCGGCAGTTCCGCCTTGATCGTCACTTGGCGCTCGCGCGAGATGACGCTGACCGCATCGACCACGTCAGCCGTCGCCCGCGCCAGATTGACCCGGCCCAGCGGCGCGATGTGTTCGTTCAGCTCGATCCGGCTCAGCGACAGCAGGTCGGCCACCAGACGCCGCATCCGGTCGGCCTGCACCGCCATGATGTCGAGGAATTTGTCGCGCGCCTTGGGGTCGTCCTTGGCGTGGCCCTTCAGCGTCTCGATGAAGCCTGACAGCGAGGCCAGCGGCGTACGCAGCTCGTGGCTGGCGTGGGCCAGGAAATCGACGCGCATCTTCTCCATGCGCCGCACGTCCGTCTCGTCGCGCAGCGCCAGCAGGGCCAGGGCGCCGCCGCCCCAGTCGTTCGCCTCGCGCGCGGGAAGCGGCCGGATCAGGGCGCGCCAGTGCCGTTCCTGAGCGCCGCCCCCGACATATTCCACCGCCCCCGCCACACCCTCGAACAGGGCTTCATCCACCGCTTCCAGAACGCGCGGCTCGCGGATCACCGAGACCAGCAGCCCCGCGCCGGTCCCGCCCAGCCGAAACAGTTCGCGCGCCGCAGCATTGGCCAGGGCGATGCGGCGCCCGGCGATATCGTCCGCCTCGCCGCCGCTGATGATGAACAGAGGATCGTCCAGCGCTTCGAACACATCGCCCAGCAAAGCCGCATCCGGCCCCAGGTCCACGGCGCCGCCGTCCAGCTCGGAAATATCCACCGGCGCCGGGGGCGTCCGGTTGACCAGCCAGGTCGCCAGAATCACCGCCGCCGCGCCCGCCGCCAGCCACCCGGCCAATTCCGGCTTCATCACCGCCAGCACCGCCATGACCAGGACCGCCACGCCGCCGCTGGCGCCCGCCGTCCAGAGCCGGGACGTCGCCGTAGGGGCTACGGGTGATGGCGGATGCTCATAAGGCATGGTGATCGACGTTATCTCATTCTTCAGCAGACCGACGTTAGGCTGCTGGACTTGGGGGCGCCGAGTCGCACGACGTCAAACGACACTAACGGCGTTTCTTCACGGATTTACGGCGGATTTTTCAACAGTTTTCGGAGCAAGCGGAACACAGGCCATGAGGACCGTCATCAGTTGCCTCGTCAATGATCACGACTGGCGCCTGCTCCCGGTCGCCATACTGGTCTGCCTGTTCAGTCTGGCGACCGCCTTCGTGCTGGCCGACCGGGCGCGTCGCGTGGCGCGGCGCTCGCGCCTGCCCTACATGGCGGCGGCGGCGCTGGTGGGCGGCCTGGGAGTGTGGAGCACCCATTTCATCGCCATGCAGGCTTATGACGCAGGCGTGCCGGTGCGCTATGACCCGGCCGAAACCCTGTTGTCGCTGGCCGTCATCGTCCTGGCTCTGGGCGCCAGCATCAGCCTCGGTTTCGCAGCCCTGGGTCCGCGCCACCGTTCAATCGTCACCTTGGGACGCAGAGCGCCGGGCGGCCTCCTTCCAGCGGTGACCGCAGGTTTCGGCGTCGCCGCCATGCATTTCGTGGGCATGGACGCCGTGCGCCTGTCCGGCGCCGTCATTGTCTGGAACCTGCCTCTGGCGATAGCGGCCGTCGCCGGCGGCGTCGCCATTTTCGCCTCCATCGCCTTCCTGCCCTCATGGCGCGACTGGCGGGCGCTGGCGGGCGGAACCGGCATTGCGGCGCTGGGCGTCTGCTGGCTGCATTTCGTCGGCATGAGCGCAGCCGCCGTCACCCCGGCGCCCGGCGTGCTGCTGCCCGAAGCCGCCGCCTCGGCCCGGCTCATCGGCCTGTGGACGATGATCGGCGTCGGCCTGACGGTGCTGATCGCCGCCTTCCTGACCGGCATGATGTGGTGGTCGCGGCGCAGCGTGCTGGGGCAGGTGCTGGAGGCGATTCACGCCATGCCCGACGGTCTGGGCGTCTATGACGCCGACGACCGGCTGCAAATCTGGAACCAGCGGTATCTGGATATCAGCCCGCATCTAACCAGCGCGTTGAAAGTCGGCGTCTCGTTTGAAGAACTTCTCGACATCGGCCTGAAGGCGGGCGTCTATCCCGAGGCTGTCGGCCGCGAACGCGATTGGGCCGCAGAACGACTGGCCCAACGCCGCAATCCACAGGGCCCGCGCGAGCTTCAGGTCGGCGATCGCTGGCTGCGTGTCCAGGACCGTCGCACCACCGGCGGCGGCCTGGTCACCGTCTGTTCGGACATCACCGACATGATCCGCAGCGCCGAAGCCCTGGCCGAGGCGCGCGACGCCGCCGAAACCGCCAACCGCGCCAAGAGCCGCTTCCTGGCCAATATGAGCCACGAGATCCGCACGCCCCTGAACGGCGTCATCGGCGTGGCCCAGGCGCTGGCGCGAACCGAACTCAACCCCAGCCAGCATGAGATGCTGGACCTGATCCAGTCGTCCAGCCGCACCCTGCAGACCCTGCTCAGCGACATTCTGGACCTGGCCCGGATCGAGTCCGGACGGCTGGACCTGAAGGAGGAAGCCTTTGATCTGGCCCGCGTCGTCGAAGAAGCCGCCCTGCTCTACGCCGCCGCCGCGCGCGACAAGGGCCTGCAGTTCATCGTCGAGGTGGCGCCCGAAGCCCGCGCCTGGGTCATGGGAGACCCCGTTCGACTGAAACAGGTGCTGACCAATCTGGTCTCCAATGCGGTCAAATTCACAACCTCCGGCTTCGTCAGCCTGACCGTCGACGCCGCCCCGGCGCAGGGGCCTCAGACCCTGCGCTTCGTCGTGCAGGACACCGGCATCGGCTTTGACGCCCCTACTCGCGATCGCCTGTTCAACCGCTTTGAACAGGCCGACGGCGACATCACCCGCCATTATGGCGGTTCAGGCCTGGGGCTGGCGATTTCGCGCGATCTGGCGGCCATGATGGGCGGCGACCTAGACTGCGAGAGCGAACCGGGCGCGGGCGCCGCCTTCATCCTGACCCTGCCGTGGCGCGAGGTCGCCGCGCCCGATACCGCCGCGCCCGCCTCCCTGCCGCAGGCCTGCGACCCGCACGCTTGCGACCCGGCCCCGCGCCGCCTGCGTATCCTCGCCGCCGATGATCACCCCACAAACCGCAGGGTGGTCGAACTGATCCTCGACCCGTCCCTGGTCGACCTGGTCTCCGTCGAGAACGGCGCCGAAGCGGTCGAGACCTATAGGGCCCAGACCTTCGATCTGGTGCTGATGGACATGCAGATGCCCGTCATGGACGGCGTGACCGCCGTGCGTGAAATCCGGCTGCATGAGGCGGTCCTTGGCCTTACGCCCACGCCCATCGTCATGCTGACGGCCAACGCCTTGCCGGAACATCTGGAGCAGGCTCTGGTCGCCGGCGCCGACCGGCATATGGCCAAGCCGTTCAGCGTCGAAACGCTGCTTTCCACGGTCGCCGAGCTGACCGCGCAAACGCCTCAGGCCGCGGAAGCCGCGGCCTGAGGTCGTCTTCATCCAATGGCGACAGCGCCTATTCGTAGCCGTGCGCCGCTTCGTTGATGACCTGGCTGGGCATGGATGAGAAGTCTACGCTCAGCGGCCGGGCGGCCTTGGACTGGAACGTCCTGATGACGTGCTCCAGACGGCGGCGGGCCTCTCGCTCGCCCTCCCCTGATCCGTCGAGCCCCAGCGGCGCCAGACAGAAGTCGATGATGGCCTGCGGTCTGCTCAGCGGTTCCATAGGCTTTCCTTTCCTGTGAAGTCTGGAACTCAGGCGGCGTGGAACTGGGCGGTTTCGGTGGAGTCCTTCAGGGCCGTGGTCGAGGACTGGCCCGAAGAGATGACCGTGGCCACGTCGTCGAAATAGCCGGTGCCAACCTCGCGCTGGTGGCGGGTGGCGGTGTAGCCCGTCGCCTCGTTGGCGAACTCGCGCTGTTGCAGCTCGGAATAGGCCGCCATGCCGCGATCGCGATAGCCGCTGGCCAGTTCGAACATGCCGTTGTTCAGGCTGTGGAAGCCCGCCAGCGTGACGAACTGGAACTTGTAGCCCATGGCCCCCAGCTCGCGCTGGAACTTGGCGATGGTGTCCTTGTCCAGCTTGGCTTCCCAATTGAACGAGGGCGAGCAGTTGTAGGCCATCAGCTTGCCGGGATGCTCCTTCTGGATAGCCTCGGCGAACGTCTTGGCGTCGTCCAGATCGGGGTGCGAGGTCTCCCACCACAGCAGGTCGGCGTACTTCGCATACGACAGGCCGCGCGCGATGCAGTGGTCCAGACCCGTGCCCGGCTTTAGACGATAGAAGCCCTCAGGCGTGCGGTTCTCGCGGTCGATGAAGGGGTGGTCCCGCTCGTCGATGTCCGAGGTGATCAGTTGGGCCGACTCGGCGTCGGTGCGAGCCACCGTCAGGGTCGGAGTGCCGCAGACGTCGGCCGCCAGACGCGCCGCGATCAGGTTGCGCTCGTGCGCCTGCGTCGGGATCAGCACCTTGCCGCCCAGGTGGCCGCACTTCTTCTCGCTGGCCAGCTGGTCCTCGAAATGGACGCCCGCGGCGCCCGCCTCGATGAAGGCCTTCATGATCTCAAAGCTGTTCAGCGGCCCGCCGAAGCCGGCCTCGGCGTCGGCGACGATGGGGGCGAACCAGTCACGCTTGGCGCCGCCTTCGGCATGCTCGATCTGGTCGGCGCGCTGCAGGGTGCGGTTGATGCGACGGCACAGTTCCGGCGCGGCGTTGGCCGGATACAGCGACTGGTCCGGATACATGGTGCCGGCCGTATTGGCGTCGGCCGCGACCTGCCAGCCCGACAGATAGATGGCCTTCAGACCGGCGCGGACCATCTGCATCGCCTGGTTGCCGGTCACAGCGCCCAGGGCGTTGATGTAGGGCTCGCTGTGCAGCAGCTCCCACAAACGGTTGGCGCCGCGTTCGGCCAGCGTGTGGGTGACCGGCACCGAGCCGCGCAGACGCAGAACGTCCTCCGGCGAATAAGGGCGCTCGATACCGTCGAAACGGCCGGCGGGCGAAGGAACCAGATCGGCGAAGGTCGTCATGTTCGTCTCGGTCTCGATAAGGCGCGGCCACAGCCGCCGTCCCGAAGACCTGAACACGCACCCGTCACGAATGACACAGCACTAGGAGCGTTATTAAAGTCAAACAGTCACATCATGACACTTGCCAGTAAGTCATGATGTGACATGATCACGCCATGAACGCCGCCGCTGATCGCAAGCTGTTCCTGGGCGGCCGCCTCAAGCGGCTGCGGCGCGACCTTGGCCTGTCGCAGACAGCGATGGCGGCGGACCTGGGCGTCTCGCCCTCCTATCTGAACCATATCGAGCGCAACCAGCGCCCCGTCTCGGCCCAGCTGCTGCTGCGTCTGGCCGAAACCTACGATGTCGACCTGCGCAACCTCGGCCAGTCCGGCGGTCCGGCGTCGGAGGCGGAACTGTCCGAAGTCTTCGCCGATCCCCTGTTTCAGGGGCTGGCCGTGCCGCGCCACGAGATCATGCAACTGGCTGAGGACCAGCCCGCCGCCGCCGACGCCGTGCTGCGTCTCTACCGCGCCTTCTCCGACCGCCGCGTGCGCGACCGGGCCGAGATCGAGGCGGGCGGCGGCGCGGCCCCGACCGACAGCCCGTCCGAATGGGTGCGCGAATACGTCCAGGCCCGCCACAACCACTTTCCCGAGCTCGACGCCCTGGGCGAGGCCCTGCACGAGGCCCTGCGCGCCGAGGCCCCCGGCCCCGACGAAGGCTTTGAAGCTCTGGCCCGCGCGCGCCTGTTCGCGCGCCACGGCCTGACGGTCCGCACCCTGCCCGCCGAGGTCATGGTCGAGTGGACCCGTCGCTTCGACCCGCACCGGGGGCGGCTGCTGCTGTCCGACGCGCTGGGCCCGTCGTCGCGCGCCTTCGCCGTCGCCAACCAGTTGGCCCTGATGGAGCATGGGCCTGAATTTCAGGCCCTGACCGAGGCGGCGAACGCCCCTGACGCCCCGACGCGCAACCTGCTGAAAACCTCGCTGACCAACACCCTGGCCGCCGCCGTGCTGATGCCCTACGGCGCCTTCCAGCGCGCGGCCGAGGAAACCGGCTATGACCTGTCCCGGCTGCAGGCTCGCTTCGGCGTCGGTTTCGAGCAGGCGGCGCACCGGCTGACCACCCTGTCGCGGCCGACGGCGCGGGGCGTGCCCTTCTTCCTGATGCGGGTCGATCAGGCGGGCAATGTGTCGAAGCGATACGCCTCGGGCGCCTTTCCCTTCTCGCGCTTCGGCGGCGCCTGCCCGCGCTGGCGGCTGCACTCGGCCTTCCGAACGCCGGGCCGCATCGTCACCCAGATCATCGAGACGCCGGACGGCGGTCGCTGGTTCACCCTGGCCCGCACCGTCGACCGTCAGGGCCAGGACGCCTTCACCGAGGGCCACGACCTGGCCATCGGCCTGGGCTGCGAACTGAAACACGCCCACCGCCTGATCTATGCGCGCGGTCTGGACCTTCAGAAGCCGGAGGTCACGCCCATCGGCCCCGCCTGCCGCCTGTGCGAACGCCACCCCTGCGCCGAACGCGCCGCGCCGCCCGTGGGGCGAGCCCTGACGGTCGACGACTGGTCCAAGTCGGTGAGCCCGTATCCGTTCGCATAATTCCCTTCTCCCCTTGTGGGAGAAGGTGGTCCGCAAGGACCGGATGAGGGGTGTCGATGCGGCGGCCGGCCGTTTCTACGAGACGAGCATCAACGGCCAATGCAGGCGCAAACACCTCTCATCCGTCGGCCTGGGGCCGCCACCTTCTCCCACAAGGGGAGAAGGATTAGTGAGCCAGCATCAGCGCCACGGGCGCTTCGGTCAGCAGGGTCTGCGTCACCCCGCCGAAGATCCATTGCCGCATCCGCGCATGGCCCCAGGCCCCGGCGACGATCAGCCCGGCGCCCATTTCCTCGGCGCAGTCGATCAGGCGTCGTCCGCCCGAGCGGTCGTCGTGGGCGCGGGCATCGGGCTCGGCGGCGATCTCGTGTCTCTCCAGCCACCGCACGACATCCTGCGTCCTGATCCGCGCGCCGTCGATATCCTCCGGGTCGCACAGTTCGACCACCCGTACGCTATCGGCGCGCTTTAGCAGCGGCAGGGCCGCCTGCGCCGCAAGCCGGCTTTCGCGCGTGTCGGTCCAGGCCAGCAGCGCCGGAGCATCCACCATCGACCGGGTCGGATTGGGCGGCAGCACCACGACCGGCCGGCCTGCCCGCATGGCCAGATCCGCCGGATGCGGCGCGCGCCACGCGCTGACCCCGCCCGCATCGCGCCCGACCAGAGCCGCATCCGCCGCCCGCAGGTGGCGCAGCGTCAGACCCGTGGGATCGCCCACATCGCCCCGCCATTCGCCTTCGATCCCCGCCGCCTCGACGGCGGCGCGGAAACGCTGCTCGGCCGATTTCAGCGTGGTTTCGTTGCGTGCCTGCTGGGCCGCCATCACCTCGCCCAAAAGGATGCCCGCGCCATAGGCGTCCGCCACGGGCGTCTCCGGTGCGCAAGCGGACACCCCGATCAGTCGGGCCCCGTGCGCGCCGGCGAGGGCGCAGGCCTCGATCAGGCGAGCGGGGTTGTCGGCTTCGTCATCGACGTAAACGATCAGACTGGCCCAGGGCATGGCGGCCTCCTGTTTCAGGACACGCCCCATCAACGCACAAACCGCCGTTCCGCGCCTTGAGCCTGATCAATTCGTCCCATCAGGTCGTCAGAACGATCCGCCCGCCTTCAACCCGATGCGGCACGCCCGCGCGGCCGAACAGATCGGCGATCTCGGCTGCGGGATCGGCCGCCCCCTGATCCAGCATCCGCCCGATGTCGGCCGCCAGCGTCGGATCGCCCGACACCCGCGTCAGAGCGTTTAGCCATTCGTCGCGGGACAACACGCCATCCCCGCGGTTGGCGTCCAGCAGGGGCCGCAGGAAGCCGAACCAATCGCCGCCGTCGCGCCGCTTCTGCGCCCCCTCGGCCGTCATGGCGAAGACGGCGCCGCAGGCGTAATAGGCGCGGTGTTCGCCCCGCTCCGCCGCTCCGGCCACGTCGCGCCCCTGGCTCAGGGTCACGCAGTCGTCGACCTCTTCCTGCAACGCCTTGCGGTCGTCATAGGCCGAGTCCAGCGCCTTCAGCGCCCGCACCGCCATCAGGTCGGCCCCGCCCTCGGTGATCCACGCGTCGCGGGCGAATTCATAGCGCACCGCCTGGCCCAGCCAGAAGTGGGCGCTCTCATGGGCGATGAACCAACGGGACACCGTCTCCATCTCCGCCGTCGGACGGGTCACGCCCGTCCCCTCGAACGACATGACGATCAGGCCGGGCAGGACGCTGCCGCCCATGCTGGTCATCCGCTCGGTCGGGCCGTTCCACGACACCATGACGACCGGCTTGTCGCCGCCCGCGCCGGGGCGCCCCAGCCGCTGCATGTAGAACTGGCCCACGCGCGGGGCGAAGTCGCGGATCTTCTCGCCGATCCAGGGCGGAAGATTGGGGTCCATTACCGTGGTCAGACCCTCGCCCGGCGTCACCCGCGCCTGACCCAGCAGAACATAAGACCGCTCGCCCGTCGTCGTCAGTTCGGCGTGACGCTCGCCGTTGAACAGCACCGGCCCGTCCAGGTCGCGCCAGGTCACGCGCGAGGGTCCGCCATCCAGATTGACCCCGTTCAGATCGGCTGGAACCGCCGCCGCCGCCTCGGGCGAGCCCAGGGCGAAGACATCCATCTGCCGCGTCGGGAGGGCCACCGCCCCGTCCGAGAAGACCAGGGTCTTGTATTCCGCCTCAAGCTCGACCGCCTGAGGCGTGACGCTGAAACGGACATGGCGCGGCACGGGGCCGCCGTTTGCGCTGCGGATGATGTCGTAGTGGCCGCGCCGCTCCATCACCACGCCGGGCGTCTCGACCGTCCACTGGCGCGGCCGCCACGGCTCGCGAACCTCGTCGATCAGGGCCGAGTCCATGAAGGCCCAGACCACGGCGTCGCGGTTGAAGGCGTAGTCGACCGTCAGCCGCCCGTCGGCCCGCGTCACCGTCACCTGCGGCGCGGCCTCGACGTTCCACGGGCCGGGCGCGGGCGCGGCGGCGCAGGCGGTCAGCAGGAGGGCGGCTGCGACAGCCCCCGTGGCCAGGATTTTCAGACGCACGCACGGCTCCCGTTCTGCATGTTCACTCTCCCGATCCTCTCGCCATCACTCTTCGTCATCCGCTTGACCCGAGAGTGACGGGTGAAAGCTAGAGGCCAAGCCTTACGCCCGGCACCTTACGCTTTGCTCAGCTTTACGCCCGTTCGAGGGCGCGGCCCGCCGCCGCCAGCGCTTCGCCCATCACCGCCTTCAGCCGATCCGGCCCCACGATCGTCGCCTGCTCGCCCCAGGTGAACAGGTGCCAGGCGAGTTCGCGCATGCCCGAGGCGCGGAACCGCACCACGACCGATCCGTCGGCCTGATCCTCGATGGTCTGGGTCGGGTGCCAGCGCCAGCCGCGCGCCTCGTTGGCGCCCTCGGGCGAGATGCGCAGGGCCACCTCTTCGATCTCGTCCTGATAGATGCCGAAGGACTGGCTGGCGAAGGCGCCCAGGTCGAAGTCGGCGGGCGGCCGCGCCGTGCCCTCGCCCGCCTCGACTGCGCTCATCCGGTCCAGGCGGAAGGTCTGGATGCGCCCGCTTTCGCGGTCCGCCGCAACCAGATAGTTGGCCCGCCCGAACATCAGGCCGCACGGCGTCATGGTGCGGGTGCGCGCCTCAGCGCCGGGCCGGGCGTAGATGAAGTTCAGCGGCCGCTCGGCCAGCACCGCCCCGCGAATCTCGGCCAGCACCGTCTCGTCGGCGCTGGGGCGCGGCCCGGCCTGGACGGCGATGGTCTCGGCCCGCACCAGAGCCTCCAGATCCGGCGCCATGCGGTTCAGGGTGGTCGAGCGCATCGCCGCCTTCACCTTGCGCTCCAGGCTTTCCAGCGCCGCCGCCCGCGCCGGTTCGCCCGCCGCGCGCAGGGCCGCCGCCGCCTTGGTCAGCTCCAGCATCTCGGTCGCCGTCGGCGCCTGTTCAAAAGCCGAAAGCCCGCCGCGGATGCGCCAGCGTTTGGTCGGCGGGTCGGACACCTCCTCGACTTGGGGGAACAGCATCAGGACAGCGTCGCGCATCCGCTCGGCCGTGCGGCGCCCGACGTTCAGCTGGGCCGCCATTTCATTCAGCGTCAGCCCCTCCGCGCTGGCCGCCATGCCCCGCGCCAGGTCGATGACCATCGCCGCCTTGTCGTGCCGCAAAAAACTTCTCCACAGCGATACGTCCGAAACTGGCGCAATGCTGTCGCATCCTCTCATCATCAGCAAGAGGCAATCGCTTCAGGAGATCACGACATGGCCTTCGCCCGCACCCCGACGGTTCAAAAGCCCGCCAAGAAGACCTTCGCCGACCGCTACATGATCGTGCCGTGCGAAACGGAGAGCGATCTCGCCGTCATCTGGGACCGTCAGGAGGAACAGGTCGTCGACGTGATCAGCGCCTCGACCAGCCGCTACACCAACGAAGACGCCTTGTGGGACGAGTTCCACACTCCGCCCTTCAACGCCCGCTCAGACTGGCGCATGGCGGCCTGAGCGCCAGCTGCGATCAGGACGCCGGCGATGGCGTGAAGCTGGCGTTGCGCGCCGCGACCCGAGCGCGGATTTCGGCCCGCATCCGCTCCAGTTCGGCCGCATCGATCAGGCGGCCGCGCAGCACCACGGCCTCGGCGCCCCGGGTGGCGCTGACGTCCTTCAGGGGATCGGCGTCCAGCACCAGCAGGTCGGCCGACTTGCCCGCCGCCACCGCGCCGTAGCGTTCGCCCTGGTTCAGGAAGCGCGGCCCGTCCACGACCGAGCCCATCAAGGCCTCGCGCGGCGTCAGGCCCAGCTTGACGTACAGCTCCAGTTCGTCGTGCAGCGAGAAGCCCGGATAGTTGAACGAGTTGAGGAAGCCCGCGTCCGTCCCGGTCAGGATGGTCACGCCCGCGTCGCGCAGCATGGGCAGGGTGCGCGCGGTCACGTCCTTGACGAAGTGGCGATCCTCGACCTGCTGCGGCGTGGCCTGGGCGGCGCGCTGGATGCGCCAGTCATAGGTCGCCCGGATGCCCGGCCCGACATAGGCCAGACCCTCGTCTTGCGAGTGGTCGTCCAGATCCAGATTGGCCAGGGTGGTCGAGCCGTAGAGGGTCGGCGACACCGCCGTGCCTAGCGCCCTCAGCCGCGCATAGACCCGCTTCGCCGTCTCCACGTCGAAGGTGTCGGCGTAGCGCCGCATGGTCTGGGCGTAGGTGTATTTGCCCGCCAGATAGTCGGCCGCGATGGCCGCCTCATCGCGCGAGCCCGCCTTCATGGCGTAGTCGAGGTGTTCGATCGACGACAGGCCCGCCTCGGCGGCCTCCAGCACGGTGATGCTGGCGGGAATGTGGGCCGAGGTCTTCATGCCCCGCTTCTTCGCCTCGCGCACGGCGTAGAGGAAAAGCTCGGGCGTCAGGGTGTTGTCGGTGATCTTGACGAAGTCGACGCGCAGGGCCTGCAGCCGGTCGAGCGCGGCGTCCACATCCGCCTCGCTGCCGGTCTCGATCACGCCCTTCCAGACGGGGGCGACGCCCTCGATCTTGGGCCCAGAAGTGAAGATCCGCGGGGCGTCGGCCGTCGGCGGCGCGTCGCGCCAGTCCAGCACCTGCTGCGCCAGATCGCCCGCCGCGTCGCGCACCGCCACCACGCCGTTGATGACGAACAACGGCATCAGCTCGGCGTTCTCCTCGATCAGAGGCTCGCCGCCGCCGAAGTGGACGTGCATGTCCCACAGGCCCGGCATGACGTAGCGGTCGCCCAGATCCAGCGTCCGCGCGGCCTGATAACGGTCCGCCTCGCCCTCGGGGCCCACAGCCACGATATCGCCGCCGCGCACGGCCACCAGCTGATCCGGCGTCGTCGTCCCCTTCTCGATGTCCACCACGGTGGCCGAAGTCAGCAGCAGGTCGACCGGCTGTACCGGCGTTTGGGCGGCGGCCAGCGGCGCCAGGGCGCAGGCGGACAGCAGGGCGGAGGCGGCGATCAGAAAGGTGCGCATGAATCCGCTATAGGCCCTTCGCGCGCTCGGGCAAGCCAATCAGGGATAGCGGCGTTTCATCTCTTCGAAAGACCATTCGCACAGCGCCCGCAGCGCCTCCATGTCCACCTGATCCAGCCGCTTGATATACAGGCAAGAGACGCTGGTCGTGTGCGGCCCCAGACGGCCCAGAAGCGCCGCCTGCGCCTGAAAGCCGGGCATGATGTAGAGCGTCAGCGCCGCCTTGCGCGGAGAAAAGCCGATGCGCGGCCAATCCGCCGGCTTGTTCGTGCCGTTGACGTAGGTGTAGCGGCCGAAACCGACGATGGACGGCCCCCACATCACCGGCGCATCCCCGGTGACAGCCTGCATCAGGGCGCAGACCGTGCGGGCCTCCTCGCGTCGCCGCGCGGGCTCGACCGACGCCAGGAAATCCTCGACCGAGGCGTCGGTGGGCTTGGTCTTAGGTTCGCTCATTCCTGCCTCCGCTTCAGGACAGGCCGACACCCTGCACCGGTCCGATCCGCCCCGCCAGACACCATCCGCCGATCGCCCGCGTCCGAATCCAGCCGCCTTCAGGAACCGTGAGCCAGCGGCCCGATCTGGCCGCCAGAGTTTCCAACCGCACGCCCGCCTCCGTCGCCAGCTCGACCTCCAGGGCCGCCCCCATATAGACGGTCCAAAGCTCCTCGGCTTCCACCGCGCGCCAGTCGTGCGAAGCCTCGGGCGTCAGCAGGCGATAGGCGCTGACCACGCCGCAAGGCTCCGCGCCGCCCGCAGCCGCCATCGCACGCTCCCAGACGCCGTCGTCCAAGGCTTGCAGGCCCAGATTGCCGATGACTTCCTCGACCGTGAAATCCACGCCTCTTCGCCCGCCCCCAATGTTCGCCAGCAGCGCTAGATGGCGCCGTTCGACCCCCTGGCCAATGCCTGTGCGCGCCAGACACATTTCGGCCGCAGAACGTCGTTTTCATGATCCACCACTCGGGGGAATTTGAAATGTTGACGGCTCTGATGTCCCTGGCGATCGCCCAGGCCGATCCCGGCGCAGCTGCTGACACATGCGTCCATGACCGCGCCGCGCTTCTGGCGCTGTCGCCTGCGGACTTTGATCAGGATCTGGACGGCGGCTGGCGCCCTCTTGGCGAAAAGCCGGAGTGCGCCGAAATCGCCGCCGACCTGCTGGCCGATTATCGGAAGACGCGCTGGGGCGAACTGACCCCAGGCGAACTCCACACCAACTATTGGCACGAGGGACAGCTGCGCGCGGGGCTGGGCCAGACGCAGGCGGCGACACGGCTGATGATGGCCGGGGTGAACCCGGACATGGCCCGCAGCGGCTTTGCCGACTATGCGCTGGGGACCATCGCCTTCCTGCATCAGGACCGCGCCGGCCTGCTCGCCGCCAGAGAGCGGCTGGCCGCCCTGCCCAAACCGCCCGATTTTGACGACGCCGCCCGGCGCTTCAAAGCCCAGTACGGGTTGGAGTTGAAGTGGCCTGCCAATCTCGGGGTGCTGGACGGCTTCATCGCCTGTTTTGGCCGCCCCTATAATGAGGCCTATGGCGCCTGCCCCGCCGACGACGACCCGCCGCCTGCATCATCGTCTGAACAGCCGCGATAGGCGGAGCAGGCGGCGCCGATCGCGATGATGCGGACGCGAGCTCAGAGCGCCTTGACGATCCCCTCGACCATCTTCTTGGCGTCGGCGAACAGCATCATGGTGTTGTCGCGGAAGAAGAGCTCGTTCTCCACGCCTGCATAGCCGCTGCCCATCGAGCGCTTGATGAACAGGACCGTGCCCGCCTTCTCCACGTCCAGAACCGGCATGCCGTAGATGGGCGACTGGGGGTCGGTCTTGGCCGCCGGATTGGTCACGTCGTTGGCGCCGATGACGAAGGCGACGTCGGCAGAGGCGAATTCGCTGTTGATGTCCTCCAGCTCGAACACCTCGTCATAGGGGACGTTGGCCTCGGCCAGCAGGACGTTCATATGTCCCGGCATCCGGCCCGCGACGGGATGGATGGCGTATTTCACCTCGACGCCTTCTTCCTTCAGGGTGTCGGCCATCTCGCGAAGGGCGTGCTGGGCCTGGGCCACCGCCATGCCGTAGCCGGGCACGATGATGACCTTGGAGGCGTTCTTCAGGATGAAGGCGGCGTCCTCGGCCGAGCCCTGCTTGACCGGCCGCGTCTCGACCGCCCCGCCGCCCGCCGCAGCGCCCGCCTCGGCGCCGAAGCCGCCCAGGATGACGCTGATGAAGCTGCGGTTCATGCCCTTGCACATGATGTAGCTGAGGATCGCGCCCGACGACCCGACCAGGGCGCCGGTGATGATCAGGGCGATGTTCTCCAGCGTGAAGCCCAGGGCGGCCGCCGCCCAGCCGGAGTAGGAGTTCAGCATGGACACCACCACCGGCATGTCGGCCCCGCCGATGGGGATGATCAGGGTCGCGCCCAGGATCAGGGCGATGGCGAACACGCCCCAGAAGGCCCAGACCGCCGTGCCGCCCGTCCCGATCAGAATGCCGATCAGGAAGACCAGGGCCAGAGCCAGGGCGATATTGATCAGGTGCCGCGCGGGCAGAAGGATCGGCGCCCCGCTCATCCGCCCATCCAGCTTGGCGAAGGCGATGACCGAGCCGGTGAAGGTGACGGCCCCGATGGCCACGCCCAGGCTCAGCTCGACGATCGACAGAGTCTTGATCCCGCCGCTGGCGGTGACGATGCCGAAGGCGTCGGGCGCATAAACGGCACCGACCGCCACCAGACAGGCCGCCAGGCCGACGAGGGAGTGGAAGGCCGCGACCAGCTGCGGCATGGCCGTCATCGGCACGCGGTTGGCGATCACCGCCCCCGCCCCGCCGCCGACCACGACCCCGCCCGCGATCAGGGCCAAGGTGAGCGGGTCCAGCGCGCCCGATGTCCCCAGCGTCAGCAGGGTGACGCCGACGGCCAGGGCCATGCCGACCATGCCCAGCGTATTGCCCCGTCGGCTGGTCTCGGGGCTGGATAGACCCCTGAGAGAGAGGATGAACAGAACCCCCGCCGCCAGATAGGCCAGCGCCGCGATGGATGCGTTCATCCCCCTCCCCCTCTTTCAATCCTGAATCAGAAAACGTTGACGATGGCGGGCGCGCCGCCGTTTGTGCCCGCAGCCTTGGCTTCGCCGTCCTTGACCACCGCCAGGCCGACGGGGCCTTCGCCGCCGGTCTTGGTCACCTTGCAGCGACCGTTGTCGCCGGGCAGGCGACCGGCCATCCGGCCCGAGCCGGTGTGATTGATGCGGTTCATGTGAATCCCCCGGATCGTGACCGGGGTGAAGCCGCACTCCAGCGCCCAGTTGGCGCCCTGCGGCGCGACGACCGACCAGTGCAGGCCCGCATAGGGGTTCTTGCCCACTTCGCGGTCCGACTGAGCCGAGGCGGCGCCGGCGGCGGCGACAGCGGCGGACAGGATCAAGGCGGAAATCAGGGAAGTTTTCATCACGCGATACTCTTCGTTGGGTTAGCGTTTGACGGATTGAGTGCGCGACAGACGCCACAGCGCCGCCGCAATGAAAAGAGGGCCCAGCAGCATCATCGCCCAGTCGAAGACCGTCATCTCGCGATCCTGAATGATGATGCGCGTCAGCACGGCGGCGAACACCATGACCACGCCGCAGTCCTGGAACCGCAGCCGCCCGATGGGATCCTTGATCCGCACCCAGCTCACGATCCACAGCGCCACGCCCAGACCCGTGACGGCCCAGGAGGCGTAGAAGGCCAACATATAGGGGGACAAACACACGGCCTTGGGCCTTTCCTTCTTCTTGTACATGGCCAGCATCCGGCGCGTGACCATGAAGCCGCCGAAGATGTTGACGCTGGCCAGCGTCACGGCGGCCACGCCCGCGCCCTTGGCGATCCAGGCGTTCGGCCCGCCCGCCTGCGCGCTCATCGCCGCCGCTGCAATCAGGCCGCCGACGATGATGACGCTGGAAATGGCGTTGGTCACGGCCATCAGGGGCGTGTGCAGCGCTGGCGTCACGCTCCAGACAACGTAATAGCCGACGAAGATCGACAGGACGAAAATGGCCAGGCGAAAGACGGTGGGGTCGACGTGTTCCATCAGCCTCTCACTCCTTCATGCACCACGGCGCCGCCGTGGGTGACGACGGCGGCCTTGAGGATTTCCTCCTCCAGATCGACCGACAGGACGCCGTCCTTAATCATCAACCCCAGGAAGGCCACCAGGTTGCGGGCGTAAAGGGCGCTGGCGTCCGCCGCGATGCGGCCGGGCATATTGCTCCAGCCGACGATCTTCACGCCGTTGGCCGTAGTCACCACCTCGTTCGGCCTGGAGCCCTCGACGTTGCCGCCCGCCTCGACCGCCAGATCGATGATGACCGAGCCCGGCTTCATCGACGCGACGTGCGCCGCCGTCACCAGCTTGGGCGCCGGGCGGCCGGGGATCAGGGCCGTGGTGATCACCACGTCCTGCTTGACGATGTGGGCGGCGGTCAGATCGGCCTGCTTGGCCTGATATTCGGCGGACATGGCCTTGGCGTAGCCGCCCACCGTCTCGGCCGCCTTGAACTCTTCATCCTCCACGGCGACGAATTTGGCGCCCAGGCTCTCGACCTGCTCCTTGGCGGCGGGGCGCACGTCGGTGGCCGTGACGACCGCGCCCAGACGCCGCGCGGTGGCGATGGCCTGAAGTCCCGCGACCCCCGCCCCCATGACGAAGGTCTTGGCGGCGGCCACCGTCCCGGCGGCCGTCATCATCATGGGGAAGCCCTTGCCATAGGCGTAGGCCGCCTCGATCACCGCCCGGTATCCAGCCAGGTTGGCTTGGGACGACAGCACGTCCATGACCTGGGCGCGGGTGATGCGAGGCACGAACTCCATCGCGAAGGCCGTGGCCTGAGCGCCCCTCAACGCCTCAACCGTCGCCTTGTCGCGCCAGGCGTCCAGCAGGCTGATGACCACCGCGCCGGGTTTCAGGGCGCTGATCTCGGACGCGGTGGGCCCGCGCACCTTCAGCAGCACGTCAGCCCCGGCCAGCGCCGCCGACCGGTCAGGCTTCACGCTGGCCCCCGCCTCGGCGTAGTCGTTATCGGGAATGGAGGAGCCCAGGCCCGTCCCGGCCTCCACGCTGACCGTGGCTCCCAGGGCGATAAGCTTCTTCACCGTCTCCGGCGTTACGGCGCAGCGCGTTTCGCCTTCACGGCGTTCGCGGGTGACGGCGATGGCGACAGCCAAGCGAATCCCTCCCACTCCCCAGGGTCGAACCGACGTTAGGCCGAAGCCGAAGCGGGCGTCAAAGGCGCGTCTGCGAGGGAGAGCGATTTTCTTGCCGCCTAGGCCACCCGTTCGGCCCACGTCGGAAGTTTCGACCACCCAAGCCGCCTAGCACGCAAGCAAAAAGCCCGCCGGACGCGCCGACGGGCCTTTCAATCACTTCCGTAAGGGAGCTTAGTGGGTCTTCTTGCTCTTCAGCATGAAGAAGCCGACGACCGACACCACCACCGAGACGATAAAGGCCGGGAAGAAGCCAGCGCCCACGCCGAACCACACCGTCAGGAACAGGATCACCACCGCCGTGGCCAGCGAGACCCACTTGGTCAGGCCCAGGAACAGCGCCCAGGTCCAGGCCTGTTCCGAGATGTTCATTTCCCCGTGGACGTGGGGGGCGGTCGCTTCAGCGTGCTGGTCGGCCATGGGGTCTTCCAAAAAAGAGTCGGGATTTCGACGGCTCTTATAGCGAGGCCTGCGCGCGGCTCAAGTCCGTGGGGCCTCAAGCGCTTCAGTCGAGGCTTTCCAGCACCGCACGTGTAAAGGCGGCGACGTCGAACGGCTTGCCCGCCGGGTCTTCGCCGCGCCGCACGATGACCACCTGACGGCTGGGCACGATCACCACATACTGACCCCGGTTGCCGAAGGCGGCGAAGGCGTCGGCGGGCACGCCCTCGGAGCGGTTCATCAGCCAGAAGGTCGCGCCATAGCTGAATTCGCCCGTCGGCGGCTGCGGCCCGGTCGGCGCCGTGACGTAATCGCGCCAGCCCTCGGGCAGGATGCGCTCGCCCTCCCACACGCCGTCCTGCAGATACAGTTGGCCGAAGCGGGCCAGATCGCGCGCCGTGGTCCAGACCTGGCTCGACAGGATGTAGTTGCCGCGCCAGTCGGTCTCGGCCCAGGTGTGGGTCATGCCCAGCGCGTCGAACAGTTCGGCCGGCGGATGGGCGGCGAAGCTCGGGGCCGCCGCCATGGTCGCCAGAAGCGTGTCGTTGTTGGCGTAGCGATAGACCGTCCCGACCGGCGCCAGCAGCGGCCAGCCGGGCGCCTGTTCATCGACCGCCACGCCCCCGAAATAGAGGCCGTCAGTGCGGTTTCCCGCCGTGTCGCTGGTCAGGCCCGACGACATCCGCATCAGGGCGTCGACAGTGATGGCCGCGCGCGGGTCGCCCGGCGTGCGCCAGTTGGCGATGGCGGCAGGCGCCTTCACGTCCAGATCGCCGCGCTGCACCGCCGCGCCGATGACGGTTCCAGCCAGGCTCTTGGCCACCGACCAGGTGCGCTGGGGCGTGTTCGGGCCGAAGTCAGTCGCATAGCGTTCCGCCACCCGTTTGCCGCCCTGCATCACCACCACGCCGGTGGTGTTGGTCCCCTGGCCGAATCCCTGATCAAAGGCGCGTCCGACGGCGGCCTCCAGCGCGCGGGCATTCCCCTTAGGCCGGCCGGTCGGCAGGTCCGGGGCCGAGGCCCGGCGCGCCAGCGGGGCGCGTTCCGGCGCAGCGCCCGGCGCATAACCCATCGGCTCGATGACGCAGCCGCGCCCCTCGGTCCAGGTCGCCACGCGCGCCGGAGCGGCCTGGTCCCATGCGACCGAGACGGCGTTTCCGGCCATCTCGACCTTCATGGCGCCCACCAGAGGCTGGAGCTCAGGATAGATGCCGACCAGTTCGTTCGCCTCGACGCTGGCCACCGTCCGTTCGGCGCCCGCCGCGCGCGCCGAATGGACGGCGCTGCACACCGTCAGCGCCTTGTACCCCGCCGCCAAGGCGCGGTGATTGGCCGAAGCCTCAGTCTGGGCGAGAACCGTCGTCGGCAAGGCGAGAACGGCGGCGAGAACAAGCACACGGGACGCGATTTTCATGCGGCCACGCTTCAACGCCGGGCCCCGACTGTCAACGCTTCTTCCTTCTTCTGCGACGCGAGAAGAAGACGCGGGGCTTCCCACGCCGGCCTTCGCGCGCCACCTTGCCGGCCAAGCTCAGGAAAGACCTGTCATGACCTACGCCGCCACCGACCCTACCGGACGCGCCTCGCTGGATGGCGCGCGCGGGCTCGCCGCCCTTCGGATCGGCATCGGCCTGATGCAGGGGCTGATCCTCTATCTGCTCTACCGCTCGGCGTCGGACAGTGAGGCCCTGGCCTGGCCTGCGACCCAGCCGTCGCTGTTCGCCGCCCTGGTGCTGGCGACCCTGTTCGCGCCGGTGATGCTGCTGGCGGGCGTCGGGCGGGTGGGATGGAAGGCGCTGGCGCTGTGGGGCGTCGTCGCGGCGGCGGTGCTGGCGCTGATGGGCTGGCATGACGCGGCCCAACGAGCGAGCGACTATTTCCACCCGCCCTATCTGCGCTTTCCGGTCGTCGCCTTCGCGGCGGCGGCTCTGTTCATCGCCCACCATCTGATCGTGCCGGCCGTCGCCGCCAGACGCTGGATCGCTGATTTCGACGACTATTTCGACACGGCGTGGAAGGCCGGCGTGCAACTGGTGCTGTCGCTGGGCTTCACCGGCGCCTTCTGGCTGCTGCTGTTCCTGGGAGCGGCACTGTTCCGCGTCATCGGCCTCAGCTTCCTGAGCGACCTGCTGGGCAAGGAGTGGTTCTCCATCCCCGTCACCTGCCTGGTCTTCGCCGTGGCGGTGCAGCTGACCGACGTGCGCGGCGGGCTGATCCGGGGCGTGCGGACGGTGGCGTTGATGCTGTTATCCTGGCTGCTGCTGGTCATCACCGTCCTGGTGGCGGGTTTTCTGGCCGCCCTGCCCTTCACCGGCCTGGACGGGCTGTGGAAGACGGGCAGCGCCACGGCCCTGGTGCTGTCGGCGGCCGCCGCCCTGATCGTGCTGATCAACACCGCCTATCAGGATGGTCGCGAGGACAATCTGCCGCCCGCCGCCCTGCGCCTGGGCGCGCGCGTCGCCTCGGTGCTGCTGACGCCGCTGATCCTGATCGCGATCTGGGGTCTGAGCCTTCGCATCGGTCAGCATGGCCTGACGCCGGACCGCATCATCGCCTCGGCCTGCGCCCTCGTGGGCGTCATCTATGCCGCCGGATACGGGTGGGCCGCCCTGTCGCCGCTGTGGCGCAAGACCGCGTGGATGAAGCCGCTGGAGCGCACCAATGTCCTGGCCGCCGTCCTGACGGTGCTGGTCATCCTGGCCCTGTTCAGCCCCCTGGCCGACCCGGCGCGCCTGTCGGTCAACGATCAGATGGCGCGGCTGAAGCGTGGCGCCGTCAGCGCAGCCCAGTTCGACTACGCCTTCCTGCGCTATGATGCGGGCAAGGCGGGGCGCGCCGCCCTGGCCGAGCTGGCGAAATCGTCCGACGCGGAAGTCGCCCGTCACGCCAAGGCCGCTCAAGCCTCGACCTCGCGCTATGAGCTGACGGACGCGACCACGCCCCCGCGCGCGCCCAACATCGCCCCCTGGCCAGCGGACAAGCCCCTGCCCGCCGCCTTCCTGGCCCCGACGGCGCCCCCGGATCCGCGCTACGCCTGCAACAGCGACGACAACTGCCTTGCCGCTCAGCGCGACCTGAACGGCGACGGCCGCGATGAAATCCTGCTGGCGACGACCTACAGGATCGCCCTGTTCGCTCAGGACGCCGACGGCCGCTGGGTTCATCAGGGCGACTATCAGGTTCCGCATTGCCCCGGCCCCGGCGCCGGCGGCCGCGACCTGCGCGAGGCGCTCAAAGATCCCGATCTGAAGACCGCCGCCCCGCCCTGGCCCGATCTGAAAATGGGCGACGTAACCGGTCGACTTCAGCCGGAAACCGTCTGCCCGAAACCCGCTGTCGTTAACCCCTGACTCAGGTCTCCGAAACCCGATCTTCATTCCCTCCGTTCTAGGATTGTGTCGAAACGAGCCAGTCCCGAGCCAATGAGGACGGCCGTTCGATGGTGATGTTGAAGGGTGTGCTCCAATGGCCAAGACCATTCTGGTCGTCGACGATGATCCTACCCAGCGCCGCCTGCTGCAGGCGGTGCTGGAGCGTGAATCCTATGCCGTCGTCCATGCCGAATCCGGCGGCGAGGCCATTGATCGGCTGACCAAGGGCGGCGGCGCTGACGTCGTGCTGCTGGATCTGGTGATGCCCGGCCTGTCGGGTCTGGAGGCCCTGGCCGAGCTGCGCACGGCAGGCGTGACCACGCCGGTCATCGTGCTGACGGCCAACGGCGGCATCGAGACGGTGGTCAAGGCGATGCAGGCCGGGGCGCAGGACTTCTTCGTCAAGCCGGTCGGGCCGGAACGCCTGCTGGTCGGCGTGCGCAACGCCCTGCAGATGACCCAGCTGACGGCCGAGATCGGCCGTCTGAGGAAGCGCGCCGCCGGCCGGACCTCCTTCGACGACATGGTCGGCGACAGCGCGCCCATGCGCATGGTCAAGGCGCTGGGCCAACGCGCGGCCAAGTCCTCCATCCCCGTGCTGATCACCGGCGAGAGCGGCGTCGGCAAGGAAGTCATCGCCCGCGCCCTGCACGGCGCCTCGGACCGGGCAGGCAAGCCCTTCATCGCCGTCAACTGCGGCGCCCTGCCCGCCAATCTGGTCGAATCCATCCTGTTCGGCCACGAGAAGGGCGCCTTCACCGGCGCTCATGAGAAACACGCCGGCAAGTTCGTCGAGGCGAACGGCGGCACCCTGTTCCTGGACGAGATCGGCGAACTGCCGCTCGACATGCAGGTCAAGCTGCTGCGCGCGCTGCAAGAAGGCGAGGTCGATCCCGTCGGCGGCAAGCGTCCGGTCAAGGTCGACGTCCGCATCGTCTCGGCCACCAACCGCGACCCGGCCCAGCAGGTGAAGGAGGGTGCCTTCCGCGAAGACCTCTTCTATCGCCTGAACGTCTTCCCGATCGAGGCCCCCGCCCTGCGCGAACGGCGCGAGGACATCCCCGCCCTGGTCGACCACTTCATCGCCCGCTTCAACGTCGAGGAAGGCAAGCGCGTCACCGGCTGCTCGGCCGAGACCCTGGCCCTGCTGCAGGCCCACGACTGGCCCGGCAATGTCCGCCAGCTGGAGAACGCCGTCTATCGCGCCCTGGTGCTGGCCGATTCGCCCCTGCTCCAGCCGCACGATTTTCCGGCCATTTCCGGCGTCGCCGTGCCGCTGGGGTCGATCACAGCCGCCCCGGCCGGAGCGATAGCGTCCGACCCGACGACAGCCGCCTCGCCGGCCGACGGCGACGACGGCCAGCATGACAGCCCGGTCCGCATCACCGATGAACGCGGCCATGTCCGCACCCTCGAGGAAATTGAACGCGACCTGATCCAGCACGCCATCGAGGTCTATTCCGGCCACATGTCGGAGATCGCCCGTCGTCTGGGCATCGGCCGCTCCACCCTGTACCGCAAGGTCCGCGAACAGGGGCTGGAAGAGCAGGTTCGAGAAGCGGGCTGAAGGCCCCGCCATCGTTAGGCGTCGTCGACGACCGGTCACAGCCATGCGGCGCCTGGATGTTGCGGATTTCCGACAATGGAACCTAGCGTGGCCGATCCACGCTTGCTGGTTGAAGGCAACGGACAGCAACAGGCGGCGCAGACGATGGACGCACATTTCCGACTGGATGGGCACGTCGCCCTGGTGACGGGGGCTGGCGCTGGAATCGGCCGCGCCATCGCTGAGACCTTCGCTGCGGCGGGCGCCGCGGTGGCCGTCACCGATCTGGACGTGGCCAAGGCCCTGGCTGTGGCGGACGGGGTGACGCAGGCGGGCGGACGCGCCGTCGGCCTGGCCTGCGACGTCACCGAAGAAGACCAGCGCATCGCCGCCGTTCAGGCCGTCGTCGCGGCCTTCGGCAAGCTGACCCTGCTGGTGAACAATGCGGGCGGCGGCGGACCCAAGCCGTTCGACATGCCGATGAGCGATTTCGAGCGCGCCTATCAGCTCAACGTCTTCGCCCCCTTCCGTTTCATGCAACTGGCGGCGCCGCACATGCAGGCCGCAGGCGGCGGGGCGGTGCTGAACATCACCTCGATGGCGGGCGACAACAAGAACGCCCGCATGGCGTCCTACGGCTCGTCCAAGGCGGCGGTCAGCCACCTGACCCGCAACGTCGCCTTCGATCTCGGCCCCGCCGGAATCCGCGTCAACGCCATCGCGCCGGGCGCCATCAAGACCGACGCCCTGGCCAGCGTCCTGACGCCGCAGATCGAAGAGGCCATGGTCAAGCACACGCCGCTGGGTCGGCTCGGAACGCCCGACGACATCGCCCGGGCGGCGCTGTTCCTGTGTTCGCCCGCCGCGTCCTGGATCAGCGGCCAGATTCTGACTGTCTCCGGCGGCGGCGTTCAGGAACTGGACTGACGCCCCTCGGGGTTCCATCGGCGGGTTTTACAGGCCAAACCTCTTCCCTCCTGTTCACGGAGGGGAGCCTTCCACCTTGCTACGTCCCGTTGTTATCGCCCTGAGTCTGGCGTCCGTCGCCGCCCTGACCGCCGCCTGCTCCAACGCCGAGGCGCCGGCCAAGGCTGAGGCCGCCGCTTCCGCCGCGAGCAAGATCGCCCTGCCGCCCGAGTGCGAGAACCATCCCCTTCTGGCGGCCATGCCGACGGCCCAGATCATCGCCGGCAAGCCGCTGACCGAGGTCGAGTGTCAGGCCTTCTCCGTCGCGATGACCTATGGCGAGCCGGGCGCCAGCGCCAAGATCACCCTGATCGACGCCCAGGCGCCGATTCCCGAGGACGCGGGCGCCCTGGCGGGTCTGCTCTCCAAGGCCCAGCAGACCGCTTATGAAAGCGTCTCTCGCGGCGTCATCATGGTCAAAGGCGTGCGCGAGGCCGCCCTCACCTCCCCGACCGCCGTCGCTTCCGTCGGCGGCGAAAACTATCTGTCCGTCGTGATGGACGGCCCGACGGGCGAGCCCGCCGTCATCAGCGTCGAGCCGAAGGACGCCGACGGCCGCGTCGGCGCGCTGATGAGCGTGCTCAAGGGCCGCTACGCCCTGAGCATCGGCATCGAACAGGACGACCTGTCCGGCGCAGACGCGGCGCGCGCAGCCTACCAGCCCTACTTCAGCGCCATGCGCCTGAACGCCTTGCCCTGAAGCAACAGCAGGGCGGCGGAGTTTGTCTCCGCCGCCCCCTTTCGGGTTTTCCCAGATCAGTTGCGGCTGATCGTCAGGGTGTAGCTTCCTTCCGATCCCCGACGCGCCATGGCCCGAGGCTGATAGGGCGTAATGACGTAGGTCGTGTCCTTGGACGCTTTCAGCTCAGCCGTTTCGCCGTCGACCTCCCCTCGAAATACGGCGGCGCCGCTCTGATCGCCCGCATCGCTGATGTTGACATACAGATTAGCGTTCGACGGCTTGAAGGCGACCTTCAGCGTCTGCCCTGACGCCACGGGCACGGCATAGACCGGCGCCGCATACCCCTTCACCGTCCCTTCCTTCGTCACCGAACCGATCCGCTCGAAGGAAAGCGCCTCCAGCGTGGAGCCTGCATCCCTGACAAAGGCGCGCGCGGCCGCTTCATCGACCGCAGGCAGGGGCGAGACCGCGTCCGGCGCCGCGGTTACCGCCTGGGGCGCGGCCGCAGGACCGCCACTGAGATCCGTCGTCGCCGCTGTAGCGGCCTCGGGCGCGGCGCCTGGACGATCCCCGCACGCAGCCAGGGCCAGGCTGAGGCTCAGAAGACCGCCGGTCAGGGCGGCGGGGCCGAAGCGTGTCATCAGTCTTCTCTCTCGGGAAATACGGAAATTCAGCAGGCGCAACGCACAGCCAAGCTGGGCGGTTGCCTTCAGTCTTCTGTCTTGGGCGGCGCAGGTCGGCCCCAGCCCCGCGCAGATCGGCGCGGTTCGCCCTTGGCCTTGGCTGTGATCTCTTTCAACTTGCGGCCCTGCATGGCCGACAGCGGTTGACCCGGCGCGCCCTTTTCCGGATCGGCGAAGGCGCGGCCGTGTTCACGAATCCGCTCCCCGACCGAATCGAGAAACTCGCCCTCCCATTCGGACAGGGAAACGCCCGCCTTCTCGGCCGAGCGGCGGGCGCGTTTCAGGGCGTTGAGCGCGGACCGCTTGGCCGCCTCCTTCTGCTGCTCCCAGGGGCTCAGCGAAGGCTTGGTTTTAAGGGCGCTATCGCCCTTCGGCTTGAAGCCGCCGGAGCGCATCTTGCTCGAGTCGCCGCCCTTCAGGCTGCTGGAGCGTGAAGGGCCGTGGGAGGGCTTGAAGGGCGTACGCTTCAGGCCCGCCTCCCTTAGATCTCGCCGAGCGCCGACAGATAGAGGTCAAGAATCGCTTCTTCTTCCTGACGCTTGGCCTTGTCCTGCTTGCGCAGGCGCAGAACCTTGCGCAGCACCTTGACGTCATAGCCTTCGCCCTTGGCCTCGGCGAAGACCTCCTTCATGTCGCCCATGACGGCCTGCTTGTCCTCTTCGAGGCGCTCCAGGCGCTCGATGATGGAGCGCAGACGGCCCTGGGCCGTGGCGGTCAGGACGTCGGGGCTGGCGTCGAAGGAAGCGTCGTCCATGACTGAACTCCAGAACTCATAAACAGGCTGCGCCCTCAAACAGGCCAAGGGCCGTTAGGGCAAGAAATAAAGCTCTCAAACAGGCCGAAGGCCGTTAGGGCGACTAAGCACGCCCTCAAGCAGGCCAAGGGCCGTTAGGGCCGCTTGAGAAAGAATCACTAATCACGCGCAAGGGTCAGGCTCAACGCCGGACGCGAAAAAGCCGCGGACAACGCCCGCGGCCCTGTGGATAGTCATCCCATCCACCGACGATCGGCGCGCGCCTCGCCTTCAGCAGGCGGGGCGCGCCGGATCGCGCCTGATCAGCCTTGTTTGGCTTTGAAGCGCGGGTCGGTCTTGTTGATGACGTACAGAACGCCCTTGCGGCGAACGATCTTGCAGTCGCGGTGGCGACCCTTCAGCGATTTCAGCGAGCTACGGACCTTCATGGTCGGACGTCCCGGATTTGGAGGCCCGTGAGGGCGGGTAAAACAAAAGAGCCGCGGGCGAACCTGCGGCGGAGGCGGTCGTATAGAGAGGCCTTGGCCTTTCGTCAACATTCCGCGCGGGGAATCCGCTGGAGGCCTGGCCTCCGAGTCGAACGGAGGATCTCCGGACATGCACGTCCGACGCGTCGCCCCTCCGCCACCAGGCCGTGCTCAGGGAACGACACAATGTAAATTCCCGCCCCTTAACCGCCTGCTGTCGAAAAGGGTTAACGGCGCTTTCACCCTTATCACGGAAACTGATCCTGCCTTCGCGCGCTTGTGATTGGTCGTGGAATTCGGGGGCGTTAGCCTGTGCTCATGCGTATCGCTTATCGCCTTGTTTTGTTGGGTTCGGTCGCCGCGTGCGCCCCTATGGTCCCCATGCCGCCGCAGCCTCAGCCGGCGCCGCCGCCCGTGGTCGAGCCTGCGCCTGCGACGCCTGCGCCCACGCCGCCTCCCGCCCAGACCGATCTGAGCGAGGCCTATGACCACGCCAGCTTCGACGCCTGGAAACAGAGTTTCCTTGAGCGCCACGGCGGCGCGCATAAATGGGAGTACGCCCGCGAACTGGAAGGCGTGACGCCGAACCCCAGCGTCGTGCGCCTGGACCGCAACCAGCCTGAGTTTTCACGCCCCGCCGGGGTCTACATCCAGAACGCCACCACCCCGGCGCGAATCTCCATGGCCCGCCAGCGCGTCGATCGCGTGCCGTGGGAGGTGACCCAGAAATACGGCGTGCCGACCGAGATTCTCTTGGGCATCTGGGCGCAGGAGAGCGCCTTCGGCCAGGTTCAGGGCGACTTCGACGTCATCCGTTCCCTGGCGACCCTGGCCTATGACGGCCGCCGCCGCGACTGGGCTGAGGAGCAGCTGAAGCACGCCCTCGACATCGTCGTGTCGGGCAAGCGCGACCGCGCAGGGCTGAAGGGCAGCTGGGCCGGGGCGATGGGCCAGACCCAGTTCATGCCGGACAACTATCTGAAGCTGGGCGTCGATCAGAACGGCGACGGCAAGGTCGACATCTGGGGCTCGGACGCCGACGCCCTGGCCTCGGCGGCGAACCTGCTGGCCCAGGCGGGATGGAAGCGCGGTCAGGGCTGGGCCTATGAAGTGACCCTGCCCTCCAACTTCGATTACAGCCAGGCTGAGGGGCCGAAACACCCCTGGTCCTATTGGGTCGCGCGCGGTGTGCGCCTGGCCGACGGCGCCTCGCCCAACAGCGCCGAGGCGGCTGAGGGCGCGGCCATCCTGCTGCCCCAGGGCGCCAAGGGGCCGGCCTTCCTGGCCCTGCCCAACCACTATGTGATTCGCCGCTACAACAACTCGGTCAGCTATGCGCTGGCCATCGGCATGATCGCCGACGGGGTGGCGGGCAAGCCGCCCCTCAAGGCCTCCTGGCCCAACGACGGCCCCCTGACGCGGGACCAGAGAATCGGCGCTCAACAGGCCCTGACCCGCATGGGCTTCGACACCCAGGGCGTGGACGGCGTCATCGGCTCCAACACCCGCGCCGCCCTGCGCCGCTGGCAACAGGCGAACGGGCGGACGGCTGACGGCTATCTGACGGACGTGCTGGCGGAAGAGTTGATCAGAAGAGCGCGGTAAGCCTCTCCCTCTCCTGTTGGGAGAGGGTTTCCTAGCCCTTCATCCGCCAGGTCGCGCCTTGCGGGCCGTCCATGACCACCACGTTCAGTTCGTTCAGGCGGTCGCGGATGCGGTCGGCCTCGGCCCAGTTCTTGGCCGTGCGGGCGGCGGCGCGTTGCTCCAGCAGGCCTTCGACCTCGGCCTTCAGCCCTTCGTCGACGCCCGAGAACCATTCCGCCGGATCCGCCTGAAGCACGCCCAGGATCGAAGCCGCAGCGATCAGCTGGCCCTTGGCCGCCGCCACCGCACCCTCGTCGCCCGCCGTCATGCCACGCTCGATCTCGCTGGACAGGGCGAACAGGGTCGCCATGGCGCCCGGCGTGTTCAAGTCGTCCTCGATGAACTTCAGGAACTCCACCGGCGGTTCGACCTCCGCCGCCTCGACCGAGGCCGCGCGGTGCAGGGCGCCGTAGAGGCGGTCGAGGTTCTTGCGGCTCTGCTCCAGCAGGGTCTGATTCCAGTCCAGCGGCTGACGATAGTGGGCGCTCAGCAGGGCCCAGCGCACCACCTCGCCCGGCATGGCCTGCACCAGGTCGTGCAGCAGCAGGACGTTGCCGATCGACTTGGACATCTTCTCGGCGTCCACGGTCAGGAAGCCGTTGTGCATCCAGTAGCGGGCGTATTCTTCATGCGCGTCGTCGCCGTGGGCGTGGCCGTGGGCGCAGACGCCTTGGGCGATCTCATTCTCATGGTGCGGGAAGACCAGGTCGATGCCGCCGCCGTGGATGTCGATGGGCAGGCCCAGCGTCTGTTCGATCATGGCCGAGCATTCGATGTGCCAGCCGGGACGGCCCTCGCCCCACGGCGACGGCCAGGACGGCTCGTCCGCCTTGGACGGCTTCCACAGCACGAAGTCGTGCGGGTTCTTCTTGTAGGGGGCCACCTCTACGCGGGCGCCGGCGATCATGTCGTCCAGATTGCGCCCCGACAGCGCGCCGTAGGACGGATAGGAGGACACGTCGAACAGCACATGGCCCTCGGCCGCATAGGCGCAGCCGGCGTCGATGATGGCCTGAATCTGCTTGGTGATCGCCTCGATGTAGTCGGTGACGTGCGGGGCGATGTCAGGCGGGCTGACGTTCAACAGGCCCATGTCGGCCAGATAGGCGGCCTCATAGCGTGCGGTGATCTCGCCGATGGCGACGCCTTCCTTGGCCGCCTTGGCGTTGATCTTGTCATCCACGTCGGTGACGTTGCGGGCGTAGATCACCTTGTCCGCCCCATAGGTGCGGCGCAGCAGGCGCACCAGGACGTCGAACACCACCGGCGGGCGGGCGTTGCCGATGTGGGCGTAGTCATAGACCGTCGGACCGCAGACATAGAGGCTCACCCGGTTCGGATCACGCGGCTCGAACAGGCGCTTTTCACGGCGCAGGGTGTCGTGGATGTGCAGGGCCATAGGTCAGGTCTTTTGCGAGTTTTCTTGCGGGACGGACGAGGTGTCCCATATAGCGGCCTGATAGACAGTCAGGGCCGCGCGCCCAAGTCCATATATAATAGTATTCTGAACAGGCGCTCTCGCCGCCGCCGGATCGTTTCATGAGCAGCACCCCCGCCAAGCCCGTCCTCGTCGCCAATGAGGCGCCCCAGCGCCCCAGCCGCGAGCAGGCTCTGGAAGCCGTGCGCACCCTGATCGCCTGGGCCGGCGACAACCCCGACCGCCCCGGCCTGCTGGACACGCCCAAGCGGGTGGTCGACGCCTATGGCGAGTGGTTCGACGGGTATGACGCCGATGCGGGCAAGGAGTTGTCGCGCACCTTCGAGGACGTGACGGGCTATGACGACATGGTCATCCTGCGCGACATCGAGGTCGAGAGCCACTGCGAGCACCACCTGGCCCCCTTCCTGGGCAAGGCCTACGTCGCCTATCTGCCGGGCGAGAAGGTGGTGGGCATCTCCAAGCTGGCGCGCGTGGTCGAGATCTTCGCCCGCCGTCTCCAGAACCAGGAGACCCTGACCAACGACATCATCGACGCCATCGAATCGCACCTGCAGCCGCGCGGCGTGGCCGTCATGGTCGATGCGGCGCACCAGTGCATGACGACGCGCGGCGTGCACCACCGCCACGTCTCGACCATCACCACCCGCTTCACCGGCGCCTTCAAGGCCGACCCGGCCCTGGCCGAGCGATTCCTCAAACTGGCCCGGGGCTGAGCCGCAAACGGCTGTGATACGGGGCTGAATTGATCGCGGCCAAGGCGGGCTTACGCCGAATTCGCAATCTTATTCCCCCAGCGGCGTCATTTCCTCGCATTCAACGGCTTTACAAGCTCGCTTGAGGACGCCAAGAGACGAGCGAGACTTTCAGTTTGGCCCGCCGGAGGGTGCGGGTCTTGATAGAGACGAGGGCGTAATGGGCGCGAGACTTTCTTCGGGCGGCGGCGGCGGCAGCGGCAAGCTGGCGGCACAGAACGCGGACATCAACGTCACGCCGTTCGTGGACATCATGCTGGTGCTGCTGATCATCTTCATGGTCGCGGCCCCGATGGCCACCGTGTCGATCCGTCTGGACCTGCCGCCGGCGACGCCGCCGGCCGACAACGCCGAGCCCAAGGAACCGGTGTACATCACCATCCAGGAATCCGGCTCGCTGTTCATCGCTGAACAGGAAACCACGCTGGCCAAGCTGGCCGGCGACGTCTGCGCCGCCCAAGGCGCCGTGGCCGACTGCCGTGAGGAGCGCGTCTTCGTCCGCGCCCAGCCGGAAGTGAAGTACAATCAGTTCATGGAAGTCATGAACACCCTGCAGGAAAACGGCTACTTCAAGGTCGGTCTGCTGAACGAAGACATCACCTGATCGGGTCTTCCAGTTGAACATCGAAAGGGTCGCCTTCGGGCGGCCCTTTTTCTTTGCGGCAAGCCTATCTGCGGCTTGCGCCCTGCCCCTGTTCCGGCCTCAATGCGCGCGTCGAACGAGGGGGAGTACAACATCATGCGTCGCCGCACTTTTCTGTCGGCCCTGCCGGCCGGAGCCCTGATGGCGGGCGCCGCCCGCGCCCAGCAGGCGCCCGCCGCTGCGCCGGTCGCCAATCCGGCTTCGGTCCAGCCCGCGCCGACGCCCGACCCTTACGCCGGCGTCGGCATCGGCGACCGCATCACCGGGCCGCGTTTCGTCGGCCGTTCGACCGTCTGGGGCGCCAACGGCGCCGCCGCCACGGCCCATCCGGCCGCGACGATGATCGGCCTGGACACTCTGCGGCGAGGCGGCTCGGCCATCGACGCGGCCATCGCCATCAACGCCGCCCTGGGCTTTCTGGAGCCGACCGCCAATGGCATCGGCGGCGACGCCTTCTGCCTGATGTGGGACCCGGCCCAGAAGAAGGTCGTCGGCTTCAACGGTTCAGGCGCCAGCCCGCGCGGCCTGTCGCTGGAGACCGCGCGATCCAAGGCCGGGCCGGACGGCTACCTGCCGCGCTACGGCGCCGTTACGGTCAATGTTCCCGGCACGGTCGACGCCTGGTGGAGCGCGCACCAGCGCTACGGCAAGCTGCCGTGGAAGGACGTCCTGCTGCCCGTCGCCGAACTGTGCGAGCAGGGCGTGCCCGTGCCGCAGGTCGTGGCCTACTACCTCGAACGCAACATGGCCGGCTTCGACCGCAGCGCCGCGACGATCGAGGAAAACGACAACCGCAGGAAGGTCTGGCTGACCGGGGGCCGCACGCCCAAGACCGGCGAGGTCTTCGCCAACCCCGACCTGGGCCGCACCTACCGCATGATCGCCGAGGGCGGGCGCGACGCCTTCTATGACGGGGTGATCGCCGACCACATCGAGCGCTATTTCAAGCGCATCGGCGGCTGGATGACCCGCGCCGACCTGGCCGCCCACCGCACCGAATGGGTCGAGCCGCTGATGACCACCTATCGCGGGGTCGAGGTCTATTCGCTCGGCCCGAACACTCAAGGCCTGTCGACCAATCAGATCCTGAACATCTGCGAACAGTTCGACCTGAAGGCCATGGGCTTCCAGTCCGCCGCCTCGATCCACGTCCAGGCCGAGGCCAAGCGCCTGGCGTTCGAGGACCGCGCCCGCTACTTCGCCGATGAGCGCTTCGCCAAGGCCCCGACCGCCTGGTTGAACTCCAAGGCCTACGCCGCCGAGCGGGCCAAGCAGATCAACCCGAACCGCGTGATGGACCGCGTCTTCCCCGGCGACGCCCCGACGCAGGGCGACACCACCTACTTCAGCGTCGCCGACAGCGACGGGATGATGGTCAGCTGGATCCAGTCCAACTATCGCGGCATGGGCGGCGGCCTGGTCGCCGACGGTCCCGACGGCCGAACGCTGGGCTTCATGTTCCAGAATCGCGGAGAACTGTTCGCCCTGACCGACGGCCACCCCAACGTCTATGCGCCGGGCAAGCGCCCCTTCCACACCATCATCCCCGGCTTCGCCTGCAAGGACGGAGAGCCGTGGCTGGCCTATGGCGTCATGGGCGGCGGGATGCAGCCCCAAGGGCAGGCCCAGATCATCATCAACATGGTCGACTACGGCCTGGACCCGCAAGAAGCCGGCGACAGCCCGCGCTGGCAGCACTACGGCTCGTCCGAACCGACCGGCCAGCCCGCCGAGGGCGTCGGCAAGCTGCATCTGGAATCCGGCGTGCCGGAGGCCACCAAGCGGCAGTTGACCGCCATGGGCTGGGATCTCGGCCCGCCCGACGGCGGCTTCGGCGGCTATCAGAACGTGATGAAGCAGATCAACGAACAGGGCCGCTGGACCTACGGCGCCGCCACCGAAATGCGCAAGGACGGCAACGCCCTGGCCTATTGATCAGCGCCCACATGAGGAAGACGCCATGATCGCGACTTTGCTAGCCGCCGCCGCCCTTGCTGCGCCTTCCGCCTGTGCGCCCATTCCCGGCGTCGAGGCCCTGTGGAAGGACGAGATCCGTTACGTCGTCATCGGCGAGATGCACGGCACCACCGAGACCCCCGCCGCCTTCGCCGATCTGGTCTGCGCGGCGCGGGACAAGGGGCCGGTGACGGTCGCGCTCGAATTCTCAGAAGGCATGCAGCCGATGCTGGACGCCTTCATGGCGGCCGAAACCGAGCAGGCCGCACGCGCGATCCTGGCCGCCTATCCGCATGGTCCCTTCGTCCACCACGACGGGCGCGGCAGCGTCGCCATGCTGGACCTGCTGCTGCGCCTGCGGGCGATGAAACGTGAGACGCCTAGCCTCAAGGTCGTCGCCTTTGCGCCCGACAGCCCGCGCGTTCAGGGCTTCAGCCAGTCCTATTACGACCTGGACATGGCCCACCGACTGGCGACCGCCGCCCGCAAGGCGCCCGATAGCCGGATGCTGGTTCTGGTCGGCAACATCCACGCGCAACGGAAACCGATCGAGCGCATGAACCTGATTCCGGCCGTCGTGCACCTGCCGCCTGCCGAGGTCCTGAGCCTCTACGTCGTTCAGCAGGGCGGAACATCCTGGAACTGCCGCCGCGACGGCTGCGGCCCCGCCCCCTTGCCTGTGTCTTACGACGCGGCTGTACGGGGTGTGATCGTCCAGCCGTACGAGAACGGCGCCTTCGACGGCGTCCTTGCTCTGGGCCCAACCACCGCCGCCGAACCCGCCAAGCCTTGACCTGACGCGGCGCCGATCGCCTAGACGGTTAGCCCGCCCTGATCAGCCTCCACGCCCCCAAGGGACTTCGGCGCGCGTCGCATCGGCCACGAGGGCGCCTTTTCCGCGAGGGGATGGAGCCGCTGCAGGACCGGATTTTCCACTGGCTGGACAATGGCGACGCCCGAGCCGGCGCCTATATCGAAGGCTCCTGAATCTCGCGGAGCCTCCCATGCCCTATTCCAACCAGCCGACCGTCACCGCCTCGGGCGTGGAGATTCCGCTGCTGGGCTTCGGCACCTGGCAACTGGAGCCCGACGACGCCCGCCGCATGGTGCGCGAGGCCCTGCGCATCGGCTATCGCCACATCGACACCGCCTGGATCTACAAGAACGAGAAGACGGTCGGCGACGGCATCGCCGACGCCGTGGCCGAAGGGATCGTCACGCGCGACGACATCTTCGTCACCACCAAGATCTGGGTCGAGCATTTCCATCGCGACGCCCTGCTGCGTCAGGCCGAGGAATCGGCGCTCAGCTTGGGCCTGACGCCGGACCTGCTGTTGCTGCACTGGCCCAAGCCGACGCCGGCGCTGGAGGAAACCATCGGCGCCCTGAACGAGGCGCAGGAGAAGGGATTCGCCAAGAACATTGGCCTGTCCAACTTCCCTTCGGCCCTATTCCGCCAAGCGGCCGCCCTGTCGACGGCGCCGCTGATCACCAACCAGGTCGAGTATCACCCCTATCTGTCGCAGAAGACGCTGATCGCGACCGCGCGCGAGCTCGGCTCGTCCGTCACCGCCTGGTCGCCCCTGGCTCAGGGCAAGATCGCCGACGACGCCGTGATCGGCGAGATTGCTCGCGCCCACGGCAAGACCAACGGCCAGGTCACGCTGCGCTGGATCATCCAGCAGGGCGTGATCGCCATTCCGCGCACCGCCAAGGAAACCCGCGCCGCCGAGAATTTCGACATCTTCGACTTCGCGCTGTCGGCGGAGGAAATGGCGCGCATCCACGCCCTGGCCTGTCCCGACGGTCGCCTGGGCGACTGGCTGGACGCCGCCTTCCAATGGGATAAGGATGCCGTCTGACGGGACCGCCTGATCAGGGCGTCGGGAGGCGAAGGATGGGTTCGGTTCTGGGGTTCCCTAACATTGACCCGATCGACGCCGTCATCGGCGCCCGTATTCGGCGCTGGCGGGATCAGCGGGGCGTCGCATCGTCCGATCTCGCCGCCGCCCTGAACCTGACGCCCGAGGCCCTGCGACGGGTCGAGGCGGGCCGCCAGCATCTGGATTCCGCCGGCATCGAAGCCGCCACCCGCGCTCTGCGCCTGCCGGTGTGGGCGCTGGTGTCCGACGTCCCGGCCTATTGACGCGCGCATGGCGTGACAGACGGGCGATTGCCGCCTAAGCGTCAGCGCATGGCCTACAAGTCCCTGCGCGATTTTCTTGCGACCCTCGAAGCCGACGGCGAACTGGTCCGCGTGTCGGAGCCCGTCTCCACCACCCTGGAGATGACCGAGATCCAGACACGGCTGCTGCGCAACGGCGGCCCGGCGGTGCTTTTTGAGAAGCCGGTCATGCCCGACGGTTCGATCAGCCCCATCCCCTGCCTGGCCAATCTGTTCGGCACGGTGAAGCGGGTCGCCATGGGCGTGACGCTGGAGGGCAAGCAACGCACCACGGTGGGCGAGCTGCGCGAAGTCGGCGAGCTGCTGGCCTTCCTGCGCAACCCGACGCCGCCGCGCGGATTCTCCGACGCGATGGAGATGCTGCCCCTGGCCCAGACCGTCATGTCCATGCGGCCCAAGACGGTGAAGAAGGCTCCGGTGCAGGAGGTGGTGCTGAAAGGCGATCAGATCGACCTGACCGCCCTGCCCATTCAGGGCTGCTGGCCCGGCGAGCCCGCGCCGCTGATCACCTGGGGTCTGGTCGTCACCAAGGGGCCGTCGGACGACCGCGAGGACGACTTCAACCTGGGCATCTATCGGATGCAGGTGCTTGGCAAGGACAAGGCGATCATGCGCTGGCTGGCCCATCGCGGCGGGGCCCAGCACTACGCCCGGCACAAGAAGGCGGGCAAGCGGGAGCCCCTGCCCTGCGCCGTGGTTCTGGGCGCCGATCCGGGGACCATCCTGGCCGCCGTGACCCCGGTGCCGGACACCCTGTCGGAGTATCAGTTCGCCGGCCTGATGCGCGGCTCCAAGGCCGAGCTGGTCCCATGCAAGACCGTGCCGCTGATGGTGCCGGCCAACGCCGAGATCGTGCTGGAAGGCCACGTCCTGCTGGACGAGTTCGAGGACGAAGGCCCCTACGGCGACCACACCGGCTACTACAACTCGGTCGAGAAGTTCCCGGTCTTCCAGGTGACGGCCATCACCATGCGCAAAGACCCCATCTATCTGACCACCTTCACCGGCCGCCCGCCGGACGAGCCGTCCGTGCTGGGCGAGGCGCTGAACGAGGTCTTCATCCCCCTGATCCGTCAGCAGTTCCCCGAGATCACCGACTTCTGGCTGCCGCCCGAGGGGTGCAGCTATCGCATCGCCGTGGTGTCGATGAAGAAAGCCTATCCGGGCCACGCCAAGCGCGTGATGATGGGCTGCTGGAGCTATCTGCGCCAGTTCATGTACACCAAGTGGATCATCGTCGTGGACGACGACATCAACGCCCGCGACTGGAAGGACGTCATGTGGGCCGTCTCGACCAAGATGGACCCGGCGCGCGACATCACCGTCATCGAGAACACCCCGATCGACTATCTGGACTTCGCCAGCCCCGAGAGCGGCCTGGGCTCCAAGATCGGTCTGGACGCCACCGACAAGTGGGAGCCCGAGACCAAGCGCGAATGGGGCGAGGAGATCCGCATGGACGAGGCCGTGGTCGAGCGGATCAACGACATCTGGGATCGCCTGGGTCTGCCGGGCGACAAGAGTCCGATCTGGAAATAGCTGACTTCTCCCGTTGGGAGGGGGCTGAAAGCTTGCCTCATCGGACCATTCGGCCCACCAAAGCGCATGCGCTCCTGTCTGCTGTTCGCCGCCGCCCTTCTGCTTGCGAGTCCCGCCATGTCCCAGACGCCCCCATCGGCCCTGCCCAATGTCGCGCCGTGGGATCAGGCCTTCCTTCCGCCTGCGCCTGCCTGGAACGGCCCTAGCCGCGCCCTGTTGCGGGACGCCGCCGACCCGTGGGTCACGGGCTTCGAGGCCGATGCGGCGCATGACTTCTCGCCGACCTACGCCGACACCCGCGCTTGGTTCGACAAGCTGGACGCCGCCAGCGACCTGATCCGCATCGAACAGTTCGGAACCTCGCCGGAGGGGCGCCCGATCTACGCCGTGATCGCCTCCAAGGACGGCGCGACCTTCGATCCGAACAAGCCCGTCCTACTGGCCCAGGCCGGGATCCATCCCGGCGAGATCGACGGCAAGGACGCGGGCATGATGCTGCTGCGCGACATCGCCTTTTACGGCAAGGACGGCTTGCTGGACCGGGCCAACCTGATCCTGATCCCCATCCTGAGCGTCGACGGCCATGAGCGCACCGGCCCGTATTCCCGCCCCAACCAGCGCGGGCCGCGCAATCAGGGCTGGCGCCACACGGCGACGAACCAGAACCTGAACCGCGACTTCATGAAGCTGGATCAGGCCGAGATGCAGGCCGTCATGGGCCTGATCCACAAGTACAAGCCGGACCTCTACGTCGATATCCACGTCACCGACGGCATCGATTATCAATACGACGTCACCTTCGGCTACAACGGCGAGGACGGCGTCTGGAGCCGCAGCCCGGCCATCGCCTCATGGCTGGACGCCGCCTTCAAGCCCGTCATGTACGAGGCGCTGGAGGCTCAAGGGCACATCCCCGGCGAACTGATCTTCGCCATCGACGACCGCGATCCCAAGAAGGGCCTGAACGACGGCGGTCTGGGCGAGCGCTTCTCCAACGGCTGGGGCTCGGCGGCCCACATCCCGACCATATTGATCGAGAACCACAGCCTGAAGCCGCACGAACAGCGGGTGCTGGGAACCTACGTCTTCCTCGAACAGGCGCTGAAGCTGCTCGCTGAAAAGTCCGGCGACCTGCGCGCCGCCATCGCCGCCGACTGCGCCCTGCGCCCCGCCGAACTGCCCGCCAACTTCGCCAGCGACGAGACGCCCTCGCGCACCCGCCCCTTCAAGGGCATCCGCTATGAGACGTTCGACAGCGTCGCCTCGGGCCGCCCCGAGATCCGCTGGCTGGGCCAGCCGGACGCCGAACTTTGGCAGATGCCCTTCTACGGTTCGCACCCGACTCTGACGCTGAAGCGGCCGAGCGCCTATTGGGTGCCGTCCTATCGTCAGGACGTGATCGAGCGCCTGCGCACCCACGGCGTGCAGATGGAGACGCTGGACGCCCCGCGCACCGTCGCCGTCGACATGCTGCGCCTAGTCGATCCCAAGGTGTCGGGCCGCACCAACGAAGGCCATGTGCCGATCTCGGTCAGCGACGTCCGGGCGGAGGCCCACGAGTGGACCTTCCCTGTCGGCTCCGTGCGCGTGCCGACCGATCAGCCGATGGGCGACGTCGCCATCCTGCTGCTGGAGCCGCAGTCGAACGAGAGCTTCTTCGCCTGGGGCATGTTCCCCGAGGTGCTGAACCGCGTCGAATACATCGAGGCCTACGCCATCGCCCCGCTGGCCGAAAAGATGCTGGCCGCCGATCCGGCGCTGAAGGCCGCGTTCGAGGCGAAACTAGCGGCCGACCCCGCCTTCGCCGCCGACGGCGATGCGCGCCTGGCCTGGTTCTATGAGCGCACGCCCTTCTACGACCAGCGCTATCGCCTCTATCCGGTGGGGCGTGAGAAGTGAGCCTGATCCCGACCATTCAAGCGGCCGCCCTGTGGGGCGGACTGCTGATCCTCTTGCTGCTGGTCCTGTCGGGCGTGGTGGTGAACCGGCGGCGCAAACATCTGGTCGAGTTCGGCGACGGCGGCGTGCGCGAACTGGTCTGCGCCACCCGCGCCTTTTCCAATGCGGCCGAATACATCCCCGCCGGCATGTGCGGCCTGATCCTGCTGGCCTTCCTCGGCGCCCCGGCCCTGTTGATCCATGCGGTCGGCGGGATGCTGTTCGCCGGGCGGGTGATTCATGCGCTGGGCCTGCTGTTCCAGGAAGGGCCGTCGCTGGGCCGTTCGGTCGGCATGATCCTGACCTGGCTGGCCCTGCTGGTGGCCGCGGTCAGCCTGATCGCCTGGTCCATTCTCTAGTCTGGCTGTTGCGGGCGCGGGTTCCGTCCGCCATATCGGGGCATGTCCGATAAGACGCCCTCCCCCGACATCCTGAACGATCTGATCTCCGCCGCGCTGAAGGCCGGCGCCGATGCGGCCGAGGCCGTGTCCGCCCATCGCGCTTCCCTGTCCGTCGGCGTGCGCAACGGCGCGCTGGAAGACGTGGAGCGTGAAGAAGCCCGCGACCTGGGCCTGCGCGTCTTCATCGGGCGGCGTCAGGCGACGGTGTCCGCCTCTGACCTGTCCGACGCCACCCGCGCCCGTCTGGTCGAGCGCGCCGTGGCCATGGCGAAGCTGGCGCCGGAAGATCCCTACGCCTCGCTCGCGCCGCAGGATCGGCTGGCCGCCGCGCCCCATGCCGATCTCGACCTCTATGATCCCGCCGAACGCTCGGCCGAAGCGCTCGAAGCGGCCGCCGCCGAAGCCGAGGCCGCGGCTCTGGCCGTATCCGGCGTGTCCAAGTCGGAAGGCGGCCACGCCTCATGGTCCGCCAGCGAGTGGCGCCTCGTCACCTCGCACGGCTTCGACGGCCGCCATCGCGGCAGCGCCTTCTCTCTGGGCGTCGGCGTCATCGCCGAGAAGGACGGCGCCATGGAGCGTGGCGGCGAAAGCCGCGCCGTCCGCCACCTGTCCGACCTGCCGGACGCCGCCTCCATCGGCCTGAAGGCGGGCGAGCGCGCCGTCGCCCGCGTCGGCCCGCGCAAGATCGCCTCGACCACCGCCCCCGTCATCTTCGAGAACCGCGTCGCCACCCAGGTGCTGTCGCCGCTGCTGAGCGCCATCTCCGGCCCGTCGATCGCTCGCGGCAGCTCCTTCCTGAAGGACAAGCTGAACCAGAGCGTGCTGCCGAGCGGCGTCGATCTGATCGACGACCCGTTCCGCCCGCGCGGCCTCGGCTCCACCCCCTTCGACGACGAGGGCGTGGCCGTCGAACGGCGCGAGATCGTCAGGGACGGCGTGCTGACCACCTGGCTGCTGAACACGGCCTCGGCGGCCCAGCTGGGGCTGCAGACCACCGGCCACGCCTCGCGCGGGCTGGCGGGGCCGTCGGGCGTCTCGACCCACAACCTGCATCTGACGCCGGGCGAAGGCGATCTGGAAGCCCTGATGGCCCAGGCCGGGACCGGCCTGCTGATCACCTCCATGTTCGGCCCCTCGCTGAACGGCAACACGGGCGACTGGTCGGCCGGGGTCTCGGGTTTCTGGTTCGAGAACGGCCAGCGCGCCTATCCGGTCAGCGAAGTCACCGTGGCGGGCAATCTGATCGACCTCTACGCCCGGCTGCAGCGCGCGGGAGACCTGGAGTTCCGCAGCGCGTTCAACAGCCCCTCCCTGCTGTTCGACAAGGTGGCGATCGCAGGCAAATGAGCGACGCTTCTTCAGCGCTCTGGGCCGCCGACCTCGCCCTGATCCGCGACGCGGCGCTGGCCGCAGGCCGGCTGGCGCTCGAACACCGCGAGGCCGGGCTGAAGGTCTGGTCCAAGGACGGCGGCTCGCCCGTCACCAGCGCCGATCTGGCGGTGGATCAGCTGCTGCGCGACACGCTCCTGACCGCCCGGCCCGACTACGGCTGGCTGTCCGAGGAGACGGCCGACAGCACGGAACGCCTGTCGAAGAAGCGCATCTTCGTGGTCGACCCGATCGACGGCACGGTCGCCTTCATGAAGAACAAGCCGTGGTGGTGCGTGCCCATCGCCGTGGTCGAGGACGGCCGCCCGGTCGCCGCCGTCATCCACGCCCCGATGATGGACGAGCTGTTCGAGGCGACGCTGGGCGGCGGCGCGCGCCTGAAGGGACGGCCGATCAGCGCGTCCGACACCGACGACCTGGAGGACGCCGAGCTTCTGGCCGACGCCCGGCTGATGGAGGCGCGCGAATGGGACGAGCCGTGGCCGCCGATGCGCTTTTCCAAACGCAACGCCCTGGCCTATCGCATGGCCCTGGTGGCGGCGGGGGCCTTTGATGCGGCCATCGCCATCAGCCCCAAATGGGACTGGGACGTCTGCGCGGGCGCCCTGATCGCCGAAGAGGCCGGGGCGAAGGTCAGCGACCACATGGGCCGTCCCTGGCGCTTTAATCGCCCTGATCCGCGTCAAACCAGCCTGATATGCGCCGCACCGGCCCTTCACCCGTTGATCGTAAGGCGCACAGCGCCTATCCCGCTGGCCATCTGACATTCCTCCCGCAATGGACCCCCTCTCCATGGCCGACTCTCACGATCCCCAACTGCTTCACCTCGTCATCGGCGGCGAGATGCGCCACCCGGCCGAGCCGGTCTTCCGCGATCTGTCCCAGGTCGAGTTCGTCGGCGCCTTCGGCAACTATGAAGAAGCCAAGAAGGCGTGGAAGGCCCGCGCCCAGGCGACCGTCGACAACGCCCACATGCGCTATTTCATCCTCCACGCGCACAAGCTGATCGACCCGCGCAGCGACGTCTGATCCAGCGCTCAGGGCGTCATCACGCCGCTGTTCCGGAACCGTCGAGGCGGCTGATGCGCTTTCGAGTCAGTCGCCTTTGTTCTTGAACAGGATTTCCCATGCTGCCGACGATCATTGTGCTGCTGCTGGTCGTGGTCGCTGTCGCGGCGATCGTCTGGGTCGTGCGTAGGGGCCCCAAGCACGTCCCCCGTCCCGGCGAGGATCAGGACACCGCCTGGAACGACCCCATCACCCCGGCTGATCGAGACCCTCGACCTTGACCTTTTTCGGCCAGACGCTGGACGGCCAGCAGATTTTCAGCCTGGTCTCCATGCTCGCCGTGTTGGCGCTTTGCATGGTCACCTTGCGGCGCCGCATCGAACACGACCGTCAAATGAAACGGTGGAAAAAAGAGCAGTCCGTGCGTCAGGCTCCGTCTCGCGGCCCCGAGCCCGGCGGCCCGTGGGGCTGAGCTATTCCCGTTTCAGCAGGCGATCCACCACCAGCTTGCCCCACCAGCCGGCCTTGAACTCGGCCCGAATGGCCTTGGGATCATAGGCTTCGCTTTCGACCCAGTCCTCGAAGCTGACGCCCGTGGGTTCAACCTCGGCGACATATTTCTCCAGAGTATAATCCAACACTCCGGTCAGCCCCTCACGGCTGTGCAGGGTGCGCTTGCCCAGTTCCTCCATCGCCTCAGAGATCGGCTCGCCTAGACGGAAGTGCCGATAGAAAACCGCCATCATCCCCGCGCGATCCGCGCCCGACTTGCAATGGATCAGGGCCGGATACTCGATCGTCTGGAACAGGGCCTTGGCCCGGCGCACCCGGTCCTTGCCCGGCGGATCGCGCGAATCCAGCGGCGCGTCGATCAGCGTCAGCCCCAGCTTGTCGCAGGCGTCCTTCTCCAGCCAGTAATAGGCCTCGTCCCTCTGGCCGCGCAGGTTGACGACGGTCTTGATCCCCTGCCGTTTCCAGAAGGCCAGCTGTCGCGGCGAGGGCTGGTTGGTCCGCACCAGGTCCGGCCCCAGCCAGTGGGCGTTGGTGAAGGCCGTGCGCAGGAAGGCGTGATCGGCCCAGAAATAGGACCAATGCGCCTTGAAACGGCCGAACGGCGTAGTCAGATCGAAGCGCCCCATGGCGGCGAGATAGCGCCGTTTGCACCCCGCGTCACCCGTCCGGCGGCGCCTCTCTCGTTCGCGGCCGCTTGACTTGCCGCCTCAGCCGTTCGACCGAAGGCCGATGACCGTTCCCGCCCCCCAACTCGACGCCCGCGAGCCGCTGCGCCCCCTGCTCGCCCGCATCTGGCGGGACTATCTGTCCCAGCACAAGCCGGCCTTCTTCGCCTCCTTGCTATGCGCCGCCGTCTCGGGCGGGCTGACCGCCGTGCTGCTGAAATTCCTAGAGCCGGCCATCGACCTGCTGTTCGGCCGGCACGAGGGGCCGGTGACCGTCTGGGGCGTGGTGACGCTGCCGGCCGACAAGGTGCTGATCGTCATCCCCCTGTTCATCGTCGTGGCGGCGGTGATCCGCTCCCTGGCCATGGCCGGCCAGTCCGCCCTGGTGAACCGTCTGGGCCACGGCATCGTCGGCGACATCCAGAAGCAGTTGTTCTCGGGCATGATCCGGGCCGACCTGTCGCGCCTGCGCAGCCAGCATTCGGGGACCTTCGTCTCCTCCGTCCTGTTCGACGCCAATCTGGTGCGCGAGGCCTTCACCTCGGGCGTGGTCAACTACACCCAGAACGCCCTGATGCTGCTGGGCGTCATCGTCGCCATGGGCTTCATCGACCTGCCGCTGACGCTGATCGTCCTTCTGGGCGTGCCGCTGGTCAGCTGGATCATCCGCCGCTTCGGCAAGAAGTCGCGCAAGGCCGCGCGCGGCGCCATGGCCGAGACCGAGGCCCTGTCCAGCGCCCTGATGGAGAACCTGGACGGGGTGCGCGTCATCAAGATCGAGAACCGCGAAGCCGCCGAGGAAGCCCGCGTCGCCGCCGTCATCGACCGCCGCCAGCGCCATGTCATCAAGGGGGCCGACAGCCGCGCCTTCGCCGGCCCGGCCAGCGACATCGTCGCCTACGCCATCGTCGCCGCCGTCATGGCCTATGCCGGCTGGCGCGCCGGCCAGGGCGAGATGACCGTCGGCGCCTTCGCCTCCTTCATCGGCATGCTGCTGTTCGCCGGCCAGGCCCTGCGCCAGGTGACTAATCTCAGCACCGTGCTGAGCGAGGGCCTGACCGCCGCTCGCCGCCTGTTCGCCGCCCTGGACATCGAGCCCGAGATCCGCGAGGCGGCCGACGCCGTCGAACTGCCCCCCGGCCCGGCGACCGTGGCTCTGGAAGACGTCTCCTTCGCCTATCACGCGGGCGAAGAGGGCGCGGCCCCCACCCTGTCGGACGTCAGTCTGCATGTCGCGCCGGGCGAGACCATCGCCCTGGTCGGCCCCTCGGGCGGCGGCAAGTCGACCATCCTCAGCCTCCTGCCGCGCTTCTACGACGTGACCTCGGGCCGGGTGACGATCAACGGCCGCGACGTGCGCGAGCTGAGCCTGGCGTCCTTGCGCGACCACATCGGCCTGGTGACGCAGGAGCCCTTCCTGTTCGACGACACCATCGCCGCCAACATCGCCTATGGCGGCCAGGGCGCGACCGCCGAACAGATCATCGAGGCCGCCCGCGCCGCCGCGGCCCACGACTTCATCGCCGCCCTGCCCGAAGGCTACGCCACGCGCGTCGGCGAGGCGGGCCTGCGCCTGTCGGGCGGCCAGCGCCAGCGCATCGCCATCGCCCGCGCCTTCCTCAAGGACGCGCCCATACTGCTGCTGGACGAGGCCACCAGCGCGCTGGACACCCAGAGCGAGGCCATGGTGCAGGCGGCGCTGGAACGGCTGATGGACGGCCGCGCCACCCTGATGATCGCCCACCGTCTGTCGACGGTGAAGAACGCCGACCGCATCTACGTCATCGACGGCGGCCGCGTCGTCGAGGAAGGAACCCACGACGCCCTGGTGGCGCGCGGTGGCCTCTATGCCCGGCTGGCGCGGCAGCAGTCGCTGGACAGCGACCCGGAGGCCTTGCCCGGGTTCGACACCCTGCCGCCTCTGGCCGAACTGCCTGACGAGACGGGCGCATGAGACCGCTGCGCAACCCGGTCATCCAGAACGCCGCCGCCTGGCTTTTGTCCGAGTGGATGCGGTTCTGCTACGCCACCACACGCTGGACGCATGAGAACCAACATCTCGCCGAAGAGGTCTGGGCCGACGGCGGCGGCGTGCTGTGCGCCTTCTGGCATTCGCGCCTCGCCCTGGCTCCGGTCTGCTGGCCCATGAAGCGGGCGCAGCAGGTCAAGGGGCTGGTTTCGCTGAGCGCCGATGGCGAGTTCTTCGCCAAGGCCGTAGGTCGCCTGGGCATTCCCGCCGTGCGGGGCTCTTCCTCCAACAAGGACAAGATCAAACAGTCCAAGGGCGGCGCCCAGGCCCTGCGCGACGGCCTGAAACAGCTGAAAATCGGCGGCCTGGCTATCACGCCAGACGGTCCGCGCGGCCCGGCGCGCCAGATGGCCGAAGGCCTGCCGCTGATGGCCAAGATGTCCGGCGCCCCGGTCCTGTTCATCGGCCTGTCGTGCAAGCCGGCGATGCGACTGAACAGCTGGGACAAGGCGGTCCTGCCCCTGCCGTTCGGACGGGGCGCCATTGTCTGGGACAAGGCCTGGTATCCTCAAGGCGCCGACCTGGCCGAGGTCGCCGCCGAATGGACCGCGCGCCTGACCGCCGTCGAGGCGCGCGCCGACGCCATCACCGGTCTGGAGCGCGTCTGAACGTGGCCTTCAGCCCTGCCCTGATCGTCTATCAACTGCTGACCCGCCTGCTGGAGCCGCTGGCCCCGCGCCTGCTGGACGCCCGGGTCCGCAAGGGCAAGGAAGACCCCGCCCGCGTCGATGAACGGCTGGGCCTGCCGGGCATGGCGCGGCCCGACGGCCCTTTGATCTGGATCCACGGCGTTAGCGTCGGCGAGGCCCTGTCCATCCTTCCGCTGGCCGAGCGCATCCGCAAGGACCGGCCCGACGTGACCGTGCTGGTCACCACCGGCACCCTGACCTCGGCCCAGGTGCTGGCCAGCCGCCTGCCGCGCGGCGTCATCCATCAGTTCGCCCCGGTGGACGCCCCCTCGGCGGTCGCCGCCTTCCTCGACCACTGGCGGCCCAATGTCGGCGTCTTCGTCGAGAGCGAGCTGTGGCCCAATCTGCTGACCACAGCGCAAAAACGCGGCGTGCCGCTGGCCCTCGTCAGCGCCCGCATCACCGACAAGACGGCGCAAGGGTGGAAGAAGGCGCCCGGCATGGCCCGCGCCCTGATGAACGGCTTTTCCCATGTCTGGCCCCAGGATCAGGACAGCGCCGACCGGCTGACGGCCCTGGGCGCCCGCGTCGACGGCCAGGTGAACCTGAAGCTGTCCGGCGAGCCTCTGCCTTATGACAAGGGCGAGTTCGCCCGCCTGTCAGCCCTGATCGACGACCGCCCCGTCGTCGTCGCCGCCAGCACCCATGAGCATGAGGAAATGGCCATCGTCGGCGCGCTGGATCATCTGGCCGACCGGCTGTTCCTGATCGTTGTGCCGCGCCACCCCGAACGCGCCGACGCCATCGCCGAGGCTCTGAGCCACGAAGGCTACGGCTTTGCGCGGCGCAGTCACGGTCAGCCGATCTGCGACCAGACCGACATCTATCTGGCCGACACCCTGGGCGAACTGGGCCTGTTCCTGCGGCTGGCCGATGTGGTGGTCATGGGCGGCTCCTTCGCCCCAGCGCTGGGCGGCGGCGCGGTCGGCGGCCACAACCCGCTGGAGCCTGCGCGCCTGGCAAAGCCCATCGTCACCGGGCCGGACGCCAGCAACTGGCAGGCCGTGACCCGGATGCTGAAGCAGGCGGGCGGTCTCGTCTCTGTCCTGTCACCCGCCGAACTGCCCTCGGTCGTCGGCCCCATGCTGGCCGACCCGGACGCCGCCCGCGACATGGGCGAGCGCGCCCGCCGCTCCGCAGAGGCCGCCGCCGCCGGGCTGGACCGCCTGTGGCTGGCGCTTCAGACCCACCTGCCCGCCGCCCCCTCGCGGAGGCGCCCGTGAAACTGAACACCCCCCGCTGGTGGTACAGCCGCGAGCGTCGCCACGCCCCGGTGACGCGAATGCTGCTGAAGCCCGCGTCATGGCTGTGGGCGGGCGTGACCGCGCGCAAGATCGCCTGCGCCACGCCGGTCGATCCGGGCGCAGCGGTCGTCTCCATCGGCAATCTGACCGTCGGCGGCTCGGGCAAGACGCCGATCGCGCGTGAGACGCTACGCCTGCTGCGCGCTCAGGGGATCGAGGCCGCCGCCCTATCGCGCGGCTATGGCGGCAAGCTCGAAGGCCCGGTCCGCGTCGATCCGGCCGTCCACACCGCCGCCGACGTCGGCGACGAGCCGCTGATGCTGGCGCAGGGCTCGCCCGCCTGGATCGCGCGCGACCGCGTCGAAGGCGCCCGCGCCGCTGCAGCCGACGGCGCCGCCGTCCTGGTGCTGGACGACGCCCATCAGAATCCCGCTCTGAAAAAGGCGATCAGCCTGATCGTGGTCGACGGCGAGACGCGCGGCGACGAATGGCCGTTCGGCGACGGTTCGGTCTTTCCGTCCGGCCCGATGCGCGAGCCCCTGAAGGCGGGTCTGGCGCGCGCTGACGCCGTGGTGGTGCTGCTGCCCACCGACCTGGCCGAGGTCGATCCGGAACTGATCGACGTGTTCGGCGGCCTGCCCGTCTTCATCGCCCGACTGGCGCCCCAAGGCCCGCCGCCGCCGGGGCCGCAGGTCGGCTTCGCGGGCATCGCCAAGCCGTGGAAGGTGGAGCGGTCGCTGATCGCCGCCGGGTGCGATCTGAAGGACTTTGTCCCCTTCCCCGACCACGCCGAACTGTCGGATCGCGACTTCGCCTTCCTGAATGATCGCGCGTCGGTCTACGGCGCCGGTCTGGTGACGACGGAAAAGGACTGGGTCCGGCTCAGCCCAGAAAGAAGGGCCAGGGTTTCACCCTGGCCCGTCGTCGCTCGTTTCGAGGATGAGGCGGCTTTCGCCGCCTTCCTGCTGGATCGGCTGAACCTCAGTCCTGACGGAAGACCTGGCCGCCCTTCATGACGAAGCGGACCCGCTCGAGCTCGGTCACGTCGGTCAGCGGGTCGCCGGCGACGGCGATCAGATCGGCCGGCATGCCCGGCGCGATACGGCCCGCTTCGGCCGAGATCTTCAGGTGTTCGGCGGCGCCGATCGTGGCCGACTGGATGGCCTGAAGCGGCGTCAGACCGGCGCGGACCAGCAGGGCGAACTCCTGGGCGTTGTCGCCGTGGGCCGAGACGCCCGAATCGGTGCCGAAGGCGATCTTGACCCCGCCGCGATGGGCGCGGGCTGCCATGTCCAGCATCTTGGGCCCGGCTTCCAGGGCCTTGGCGCTCTGCGCCGGGGTGAAGAAGTTATCGGGCCCGGAGGCCACGCGCGCGACGAAGTCGCCCGCCAGCAGGGTCGGCACCAGCCAGGCGCCGTTGGCCTTGAACAGGCGCATGGATTCGTCGTCCAGATAGGTGCCGTGCTCGATGGAATCGCCGCCGGCCTTCAGGAAGGCGTTGATGCCGTCGGCGCCGTGGGCGTGGGCGGTCACCTGACGACCCATCCGGTGCGCGACCTCGACGATGGAGGCCAGCTCGTCCTGGGTGAACTGCTGGTTCAGACCAGCGGCGGTGTTCGACAGCACCCCGCCCGTGGCCGTGATCTTGATGATGTCGGCGCCCGCGCGCACCTGGGTCCGCACGGCGCGGCGGCAGTCTTCGGCCCCCGAGCAGACGCTCTCGTTCGACAGGACGTGCAGGATGTCTTCGCGATAGCCGTTGGCGTCGCCATGGCCGCCGTGCACCGAGACGGACGAACCCGCGGCGATGATGCGCGGTCCGACCACGTCGCCGCGCCGCACCGCGTCACGCAGGGCGAAGATCGACTCATTGGCTCCGCCCAGGTCCGCCACCGTGGTGAAGCCCGCATTCAGCGTGCGACGGGCGTGGCGCGCGCCGACCATGGCCTGATCGGCGTTCGACATGGTCAGGCGGTCCAGCCGGCTGGTCGGGCTCTGCTCGCTGCCCAGGTGGACGTGGCTGTCGATCAGGCCGGGCAGCACGAAGGCCGAGCGCAGATCGACGACGTTCCCCTCGCCGACGAAGCCGTCGCGGATTTCGACGACCTGGTTCCCTCTGATCACGAGAGTTTTATCGCGCAGCACGCGGCCGCTGGCCGGGTCGGCCAAAAGCCGCCCCACTTGGACGAACTTCGTCGCCTGTTCAGCCGAAACCGGCGCTGCCGCCGGGGCTTGGCGCGCCTCGGCGCCGGTGGCAGCCAAAACAGCTGCGGTCACAATCAGGGCAAGCTTTTTCATGTATCCCTCCCGTTACTGAAGCGTGCAACATAACCATTCCAATCTTCACGCCAAGGCCAAGGTTGCGTTCCAACGACGCTTCATGAAACAAGCCGATACAGTTGTTTAACCGTGCGGGGGGCGTCGCATGCGGCTTTCCAGACGTGGCTTGATTTTGGGCGGCTCGGCCCTGTTGGCGGGGTGCTCCTCCGCCGCCTCCACCTCTCAACTTCACCTCGCCGGAGCCGTCGCTCCAGCCCTGCCGATCGTGCCTGAGCGCGCGCGCTCGGCTCACGTGCAGATGGCCAACGCCGGGACGACGATCGACCCCCATGGCATCGTGCGCCCCGACCTGATCGAGCGCGCCCGCGCCGCGATGGACGTGCATGGTCATAAGATCTCGAAGCGCGACCGGATGTATCTGGTCGATTTCCAGAAATTCTCGGGCGAGGACCGCCTGTATGAAGTCGATCTGGAAGGCGGCTGGGTCACGGCCTATCGCACCAGCCACGGGCGCGGCTCGGACCCGGCGCATTCAGGCTTCGCGCAGCAGTTCTCGAACCGTCCCGACAGCCATATGTCCTCGATCGGCGCCTACGCCACGGCGGGCGCCAGCTGGGGCAGCCAGCAGGGGCCGAACGTCCTGCTGGACGGGCTGGAGTATTCCAACAATCTGGCGCGCGAACGGGCCATCATCATCCACGGCGCCGATTACGCCGACCCGGCCTTCCTGGCGCGCCAGGGCAAGCTGGGCCGTTCCTACGGCTGCTTCTCGGTGTCCCACGCCGACCTGGTTCCCTTGCGCGAACGCATGGGCGAGGGTCGGCTGCTGTTCGCGATGACCTAAAGCATGGGGGAGCCGCTTAGCGCGGCTCCAGCGCCCGCCAGCCGATGTCGGTGCGGTGGAAACCGCCCGGCCAGTCGATCTTCGCAATCGCTTCATAGGCGCGCTCGCGCGCCTGGGCCACGTCGTCGCCATAGGCGCAGACGTTCAGCACACGGCCGCCCGCCGCCGCCAAGGCGCCGTCGTCGCGCAGCTTGGTCCCGGCGTGGAAGACCTGGACGTGCGGCCCGAAGTCCTGATCCGCGCCCCGGATGACCGAGCCTTCCAGCGGGCTGTCGGGATAGCCCTTGGCCGCCAGGACGACGCAGATCACTACGCCCGGCTTGAAGGCCGGCGCCGGCGCCTGGGTCAGGTCGCCGCGCGCGCAGGCCAGCAGCAGCGGCACGACATCGCCGTCCAGCCGCATCATCAGCACCTGACATTCGGGGTCGCCGAAGCGGGCGTTGAACTCGACCACCTTGGGGCCTTCAGCCGTCGCCATCAGGCCGACATAGAGAACGCCGCGATAGGGAACGCCTTCCTCGGCCATCTTCTGGATGGTCGGAACGACCACGCGTTCGTTCGCCGCCTCGGTGAAGGCCGCCGTGAAAACGGGCGCGGGCGAATAGGCGCCCATGCCGCCGGTGTTCGGCCCCAGGTCGCCGTCGAAGGCGCGCTTGTGGTCTTGCGCCCCGCCGAACAACACCGACCGCGTCCCGTCCGACAGGACGAACAGGGAGCCCTCCTCCCCGTCCATGAATTCCTCGATCACCACGCGCGACCCGGCCGCGCCGAACCGGCCGCCCAACATCCGCTCGATCTCGGCCTCGGCGTCGGCGCGATCGGGGCTGATGGCCACGCCCTTGCCCGCCGCCAGACCGTCGGCCTTGATGACATAGGGGGCCGAGTACCGATCCAGCGCCGCCTTGGCCGAGGCGACGTCCTCATAGACGCCATAGCCTGCCGTCGGGATGCCGTGGCGTTGCAGAAAGGCCTTGGAGAAGGCCTTGGAGGTCTCCAGTTGCGCCGCCGCCCGGGTCGGGCCGAAGCAGGGGACGCCCGCCGCCTGCAGCCGGTCGGCCAAGCCTTCGGCCAGCGCCGATTCGGGGCCGACGACGACCAGGTCCGCCTTCATCTCGCGCGCCAGGGCCGCCAGGCCTTCAGCGTCCGTCGCCTTCAGGTCGGGGCGCATCTCGCCGAGCGAGGCCATGCCGGGATTGCCGGGCGCGACGACAAGCCGCGTGACCAGCGGCGACTGGGCGATCTTCCAGGCCAGGGCGTGTTCGCGCCCTCCCGATCCGACGAGCAGAATGTTCATCCGGGCGGAATGGCCGCGCGCGCCGTCCCGGTCAAGCGCCGGAAAGGGTTAGCGGACGCACGATCAGGCCAATCAGGGCGTCCAGGCGGGCATGGCCTTCAGCTGCTCAAGCGTCATATCGGCCACCAGATCATAGTCGTCGCCTTCCTTTCGGGGCGTCAGACCATCCAGCGAAATGCGCACCCAGCGCGGTCCGCCCTGCCCGGCCGGCTCGATGATCAAGCCCGTAACCGCGCCCGAGGCGTCCACATCGACCCGCTGGACGTCGCCCAGATCAACGCCCGCCGGGGTGATCAGATCGGCGTCCTCCAGTTGCTTGACGGTCAGGCCCAGCGCTGTGGCGCTTGCCGCCGGAGCAGGCGTATGCGTCATCGTCGGCGCCGAGGCCGCATCGGGCGAAGCTTCCGGCGTCTTTGTCGGCTTGGAGGGCGCCTCTGAGCAGGCCGCCATCAGGGCCAAGGCCGAGGCCGCGGCGAGCCATATCCTCGTCATCACATCCTCCTGTCCTAGATCAGGGCCGAGACCACATAGACGACGGCGCCGGCCAAAAGAATCACGCCCAGTATCAGCCAGGGACTGAGCGCCGGGTTATGACTGCGGCGGGCCAGATCGCGCTCGCGCGCCTGATCAGCCGGCAGGTCATTGTCCGTTGCGTCGTCCGGAGTCGGGTCTGGGGACTGCACCATGATGCGCGAACGCGCGCGGAGAGGCGCCCGTTCCGCCACGCTTGTCGCCCATGTCTTTGCGACGGCGACCGCGCCGGTTAGGGTGGCGTCATGACCTCCGACGACGACTACGCCTTCGAGGGCGCGGCCCCGCAGGCCGCCCGCGACAACAATCCGCCGCTGTCGATCTCGGAGCTGAGCTTCGCCCTGAAACGCACGCTGGAGGAACGCTTCGGCCATGTGCGGCTGCGCGGCGAGATCTCCAAGGTGAACCGCCACGCCTCAGGCCACGTCTATCTGACGCTGAAGGACGACAAGTCGGCCATCGACGGCGTGATCTGGAAGGGCGTGGTGCGCGGCTTAAGCGTCCAGCCCGAGACGGGGCTGGAGGTCATCGTCACCGGCAAGATCACCTCCTATCCGGCGCGCTCTTCCTATCAGATCGTGATCGAGAGCATGGAGGCGGCGGGCGCGGGCGCCCTGCTGGCCCAGTTGGAGCGGTTGAAGGTCCGCTTGCGCGACGAAGGCCTGTTCGATCCGACGAAGAAGAAGCCGCTGCCGACCTTCCCCGCGACCATCGGCGTCATCACCAGCCCGACCGGCGCCGTCATCCGCGACATCCTGCACCGCATCGCCGAGCGCTGGCCCTGCCGCGTCATCGTCTGGCCCGTGGTGGTTCAGGGCGACGCCGCCTGCGGCCAGGTGTCCAACGCCATCCGCGGCTTCGACCAGATGACGCCGGACGGGCCGATTCCGCGCCCCGACCTGCTGATCGTCGCGCGCGGCGGCGGCTCGGTCGAGGACCTGTGGTGCTTCAACGACGAGGCTCTGGCGCGCACGGTCTCAGCCGCCCGCATCCCCATCATCTCGGCTGTGGGGCACGAGACGGACACCACCCTGATCGACTTCGTCTCCGACCGCCGGGCGCCGACCCCGACCGGGGCGGCCGAGATCGCCACCCCGGTGCTGGCCGACCTGCGCTGGGCGCTTAGCGATCTGGAGGGCCGTCTGTCGCGCGCCGGGGCGCGGATGTTGGAGGACCGCCGCACCCGCCTGCGCGCCGCCGCGCGCGGCCTGCCCGCCCGGCCCGAAGACCTGCTGGCCCTGCCGCAGCAACGGCTGGACCACGCCGCCAGCCGCCTCGGCTCGGGCCTGCATCGCAACGTCGCCGTACATGAGCGACAGCTGGCGGTCGCCGCCGGTCGTCTGACGCCCGGCCTGCTGCGCGCCCGCGTCGAGCGCGGTCAGGACCGCCTGCGCGGCGCCGCCGACCGTCTGACTTCCGCGCTTCAGGCCGGCGTCGCCCGCAACGAGCGCCGCCTGCTGCAGACGGCGGGCCGCCTGAGCCCGGTGCCCCTGCATCGCCGCCTCGACCAGAGGCAGGCGCGGCTGGAGGCGCTCAGCCTGCGTCTGGACGGCGTCATGCCGCGTCGGCTGGAGCGGGCCGAGGACCGCCTCGCCGCCCTGTCCCGCGCCCTGACGACGCTGAACCCCAAGACGCCCAAGCCCGGCTTCGCCCGCATCGAGGACGCCGACGGCGCCATGATCGCCTCGGCCGCCGCCCTGTCGCCGGGTCAGACGGTGCAAATCGTCTTCGGCGACGGCGCCAGGGGCGCCATCATCGACGGCGAGGGCGCGGTGCCGCGTCCGAGGCCTGCGCCCAAGCCCGCCCCGCGCCCGAAGGCGCCGCCTGCAGGCCAAGGCGACCTGTTCTGACCTTTCCTCCCCATCGCTGCGCGACAGGGAGGATAAATCAGCGCGTGCCCAGCGCCGACGACAGGGACACGCTTCCAGATGACCGCGATTCGGCTCTCGTCCCGGCCCCGGTCCGCGCTATGATGGCGTCATGAGCACGCAGATTTCTCAAGACTCGGGCCAGACGGCCAGCCTCCACTATGGCGACGGCGAGTTCGCTGTTCTGTCCGCCGGCGCCTTTGTGCGCTGCGCCGTCAGCGGCGTCGCCATTCCTCTGACGGCCCTGCGCTACTGGTCGGTAGAGCGCCAGGAGGCCTATGCCGGGCCGCGCGAATACCTGGCGGCCGCGTCCTCCCCCAACTGAGCCGCGTCCGTCTTCCGCCACTGTGTCCGCCGGATGCTCCGGCTTCTCCGTTCGCCGGTGTTCCGATGTCCGCCCTGAGTTCGATCCACGTCCTGCTGGTGGACGACAATCCCAATATGCGCGCCATCGTCGCCGCCATGCTGAAGTCGGTGGGGGTCGGTCGCCTGACCGAGGCGGAAGACGGGGCGGCGGCGCTTGAACTACTGGGCCAGAAAGCCATCGACATCGCCATCGTCGACTTCCGCATGAAGCCGATGGACGGGGTGGCCTTCACCCGCGCTGTCCGCAACGAGGGCGACAGCGCCAACCCCTATCTGCCGGTCATCATGATGACCGGCCATTCCGAGAAAAGCCGCGTGACCGAGGCGCGCGACGCGGGCGTCACCGAATTCGTGTCCAAGCCGGTCAAGGCGCAGACCCTGCTGACGCGGATCGAGGCGGTGATCCTGCGTCCGCGGCCCTTCGTGCGTTCGGCCGACTATTTCGGGCCGGACCGTCGCCGCACACGAACCGAGAGCTACGCCGGTCCCTTCCGTCGCGCCGACGACGCAGCGACCTAAGCCTCAGCCTCTCTCAGCGCCTCGTAGACCTGAGACGGCCAGCGCTTATGCACCCAGAACCAGTCGACCGGATGCTCGCGCACCCGGTCTTCGACGAACCGGTTGGCCGCCTGGACGCCCGCCAGGACATCAGCCGCCTTATCGCCCGTGTCGGGCACGGCGATCGGTTCATGCGCCGTGACGCGGAAGCGCACGCCGGGCAGGCGCACCACCGACAGGGGTTGCATCACCGTGCCGAACTTCAGCGCCATGCGCGCCGCCCCGGGCGAGGCGTTGACCGGCTGGCCGAAGAATTCGACCTCCGGCCCCTGATTGTATTTCTGATCGACCAGCAGGGCGATGGATTCGCCGCGCTTCATCCCCGCCATCAGTTCGCGCGTGCCGTCGCCCTTGGGCGCGAACAGCTTGATGCCGTAGCGCTCGCGGCTCTGGCGGATCAGGGCGTCGACATAGGGGTTGTTGGCCGCGCGATAGGTCACCTGGCACGGCACCCCCGCCGCCATGATGACCGCCGCCATGACTTCGAAATTGGCCAGGTGGCCCGAGATCAGCACGACCGGGCGGCCAGAGTCGCGCACCGCGTGCAGCCGCTCCAGCCCGACGATGTCGATGCGTCCGCTTTCCGGCGTCAGCCGGTCCATGACGGCCAGTTCTGCGAAGGTGCGACCCGTCTGCTCCCACTGATCCACGGCCAGGCGGTCGCGCTCGGCGGCGTCCATGTCGGGGAAGGCGATGCGCAGGTTGCGCGTCACCGTCTTGTGCGTGCCGGTCAGCGGCCCCAGCGTCCGCAGCAGCTTGCCGCCGAAGCCCGAGGCGCGCTCGACCCCCAGCATACGCAGGAAGGCGAACAGCCCCTTGAAAGCCGCCGCCTCCAGCCGCCAGTTCAGGTCCTGAAGGAACCCAGGCCTTTTCTCTTTCTCACCAGGCAATCGTCAGTCCGCCGTCCACCACCAGGGTCTGGCCGGTCACATAGGCCGACGCAGGGCTGCACAGATAGACCGCCGTGCCCGCGATTTCATCCGGCTGGCCGATCCTTTTCAGCGGCGCGGGGTCGGTGACGGTTTTCAGCAGCTCGGGGTTCTCCCACAGGTAGCGGGCGAAATCGGTCTGGACCAGGCCCGGCGCGATGCAGTTCACCCGCACGTTCGACGGCCCGTATTCCACCGCCAGGTTGCGCGCCAACTGCATGTCCGCGGCCTTGGAGATGTTGTAGGCGCCGATCAGGCCGTTGCCGCGCAGGCCGCCGATCGAGGAGATGATCAGGATCGCCCCGTCCTTCCGCTCCAGCATCTCCGGCGCGACCATCTGGAACAGCCAGTGGTTGGAGATGACGTTGTTCTGAAGGATCTTTTCGAACTGCTCGTCGGCGATGCCGGCCATCGGCCCGGCGTAGGGATTGGTCGCGGCGTTGCAGACCAGGATGTCGATCCGTCCGAAGGCGGCGCGCGTGTCATCCACCAGCCTTTGCAGATCTTCCTTGGAGGCGATGTTGGCGGGAATGGCGATGGCGCGGCCCTCGCCATGCTTCTCATTGATGGCGACGGCGACCTCTTCGCACGGCCCGGCCTTGCGCGAGGAGATGACGACGCGCGCGCCGTGTTCGGCCAGACGCTCGGCGATAGCCTTGCCGATGCCCTTGGAAGAGCCGGTGATGATGGCGACCTTGCCGCTCAGATCGAACAATTCCATGCGTTAACCTCCTTTTACCGCCCGTTTATCCGCGCGGACCCTAGCCGTTAGGCTTCGTTAACGTGATACTTGATCGATTCTATATGGAAAGGCGGTTCTGACCGGCCCCATGCGAAAGATCACCGGCGGCTTCCTGTTCTTCGGCTACCTGTTCCTCGCCCTGACCATCGGGGCGATGATCTGGCGCGCCGGTCTGGGAGCGGGCGCCGGCGCGGCCGGGGTGCTGGGCGCGCTGGGGATACTGGCCGGCGCCCACGCCATCGTCACCGGCATCGCCGACCGCCGCGCCCTGCGCCTGGAGATCGGCAAGGTGCGCGAGGCCCACCGCCTGCTGGCCGATGCGATGGAGTCGACCCAGGGTGCCCTGACCGAGCTGGCGCAGGCCATCGAGACCGGCGCCCTATCGCGCACCGACGCCCTGACCGGCGAGGTGCGGATGCTGGAAGGCCTGGTCCAGCAGATGAGCGCCTCGATCGAGGAGCGGCTGGCCGCCTCCTCCCTGACCGCCGACACCTTCGAGGGCCGTCGTCAGGTCCAGTCGAACACCCTGCTGAAGACCGTCCACGACGCCCTCAGCGAGAACCGCGTCGACCTGTACTTGCAGCCCGTCGTGACCCTGCCCCAGCGGCGGACGGTCTTCTACGAAAGCTTCACCCGCCTGCGCGACCCGTCGAACCGGGTGATGATGCCGGCCGAATACCTGTCGGTGGCCGAGGGCGAAGGCCTGCTGCCAGCCATCGACAACCTGCTGCTGTTCCGCTGCGCCCAGATCGTGCGCCGCCTGGCCGCCCAGGACCGCAAGGTCGGCGTCTTCTGCAACATCTCGCTCGCCTCCCTGGGCGACGAGACCTTCTTCCCGCAGTTCCTCGACTTCCTGAACCAGAACCGCGACCTGAAGGACGCCCTGATCTTCGAGCTGGGTCAGGCCACCTTCGACGCGCGCGGCGCCATCGAGGCCCGCAACATGGCCAAGCTGGCCGACCTGGGCTTCCGCTTCTCCATCGACAAGGTGCAGACGCTGGACCTGGACTTCGCCGACCTGCAACGCTCGGACGTGCGCTTCATCAAGGTGGCGGCCGACCTGTTGATCGAACAGCTGCTGGATCTAGACGGCGCCGCCCCCCTGCCCAGCCAGCCCGATATCCGCGCCGGGGACTTCGCCCCTTTGACGCGCCGCCATGGGCTCGAACTGATCGCCGAAAAGGTCGAGAGCGAGAAGCAGGTCGTCGATATCCTCGAACTGGACGTCGCCATGGGCCAGGGTCACCTGTTCGGCGAGCCGCGCGCCATCAAGGAAGCCGTCCTGGCTGAAACCGACCCGCCCGCCGACTTCGTCCTCTCGACGCTGAAATCGGCCGAGCAGAGGGTGCGATTGTAAGCTGCTCCCTTCTCCCCCTGTGGGAGAAGGTGGGCGCCGGAGGCGCTCGGATGAGGGGTGTCGGCGGGCCTCCTGACTTTTTGAAATCCAACGCCGCAACAGCCCGTCAGACCGAACCGCTCACACCCCTCATCCGTCAGGCTCCGCCTGCCACCTTCTCCCACAAGGGGAGAAGGAAGAAAAAGGCCCCTCCGTCGAAACGAAGGGGCCTGTCCTTTAAGCCTTCTGCGCGTCCAGCCAGCGCACCGCGTCGGCGTCGCGGGCCGACAGGTCGGGGTAGTCCGGGTCCGAGCCGACGTCCGGCGCCCGGCGCCAGGAGCGAGCGCACTTGGGATAGTCCGCCGTCTTAACCTCGACGGTGACGGCGTCGCCGCCGACCACCAGTTCGGCGCCCGAGGTGCGGAACACCTCGGCGGGGTCCAGCCCTTCGAACGGGGCCAGCAGTTCGGCCGGAGCCGTGACCACCGGCCAAGCGTCCAGCGCCCCGCCGATGACCTTGTCGCGGCGCGCGGCTTCCAGGGCTTCGTTGACGACCTCCAGCACCGTCTCGACCTTGGTCCAGCGTTCGGCCTCGGCCGCGTTGCGCCACTGGCCTGGCGTCTCGGGGATCACCCGCGCGCAGTTGGTGCCCGCCTCGGGGAAGCGCGTGGTCCACGCCTCGTCCATCGTGAAGGGCGTCAGCGGGGCCAGCCAGGCGGTCAGGCGGCTAAACACCTCGTCCATCACCGTGCGGACCGCACGACGCTTGATGCTGTCGGGACGGTCGCAATAGAGGCTATCCTTGCGCACGTCGAAATACAGCGCCGACAGGTCGCCCGAACAGAACTCCAGCACCGGCCGCACCACGTCCTGGAAGCGATATTCCTCGTAGGCCTGGCGGACCTGGCCATCCAGTTCCCACAGGCGGTGCAGAATGAACTTCTCCAGCGGCGGGAACTGGTCGTAGTCGCTCAGGCGCTCGGCCTCGTCGAAGCCGTTCAGCGCGCCCAGCAGATAGCGGACGGTGTTGCGCAGCTTGCGATAGGCGTCGACCGTGGTCTGCAGGATCTGCTTGCCGATGCGCTGGTCGTCCGAATAGTCGACCAGGGCCACCCACAGGCGCAGGATGTCGGCGCCCGACTCCTTGATGATGGTCAGGGGGTCGGTGGTGTTGCCCCGCGACTTCGACATCTTCTCCCCGTTCTCGTCCAGGGTGAAGCCGTGGGTCAGGACGGCGTTGAACGGCGCCCGGCCGCGCGTGCCGCAGCCTTCCAGCAGCGACGACTGGAACCAGCCGCGGTGCTGGTCCGAGCCTTCCAGATAGAGGTCGGCGGGCCAGTGCGACGGGCGGTCGCCCGTGTAGCCGCTGTCGGCCGTGCGCGGGTCCAGGGTGAAGGCGTGGGTCGAGCCGCTGTCGAACCAGACGTCGAGGATGTCGGTGACCTTCTCGAAGCGCTCAGGATCATGCGCGCCCAGGAAGTCGGCGTCGGGCGCCGAGAACCAGACGTCAGCGCCGCCCTCGGCCACGGCCTTGACGATGCGGGCGTCGACCTCGGGGTCGTGCAGGGGCTGGCCGGTCTGCTTGTCGACGAACATGGCCAGCGGCGTGCCCCAGGCGCGCTGACGGCTGATCAGCCAGTCGGGGCGGCCCTCGACCATGGAGCGGATGCGGTTCTTGCCCGCCGCCGGGTGGAAGGCGGTGGCGTCGATGGCGTTCAGGGCGCGGTCGCGCAGGGTCGCGCCGTCCTCCAGCTCTTCATCCATGCGGATGAACCACTGCGGCGTGTTGCGGAAGATGATCGGCGCCTTGGAGCGCCAGCTGTGCGGATAGGAGTGCTCCATCCGGCCGCGCGCCAGCAGGTTGCCGGCCTCGATCAGCTTCTCCATCACCGCGCCGTTCGCGGGGCCGAACTTGCCGGTCTTCTTGCCCTCGGTCTCCAGCACCTTCAGGCCTGCGAACAGCGGCACGTGCTCATAATAGGCGCCGTCGGGATCGACCGTGTCCGGCACCTCGCGATGGCCGTGGGCCAGCCAGACGGCGAAGTCGTCCGCGCCGTGGCCCGGCGCCGTGTGGACGAAGCCGGTTCCTGCGTCGTCGGTGACGTGGTCGCCCGCCAGCAGCGGCACGGAGAAGCCGTAGCCGCTGTCCAGCGCGGCCAGCGGGTGGGCGCATTCCAGACCCGACGGGTCGATGTCGTAGACGCGCGTCCAGGCGGCGATCTTGGCGGCCTTGAACACCTCTTCGGCCAGTTTGTCGGCGAGGATGAAGCGGTCGCCCGGCTTGGCCCAGGGCTCATAGTCCAGCCCTTCCTCAAGGGCCGTGACCTCATACAGGCCGTAGTTGATGTCCGGTCCGTAAGAGATCGCCCGGTTGGCGGGGATGGTCCACGGCGTGGTGGTCCAGATCACCACGGACGGAGTCTGGTTGCGGAAGGCCAGCAGGTCGTCCGGGTGGCTGTCGGTCGCGCCGACCACAGGGAACTTGACCCAGATCGTGGGCGAGACGTGGTCGTGGTACTCGACCTCGGCGTCCGCCAGGGCCGTGCGCTCGACCGGCGACCACATCACCGGCTTGGAGCCGCGATACAGCTGGCCCGAGTTCTTGAACTTGTGGAACTCGGCGACGATGGCCGCCTCGGACGTGAAGTCCATGGTGGCGTAGCGGTTGGCGAAATCGCCGGTGATGCCCAGACGCAGGAACTGGTCGCGCTGAAGGTCGATGTATTTGCCGGCGTATTCGCGGCAGGCGGTGCGGAACTCTTCCTTGGACACCTCATCCTTGCGGCGGCCCTTGGCGCGGAACTGCTCCTCGATCTTCCACTCGATCGGCAGGCCGTGGCAGTCCCAGCCGGGGACGTAGTCGACATCATAGCCCAGCAGGAAGCGCGAGCGGACCACGAAGTCCTTCAGCGTCTTGTTCAGGGCGTGGCCGATGTGGATGTCGCCGTTGGCGTAAGGCGGGCCGTCGTGCAGCACATAAAGCGGCGCCTTCTGCGACTGACGCAGGGCGCGCAAGGTTCCGTACAGGTCGCCCCACTGGGCCAGGATTTCCGGCTCCTTCTTGGGCAGGCCGCCGCGCATCGGGAAGGGCGTCTCGGGCAGGAAGACGGTGTCGCGATAGTCGCGGCCGGAAGGGGTCTGGGTGTCGGCGTCGGCCATGAGATGTCTTTTCGTCTTTGCGCGCGCGGCCGCTCGAAAAGCGGCGTCAGGCGTCAGTCTAGCGTGAAGGCGCCGGACGGCCCATGCCCTGATGCTTCAAGGCGGCGTCGTCTCGGCGAAATGTTTCGAGAAAATCCCGACGTGCGCGGGGCTGTCAGCCCTGCAGCGCTACGCCGGGCGGCTAATCGAAATCGGACGGATCACGCGAACGGTCATGATGGGAAAGCTCTAGCAGACCCCGCGCCCCCTGCGCCATAGTCCAGAAGAACAGACGGGAGAGGGATCGGATGCGTATTCAAGCCTTGGCGACGGCGGCGGTGCTGGCCCTGACGGCGGCCGCCTGTTCGGAACAGAAGAGCGCCCCTGCGGCTGCGGAGACGCCCGCGCCCGTCCTGACCGGCCGCGCCGCCGTCTATGCGGCGGGCGAAAAGGACGCCGAGGCTTTCGTGCGCGCCCTCTACGCCCGCGTCAGCGAGCCGAAGGACACGCCCGACCCGGCCGAGGCGACCATCACCCCCGGGCGCGATCCGCTCTATTCTCGCACCATGAACGCCCTGATCGGCGTCGACGACCGCGAAGCCAAACGCAAGAAGACCGCGCCTCGCCTCGACTACGACCCCATCTGCGCCTGCCAGGATGCCGACGCCTTCGCCCTGAAGTCCGTGACGATGACGCCCGAAAGCCCTCAGGCCGCGACCGCCGAAGTCGTCTTCGCCAACGCCGGTCAGGACCACCGCCAGACGCTCAAACTGCTGAAGGAAGGCCCGATGTGGCGCATCGCCGACGTCATCGACGACAAGGGCAAGTCGCTGCACGACGACCTGATGGCCATCGCCGAAAAAGCGCCCGGTTAAGGCGTCAGGCGAAGGCCCAGACGCCCGCCGGTCCGTCGGCGTCGTTGGAGGGAGGCGGCGTACTCGGTCGGATGCGGCGCATCCGGATTCTGGGTTTCAATCGGCGCAGGGGCTGAAGGACCGCCGCAAGACGCCGCGCCATCACCGCCTTGATCGGCGCCAGTCGCGTCTGGGCGCCCATCAGACTGACGGCCGTCAGGACTTCAAGATAGGCCAGCACATCACCGGCGGCGAAAAGGGCCAATTCCAGGCCGACCGTCTGCCACAGCATCATCACGCCGATCATCACCAGAACCAATCGCAGCGAGGAGCCCGAAAAAGCCCACGACAGCTTGTCCCTCACCCAGCGTCGAACGCCTTGGCTCATGTTGCAGAGCAAGGCTCCGGCTCCGATCAAGGCGGGCATGGCGACGCCGGCGCCGCTGAAGACGGCCCAGATCGTCCAAATCACGCAAAAACAGGCGACAGCCAGCCAAGCCTGCGAGTTATCGTCCTTCATCCACCCCTCCCGCTCACATCATTCCATTAGCTGGGAACCGGGGGATGCGCGCGCAACCCGCGCAGACGGTGCGCTCAGCCCAGTACGGCCCTCGCGGCGGCGGCGTCGGCGTCGATCTGGACCTTGAGGGCTTCGAGGCCCTCGAACTTCATCTCGCCGCGCAGGAAGGCGACCAGCTCGGTCTCCAGCACCTGGCCGTAGAGGCTCTCATTGAAGTCCAACAGCCAGACTTCCAGCAGAGGCTGTTCGATTTCGAACATCGGACGGACGCCCAGATTGGCGACGCCGTTGATGATCCTGCCGTCCGGCAGGCGGGTGCGGGTCGCATAGACCCCATAGGCCGGACGCATATAGTCGCCCATGGCCATGTTGGCGGTTGGCACGCCGATGGTGCGCCCGCGCTTGTCGCCGTGGATCACCTCGCCCTGAATGGCGAAGGGGCGGCCCAGAATGGCGGCGGCGCGGTCCATGTCGCCGGCCTTCAGCGCCTCGCGCACGGCGCTGGACGACAGCTTGAGCCCGGAGGCGTCGTCGATGCGGTCGGTGACGGAGACGGTGAAGCCCAGCGTCTCGCCATAGGTTCGCAGCAAGGCGGGCGAGCCGGAGCGGCCCTTGCCGAAGGTGAAGTCGAAGCCGATGGCGGCGTGGACGATCCCGAGGCCTTCGGACAGGACGCGGCGGGCGAATTCCTCGTCCGACATGCCCGCCATTTCAGCATCGAACGGCAGCAGATACAGGCGGTCGACGCCCAGCGGCGCCAGGGCGCGCGCCATCTGGTCCGGCGTCATCAGGCGAAAGGGCGCGGCCTCGGGTTGGAACAGGCGGCGCGGATGGGGATCGAAGCTGACCACGGCCAGGGGAACGCCCAGCCGGTCCGCCGCCTCGCGCGCTGAGGCGATGACCGCCTGATGGCCGCGATGCACGCCGTCGAAGGCGCCGACAGCGACGGCCGCCCCCTTCTGCGCTGCGGTCAGACCGCGCCAGTCGCGAATGACTTCGACCACGTCAGGCGGCCTTCAGCGCGCCGAAGGCTTGCGGCGACGCGGCACGCGCACGACGGCCACGCCGTCCATGATCAGCTTGTCCTCGACAAAGCCCTCGCACTTCAGCTGGGCGCGGGCGCCTTCATGGTCCAGTTCGATGACGGTGATCTGAATGCGCACATCGTCGCCGATCCGCACCGGAAAATGGAACGACAGCGTCTGGGAGATGTAGATCGAGCCCGCGCCCGGCAGGATGGTGCCCACCACCGCAGAGCCGAAGGCCGCCGACAGCAGGCCGTGGGCGATACGGCCGCGATAGGCCGTCTTGGCGGCGAAGGCCTCATCCAGATGCACCGGATTGAAGTCGTCGGACGCCTCGGCGAACAGACGGATCCGCTCTTCAGTGACGTGAACCGTCTTCTCGGCGGCCATGCCGACATGAAGTTCGTCGAGGATGTAGCCGCCCGACGGGTGCGCTTGGACCAGATCAACCATATGCGGCCTTTAAGGCAGGTGCGACGAAATGGCGAGACTTACCAGGTCAGTTCCAGCGCGGCGTAGCGGGCGAAGGTCGTCTCGGCCCGGAGCAATTCCGCCGCGCGGGCCGGATCCAGGGTCCCGTCGGCCGCCTTGGCCGCGTCGCCGTGGATGCCCTGGGCGATGAACAGGCAGTCCAGCGCCTGCTCGGCGGCGCCGAGCACATCGGTCACCACCCCGTCGCCGATGCACAGCACCCGCGAGCGATCGACGGCGCGGCCCAGCAGGCCTTCCGCCTCTTTCAGCGCCAGGGCGTAGATCGGGGCAAACGGCTTGCCCGCCATGATCACCCGCCCGCCCATCGACTCGTACAGATCAGCAATGGCGCCGCCGCAATAGATGATCGCATCGCCGCGCTGGACCACGCGGTCGGGGTTGGCGCAGATCAGCTCCAGTCCGCGCTCAGCCGCCGGCGCCAGACGTTCGCGATAGTCCTCGGGCGTCTCGGTGGTGTCGTCATAAGGCCCGGTGACCGAGATGAAGGCGGCGTCTTCGGCGCCGTGGGCGCTGGTCAGGTCCAGGCCTTCATACAGGGCGAAGTCCCGTTCCGGGCCGATGATCCAGGCCGGGCCGGGCGCGCGGCGCGCCAGCTCCATCCGGGTGGCGTCGCCCGAGGTGACAAAGGCTTTCCAGGCGCTGCGCGGCACGCCCAGGCCGTCCAGCTGCGCCACCACGTCTGAAGACGGGCGCGGCGAGTTGGAGATCAGGACGACATGGCCGCCCTTCTCGTTGAACTTGGTCAGGGCGTCGCAGGCTGCGGCCCAGCTCTCGCGCCCGTTGTGGATCACGCCCCAGACGTCGCAGAGCAGGATATCGTAGTCATCGGCGACGGCGGACAGGCGGGGCAACGGATGAGGCTGGGTCATGCCCCGCTTATAGCGAGTGAAAGCGGGGGGGAAAGGCCAGGGCTGACGATCGATCCGTCTGCGCTTTCCCTCTTCGCCGCCGCACGTCTTCCTGCTAACCGGCTGGACATGAAGATTTCCCGTCTCGCGATTTCCCGTCTCGCGCTCGGCGCCTACGGCATCGCCCTGGCCGTCATCATTCTGGACCAGTTGACCAAGGCCTGGGTGCTGGGGGCCATCGACGCCGCCCATATCTCCCACATTCCCGACGGCTACCGGATCGCCGAGGTCGCGCCTCCGGTCTTCAACCTGACCTATGTGCTGAACACCGGCGTCAGCTTCGGCCTGTTCGGCGGCGGCGCCGGGCGCTGGATCCTGAGCGTCTTCTCGGTCGTGGTGGCGGGCCTGCTGGCCTGGTGGGCGACGCGGGCGAATCGCCGCCTGCTGGTCGCGGCCATCGGCCTGGTCATGGGCGGCGCCGTCGGCAACGTGATCGACCGCATCCGCTTCGGCGGCGTGGTGGATTTCCTCGATTTTTCGGGCACCGGCCTGTTCCCGTGGATCTTCAACGTGGCCGACAGCGGCATCACCGTCGGGGTCGTGCTGCTGATCCTGGACAGCTTCCTGTCCGAGCGTCGCACGACTGTTGGCGCGGCCCACGAAAAGTCGTAATCACACCCTCTTAACTTATCGACCCGAGCCAGCGCCCCGACGGGCGCGCCTCCCGGAGCCGAACGACCCATGCGTATCCGTCCCGTCCTGATCGCGACCCTGGCCGCCGGCGCGGCCCTCAGCCTGAGCGCCTGCGGATCGATGAAGCAGAGCATCGGCCTGTCCAAGGTCGTGCCGGACGAATTCGTCACCGTGGCCAGCGCCCCCCTGGTGGTGCCGCCCGAGTACGGCCTGACCCCGCCGACGCCGGGCGCCCCGCGTCCGCAGGAACTGGCCCCTGAAAGCGCCGCGCGTCAGATCCTTCTGGGCCAGCGTCAGGCCGTGACCCGCACCCCGGGCGAACAGGTCCTGGCCGCCGAGGCGGGCGCCGACCGCGCCGACCCGTTGGCCCGCTATGTCGTCGATGACGAGTTCGGCAACCTGGCGCACAAGGAAGAAAGCTGGGCCAATCGCCTGATGTTCTGGCGCAAGAACGATCCCGCCAGCCAGGCGGCGACCGTGACCCAGACGCCGGAGGGCGCCAAGACCATCGACGCCTCCAGCGAACACGCCCGTCTGGAAGCCCTGACCGGCGGCCGCGAGGGCATCACCATCGCCCCGCGTCGCGACACCCGTTTCAAGCTGCCGGGCCTGTAATCGGCCCCAGCCGTGCGAAAGTTTAGAGGCGCGTTCGTTTCGACGGACGCGCCTTTTTGCTGTTCCGATCAGGCCGTCAGGGCGCGCGGCAGTTTAAAGGTCACGGTCTCGCGGGCGCCGTCGTCCTCGGTCACGGTCACGTCGAAGCGGGTCCGCAGGGCGTCGATCACCCCCTGCACCAGCGGCTCGGGCGCCGAGGCCCCGGCGGTCAGGCCCACCGTCTCGACCCCGTCGAACCAGCTCCAGTCCAGATCGCCCGCATCATCGACCAGGCGCGCGTCCCCGGCCCCGGCCTTCAGCGCCACATCCACCAGTCGCGCCGAGTTGGAGGAGTTCTTGGAGCCCACCACCAGCACCAGGCCGCAGCCGTCGCCCAGACGTTTGACCGCCTCCTGACGGTTGGTGGTGGCGTAGCAGATGTCTTCCTTGTGCGGGTCGGGCAGTTCGGGGAAGCGACGCTTCAGCGCCGCCAGAATTTCGGCCGTATCGTCCACCGACAGCGTCGTCTGGGTGGCGTAGGCCAGCGGCTGTTCGCCGGGCCGCTGAAAGCCCTCCGCATCCTCAACCGTCTCGACCAGGCTGATGGCCCCGGCGGGCAGTTGGCCCATGGTGCCGACCACCTCGGGGTGGCCCGCGTGGCCGATCAGGATGACGTGGCGGCCCGCCGCAAAATTGCGCTCGGCCTCGACGTGGACCTTGGACACCAGCGGGCAGGTGGCGTCCAGAAACAGCATCTCGCGCGAACGGGCGGTGGCCGGCACCGACTTGGGCACGCCATGAGCCGAGAAGACCACCGGCCGGTCGTCCGGACACTCGTCCAGTTCCTTGACGAAGACGGCGCCCAGCCCTTTCAGCCGGTCGACGACGTGACGGTTGTGGACGATCTCGTGGCGCACATAGACAGGCGCGCCGTATTTCTCGATGGCGCGCTCGACGATCTGGATGGCCCGGTCCACCCCGGCGCAGAAGCCGCGCGGCGTCGCCATGCGGACGGACAGGGGGCGGCGTTGAAACTGCGAAGGGGGGACAGGCGCGTTCATGGGCGCGAACTTAGGACTTTGCGCGCCGGATCGCCACCGGAAGTCCGCGCGCCGTTTGCCGCGCCTCGCTTTAGCCGCTATCACCACCCAGCGTGGCCCGTTCGGGCGTCTGATCGGCCCGCCTTCATTCGACTGCCGGAAAGCTCCTGATGCGTCGCGTCCTGACCGCCCTCGCCGCCCTTTCTCTTACGGCCGCGCTGATCCCCCACGCCGCCGAGGCCCAGAGCGGGCGCCCACAAGGCGGCCAACAGGGCGGACAGAAGGCTGAAAAGGCGCCGTCGCGCCCGATGCGTTTCGCTCCGCTCAGCCGCCGCGCCAACGCCGGCCCCTGCCCCTATGTGAAGATTCTCTACGACGCGGCCCGCTACGTCGAGCTGGCGGACTATGAGCGCCCGTCGGCGAGCGGCGTCGGCTTCACCGGCGAGATCGAAGGCGTGACCTCGGACTGCGCCTATCGCGAAGACGATCCGATCCGCCTGGACATGAACCTGCTGTTCAGCCTGGGCAAGGGTCCGCAGGCGCAGGGCGACGCCCACACCTATCGCTACTGGATCGCCGTGACCGAGCGGAACTCCGCCGTCCTGGCCAAGGAATATTTCGACCTGCCCGTCACCTTCGGCGGCGCCGACCGCACCCAGGCCGAGGCCAGCCAGACCATCGTCATCCCGCGCGCCGAGGCCACCACCAGCGGCGGCCATTTCGAGGTCCTGATCGGCTTTGAGATCACGCCCGAAAACGCCGAGTTCAACCGATCCGGCAGCCGGTTCCGTCCGACTGCGGGCCAACAGAACGACTAAGACATGACCGACCTCAAGACCTCCCTCAGCGAAGCGGTCGGGGCCGCCTTCGCCGCCGAAGGCGTGGACAAGGCCCTGGCCCGCGTCACCGCCTCCGACCGTCCCGACCTGGCCGACTTCCAGTCGAACGGGGCCCTGGCCGCCGCCAAGGCGCTGAAGGCCAATCCGCGCGAACTGGCCGCCAAGGTGGCCGAACGCCTGAGCAACGATCCGCGCCTGTCGTCGGTCGAGGTGGCCGGTCCCGGCTTCATCAACATGAAGCTGTCGAACGCGGCCCTGGCCCAGCGCGCGGCCGAGGTCGCGGCGGACGTTGAACTGGCCGGCGCCTCGCGCGTCGAGCCGCGCAAGGTGGTCATCGACTACGGCGGCCCGAACGTGGCCAAGCCCATGCACGTCGGCCACCTGCGCAGCGCCATCATCGGCGAGAGCCTGAAGCGGCTGTTCCGCCTGCGCGGCGACGACGTGGTCGGCGACGCCCACTTCGGCGACTGGGGTTTCCAGATGGGCCTGCTGATCACCGCCTGCGGCGACGAGGGTCTGGCCGACGCCTTCATGGCCGAGGGCGACGGCCCCTTCCCGGCCGAAACCCCGGTCACCCTGGCCGACCTGGACCGCCTCTATCCGCTGGCGGCGGGCAAGGCCAAGGAAGACCCCGCCTTCCGCGACCGCGCCCGCAAGGCGACCGCCGAACTGCAGGGCGGCCGCCCCGGCTATCGCGCCCTGTGGCGCCACTTCGTCGCCGTCAGCCGCGAGGCGCTGAAGCGCGAGTATGACGACCTGTCGGTCGACTTCGACCTGTGGAACGGCGAGAGCGACGCCGATCCCCTGATGGACGAGATGATCGCCGACCTGAAGACCAAGGGTCTGTTGGTCGAGGACGACGGCGCCCAGGTGGTCCACGTCGCCCGCGATGGCGAGACGCGCAAGAAGAAGCTGGCCGACGGCTCGGTCATCGAGGCCCCGTCGCCCCCGCCCCTGCTGGTCATCAGTTCGGAAGGCTCGGCCATGTACGGCACGACCGACCTGGCCACCATTCTAGACCGCAAGAAGTCGATCGGCCCGGACCTGATCCTCTACGTCGTGGACGAGCGTCAGGCCGAGCATTTCGAACAGGTCTTCCGCGCCGCCTACCTGGCCGGATACGCGCCTGAGAAGTCGCTGGAACACCTCGGCTTCGGCACCATGAACGGCGCCGACGGCAAGCCGTTCAAGACCCGCGCCGGCGGCGTGCTGAAGCTGCGCGACCTGATCGATCAGGCGACGGAAAAGGCGCGCGAGCGTCTGCACGAGGCCAAGCTGGGCGACGACCTGCCCGCCGAGGAGTTCGAGGACATCGCCCATAAGGTGGCGGTCGCCGCGCTGAAATTCTCGGACCTGTCGAACAACCGCACCACCAGCTACGTCTTCGACCTCGATCGCTTCATGAGCTTCGAGGGCAAGACCGGCCCCTATCTGCTGTATCAGGCCGTGCGGGTGAAATCCCTGCTGCGCAAGGCGGCGGAACAGGGCGTGGCCCTGGCCCCCATCGTCATCGAGGAAGCCGCCGAGCGCGACCTGGCCCTGACGCTGGACGCTTTCGACGCGGCCACGGCGGACGCCTATGACAAGCGTTCGCCCAACCTGATCGCCGAACACGCCTATCGGCTGGCCCAGAGCTTCTCGAAATTCTACGCCGCCTGCCCGATCCTGGTGGCGCCGGACGCCACGACCAAGGGCTCGCGCCTGGCCCTGGCCGCCGCGACCCTGCACCAGTTGGAGACGGCGCTGCGCCTGCTGGGCATCGAGACGCCCGAGCGGATGTAGCATCGACTTTCTCCTCCCTATCGCAGAGCGATGGGGAGGTGGATCGACAGCGAAGCCGACGAGACGGAGGGGCCGCTTTGTTCCGCCCGGCTCAGCCCCTCCACCACTTCGTGGTCCCCCTCCCCATTGCATGGGGAGGAAAAATGCTAGGCTGGCCCCACGCTACGGAGTCTCCCCTCATGTCCGCCCTCGACGCCTTCATCGCCGGCCTGCCCAAGGCCGAACTGCACCTGCACATCGAAGGCTCGCTCGAGCCCGAACTGATGTTCGAACTGGCGCAGCGCAACGGCGTCGCCATCCCCTACGACAGCGTCGAGGCCGTGCGCGCGGCCTATGACTTTTCGAACCTGCAGGACTTCCTCGACATCTATTACGCGGGCGCCGCCGTGCTGCTGACGCGTCAGGACTTCGAGGACCTGGCCTTCGCCTATTTCCAACGCGCCGCCGCCGACAACGTCCGCCACGCCGAGATCTTCTTCGACCCCCAGACCCACACCGACCGGGGCGTGCCCTTCGCCGTCGTGGTCGAGGGCCTGATCGCGGGCATGGACCGGGCCAAGGCCGAGTTGGGCGTCACCAGCGGTCTGATCCTCAGCTTCCTGCGCCACCTGTCGGAGGACGAAGCCTTCGCCACGCTGGAAGCCGCCAAGCCCTACCTGCACCACTTCATCGGCGTCGGACTGGATTCGTCCGAGGTCGGCCACCCGCCGTCCAAGTTCCAGCGCGTCTTCGCCGCCGCCCGCGAACTGGGCCTGAAACTGTGCGCCCATGCCGGTGAGGAAGGCCCGCCCGAATACGTGCGCGAGGCGCTGGACCTGCTGCACATCGACCGCATGGACCACGGCAACCGCTCGATGGAGGACGAGGCCCTGATCGCCCGTCTGGCCGCCGAGCAGATGACGCTGACGGTCTGTCCCCTGTCGAACCTGAAGCTGTGCGTGGTCAAGGACCTGAAGGACCACCCCGTACCCGAGATGTTGCGCCGCGGCCTGCACGTCACCCTGAACTCAGACGACCCCTCCTATTTCGGCGGCTATGTGAACGCGAACTACAGCCAGTTGGCTGAAGCCGTCGGCCTGACCCGCGAACAGGTGGTGCAATTGGCGAAGAACAGCTTCGAAGGCAGCTTCCTGAACGACGCCGACAAGGCCGCGCGGATCGCCGAGGTCGAGGCCTACGCGGCGGCGAACTGAGCATGCTCACCAAAATAATCGGCCTGACCGCCTTCGTCCTATTGGCTGCAGCAAAGCTCTGCTGGTTCAACGTCACGGTGCGTTCAGCCCGCCTTCGTCATCGCGGCATAGGTCGTGGGCAGCGCGTGTGGGGCAAGGGATGGAGCCCTATGAACATCCCTGCTTTCGCTTTCGTCTATTCCGACGACCATCGCGCTTTCAACAGCCCCAGCATTACTGCGACTGTCTGGATGCTACGCCTTCTCATACCAGCAATCGCGATATGCTCTTCAGCTTTCGTGTGGCTTGTTTTCACCCATTCAAGCTGAACGGGCAACGATAAAGGGTGCACCTTACTCCCATAGCCCACCGGTCGCATGCCCGCAGAATATAGGGAGATGGGCGCTTTAGCCGAGAAGCAATCCGGCTTCGATCTCCGCCACGCCTAGCGCCGCGAACCCGGCCTTGGCCGCCGCCGCCGTGTCCGGGGCGATGGCGCGGCAGGCGTCCTCGATGACCACGGCCTCAAAGCCTTCGCGCACTGCGTCCTCGGCGGTGAAGCGCACGCAGTAGTCATAGGCCAGGCCGCACAGGAAGACGCGCTTCACGCCCCGATCGCGCAGCAGGCCCGCCAGCCCCGTCGCCGTTCTGCGGTCGTTCTCATAGAAGCCGGAATAGCTGTCGACCGCCGGATTATAGCCCTTGCGCACCACAGCCAGCGCCTTGGTCACGGCAGGCGCGGCGTCGGGGTGAAAGTCCGCCCCCGACGTCCCCTGCACGCAATGATCCGGCCACAGCATCTGGGGGCCGTAGGCCACCTCGATCTGCGTGAAGGGCGCGACGCCGGCATGGTTGGAGGCGAAGCTGATCTGGTCCGGCGTGTGCCAGTCCTGGGTGGCGATGACGGTGGCGAACCGCTCGGACAGCCGGTTGATCAGGGGCATGATCGCCGCCCCGCCCTGAACCGCCAGGGCGCCGCCCTCGCAGAAGTCGTTCTGGGCGTCGATGACCAGGAGCGCATCAGTGGCGGCGATCTGCATGGCGTCAGGCCGCCGCGATCTGGTCGACTTCGTTGGCCGAGCCGAGGACGACCGGCACCCGCTGGTGCAGTTCGGTGGGGGTCACGTCCATGATGGCCTGCTTGCCGTCGGTGGTGGACTTGCCGCCCGCCTGTTCGACCAGGAAGGACATGGGGTTGCCTTCGTACATCAGGCGCAGCTTGCCCGGCTTGTTCGGCTCGCGCTTGTCCCACGGATAGAGGAAGACGCCGCCGCGCATCAGGATGCGGTGCACGTCGGCCACCATGGCGGCGACCCAGCGCATGTTGAAGTTCTTGCCCCTCGGGCCGTCGGCGCCCTGCAGGCAGCCGTCGACGTAGCGCTGGACGCTCTCGGCCCAGTGGCGCTGGTTCGACATATTGATGGCGAACTCTTTCGTATCGGCCGGGATGCGCACGTCCTCATGCGTCATCAGCCAGCGGCCATCGGGCGCCAGGGTGAAGCCGGCCACCCCCTTGCCCGTCGTCAGCACCAGCATGGCCTGACCGGCATAGACGGCGTAGAGCGCCGCGACCTGATGGCGGCCCGATTGCAGGAAGTCGGCCTCGCTGGGCTGGGCCGATGGCGCCTTCAGCACCGAGACGATGGTGCCGACCGGCGCATTGATGTCGATGTTGGACGAGCCGTCCAGCGGGTCGAACAGCACCAGATATTCGCCCGCCGCATTGGCCGAGGGCTGCATCGTGTCCTTTTCCTCGGACGCCACGCCGGCCACGGCCGGGCAGGCCAGCAGGGCCTCGGTCAGCAGATCGTCGGCGATGACGTCCAGCTTCTTCTGCTCTTCGTCCTGAACGTTGACCGCGCCCGAGGCGCCCAGGGCGCCGACCAGGGCCCCGCCCGCGACCACGGCCTTGATGCCCACGCAGGCGGCGGCCGCCGTCGTCAGCGTCGCGACCAGTCCCTGCGGCAGGTCGAGGGAGGCGAGGTGGGCGGCGAGATCGGTGCGGGCGGTCATGACGTCCTTCAAATCCTGTGGGCGAAGCGCGGTTCCGCCCCTCATGGCCCCTAGGATCGACGGCGGCAAGTCCGGCGCCGCTTGACTCGGCGCTGGATTCGCGGCCTTAGGTCGAACGCTCTCGCGGGAGAGACCGGGGCCGTTCGCGGCGCCCGGAGCCGAAGGCGCAACCGCCCCGGAAACGCTCAGGCAAAAGGACCGCGAAAGCGCACGGACGCTGGAAAGTCGCCGAAGGACGGAGGGTCCCGACGCGCGCCGACGGAGCAAGGCCGAACCTTTTCGGGAACGGTCGGAATCTCTCAGGCTTCAGGACAGCGGGGGCGCAACGACGGCGAAGCTATCGCCGCAACCTGCGACCCGGAGGCGACGCCATGAGCGATCAGGCCCTTAAGACTACCCCCCTCAACGCCGCGCATCGCGCGCTGGGCGCCCGCATGGTCGGCTTCGGCGGCTATGACATGCCGGTCCAGTATGAAGGGGTGCTGGCCGAGCACCGCTGGACCCGCGAGCACGCCGGCCTGTTCGACGTCTCCCACATGGGCCAGGCCAAGATCACCGGCGCCGACGCGATTGCGCAGTTCGAACGCTTCGTGCCTGGCGATTATGAGATCGTGAAAGCCGGCAAGCAAAAATACACCCTGCTGCTGAACGAACAGGGCGGCGTCATGGACGACCTGATGGCGGGCAAGCCGTTCGAGGACGGCCTCTACATCGTCGTCAACGCCGGCAATAAGGATGCGGACTTCGCCTTCCTGAACGCCGAGCTGTCGGGCGACGCCAAGCTGGAGGTCCTGGACCGCGCCCTGCTGGCCATCCAGGGCCCGGAGGCGGCCGAGGTCATGGCCGCCCATTCGGCGGAGCTGGCGGACATGGGCTTCATGGATTGCCGCGCCATCCGTCTGTTTGACGAAGACTGCATCGTCTCGCGCTCGGGCTACACCGGCGAAGACGGCTATGAGATTTCGGTTCCGGCCGCCGCCGCAGAGCGCGTGTGGAACCTGCTGCTGTCGGACGCGCGGGTGAAGCCGGTCGGTCTGGGCGCGCGCGACTCCTTGCGTCTGGAAGCCGGTCTGCCGCTGCACGGCCACGACGTCGACGCTGAGACCACCCCGGTCGAGGCCGGCCTGACCTTCGCCCTGTCCAAGTCGCGCAAGGAGCGCGCCGACTTCGCCGGGGCCGACGTCATCCTGAAGCAACTGGCCGACGGCCCGGCGCGCGTCCGCGTCGGCCTGCACGTCAAGGAAGGCGCCCCCGCCCGCGAAGGCGCCGAGATCGCCGACATGGACGGAAACCTGATCGGCAAGATCACCTCGGGCGGCCCCTCGCCGTCGCAGGGGCGCAACATCGCCATGGGCTATGTGCCGCCCGCCTTCGCTGAAGTCGGCACGGAACTGAAGGTTCTGGTGCGCGGCCGTCCCGCCGCCGCCGAAGTCGTCGCCACCCCCTTCGTGCCGACCCGCTACTATCGGAAGCCGAAATAAGATCGTCGCCCTCGGGCTTGACCCGAGGGCCGGGCGGTCCGCCGCTCGACGCTGGAAGTTTTAGCCCAATCGCCCGCTCCAGGGCTCGATCCTCGGGTCCAGCCCGAGGATGACGAGACAAAAAAAGGAAGACCAGAATGAAGTTCACCAAGGATCACGAGTGGGTTCGCCTGGACGGCGACGTCGCCACGGTCGGCATCTCCAAGCACGCCGCTGACGCCCTGGGCGACGTGGTGTTCGTCGAGACGCCGGAAGCCGGCAAGACCGTCTCGGTCGGCGACAGCTTCGCCGTCGTGGAATCGGTCAAGGCCGCCTCGGACGTCTACGCGCCGATCGCCGGCGAAGTGATCGAAGGCAACGCCGTGCTGGCGACCGCCCCGGAAACCGTCAACGCCGACGCCGAGGGCGAAGGCTGGTTCGCCAAGATCAAGGTGTCCGACGCCTCGGTGCTGGACGGCCTGATGGACCGCGCCGCCTACGACGCCTATCTGACCACCCTCTAAGGTCTCCCCTCTCCGCTCATCCCCGCGGAAGCGGGGACCCAGTTCTTTGGGATCAAGCAGCGGTTGTTTGAAGCTTAAACCTGGGTCCCCGCTTCCGCGGGGATGAGCGGAATAAAGTAATGCGCTACCTCCCCCTGACGCCCGACGATCGCGAGGCCATGCTGGCCGCCATCGGCGCCAAATCCATCGACGACCTCTTCATCGACGTGCCGCAGGCCGCGCGCCGCGACGGCTTCGTCGACCTGCCCCGCGTGGCGGGCGAGCTGGAGGTCGAGCGCGCCCTCGGCGCCATGGCGGCCAAGAACGCCACGGCCTCGACCGTGCCCTTCTTCTGCGGCGCCGGGGCCTACAAGCACCACATCCCGGCCACCGTGGATCATGTGATCCAAAGGTCGGAATTCCTGACCAGCTACACCCCCTATCAGCCGGAAATCGCCCAAGGGACCCTGCAGTACCTGTATGAGTTCCAGACCCAGGTCGCGAACCTGACCGGCATGGAAGTCGCCAACGCCTCGCTCTATGACGGCTCGACCGCCATGGCCGAAGGCGTGCTGATGGCCACCCGCGTGACCCGCCGCAACAAGGCCGTCATCTCGGGCGGCGTGCACCCGCATTACGTCAAGGCGACCGAGACCGTCGTCCACGCCGTCGGCGTCGAGACCCAGGCGCTGAAGCCCGCGGTCGACGCCGAAGACGCCGTCATCGCCGCCATCGACAAGGACACGGCCTGCGTCGTCGTCCAGACCCCGAACGTCTTCGGCACCGCCACCGACGTCACCAAGATCGCCGAGGCCGCCCAGGCTGCAGGCGCCCTGCTGATCGTCGTCGTCACCGAAGCCGTGTCGATGGGCCTGCTGAAGTCGCCCGGCGAAATGGGCGCCGACATCGTCGCGGCCGAGGGCCAGTCGATCGGCAACGCCCTGAACTTCGGCGGCCCCTACATCGGCCTGTTCGCCACCCGCGAGAAGCTGCTGCGCCAGACGCCCGGCCGCTATTGCGGCGAGACCGTGGACGCGGAAGGGCGGCGCGGCTTCGTCCTGACCTTGTCGACGCGCGAGCAGCACATCCGCCGCGACAAGGCGACCTCGAACATCTGCACCAACTCAGGGCTCTGCTGCCTGGCGTTCAGCATCCATATGAGCCTGCTGGGCGAGACGGGTCTGCGCCAACTGGCCCTGCTGAACCACGAGAAGGCGCTCGCCACGCGCGATGCGCTCGCCGCCATCCCGGGCGTCGAAATCTTGACCCCGCGCTTCTTCAACGAGTTCGCGGTCAAGCTGCCGAAAAACGCCGCTGACGTGGTGCAGACCATGGCCGACAACGGCGTCCTGTGCGGCGTGCCCTACAGCCGCCTGAACCCGGATGCGGGCCTCGACGACGTGCTGCTGGTCGCCGCCACCGAGACGACGCTGGACGCCGACATCAAGATCCTGGCGGGTGCGCTCGCCAAGGTTCTGGCCGCCTGAGGGAGATTGGAATCATGAGCACGATGAACACTGTCGGCCGTCCGACCGCCCCGAACGAAGGCCTGGACGCCAACTACAAACCCGCCACCCTGACCGGCGGGCGCGGCCTGCTGCAGGACGAGCCGCTGATCTTTGAAGGCGAAGGCTGGGGCAAGACCGGCGTTGACCTGCCCAAGCCCGCAACGGACGGCTCGGACCTGGGCGACCTGGTCCGCAAGGATCCGATCGGCCTGCCCGGCCTGTCGGAGCCCGAGGCCATGCGCCACTATGTGCGCCTGAGCCAGAAGAACCACGCCATCGACCTGGCCATCTATCCGCTGGGGTCGTGCACGATGAAGCACAACCCGCGCCTGAACGAGAAGATGGCGCGCCTGCCGGGCTTCTCGGACATCCACCCGCTCCAGCCGCAATCGACGGTGCAGGGCGCGCTGGAGCTGATGGACCAGTTGGCCCACTGGCTGACGACGCTGACGGGCATGCCTGCGGTGGCGTTGTCGCCCAAGGCCGGGGCCCACGGCGAGCTGTGCGGCCTGATGGCCATCCGCGCCGCCCACGAGGCCAAGGGCGAGCATGAGCAGCGCCGCAAGGTGCTGGTCCCGACCTCGGCCCACGGCACCAACCCGGCCACCGCCGCCTTCGTCGGCTATTCGGTGGTCGAGGTCGCCCAGACCGACGACGGCCGCGTGGACGTGGCCGATCTGGCGTCCAAGCTGGGTCCGGACGTGGCGGCCATCATGGTCACCAACCCGAACACCTGCGGCCTGTTCGAGCGCGACATCCTGGAGATTAGCCGCCTGACGCACGAAGCGGGCGCCTACTTCTACTGCGACGGCGCCAACTTCAACGCCATCGTCGGCCGGGTGCGCCCCGGCGACCTGGGCGTCGACGCCATGCACATCAACCTGCACAAGACCTTTTCGACGCCGCACGGCGGCGGCGGTCCGGGCGCCGGTCCGGTGGTGCTGTCGGAAGCCCTGGCCCCGTTCGCACCCGCTCCGTGGGTCGTGAACACGGGCGACGGCTACAAGTTGGTCGAGCGCGAGGAAGACGAGGCCGAACAGGCCTTCGGCCGTCTGTGCGCCTTCCAGGGGCAGATGGGCATGTATGTGCGCGCCCTCAGCTACATGATGAGCCACGGCTCGGACGGCCTGCGTCAGGTCGCTGAGGATGCGGTGCTGAACGCCAACTACGTCAAGGCCCGCCTCGAGGACCTGATGAGCCCGGCCTTCCCCGAAGGCCCGTGCATGCACGAGGCCCTGTTCGACGACGAATGGCTGAAGGGCACGGACATCACCACGCTCGACTTCGCCAAGGCGATGATTGACGAGGGCTTCCACCCGATGACCATGTATTTCCCCCTGGTCGTCCACGGCGCCATGCTGATCGAGCCGACCGAGACGGAGTCCAAGGCCGAACTGGATCGCTTCATCGAGGCCATGCGCCTGCTGGCCGGCGCCGCCAAGGCTGGCGACGTCGAACGCTTCAAGGGCGCGCCCTTCCATGCGCCCCTGCGGCGTCTGGACGAGACCCGCGCCGCGCGCTCGCCGCGTCTGCGCTGGGCCGCCCCGGAAGGCTCGAACCGCGCGGGCTGATCGCTCCCGCAAGCCTGGGTTCAGGGAACGCCGTGTCTTTCAGGACACGGCGTTCTGCATTTCTGAGCCGACTTACGAAAGCGTCATGGCGACGCCGCCTTTCGGCCTTGTCTCGTGCGTTTACTGATTGTCGGCCCTCCCTGGCCGCAATCTTGATTGAGCCGCCGCCTCGTGACCCTGGTCCTGCCCTCTCTGAACCCGCCGCCGCCCCGTCTGGGGCTGGCGCGGCGCGTGCGCCGTCTGGCGCTGATGGGCGTGGGCTTCTTCGTCATCCTGCTGGGCATATTGATCGCGCCCCTGCCCGGCCCCGGCGGCGTGCCCGTCATCGCCCTGGGTCTGGTGATCGTGCTGCGCAACTCCTGGTGGGCCAAGCGACAGTTCATCCGCGCCCAGCGCGCCCGGCCCAACTGGGTGTACCCCTTCCGCCGCCTGATGCGGAAAAAGCCCGAGATCGCCCCCGTCTTCTGGCAGCAGACCCTGCGCGCCGAAAAGATGGTGCTGCGCCGCCGTCGCCGCCCGCTGGCGCGCTTTCGTCGCCGCCTGCGCCGGGGCTGGCGCGCCTTCCGGCAATAAAGGCCAAGCTAAGGCGAACACAGGAATGTGAACCGGGTTCACCCCCGAGCGCCCCTGAACGGCGTATGCTCCCCCTTGCGTAGTCACGAGGTTGATAGGCGTTGGGAGGCGCTGTTCACATGATGTCACGCGTAAAAAAGGGAATTATCGCCGGTTTCATCGCTACCGTCGTGGTTTCCGTGCTTGAGCTCGCCAATCTGTTCCTCAACCACCTGTTCGATCCCTTCCCTGGGGTCGTAGCCCGCATGTTCGGCATGCCGGGCAATATGGCGGCGGGATGGGTCATCCACCTGGTCATGGGCACCTTTGTGCTGGGGTCGCTGTTCGGCGTCCTCTATCCGCGACTACCGACGGCCACGCCCATCACCAAGGGCATCGTCTTCGCCGTCGCCGCCTGGGTGGCGATGATGCTGGTCATCACTATGAGCGGCGATAACCGGACCTTCACCGGCTCGTCCGGCTTCGGCACAATCGGCTGGATGCTGGCGCTGCACATGGTCTTCGGCGGCGTCCTGGGCAATGCCTACGCCCGGCTGGTCGAACGTGAGAAGCGCGGCGCCGCGCCGATCGGAGCCGCTCCGGCCCATTAACCGACAGTCTGAACCGTCCTTGATCCCGACAACCGGATCTTGAACAGCAAAAGGCCCCGCCGTCGCCGGCGGGGCCTGATGTTTTTCGGGTCTGACTAAACGCGCTCGGCGATCAGTTCAGCTTGCCGCCGATCTGGCCGATGGCCTGGTCGAGCAGCGGGTCCGTCTTGGCGTCGGCGATGCGGGCGGCCAGGATCTGTTGAGCGGCCTTGGCGGCCAGGTCGGCGGCCGCTGCCTTGACCTCTTGCGTGGCCTCGGCCTCGGCCTGGGCGATCCGGCGCTCGGCCAGAGCCTGACGGCGAGCGGTCGATTCCTCGATACGGGCCTTGGCTTCGGCTTCCAGACGCTTGGCGTCGGCTTCAGCCGTGGCCAGCAGGTCGGCGGCCTGAGCTTCAGCCTCGGCCTTTTCCTGACGGATCTGGGCCAGCATGGCTTCGGCTTCGGCGCGAAGGCGGGCGGCCTCGTCCAGGTCGCCCTGGATCTTGGCGGCCTTGGCGTCCAGGCTGGTCGCGACCAGCTTGGGCACGCCCGCCATCACCACGATGGCGATGAAGATCAGCAGGCCGATGGCGACCCACAGCTCAGGGTTAGCGACATCATAGAAATGGCCGGTCAGGAAGGCGGGCATATCAGGCGGCTCCCTTGATGGCGGCGGCCAGTTCGGCGTCGGTCGCGGCCTTGCCGGTCAGACGCTCGAGCATGGCGCCCGCCGCGTCCGAGGCGATGGTCGAGACGTTCGCCATGGCGGCGTCGCGGGTCTTGGCGATGGCGCCTTCGGCTTCGGCGATGCGCGCGTTGACCACGGCTTCATCGGCGGCCAGGCGTGCATTGAATTCTTCGGTGACGCGCTGCTTGGCGGCGACAGCGGTCGCGCGGGCGTCGGCCCGGGCCTTGTCCACCTCGGCGCGGGCGGCCTCGGCTTGAGCGGCCGCTTCGGTCTGGACCGAGCGGGCGGCGGCGATCGCGGTGTCGATCGTGTCGGCGCGTTCGTCCATCACCTTGCGCAGGCGCGGGGCGAAGACCTTGGCGACCAGGACGTACAGAAGGACGAACAGGATCAGCAGATAGCCGATCTGGCCCGCCCAGTGCTGGAATTCGAACTGGGGCAGACCGCCCGAGGCATGCTCGGCCGTCGCCTGCGTCTCCGCATGGAGGTCGCCCGGCGCCGGGGTCTGAACGTCAAGTGTGGGTGTGCTGGCCATGAACCGTCTTCGCTAGATCAGGACAGCGGCGCGCAGGTCAGGCCCGCGCGCCGCCGATTCTGAGAGATCGTGGGCTGGGATCAGCCGAAGATCATCAGGACGCCCAGCACGAAGGCCAGGATGCCCAGGGCTTCGGCCAGAGCCGCGCCGACGAACAGGTTGCCGACTTGCGAGGCGGCAGCAGCCGGGTTGCGCAGAGCGCCGGCCAGGAAGTTGCCGAAGATGTTGCCGACGGCCAGGGCCGAGCCGATCATGCCGAGGGTGGCCAGACCAGCGCCGATGTACTTAGCGGCTTCAGCGTCCATGATGATTTCCTAATTTCTTGGAGCGTTGGAGGGTAGGGTTACGAACTGAACTCAAGCCTTAGTGGCCATCGCCCAGGTTGACCACATCGTTGAGGTAGATGCAGGTCAGAACGGTGAAAACGAAGGCCTGAAGGAAGGCCACCAGGAACTCGAGCGCCGTCATCGCCACGACCATGCCCAGCGACAGGGCCGCCACCGGGATGAAGGCGTAGGCCAGGCCGCCGGTGACGATGGCCACCGCGCCCAGCTGAACGACGAACTGGGCGAAGATCTTCAGCGCCACGTGGCCGCCCAGCATGTTGCCGAACAGACGAAGAGCCAGGGTGGCCGGGCGCAGCAGGAAGGAGACGAACTCGATCAGGCCGACGACGGGGCGCAGCAGCAGCGGCGCGCCTGCGGGCCAGAACAGCTTCAGGAAGCCGACGCCGTTCTTGACCAGACCGACCACGACAACCGTCAGGAAGGAGATCAGGCCCAGGGTGACGGTCACGGCCAGTTGCGAGGTGGCGGTGAAGGTCAGGAACATGCCCAGCAGGTTCATCGACAGCACCATCAGGAACATGGTGAAGGCGAAGGGGAAGTACTTGCGGCCTTCGTGCCCGATGATGGAGTTGGCCAGGTTGTCGACCATGCCGAACAGGCTCTCGCCAGCCGCCTGCATCCGACCCGGCACCACCTTGGCGCCCGAGGTCGCCAGAGCCAGGAAGCCCACCACGCCGGCGAAGGCGATGGTCATGGCCACGTGCGAATTGGTGATCGCGATCACCTGCTCGCCCAGGACGGGAACATTGACCGTGCCGAACTCTACGAGCGGCTTGACCTCAAATTGTTCAATCGGACCGGCCATTAAGCCTATCGTTCCCTGTTTTCTTCGTCAGCCTCGACGATAGGTTCGCCCTGTTGGGGCAAACCCGCCGCCTTGGCCTGCGCCATCAGCCGGTTGGCTGTGCGGCGCGCCATATAAACCGATAAGGCGAAGCCCAGAAGGACCCCGCCCACAACGCCTATCGGCGTCGTCCCGAACAGCCGGTCGACGCCAAAACCAAGTCCAAGACCGATCAGCACCCCGCCCAGCAGTTCGGCGATGATGCGATAGGCCTGGCCGACCACCTTCTGCGCAGCGACCTCGACGGACTTGTCCGCCTGAACCTTCGCCTCCAGCGCGGATGCGCTTTGGTGGAGGCGTTTGATCGCCTCTTCGCGCGATTCCTTCGTCGGGGACATGGGCCTGTTTGGTCAGCGCCCGGCCGGGGCCGGATCGGGTCTGAATTTCGGCGCGGAACCTATAGGCGGGAGGCCTTCAGGTCAAGGCGGCCTCCTTGGGACTTAAGTCCATGAGTTTTCGCGGTTTCTTGTGAGCGCGACGATCCGTCCCGGCTAAGGTTGCGACTCTTCGTCCTCGCTGATGAAATCCTGGGCGAATTCGGGGGTCCCGCCGTCCAACCCGGTCAGCAGATCCTCGCCCTCGTCGTCGCCGGCGCGCGAGGGGTCCGGCACCTCGAAACCGACCGGCATCGACAGGTCCAGCAGGCCCGCCGCCTTCATCTCCTGCACGCCCGGCAGGTCATAGAGGCTCGCCAGGCTGAAATGCTCCAGGAAGCGGTCGGTCGTGGCGTAGGTCACCGGCCGTCCGGGCGTACGGCGCCGCCCGCGCAGGCGCACGAAGTCCATCTCCAGCAGCAGGTCCAGCGTGCCCTTGGACAGGGAGACGCCGCGCACGCTCTCGATCTCGGCGCGGGTGCAGGGCTGGTGATAAGCGATGATGGCCAGGGTCTCGAGCGCGGCCTTGGACAGTCGACGCGGCTCCTCGCGCTCCTCGGTCATCAGGAAGCCGAGATCAGGGGCTGTGCGGAACCGCCAGCGCTCGGCCACGCAGTCCAGCTCGACCCCGCGCCCCTGATAGCGTTCCTGAAGGGCAGTCAGCGCCCCGCCGACGTCGGCGCCTTCGGGAAGGCGGCGCGCGATCTCGGCCAGCGACAGCGGAGCGGCGGCGGCGAACAGCAGGGCCTCGACCCGGCGTTCGATCTCGAGGTGGTCGGGGGTGAAGTCGAGAGTCACGGCGTCAGCTCCAGCGGCTGCCCCAGCCCTCTGCGCTTCAGCCAGACCGCGTCGAATGGCCGCTCCTGCCGGATGTCCATGCCGCCCTCCTTCACCAGCTCCAGACTGGCCGACAGGGTGGAGGCGGTATAGCTGGCCTGGCTGGGGCCTTCCTGCCCCTCGGGCTTCTGCGGCGCGACGCGCTCCAGCGGCGTCCATTCGGCCAGACGCGGCATGATCTCGCGCAGCCAGTCGCGCGCAGCCTCCAGCTGGAAGGCTTCGACCCGCTGGCCGGGAGCGTATTTGCGGCGCTCCTCGCGGCGGCGTTGGGCGACATAGGCGCTCATCAGTTCATAGAGGCTGGCGTCCACCCGGTCTGACGGGATGATGACCGTCGCCTGAGGGTCGCCGCGCGTGAAAACGTCGCGCTTCAACTGCGGGCGGCCGGTGATGGCCTCGACCGCTGTGCGCATGGCCTCCAGCTTCTGCAGACGGAAGGCCAGGGCGGCGGCGATCTCTTCGGCGGGCGGCTCCTCCGGCTTGTCCTTCTCGTTTCGCGGGATCAGCAGGCGCGACTTCAGATAGGCCAGCCACGACGCCATCACGAGGTAGTCGGCCGCCAGCGCGAAATTCCTCCGCCGCGCCTCATGCACGAAGGCTAGATACTGTTCCGCCAGACGGGTGATGGACAGCTTCAGCAGGTCCACCTTCTGCGTCCGCGCCAGGGCCAGAAGGACGTGCAGCGGACCTTCATAGCCCTCCAGGTCGACGACGAAGGCCTCCTGCGCCTCGACCTGTTCGACGGCGGTGAAGTCGAGATTCGGCTGGAAGGCCTCGCTCATGCGCCCTCCCCGGCGATCACCCTTGCGCCTCGCCCACGTCCGGCCCCTTGGCGGCGTCGAAGCGGCCGGTCAGGGCCGCCTCCAGCCGGGCGCGGCCCTCGGCGACGTCCAGAGGCTCGGGCGCGCGAACGATGCGGTTCAGCGCAGCCTCGGCGCGGCGTTTGGCCTCGCCCTTCAGTTTCTTCGTTCCGTCGGCGACGGCGGCCATCTGCTTCAGGTCGCCGTTGCAGTGAAGCACCACGTCGCAGCCCGCCTTCAGCGACTGCTCGGCGCGCTCGGTCAGCGTGCCCGACAGGGCCTGCATCGACAGGTCGTCGGACATGATGAGCCCCGAGAAGCCCAGCCGCTCGCGCATCAGGCGGATCGCCTTCTTCGAGGTGGTGGCCGGGCGCTTGGCGTCGACGGCGGTGAAGACCACGTGCGCCGTCATCGCCATCGGCATGTCCGATAGCGCCTTGAACGGGGCGAAGTCCCAGGCGTCCAGGTCCTCGATCGCCGTCTCGACCACCGGCAGGTCGTGGTGGCTGTCCGAGAAGGCGCGGCCGTGGCCGGGAATATGCTTGATGATCGGCAGGACGCCGCCCGCCAGCAGCCCTTCCGCCGCCGCGCGGCCCAGTTGGGTCACGGTCGCCGGATCCTGAGCGTAGGCGCGGTCGCCGATGATGTCGTGGGCGCCCGGCACCGGCACGTCCAGCACCGGGACGCAGTCGACCGTTATGCCCAGTTCGCGCAGGTCATGGGCGATCAGCCGCGCGCCCAGCCGCACCAGTTCGCGCGCCGCCGCCGGATCGTTGGTCGCCTTCAGATAGGCGGCGCCCGGCGGATATTTGGGCCAGTGCGGCGGGCCGAGGCGCTGGACCCGGCCGCCCTCCTGATCGATCAGCACCGGGGCGTCGTCGCGCCCCACGCTGTCGCGCAGCTCGGAAACCAGCGCCTTGACCTGTTCGGGGCTGTCCACATTGCGGCGGAACAGGATGAAGCCCCACGGCTTGGCCTCGGCGTAGAAGGCGCGCTCCTCCGCCGTCAGCCGGTGGCCGGAACAGCCGTAGATGGCGGCGGAGGTCATGTTGCGCTCGCCCCTTAGCGGACGATGCAGTCGCGGCCCGCAGCCTTCAGCGCATTGCAGAAGGCGACCGCGCGTTCACGGCTCATGCCGGTGAAGGTGGTGCGGTAGACGGTCGAACCGTTGGAGGCGGTGACTTCCTGAACGCGCTTCTCGGCGCCCGAGGCGTACTGGCCGAAGCGGGCGGCGACGGCGGCGTATTCGCGGTCGGCGATGGCGGTCGAGGAGAAGGCGCCGATCTGCACGCCGGACGATCCGCCCGTCGCAGCCGGAGCGGGTGCGGGCGCCGGAGCCTTCGTCGCCGGAGCAGGCGTTACGGGCGCAGGCGCGGCCGGGGCCTTGGCCGCCGGTGCGGGCGCGGCGGGCGGCGGGGTCGAGGACTCGACCGGCGCGGCCGGGGTCGTCGGCGCGGGGCGCGGCAGCACCTCTTCCGGACCGGGGGTGAAGGTCGGCGCGGCGTCGCTCGGCTCGCCGCCGTCGCGATAGACCCGGATGTCGGCCTCCGGGTCGATCGGCTGCGCGTCCAGCGGCGCCTCGACCTTCATGCTTTCGACCGGGGTTCCGACGGCCGGCGGCGCGTCCGTCGAGGAACGCACGCCCGAGCGGTAGAAGACCACCACGGCCACGATCAGCAGAAGCAGGACGATGGCGCTGATGATCAGGGTGATCGGCGGCGACTTGGCGGCCGGCGCCCGACGCGGGTCATAGCCGCCGCGCGTGAAGGGCAGATCGTCGTCGGTCGGCGGCGTGTAAGCGCCTCGGTCCCGGCCCCCATTCGGCCCAGCGTTGGGGTTGCCTCGGTGATCATCGTGGTAGGACATGGGTCGCGCCTTGGTGGTCGTGGGACACGCGCGCGAATCGGCGCGCCTCGGCGCTCAGTCTAACGCGCCGTGAAGCCCTTCTCGAATCACAGATCGAGGGCGAGGTCGAGACTGAACAGCTTCCTGTGGACCTCGATGGCGTAACGATCCGTCATCCCGGCGATGTAGTCGCACACGGCCCGCGCCCGCGCGTTCGGATCGTCGGTGAGGGCCGAGGCCTGCCACTCAGGCGGCATCACCTCCGGCTCGGCCATGAACAGCTGGAACAGCTGGGCCAGCACCCGGCGCGCCTGACTGCGGGTGCGGTTGACGCGGTAATGGCGATACATCCGCTCGAACAGGAAACGGCGCAGGACGGCCAGCTCCGCCATCATGTCGGCCGAGAACTGCACCAGGGTCTCGGGGGCGTTGCGGACATCCTCCACCGTCTCGATGCGGTGTTTGGCCAGACGGGCTTCGGTCTCTGCCAGAACGTCGTCGACCATGACGCCGATCATCCGGCGCACGGCTTCCAGCCGCAGCATCCGCTCGTCAATGTCGGGCCAGTCGGCGCGCGCGCTGGCGATGCAGCGTCCGATCAGCGGCACGTCGGCCAGGTCGGCCAGGCTGAACAGCCCTGCCTGCACCCCGTCGTCCACGTCGTGGTTGTTGTAGGCGATGTCGTCGGCGATGGCCGCGCACTGGGCCTCCAGCGAGGCGAAGGTCCCCAGACGCAGGTCCCACTCGGCCGCCCCGCCCGGCGCATAGGCGGCGACCGCCTTCCACGCCGGGTCCGCCAGCAGGTGCGCCACCGGGCCGTTGTGCTTGACCACGCCCTCGACCGTCTCCCAGCTCAGGTTCAGGCCGGGGAAGCCAGGATAGCGCGTCTCCAGCTCCGTCACGACGCGGAAGCTCTGGACGTTGTGATCGAAGCCGCCGAAGGCCTTCATCTGTTCGTGCAGTTCGTCCTCGCCCGCGTGGCTGAACGGCGGGTGGCCCAGGTCGTGGGCCAGAGCCACCGTCTCGGCCAGGTCGTCGTCCAGCCGCAGGGCGTGGGCCAGAGACCGGGCGATCTGCGCCACCTCAAGGCTGTGCGTCAGCCGGGTGCGGTAGTGGTCGCCCTCGTGCGCCACGAAGACCTGCGTCTTCTCCTTCAGCCTGCGGAAGGCGGTGGCGTGGATGATGCGGTCCCGGTCGCGGGCGAAGGCGGTGCGGGTGCGGCTGGCGGGCTCGAAAACATGGCGCCCGCGGCTCGCGGCGGGGTTTTCGGCGTAGGAAACGCGGGACAGGCTCAAGGCGGCGGCACTTCGTGATGGCGACAGGCCTTTGCGAACGCCTGTCAGACCCTCATATAGAGGGCTGTGAGCACCGTCCAACCTACAGAATCAGCCCGCGACCTGTCGCTGTCGATCGCGACCCGGTCGCCCGAAGGCATCACGCTGGCCGAAAGCGGAGCGCGCCGCCTGTCCAAACTGTCCGAAGCCGAGGGCAAGCCGGTGCTGCTGCGCGTCGCCGTCGACGGCGGCGGCTGCTCAGGCTTCCAGTACCGCTTTGAGCTGGTCGACGGTCCGCAGGCCGATGATCTGGTGGTGCGCCGCGACGGCCAGGCCGTCGTGATCGACCCGGTGTCCGTGCCCTTCCTGAAGGATTCCGAGATCGCCTTCGTCGACGAACTGGCGGGGGCGCAGTTCGTGATCCGCAATCCCAACGCCGCCTCCAGCTGCGGCTGCGGCGTCAGCTTCTCGATCTGACGGCCTAGTGGGCTGACGGCCGCGCTTCGTCCGACTTCGCCTCGCGTCGACCTGCGCGAGGCGCCTCGGCGAAGGCCTGGATCATGGCCGCGTTGAAGGCGGGCAGATCGTCGGGGCAGCGGCTGGTGACCAGGCCGTCATCGACCACCACCTCCTTGTCCACCACCTCTGCGCCGGCGTTCCGCAGATCGGTGCGGATGGACTTGTAGGCCGTCAGGGTGCGCCCCTCGGCCACGCCCGCCTCGATCAGAATCCATGGTGCGTGACAGATGGCGGCCACCGGCTTGCCCGCGTCGAAGAAGGCGCGGACGAACTTAAGCGCCGCCTGCTCCGTCCGGAGCTGATCCGGATTTGCGACTCCGCCCGGCAGAACCAGGCCGTCGTAGCGAGAGGCGTCCGTCGTCTTCAGCGTCTTGTCGACTGCGATCCTCTCGTCGGGCGTCAGGTGATCGAAGCCCTGAATCCAGCCGGGCTCCAGAGAGATCACCTCGACCGTCGCGCCCTCTGCGCGCAGCGCCTTCACCGGCTCCTGAAGCTCGATCTGCTCGACCCCGTCGGTCGCCAGGACAGCAATGGTTTTTCCAGCCAGGGTCTTCTTGGAAGTTTCGGCCATGTGAGAGGCTCCTTGGGTTGCGAGGATAAGGATCGGGGGTCCGCTTAGAACCGCTCTTCCGGCCAGAGGTTGCGGCCCCGCTTGGCGCGAAGTGACGCGATGCCCATCTTCTTTCCATGCGCCCCCTTCCGGTTATCCTGTCGCTGTTCGTCGCCCATCTGGGCCTAGCGGGTTCGGCCCAGGCGCAAACCTGGCCTGGATGGCCCGGCCCGCCGCCTGCTGGCTACAGCCCTCAGACGGCGGCCGCTGAACAGCACCGCCAAGCGATCGAGCAACTGCGCCTGCAAGCGGACCAGCGCGAGGCCGACGCCGCCCGGCTGCGGTTTCAGACAGAGCTCGCCCTACGTCAGTTGGAGGCGGCGCGGATCCCTGTCCCCGTTGCTCCGCCTCTGACGGCGTATGAGCCCTATTCAGCCCCCCTGCCCCCGCCACAGCGTCTATCGCCGCCCGTGGATCAAGACGCGGCGGGCGTCCCCGAGATCGACGCCTGGCTGAACCGACCCCCGCACTGATTTCTTAGGATCGGAGAGGTTGCCTTTGCATCTCTTCACCTGCGCCTGCGTTTCAGCCTAGCTTCAGAACAGACGACACAGCGGAGAGCGATAGATGCGTTGGCAGGGCGGACGGCGCGGCGGGGGGATCGAGGATCGGCGCGGCATGGGCGGCGGCGCGGTCGCAGGCGGCGGCATCGGCGTGCTGGTGCTGGCGGCCATCGGCTATTTCGTCTTCGGCATCGACCCCAACACCACCCAGCAGGTCGCCAGCCAGTTCGGCGGCGTGGGTCAGGCCGAGCAGCAGGGCCAAATCGGCACGCCCGAGGACCAGGCCGGTCAGTTCGTCGACGTCGTCGGCACCAACATCAACGACGTTTGGACGGCCAAGCTGAACGGCTACACAGCCCCGACCACGGTCCTTTACGAACAGGGCACGTCGACGGGCTGCGGCTATGGCCAGTCGGCGATGGGGCCTTTCTATTGCCCGACCGATCACAAGGTCTATCTGGACCTGAGCTTTTGGCGCGAGATGGAGAAGCTGGGCGGGTCCAGCGCCGACTTCGCCAAGGCCTATGTCCTGGCTCATGAGTACGGCCATCACGTCCAGACCCTGACCGGCGCCAGCCAGCAGGTGCAGCGCGCCCAGCAGCAGGCGGGCAGCAAGGCCGAGGGCAATCGCTATTCCGTCGCCCTGGAGCTGCAGGCCGACTGCTACGCCGGGGTCTGGGCGCGCAACGCTCCGGCAGCCTCGGGCGGCCAGGTGGCGCTGGAGCCGGGCGACCTGGAGGCGGGCATGAAGACAGCTCAGGCGATCGGCGACGACGCCCTGCAACGGCGCGGCGGCGGGCGCGTCTCGCCCGAGAGCTTCACCCACGGCTCCTCGGCCCAGCGGGTCGAGTGGCTGCAACGCGGCTATCAGACCGGCGATCCGGCCGCTTGCGACACCTTCTCCCAGCTTTGAACTGAGCGGATCAGGCGGCCTTCGCGCGTTTCAGCGGCGAGGGCCGCCCATAGGCGAACCAGCGCAGCGCCCATTCCAGCGGTCCCATGTTGAACGCGCGCAGCCACAGGGCGCTGAACGTCATCTGAACCACCCAGATGCACGCCGCGACGCCCCACAGGCCCCACCAGTCCAGCTTGCCCCACAGGCTCAGCCCATAGAACAACAGGGCCCCGATCGCCGACTGTCCCAGATAGTTGGTCAGGGCCATCCGTCCCAGGTTGCGCAACGCCCGTCCGACGAACCCCAGAGCGTTCATCTTCCACAGAGAGAGCAACAGGCCGACGTGTCCCAGGGTCATGGCGCAGCGGCCCAGTTCATAGCTGCTCTGCGTCGCCCAGGCCTGGGACGAGAACTGGCTCAGCCACAGCACCACCGCCTGCCCGCCGTTGACCGCCAGCCCCACGCCATAACCACAGGCCGTCAGAACCAGATAAAACCCCAGCGACCGGGCGCCGCCCAGCACGCCCAGCTTGAACAGCGCCATGCCCAACAGCATGAAGGCGACCGTTTCAATGACCAGGGTGATGGTGTAGCTGGACGCCGCATAGTCCAGCCAGGTCCGCACGCTCCACTTCAGCAGGCCAGCGACGCCGCCGGTGCGCACGGCGACCTCTTCAGCGACAGCCTCCGGCGACAGGCTCTGCGCCTGCTGGGCGCGGCTGTGCGCCTGCAGGGCCTCGGCGTCTTCGGCCGACAGTGACGCGCCCGCCTCGACCTGCAACGCCAGTTCAGACCCGCGACGCGCCTCAATCGTCTGATAGGCGCCCACCACGGCCGACTCGGCCGTCAACAGCAGCAGAAAGGCGGCCGACAGGGCGATCAGGGTACGCGGCCGCGCCATGCGGAAAACAAACAGCAGAAAGCCTGACAGTCCGTAGACGTAAAGAATATCGCCCGGAAACAGCAGGGCCGTGGCGTTGAACACGCCCAGCGCCAGTAGCGCGATGCAACGTCGAAAGTACACGTCCGCCGCCTGGATCGTCCCGCGTCCGTCTTCGCCGCGCAGGGTGATCAGCAGCATGCCGGCGCCGAACAGCAGGGTGAACAACCCCCGCATCGACCCCTGCACGAACAGATGCTGAATAATCCACGCCGACCAGTCCGGATTGGCCAGCGTCGGCGGCAGGTCCGGATGATACTGGTCCCAGGCGCCGCCCATCATCATGATGTTGACCAGCAGAATGCCGCACAGGGCGAAGCCGCGCAGCAGGTCCAGGCTCTCCAGCCTTTGACCCGGCGATACGGACATCATGGACGGCGAGGCGCTCATGCGGGCCGCTTATCCCCCTTCAGGCCGCGGATGAAACGGATTCTCCGCACTGACAGTCTGCAAAGCTAAACAATCGTCACATCCATCAACGGCGCCACGTGCAACTCTCCGTCGCCAAGGTTGAGAATAATATCGCGTCCGGCGAACGCCTCCATGCCCAGCAGGGCGTCGGGGTAGTTGGGCAGCGCCCGGTCGGCGTAGACGGCGATCGTCGCATCGCGCCAGGTTTCCGGCCCCAGAGCCACGCTCTTGGCCTTAATCAGACGCGCCCTGGCCACCCCGCCCAGGACGATGCTTGACCCTTCTCGTTCGGGGCGGCCGTCCAGCAGGCCCGCCGACTGCGCGACGCCTTCGCTCAGCGCCAGAAGGGCGGAGGAGCCGGTGTCGAGCACGGCCTCAACCCTGAAGCCCTCCACCACCGTATCGGCGATCAGGGAGGTGCCGGCCCGCCGCACGGGCATGGCGCGATAGGCCGGCGACAGCTCCGTCTGCGCCTTGCGGAACAGCCGCAACCGCCGTCGCCGCAGGTCCATTTCCAGCCCGGCCTGCATCAGCAGATCCTGCCCCAGGATCAGCGGCGCCCCCAGCCCCTCTTCTTCCGACAGAGGCCCAAGGTCGAGAATTCCGGCGCGCAGGCGCTCGATGCGCGCCTCGCCAAACGCCAGGTCCAGCGTCACGCCTCGCCCCATCTGGGCGCGCCCGTCCACGCCATAGGCGATCAGCGGCATGTCGAAGAAACGATCCAGCGCCAGCTCGCCCACCAGTCGCCGGTCGATCACCGAATATTGGGCGCCGCTGTCGACCAGCGCCGTCAGCTCGCGCCCCGCCAGCCGCACCGGCACGGTCGGCAACAGGGTCCGGGGCGCGACGAACTCCAGCCAACCGCTGCCCCCGTCTGCGCCGAAGGTCACGCCGGGGCGTCGCCACAGCACATGATCCTTGAGCCACAATCCGCCGCCGACGGCGGCGGCGGCGGCTCCGGCGCGAATGAAAAGAGAGCGGCGGTTCATCGGCCTGACATGAACCGGGCGGGGCTCCGACGCCAGCCCTTTTCCCTCGAGATAGCGGTCGCGACGGGGCGAGGCGCGCTGATCGCCCAGTCGCAACCAGGTTGTTGCGTCATCTGGCGAACTTTCCCTTCGCATACGCAAAATAATCATGACGAAGCGGCCAACGACGGCTAGAAACAACCTCGATATGACGAATTCAGCTAATCGCTACCTCTCGACGCGCGGCGACGCCGCTCCGACCCGTTTCTCGGACGCCCTGCTGCGCGGAATCGCGCCGGACGGCGGCCTCTACATGCCCCAGGCCTGGCCCGCCCTGCCGGTCGACGCCACCCGGCCGGGACGCAGCTACGCCGAGATCGCCAAGGCGGCCATGGCGCCCTTCATCGGCGGCGCCCTGCCTGCGGGGGCGCTGGATCGCGCCCTGGACCGCCTGACCCAGGGCTTCGACCATCCGCTGGTGACCCCCCTCGTCGAGCTGGAGCCCGGCCTGTTCGTGCTGGAGCTGTTCCACGGCCCGACGGCGGCGTTCAAGGATCTGGCCATGCAGCTGGTCGCCGCCCTGTCGGACGAGGCCCTGGCCGCGACGGGCGAGACCCTGACCCTGCTGACCGCCACCAGCGGCGACACCGGCGCCGCCGCCGTGCGCGCCTTCGCCGGCGCCGAGCGCATCAAGCTGATCGTCCTGCATCCGCTGGACCGCGTCTCGCCGGTGCAGCGCAAGCAGATGACGACGGTCGAGGCCGACAACGTCCTGAACCTGGCCGTGCGCGGCGACTTCGACGACTGTCAGCGTTTGGTGAAGGGGCTGCTGGCCGAGGAGTCCTTGCGCGAACAGGGCCGTTTGTCCTCGGTCAACTCGATCAACTGGGGCCGTCTGGCGGGCCAGATTCCCTATTACGTCTCGGCCACGGCCCAGCTGGGCCAGGCGGCGACCTTCGTGGTGCCGACCGGCAATTTCGGCGACGCCTTCGCCGGGATCGCCGCCAAGAAGATGGGCCTGCCCGCCGCCGGTTTCGTCGCCGCCGTCAACCAGAACGACGCCCTGGCCCGCGCCATCAACGACGGCGTCTATGCCCGCCGCCCGGCGGTCGAGAGCGGCAGCGTCTCCATGGACGTGCAGGCCCCGTCGAACTTCGAACGGCTGGTCTATGAAGCCTCCGGCCGCGACGCCGACGCGACCCGCGCCGTCTTCGAGACCTTTGCGCGCGAAGGCTCCGTCACCCTGCCCGCCGACCTGCTGGCCGCCTTGCGCGCCGAAGTCTCTGCCGTCTCGGTCGACGAGGCGACGACCAAGGCAGAGATCGCCCACGCCCACGCCGCCTGGGGCCGCATCGTCTGCCCGCACACGGCTGTCGCCCTGGCTGCCGCGCGCCGCCTGGACCGCAACGGCGCGCCGATCGTCGCCCTGTCCACCGCCCACCCGTCCAAGTTCGGCGCCTTCGTCTCAGACGTGCTCGGGTTCGAGCCGGAACCGGCCCCCGTCATCGGAGCCCTGGGCGACCGTCCCGAGCGACTGACGGTGATCGAGAACACGCCCGAGGCCGCCCTGGCGGCGGTGAAGGGGTTCGCCGGGTAAGGCTCGCCGCCGTCGCTGACGCGGATGACGAGGATTCCAGCGATGAAGTCGAACTCCATCTCGAAGTCCACGGCGCCGTGCGGAATGAGCCCCGTCGACAGCACCCGCGCCGAGATCGTTGCGTGGGAAGGACCGACCTATGGAAGCAGGCGCGCGAGCACCGCAGATCGCGGCCAAATAAAGCTTGACCATAAACTAAAAACAGAGATTTTCCAGCGATCTTATAAGGAGCAGGGGTCTCCTGGAGATCGCTTCGGAGAAAGCAATGATCGAAAATTTCAGCAAGTTTCTTGCTGCGACATTCCTCGGCCTGATGGTCATTGCGGGCGCGGGGACCGCCTCTGCACAGAGGGCCTATATCGCCAACGAAACCGACAACACCGTCTCGGTCATCGATGTCGCCACAGACACCGTGATCGCCACTATACCCGTGGGCCAGGCGCCCGAAGGGGTGGCCGTGAGTCCCGACGGGGCTCGCGTCTACGTCTCCAATTCCGGCTCCAACACTGTCTCGGTGATTGACGCGTCGTCAAAGGTTGTCACCGCGACTGTGTCGGTGGCGGCTAGCCCCCGAGCCATGAGCATCGCCCCGAATGGGTCCCGCCTCTACGTTAACCTGGTCAACGGTGAGGTTTCGGTCATCGACACCGCCTCCAACACCGTGGTCGCCAATGTCCCGGTTGGAGGGCTTCTTGAAGGCAGTGCGATAAGCCCTAACGGCGCCCGCCTCTATGTCGGAGACTGGATCTCCGGCGACATTTCGGTCATCAACACCAGCACCAATACCGTAAGCGCCACCATCACCGGCATGGTTTCGCCTCGTGATATCGCGGTTTCTCCCGACGGCGCGCGAGTCTATGTCACTAGCTATCAGACAACCAAACTGTATGTGATCGACACCGGCTCCAACGCTGTGACGACGACCGTGGCGATCATGGGTCAGCCCACTAGCGTCGCCGTAACGCCGGACGGCGCATATGTTTACGCCACAAACAGGGATGACGTCATCGTTGTCGACACGGCGACCAACGCCATCGTCGACACCATCGTCGGGCTACCTAACCCCGCCGAAATCGGCCTGACGCCGACCGGCCATCGCGCCTATGTGACGAACCCTGGCTCGACCATCGTCACAGTGATCGATACCGCCGCCAACGCCGTGGTCGGCGCTGTATCCGTGGGGCAAGGCCCTCAAGCAGCCGGGCCGTTCATCGGGCCGACGCCTTCGTCGCCTCCGGCCGCTGTCCCGACCATGAGCGAGTGGGCGATGATTTTGCTGGGCGTCCTGCTGGCTGCCGGCGCGGCCCTGACTGTCCAGAGACGGCGTATGCCGGCCTAGGCGCCTTCCATCGCTTAATGAAGAAACGGCGGCTCCGACGAGCCGCCGTTTTGCTGAGGATTCAAGCGTCGGAGCATGAACCCCTCGGACCGCCGCCTGGGATCAAAGCGGCCTCTCGCATGGGCCAAGCCCCCTCACACCGCCTCCGCCGCCTTCCAGTAGTCCAGCCGCCGGAAGAAGGGCGCCGGGTCCTTGGGCGTGACCAGGTTGGCCGGGTCGTGGAACAGCTGGTCGTGCAGGCGCGTCAGGGTGAAGCGCACCGCCGCCGCCGCGCCGAGTTCCGGCAGGGCCTGACGCTCGGCGTCCGACAGAGGACGCACGGATTCATAGCCCTTCTGGAAGGCGCGCAGGGCCGACGGCATGGGTCGCCCCTCGGCGTCGAAGCCCCAGGCGCTGAGCGCGATGGCCAGGTCATAGGCCAGCACGTCGATGCAGGCGAAGTAGAAGTCGATCACCCCGCCCACGTCCGTCGCCCCATGCTCGTTCACCGCGAACAGGACGTTGTCGGGGAAGTAGTCGGCGTGGATCGGTCCGCGCGGCAAGGTCGGGTCGCTCCACGGTCGGGCCAGATCGGGCAGCAGGCGCTGCATCTGCTCCAGCATCCTGCGATCCTCGCCCGCAGCGACCGTATCGCAGCGCGCGGCCAGATCCGCCCAGGCGCGCGGCCCGACGGGGTTCTCGCGCACGCCCTCATAGTCGACCGCATCCAGATGAAGCAGGGCCAGCACCTGACCGGCGCGATACTGGTCTTTGTCCGTCGGCTGACGCTTCCAGGCGCCCGGCGTCCATTCAACGATGGCGGCGGCGCGATTATTCAGGCGACCGATCACCTGGCCCTCGCGATCCGCCACAGGCGCGGGCGTGGGGAACCCTTGCGCCGCCAAACGCCCGGTCAACCCCAGGCAGAACGGCAGGGCCGACGGGTCGGTCCGCCCCTCGAACAGGGTCAGGACATAGGCGCCCCGATCCGTCACCAGGCGATAGTTGGTGTTCTCGACCCCCTCGGCGATGGGGGTCAGTTCGACCAGCCCGCCGAGGGGGTAGCGCATGAGATAGTCGTCGGCCTGTTGCGGCGTGACGGGCGTGAAGACGGCCATAACTAGACAAGCTCCGCAGCGGCGCGCCGGGCGCGCATGACGTCGGCGACATCGGCCAGAACGCTCTCGGTGGTGGCCCAGCGCCCTGCGCCGCGCCCCTTGCACGTCCACACCCGTCCGTCCTGACCATAGACCTTCAAGGCGTTGCGCTCTCCGTTCAGCGACAGGAAGAGCGCGTCCTCAAGCGCGCCGTCAAGACGGACATAGGCGTCCAGTTCGCCGTCGCGGTCGAAACAAGCGCCGATCTGGCGCACCGGCGCCTCGCCCAACGGCGTTTCGGCGGCCAGGACATCGCGCGGCAGGGCGTCGGGCGAGCGGCCGAAGGCCTCGAACGCCAACAGTTTGACTTTGGCCTCGGCGTCGAAGCCTTCCAGGTCCGACGACGGGTCCTCCTCGGCGAAACCTGCGGCGCGGGCGTCGGCCAGGGCGTCGGAGAAGGTCGCCCCCTCACCCAGACGCTGCAGCATGAAGTTGACCGTGCCGTTCAGCACCGCCTCGAAACCGACCACCGGACCGGCGGCGCGGGCGGCGCGCAGGGTCTCGATCATCGGCGAGCCGCCGCCGACCGAGGCCGACCAGGCGACGCGACAGCCGTGGGCGTCGGCCAGGGCCTGCAGCCCCGCCGGATCGCGGGCCACGGCCTGCTTGTTGGCGCTGACCACGTCGCAGCCCGCCTCCAAGGCGCGACGGATCAGGGCGTGTCCGGCCTCGCCCTCGGACAGGGCCTCCAGCAGCAGGTCCGGCTTCTTGGCCAGCAGGGCGTCCACGTCATTGGTGAACAGGTCGGCCGGCGCGGCGACGTCGCGCGGTTTCTTCGGATTACGGACCAGGACGCCGACGACTTCGAAGCGGCTGTCGGGCAGAAGGCGGCTGAGCAGGCCGCCGCCGACGACCCCGCACCCGGCCACGGCCACCTTCAGCGGCGCCGCGGCCTGCACCGGGCCGGGAGGGGCGCCGCGATCGCCGACCACCGTGCCCTCGGCGCGGCCCAGGGCGGCCACTTCGATCTCGACCGCGCGGGCCTGCGCCAGGTCGATGGCGTCATGCTGGACCAGCGCCCCGCCCACCTGGCGCGCCGTGTCCCAGTTGGCGCGGCGATAGCGCAGGGGCGTCCCGGCGCTGACAGCCGGATCGCGGTCGTAGAGGCCGTCGACATCCTTGACCAGACGCACGCGGTCCAGCCCCAGCTCAGCCGCCAGAACCACCGCCGTCAGGTCGGATCCGCCCCGGCCCAGCAGGGCGACGCGGCCGTTGGGCCGCACGGCGCCGAAGCCCGGAACGACCACCACCTCATGCGCCTCCAGAGCCCGCTGGAGATGATCGCCTTTCAGGCACACCGGGCGGGCGTGCTGGCTCGGCCCCTCGGCGACGATGCCCAGTTCCCGCACCGACAGGCCGATGGCGTCCAGCCCGACCCGATCGCAGGCGACGGCGACCAGGGCGGCGGCCTTCTCTTCGCCCAGCACGACATAGGCGGGCAGCAGTTCGTTCTCGTGGTCCAGGCCCAGGCTGCGCGCCTCCGACAGCAGCTTGTCGGTCTGGCCCGCCAGGGCGGAGACGACGGCGACCACCTTACGGCCGGCGCGGACGTGGCTGTAGATTTCGCTGGCGACGGCGGGGGCCTGAGAGGCGTCTCGCAAGACGGAGGAGCCGAACTTGAGCACCACCACTTCGGCGGCGGGGACGGCGGCGGGAGCGAGCTGTTCGACCAGTTTGGGCTGATCGGCGACGAGGGCGAGCGAGGCGGACATTGGGCGTTTCCTGGAGGCTGGGTCGGGGGGAGGATTTCGAGGGAGCTGGGGCGGTCTGGAGTGGATCTGAGGCAATAAAAAACCCGCCCGGGGGTCCGGGCGGGTGATCGGTTTTCTGCGTTTCTCGCCTAGACGGCGCGCATCATCCGGTCCCCGCCCGCAAGGGCATGGTGGTGGTACCGGTGGTGGTAATGGCGGACGCGAAGAGACCCGTCGCCGAGGCGGCGATCATGGTCGTCTTCATGCTGGCGAGGCGGTAAGGCACAGGCGGCGTCCGGTTGAAAATCGTGCCTTAGGGTGAGCCAGGGCGCCGCGCCGCGTCAACCCCGCGCCGGAATAATTTTTCGCGACGAAGCCCGCGACCGCCGTTTTGACCGCTCAAGTCGAGCGCCGCCGCCAGATAGGGGTGAAATTTTTCGCTTGACCGGCGCTGTTCGCAACCGCACCGTAAGCTCACTCATCAAGACCGGCTGAGGGATTAGGCCCTTTGACGCCGGGGCAACCATCGGGTTCCGCCCGAAACGGTGCCAACTCCTGCGGGGTTCTTCGGGCTTGCCTGAATGGACCGCGAGAGATGGGTGGAGCGTCGACGAGGCGACGCGCCACAGGTCTGTCACTGCATGGGTTCCTTGGCGAGCCGTATCTGCTGAGTGACCGAGACCCATGACCCTGGCCCTGATCGACCCCGCGTCCCCCGCCGAAGAGCCCGCCTGTCGGTCGGCTTCCGCGCGCCGCCCGTCCAAACTGCTGCAACGCGAGGGCGCCCATGACGTCGTGGTTCCGATCCCGGACGGCTTCGAGTTGGATTTCGGCGGAACCCTGACCCAGAAGCGGGTCGTCGGCCGCCTGCACGGCAAGCCGGGCGCCCCCCTGATCGTGGTCGCGGGCGGGATTTCCGCCGACCGTTACGTCCATCGCACCGAAACGAAAGGCCTGGGCTGGTGGTCCGGCGCCGTGGGCGTGCGCGCGCCGATCGACCTGACCCGTTTCCGTGTCCTGGCCTTTGATTTCGCGCCGGAATTCGGCGAGGGCGTGACGGAGCCCAAAGCCCCTCTGACCATCACCACCCAGGATCAGGCGCGGTTGCTGGCCCACCTTCTGGACCATCTGGGCGTGGACAAGGTCGCCGCCTTCATCGGCTGTTCCTATGGCGGCATGATCGCCCTGGCCTTCGGCGAGCTCTTCCCGGACTGGGCCGAGCAGTTGGTGGTCGTGTCCGCCGCTCACCGCCCTCACCCGCTGGCCACCGCCTGGCGCGGCATTCAGCGTCGCATCCTGCAACTGGGCCTTGAAACGGGTCGCATCGATCAGGCCGTGGGTCTGGCGCGCGAACTGGCCATGACCACCTATCGCACCCAGGAAGAGTTCGGCGACCGCTTCGATTCCGAGGCTCCCAGCCACGCCGGCCAGGCCTATCCGGTGTGCGACTACCTGACCTCGCGCGGCCGGGCCTATCGCGACCGCACCACCCCTTCGCGCTGGCTGACCCTTTCGGATTCCATCGACCGCCACCGCGTCGAGCCGGAGGCCATCAGCGCGCCCGTTACCCTGGTCGGCTTCACCACCGATCGCCTGTGCCCCATCGACGACATGCGAGAGCTGGCCGATCGCCTGCCCAACCTCTGGCGCTTCGAACAACACGCTTCCGTCTACGGCCACGACGCCTTCCTGAAGGAAGACAGACTGGTCGGCGACATCCTGACCTCCGTACTGAAGGACATCGACCAATGAGCCGCGCCCGTCCTGCCGATCCCCGCACCATCGCCGCCCGCTCGGGCGTCGATACGGACACGGCCCACGGCGCGGTCATGCCGGCCCTGTATCTGTCGTCGAACTATTCCTTCGCCGCCTTCGCCCAGCCGCGCAAATACGACTATTCGCGCTCGGGCAATCCGACCCGCGACGTGCTGGCCGAGACGCTGGCCGAGCTGGAAGGCGGCGCCGGGGCCGTCATCACCGCCACCGGCATGGCGGCGGTGGACCTGCCGCTCAGCCTGCTGGAGCCCGGCGACCTGCTGATCGCTCCGCACGACTGCTACGGCGGCACCCACCGCCTGCTGACCGCCCGCGCGAAGAAGGGGCATTTCCGCGTCGCCTTCGTCGATCAGAACGACAGCGCCGCGCTGGACGCCGCCCTGGCCGACCGCTGCAGGCTGGTGCTGGTCGAGACGCCGTCCAACCCCCTGCTGCGCGTCACCGACATCGCCGAGGTCTGTCGCCGCGCCCACGCCGTGGGGGCCAAGGTGGTCGCCGACAACACCTTCCTGTCGCCGGCCTTGCAACGGCCGCTGGAGCTGGGCGCCGACATCGTGGTCCACTCGACCACCAAATACATCAACGGCCATTCCGACGTGGTCGGCGGCGCGGTGATCGCGGCCGATCCAGCCGATCATGAACAGCTGGCCTGGTGGGCCAACTGCCTGGGCGTCACCGGCTCGCCGTTCGACGCCTATCAGACCCTGCGCGGCCTGCGGACCCTGTTCACCCGCATCGAGCGCCAGCAGGCGACGGCAGCCTTGGTCGCGGCGGCGCTGGAGCAGCATCCGGCGGTCAAGGCCATCCACTATCCGGGCCTGCCCAGCCACCCCGGCCATGCGCTCGCGTCGCGCCAGCAATCGGGGCCGGGCGCCATGCTCAGCTTCGAACTGACCGGCGGGACCGAGGCGGTCTGCGCGGTCATCGAGGGGCTGGAGGTCTTCACCCTGGCCGAATCCCTGGGCGGCGTTGAAAGTCTGATCGCCCACCCGGCCACCATGACCCACGCCGCCATGACGCCCGAGGCGCGCGTGACCGCTGGCATCACCGACGGCCTGCTGCGCCTGTCGGTCGGACTGGAGCATCAGGACGACATCCTGGCTGACCTGGCCCGGGCGCTGGATACGGTGACGCTGAAGGCGGCGGCGTAATCCAAACGCGCGCCTCTCCCTCCCCGTCCCGGGGAGGGTGGCTGAGCCTGCAAGGCGAAGCCGGGTGGGGACGGCAGGGCGATGGGTGCGCGTCTTCTATCTGGCCGTCATTCTCGGGCTTGACCCGAGAGTCCAGCAAACACGACGGCGACCACATCAGCCCTCACGACGGTTCAGGCGTTGCGGGGCTGGATTCTCGGGTCAAGCCCGAGAATGACGGCGGGTGGGTGGTGTGGGGGCGCTCAGGATCACCTCGCCCTCCCCACCCGGTCGCTTCGCGACCACCCTCACCGGGACGGGGAGGGAGAGGGTCGGCGCCCTACGCCACCGCCCGCGCCAGGGCCTCCATCCGCCCGCGCGCGTCCAGATCACGCACGTCGTCCAACGCGAACTGCCCCATCATCCGATCCAGCTCGACCGCGTCCGAAGCCAGAGCATGGCTGGCGGCGGTCGACTGCTCGACCATGGCCGCGTTCTGCTGCGTAACCTGATCCATCTGGGTCACGGCGATATTGACCTGCTGCAGGCCGCTGGACTGCTCCTGCGAAGACGCGGCGATTTCTTCGGCGATGGTCGTCAGGCGTTCGATCTGACCGGCGATCCGCTCCAGCGCCTGGCCGGTGTCGCCCACAAGCGCCACCCCCGCTCCGACCTGACGGCCGGATTCCGAAATCAGCGCCTTGATCTCCTTGGCCGCAGAGGCCGAGCGCTGGGCCAGGGCCCGCACCTCGGACGCCACCACGGCGAAGCCGCGCCCGGCGTCGCCCGCCCGCGCCGCCTCTACCCCTGCGTTCAGGGCCAGCAGATTGGTCTGGAAGGCGATCTCGTCGATCACGCCGATGATGGCGCCGATCTGGTTCGAGGATTGTTGGATCGCGCTCATGGCGGCGATGGCGCGGCCGACCACGGCCTGCCCCTCGACCGCTTCGGACCGGGCGCCGCGCACCACGCCGCCCGCCTCTATCGCGCCCTCGGCCGAACGGGCCACGGTGGCGGTGATCTGCTCAAGAGCGGCCGCCGTCTCTTCCAGGCTGGCGGCCTGCTGTTCGGTGCGGCGCGACAGGTCGTCGGAGGCGTGGCTGATCTCGCGGGCGCTGGCGCCGATGGCGGCGGCGCGTTCGACGATGACCCGCATCACGCCCTGCAGCCGATCCATCGCCGCGTTGAAGTCGGTGCGCAGGCCTTCATATTCCGGCGCGAACGGGTCGTTCAGACGGAAGGCCAACTGGCCGCCCGACAGGCGCTCCAGCCCCCTGGCCACGCCCTGGACCACCTGGGCCTGCTGGCGGGCGGCCTCGGCGTCGCGGGCGGCCTGCGCCTGCTGTTCGGCTTCGGCGACCAGGCGCGCGGCCTCGGCCTCGGCCTCCAGACGCGCCTTCTCTTCGGCGTTCTGTTTGAAGGTCAGGACGGCGTCGGCCATGCGCCCGATCTCGTCGCGGCGGCCCATCGCCGGAATGGCCACGTTCAGATCGCCGCCGGCCAGACGGCCCATGGCGCGGGTCATGGCCTCCACCGGGCGGCTGAGGGCGCCGATCAGCCACAGGGCGGCGGCCACGGCGATGGCCAGAGCCAGCACCCCGCCGATGGCGAAGGAGACATAGGCCTGAACAAAGGCGGCGGATTTGGCCTCGGCGCGCGCCTGGGCCTGAGCCGCCTCCCTGGTCTGGATGGCGCCGACCGCCTGGCGAATGTCTGTCAGGCGGGCGCCGGCGGCCGCCTGCGACTGCGCCGCACCATCGGCTGCGGGATCGCGGGCCAGAGCCATGATCTCTGCAGCGCTCTTCTCGAATGCAGCGGCGGCGGCGATCAGGGCCGTCTGTTCGGCGACATAGGCGCCCTCGACATCCGACGCCGCCAGGTCCGCCATGCGCGCCTTCACGTCGGCGCCGCTCGTGTCGAACACCTCGATGAAGGCCGGGTCGCGATTGGCGACATAGCCGCGCATGGCGTTCTGCTGCTCGACGGCGGCGGCCAGCAGGCGGTCGGACGCCTTCATCACCTCGCGCGACGTCAGGTCCGCCGCGTCGGCGCGCTGCAGCGAGACCACGCACCACAGGACGATCAGGGTCGCCGCCCCGCAGGCCCCGATCACCGCCATAAAGGACAGGATCAGCTTCTTGGGCACGGACAGGTTCTGCAGCATGGCTCACGGCTCAGACAGAGGGAGGTTCAGCCTCGCTCCTACCCCGCCGTTGTTCGACAAAGTGTTAGCGCCCGCCTGCGGGCATCTACTTAGTCGCGCTCACAGCGCCTTCAGCACCACCGACAGGGCCGTCAGCAACAGATAGGCCGCAAACGCCCGGCGCAGGATCTTGCGGTCCAGCCGGTGCGCCAGCCGCGCGCCATAGGGCGCCGTCAGCGCCGTCAGCAGCCCCATGATCACCGCCGCCGGCACATTGACATAACCCAGCGACAGCGGCGGCCGCCCCGGCGCATCCCAGCCGAAAAAGGCGAAACCCAACGCAGCCGCCGCCCCGATCGCCAGGCCGAAGCCCGAGGCGGTGGCGACCGCCTGATGGATCGGCCGTCCGCACAGGGTCATCATCATGCCGCCGAAGCTGCCGCCCCCCACGCCCATCATGGCGGACAGCAGGCCGATGCCTGTCCCCGCCCCGCGACGGCCCCAGCCCGTCGGCAGGTCTTTTCTCAGGGTGAACCGCTCGGGCATCACCCCCATCTGCGCCGCGACCAACAGCAGACAGGCGCCATAGACGACCGCCAGACCCTCCATCGAGGTGAAGCCCGCAATCGCCGCCCCGACCAGACCGCCGAACGCCACCCACGGCGTCCAGGTCTTCAGCACCGTCTCATCCACCGCCCCATGCGCCCGGTGCGTGGCCAGCGACCTTAGCGAGGTGGCGACGATCGTCAGCAGCGAGGTGCCGATGGCGACGTGCAAATTGCTCTCGCCGCCCACGCCCAGCACCGAGAAGGCGTAGAACAGCGCCGGCACCAGCACCGTCCCGCCGCCGACGCCGAACAGGCCGCCGATCACTCCGGCGATCGCCCCGGCGCCGACAAGGGCGGCGAGCATCAGGACGAGTTCGGATAGGGGAAGGGCGCTCATGGCCGATGGCTTAGCCGCACAGCCCGGCAGCGTCATCCCGGAAAGGGTGCAAGGCGGGTCCCTTTCGCCATCCTCCGGCGAGCATAACAAGACCGCGGGATGACGAGAGAAATAGGTGACGTCTAAGGAATCAGGCCGCTTCTTCGCTCTCGCCCAGACGGGCCTGCCGCGCTTCGGCCTCACGCACGGCCGAGACCGCGCGATCCACCACCTCCAGCCCCGCGCCGGGCTTCACGCCCTCCACGGTCAGGATGCGACGAAAGGCCCGCGCCCCCGCCCGGCCGTGCATCAGCCCCAGCATGTGCCGAGTCATGCTCGCCAGATTGGCGCCCTGGTCCAGCCGCGCCGCCATATAGGGGCGGTAACGCTCCAGCGCCTCGAAGACGTCCACGTCTTCAACAGCCTCGCCGAAGATGCGGCGGTCCACCTGCCCCATCAGCGCCGGCTCGTGATAGGCCGCGCGCCCCAGCATGACGCCGTCCAACTGCACCCCGTCCGAGGCGTCCAGATGCGCCTCGGCCTGGTCCAGGTCGCCGATGCCGCCGTTGATGCAGATGGTCAGATGCGGCCGCTCGCGCTTCAGTCGCCGCACCAGATCATAATCCAGCGGCGGCACGTCGCGATTCTCCTTGGGCGACAGGCCCTTCAGCCAGGCCTTGCGCGCGTGGACGACAAAGTGGGTGATCCCCACCGCCGCCGAGGCGTCGACCGTGGCGAACAGGCTCTCCTGCGGGTCCTGATCATCGACGCCGATGCGGCATTTGACGGTGGCGGGCACGGCGACCGCCTCCTTGATCGCCGCCATGCAGTCGGCCACCAGCTCCGGCTCGCGCATCAGACAAGCGCCGAAACGGCCCGATTGCACGCGATCTGAAGGGCAGCCGACATTCAGGTTGATCTCGTCATAGCCATACGACTCGCCGATCTTCGCGGCCTCGGCCAGCTGGGCCGGGTCCGAGCCGCCGAGTTGCAGCGCCACCGGATGCTCGACCGCGTCAAAGCCCAGCAGGCGGTCCCGATCGCCGTGAATCACCGCCGGCGCCGTCACCATCTCCGTATACAGCAGGGCGCGCGCGCTCAACGCACGATGAAACGCCCGACAGTTTCGGTCGGTCCAGTCCATCATCGGCGCCACGGACAGTCTATGAGCTTGATTTATAGACATTTTTTCAGTAAGATCAAAAAGTTGGAAGGTGGCGCAGGCGCTCAAATTTACGACGCGTTGCGACGTTTTTTCCGAGTTTTCGACACCTCAGTGCACACAGAGCGCACACGAAATGGCGACGTACTCGAAACTCCCGTCAGGAACGTGGCGGGTCCAGGTGAGACGGAAGGGTCGCTATATAAGCGAGACCTTCCTCAAACGCGACGATGCACGGCGATGGGCCACCGAAGCCGAAGGTCGGATTGATCGCGGCGAGACGCCTACCCCCTCTCGGTCAGCGCGGCTTCGTACGTTCGGCGAGTTGATTGACCTACATATTGAGGACATGAAGTCCGTCGGGAAGGCGCCCAGGCGGTCGAAAGCGGCGACGCTCAAGATGCTGAAGGCGCGCCTGGGCGGGAAGAAGATCGCCCAATTGGATCGGCAGTTGTTCATCGACTTCGGTCGGGAGCGCGCCACCGAAGGCGCCGGGCCCATGACGTTGAGCATCGATATCGGTGCGATCAAGCTCATCCTCTCCCATGCCGCGGCGGTTCACGGCCTGACGGTTTCGGTTGAAGCCATTGATATGGCCCGTCTCGCCCTCAAACGTCTTGGCCTGATTGGCAAGGGTGTCGAGCGGGATCGCCGGCCCAGCGACGAAGAACTGGAGCTTTTGATCAGCCACTTCGAAGATATGCCCCGCCAAACTATACCCATGGGAGCCGTCATTCGCTTCGCGATAGCCACGGCGATGCGCCAGGAAGAGATCTTCAACGTCGTCTGGGATGACTACGCAGCCCGGACCAAGATGCTAACCATTCGCGACCGAAAAGACCCTCGCGCGAAGACGGGAAACGACCAGCGAATCCCACTTCTATCCGTCTCCGGTTTCGACCCAGTCGCGCTGATAGAATGCCAGCGCCCTGCCCGCTCGAATGCGGACCTGCGAATCTTCCCCTTCAATCATCGATCAGCCGGCGCGGCGTTCACAAGGGCCTGCAAAAGCCTCGGAATCGCGGACCTGCATTTTCATGACCTTCGTCATGAAGGGACCAGCAGACTGTTCGAGGCAGGCTTTCAGATCCAGCAGGTCGCGCTCGTTACCGGTCACAAGGATTGGAAAATGCTCCGACGCTATACCCACCTGCGCCCAGAATCTCTCCACCTGATTGCTGCAGGCCTCGCAGCCTGAGCGACACTGGACAGTGGCAGGCCAGGATGAGTCTGAACTCTCCCAGCGCCAGCATCCGCTATCGCCGCACCTTCGCCCCGCGTAGGGTGCAATATCCGGAATCAACTTCTTGGCAATCACCGCGTATTAACCTTAGCCATGGCTTCAGCTCAGCAGCTCATCGGACTCATCAAGAGTCACGCAGAGGGAGACGAGACACGCTTCTTCGATCTCGCCATGCAGCTTGCTGCGGCGGAGGATCAGAAGGGCCATGTCCGGCTCGCGGAGCAACTGCGCGCTTGGGCAGACGCGGGGAAAACGCCGCGTCGCTCCGCCTCTTCCGGACCAGCCCTGCTGGCCACGCCACGCGGAGAGCTCGGCGAGCTCGTTGGTGCGAGCTATCCGTCCACTAGGCTCTCAAGCCTGATCCTGCCCGGATCGATCCAGGACGAGCTCCAGCATCTAGTGGCAGAGACCCGCCAGCGTGATCGCCTCGAGGCTCACGGATTGCCGCCGCGACGGAAGGTGCTGCTTTCCGGGCCTCCCGGCACTGGCAAGACCATGACGGCCGCAGCTCTGGCCGGCGAACTCAAATTCCCGATGTTCAACGTGCTGCTGCACGGCCTCATCACCAAATACTTCGGCGAGACGGCCTCCAAACTCCGCACAGTCTTCGATGCGGTGCGCACGACCCGCGGCGTCTATCTCTTCGACGAGATCGACGCACTGGCTGGATCGAGGACACGCGGCGACGACGTCGGCGAGGCGCGCCGTGTCCTGAACTCCTTCCTTCAGTTCTTGGAGGAGGATCCCGGTCCGTCGATCATCGTCGCCACGACCAATGTTCCTGAACTTCTGGACTCCGCCATCCTGCGGCGCTTCGATGTCGTCCTGAGATATGAACTTCCCGACGCCAAAGCCATCGAACAAACTGTGCGGCGGCGGTTGAGCGGCTTCCAGACCGGCCGTATCGCCTGGAAGCAGGTATCCGAGACCGCCGCCGGACTGTCGACTGCGGATCTGATCCGCGGGACCGAGGACGCCGCGCGCCGCGCGCTGCTCTCAGGGCTCGAAAACATTTCCACCCCCGTGCTCCTCGACGCCCTCGAACGGCGACGCAACTTGCAGCTCATCGGCGATACGAATGGCTCCGCGCGACAAACCCCACATCCTGGTTCCGATCGCGGGCCTGGCCCAGAACTTCCGCCCACCCGCGGCCGGCGGCGGAAGTCGCCGACCGAGTAACGTCGCTGACCGCGCTGGTCACGCACAGGCCATTCTGCAGGCCCTTGAAGACCTGCGGCCTGCGGAGGATCGCGCAGGTGCCTATATCGCCCTAACCGGGCGGGCCGGCGAACCCATCGATACCGAGAAGTTCGACAAGTCCGGCCTGACCTTGCTGAAATCCAGGAAGGCCGGCCCCGCCCCTGACGACCGGGGCGAACTGGTTTTCTTCGCTCCTGCCAAGGCTGTGAGCCAGCTCGAGAAGAAGGTCGCGGCCTTCCGCGATGAAGATCTGCCAAGCGGGCGCCGAAAGAACGCCGACCTCGTCCAAAGCATCGGAACGCTCCAGCAGGCCACCCTTCGCACGCTGTGGCGAGGCCCGGAAGAGGCCTTCCCGGCCAACGCCGTCGACGTTGTCGACTGGGAGGTCTGGGTCACCCCCGGCCAGGTGCAAACCCTCGTCGACGCCGCCGCCGCGGCGAACCTCCACGTAGCGGCAGACCGCCTGCACTTCCCGGAACAGACGATCATCCGGGTCACTGCCAGCCGAACCGCCCTGACGGCACTCATCCGTGACACAGCCGCTATGGTCTCTGCGCTGGCGAAGCCGGCCACCACGGCGGACTTCTTCGACGGCCTGCCTGTCGAGGAGCAACCCGAGTGGTCGGATGAACTTCTGGACCGCACGACCTTCGCGGACGAGCAGACCAATCCCGTACGGGTGACCCTGCTCGATACAGGCGTCACCTTGGGCCATCCCCTTCTCGCTCCCGCCCTGTCTGCGGCGGACCGGTTCGCGGCTGATCCCGCCTGGGGCCTGGACGATATCCACGACCACGGATCCAGAATGGCCGGCCTCGCCCTCTATGGCGACCTGACGACTACGCTCGAGACCCTTTCTCCCATCGAGATCTCTCACAGGCTGGAATCGGTCAAGCTGATCCCCGACGCCGGAATCAATCCTCATTACCTGCTCGGCGCCGTCACCCGCCGGGGCGTAAACGCCGCCGAGGCGGAAGCTGATCGCGACAGAGTCTTCGTCCTGGCCTTAAGCACGCCTGACGACCACCCCCACGATGGCGCGCCCACCTCCTGGTCTACGGAACTCGACCAACTCGCGGCCGGCGTCTCCGGCAACAAGACGCACCGCCGCCTGATTGTTACCAGCGCGGGCAATGTACCAACGGATTTGCACCAGACCGACGCCTACCATGCCGTCTGCGACCATGGGGACCAGGAGATCGAGGCCCCGGCTCAGGCTTGGAACGCCCTTACCGTTGGGGCCTTCACCGACAAGTCCGTGCTCGTAGATCCCGGCGTGGGCCAACCGTTGGCGACGGGTGGAGATCTGTCGCCTCACAGCAAGACTGCCTCATGGGCCGGCGTCTGGCCGCTAAAGCCGGACATCGTGCTGGAAGGCGGCAATCTGTTGATGACAAACTTCCCCCCGGCCTTTGCCCATAGGGACCTTTGCCTTCTGACCACTTCAGGCACGCCGGCTAACCAACAGTTCGCAACCATTGAGGCGACAAGCGCTGCTACGGCCCTCGCCGGCCGCCTCGCCGCGCAGACCTGGACCCATCACCCCGACCGGTGGCCGGAAACCATTCGCGCCCTCATGGTCGCGTCCGCCCGATGGACGACGCCGATGCTCGCCCATCTGCCCGAGCACCCCAACAAGGGTCACTACGAGCCCCTGTTCCAGAGGTACGGCTACGGCGTCCCTGACCTGTCTCGAGCGATCCGATCCGCCGACGACATGGTCACCCTGATCGTGGAGGACGCGATCACCCCCTATGCACCTGGCGCCAACGGCGGCCCCGCCGTCCATAACCATATCAAACTGCACGCCCTGCCTTGGCCGATCGAACGGCTCCGCGCGCTCGGAGCGCGGGAGGTCACCCTTAGGGTGACCCTTTCCACCTTCATCGAGCCAAACCCGGCCGAGGCGGCACGCGGTCGGAAGCTGCAATACGGGTCTCACGGTCTTCGGTTCAAGCTGAAGCGCGCCGATGAATCCGCGGCCAAGTTCGAACAGAGGATCAATGCGGCGGCGCAAGCCGATGAAGCCGGCCTGGACCTCACTCAGGCCGGCGGCGATCAGGATGGCTGGCGCTTCGGCGCACGCCGCCGTGACGTCGGCTCGGTGCAGCGCGACGAAATTACCTGCGCCGCGAGCGACTTGGCGCGCCGATCTGTCCTCGCCGTCCACCCCGTAGGTGGCTGGTGGAAATCCCAACTCCGCCGTGGCGAACAACCACGCGAGGCCCGTTATTCTCTCGTGGTCGAGATCGACGCAGGCGGCGCCGAGGTCGATCTCTACACCGACGTCCAGGTCGCCTTGGCGGCGCTGGTCGCCGCCGCAGTCCCGGTGGCCGTTTAGTATCTCTGCCCACCATAGTCAGAGCGGGTGCGAGTTTTAGCGCCTCGCCAAGGACGAAATATCTTCGTTGCGAAGAATCACAGCAAGAGCGCTCTCTTACTGGCCGTTCACGCCTTTTCCATTTTGAATAGACGAGAAGCATGCGCCAGCTCGCCTCCTCCCGTGCAGCCTCGCCGGATGTCCAGTTGTTCGATCCGGATCACCTTCAACTCGGCGATGTGGTCCTGGAACGTGGCGGTGGCCTCAACAGCGCCTTTGTCGCAGCCGTAACCGGTGGACGCTTTAGCCACGCCATGATCTGGGTCGGCGAGGACTTCATTGAGGCCATGCCTGACGGCGTGCGCAGCCTGTCCTTCGCCCGGGTGCCCGTGGTTCAGCCGAAACGCTGGGCCCTGTTGCGGGTCGCGCCCGAGAACGCCGGCCACGCAGCTCGGGCCGCGATTGAGGCGCGAAATCTCGCCTTCAACACCTATGACGCCTTGGGGGCCGTACTCACCACGATGAAGCCCCGGCGCGCCGCCAAGGTCTCGTCTCGCTTCTGCTCCCAACTGGTGGCCGAGGCCTATCTGAACGCGGGTCTCACCCTGTTCCCGAACCGCCTCCCGCCCGCCGTCACGCCCAACATGCTGCGCCGTAGTCCGCGCCTTCTGCCCGTCTGTCTGCCCCTGGTCCCTAGCTCAGCCCTCTTCGCAGCCCCTTATCCTGCAGAGTTTCTCGACCGCAACGCCGCCTTCCGCAATTCGCCGATGGCGGTGGAGGGGGCGCTCGCCCGCACCCTGTTCGCGACTGTTCGCAAGGATGTTCGCCGGTTCATCCTGCCCGAGGCGCGCCCAACGCCGCCCGGGAATCTCAACGACCTTCTAAGCCTGCTTCCGCTCATAGATCCCGCCCAAGCAGCTCCCGTGGCCGATCGACTGCTCGCGGAGATGACACAGAGCGGCTATTTCCACCTTCTGACGGCGGACCTGGCGGCCTTTCTGCAAGACGCGGAGCCGACGGGCGAATGGCGGCGGCAAGCCCCGGCATGGCGTACGTCGCGCGACCGGCACCGCCAGAACGCCCAGGCCTACCTCGGCCACCAGCGCGCCATGCCCCATCGGCTCTGGCGGCGGCTGCACGCCATGCACACGGACTACGGCCGGACCTTCGAGGCCCTCATCAGAAAGGTCGACGAAACGCCCTGACCTCGTCCCTCACGCGCCGTATCCGCTGGACGCCGCGCCGCCGTTCTTTCGACCGAGTTGACGGCTGAGATTCGCGCTGCGAACTACACTTGGGCATCCTACAACGCGGCGCATCAATGCTTGTAGTGCGCCACCACAGCGGCGATGCGACTCAACAATGGAGCGAACCCGGTCCAGTCGATCGTCGCAGCCCGGGGCGCCACTATTTTTTTGGCGAAGGGCGATTTGCCAATATGCCGAGTTGGGTCGAATCCCTTTCCATCAGCATGGAAGGTTTTGCCGTCGAGAGGGAGCTTGCGCGTCGCCGTATCGAAAAAGTCCTCGATACAGGACACGCCTGACGCCCCCAGCTCCGGCGTCTTTACCAGATAGAGGTTGTCTGTCAGATGGTAAAACGACGCGGGAGTGAGTAGATCAACTTTGACACCGTAGTTTCGATCAAGTGCCGCCCTTAGCTCCTTGGTCAGGGCCGTGTCGTTGTCGATCAATACGATTACAGGGGCTGCCAAGGGGCGGTGACCATAGCGCTTCAATCGCGCCCCATAGTGAATCATGAAGGTGGACAAAGGACCGATACCACCCGTTATTCGCAATCGTTGGTGTGTCTGGTTCTCGTAGTTAAAGATCCTCACTCCGAAACTGAAACCCTCTGGAGTGATATGGCCAAGCGCAGGGTGAAACGCGGGCAAATTCCGGATGGCGTTGCGAAGATAGACGCCGTCGGTCTTTCCCTCGGTGACGATCAGGGGCTGGGTGAGGGCGATGAAAGTGGCATATGACGTGACCCCCGTTTCTCATCCAGCCATAACAAGAGTCCGAGGTTGATCTGGGTAGAGATTGGTTGGGTTGGCAATAGGGCGGCCTGCGCAGCCGTC